>JAUZSC010000001.1 GCA_030949825.1 Sulfurimonas sp.
TATTAATTTATAGGAATCAATATGAAATCATATATTAAACATCAAATCAAAAAATCATACGAAACTAAACTAGATATTTATAATAATGATGAACTTTTAAATAAAATAGAAGAAGTTTCAAAAAAATGTGTTGAAATTTATCACACAAATAAAAAAACTATTTTAGCAGGTAATGGTGGTAGTGCAGCAGATGCACAGCATATTGCAGCTGAGTTAGTCGGACGCTATGGTTTTGATAGACCTTCTCTTCCTTCTTTAGCACTTACTACAGACACTTCAGCTTTAACTGCTATTGGAAATGATTATGGATATGACCAAGTCTTTTCTCGCCAGCTAGAAGGTATGGGACAAGATGGGGATATATTTATTGGAATTTCTACCTCGGGCAATTCTATTAATCTTGTTAAAGCATTCCATAGTGCAAAGAAAAAGAATATTTTTACGGTAGCTTTAGTAGGAAGAGATGGTGGTGAAATGGCAAAACAAGCAGATATATCTTTAATTGTACCTTCTGAGTCTACCCCTCGTATTCAAGAATCACATATTTTAATTGGTCATATAATTTGTGATATTATTGAAAAAGAAATATTTGCTGATGGTGTTAGTAAGTAGTTTATGAGAAAAGCTCTTTTTTTAGATAGAGATGGTGTTGTCAATATTGAAAAAGATTACCTCTATAAAATAGAAGATTTTGAATTTATCGAAGGTATCTTTGATTTGTGCCACTATTATCAGTCCCTTGGATATGAAATTTTTGTTGTTACTAATCAGTCTGGTATTGCAAGAAGCTATTATTCACAAGAAGATTTTTCTTTGTTGAGTACTTGGATGGTAAAAGCATTTAAGTCTAATGGTATAAAGATTACTAAAGTGTACCACTGTCCACATCACCCCTCAATCTCTGGAAATTGTACTTGTAGAAAGCCACATGCTGGAATGCTTTTAAATGCAGAAAAAGATTTTGACATAGATTTAAGTCGCTCTATTATTATAGGAGATAAAGAAACAGATATTGAAGCTGGATTAAAAGCCGGTCTCAAATATATGTATCTTTTTGATGAAACTAAGAATATAAAAGTGTCTAAAGCAACTAAAATAGTTTCTTCATTAAACGAAATATGGAAATAAAAAAATGTTAATACTAAATACTGGTGGAACTTTAAACAAAAGGTACAATACATTAAATGGAGAACTTGAAGTTCCTGTTGATAATATTGCTATTGAGAATATTTTAGATACTGTTCATATAAAATATAATGTTGCAGGTGTAATTTATAAAGATAGTTTAGATATGGATATAAATGATAGAAAAATGCTTGCTAGTATTATAATGGAATCCAAAGAAGACACTTTTATTATAATTCATGGAACGGATACAATGAGTGAATCTGCTGAGTTTTTAGATGAAATTTTTGAAGATAGAAAAATAATCTTAGTCGGCGCTATGAAACCTTTTGAGATAGAAGCTATTGAGTCATCCTTAAATCTAGGAATGGCGATTGGTTTTGCTAAAGCAATTGATAGCTTTGGAGTGTTTATTTGCATGAATGGATATGTAGAACAATGTAGCAAAATTAAAAAAAACAGATTAAAAGCTAGGTTTGAGTGTGTCTGAAAAAATAGCTTGTGCTCATTGTCATTTAGAGTTTGATGAATCTTTTTTAATTAAAGAGAATGAGCATTATTTTTGTTGTAAAGGTTGTCAAGGTATATTTCATCTTTTAAACGAGAAAGGTCTTGATAGTTTTTATGATAAAACGGGTGATATTACTTTAACTCCACCTAGTATAAATTATGAGGATTCTAGTAATTTTAATATAAAATCATTTTATGATAAATTTGTTCGTACAAATAAAGATGGTTTTAGCGAAGTTTCTTTAGTTATTGAGGGGATTCATTGTTCTGCTTGTGTATGGCTTAATGAAAAATCATTACAAAAAATGGATGGAATTGTAGAAGCAAATATTAATTTTACAAATAATAAAGCAACGATTGTATGGGTTGATTCAATTCTTAAACTCTCCCAAATTATTGATATGATTCGAGCTATTGGCTACAACGCTTTTGCTTATGACGCTGATGTTCAAGAAGTTCGAGCAAATGCAAAAAGACGTGAGTACTATTTACGTTTAGCAGTAGCACTTTTTGCATCTATGAATATAATGATGATAGCAGTGGCTCAATACGCAGGTTACTTTACTGGAATGACACAAAGTATGAAAACTATTTTAAATACTGCTGAATGGATTTTATCTACACCTATTTTATTTTACAGTGGATGGATTTTCTTTCGTGGTGCTTACTACGGAGTAAAAAATAAGATAGTAAATATGGATATTTTAGTAGCAACTGGAGCTTTTTTAACCTACATTTATTCCATTTACATAACTGTTTTAGAACTTGGTGAAGCCTATTTTGATTCTGTAAGTATGATTATTACTTTTGTGCTTATTGGAAAATTTTTAGAAGTGCTTAGTAAAAAGAATGCTGCTGATACCTTAGACATCATTGGAAAAAATATTCCAAGTGAAGTGAATGTATTAAGGGATAAAAAGATAGTTTCATGTTTAATCGCTGATGTAAATGTTGGAGATATTATTGTTGTATCTTCTGGTGAAAAAGTTTTATTTGATGGAGAGATAGTAAAAGGAGAAGGCTCTTTTGACGAATCAAGCCTTACTGGTGAGAGTGAGCCTATTTATAAGAGTCAGTCTTGTTATGTAATAAGCGGTACGGTAAGCATAGATGCCAATATACATTTTCGTGCTACAAAAGATTTTGAACATTCTACACTTTCATCTTTAGTCTCATTGCTTGAATCGGCTATAAATAAAAAACCAAAAATTGAACAACTTGCAAATATACTTTCAGAATATTTTTCTTCTACTATATTGCTTTTGGCATTTGCAACATTTTTTATATGGTGGTTATGGCCCCATAGTTTTGAAGTTTCCTTTATGGTTGGAATCTCTGTTATTATTATTGCTTGTCCTTGTGCCTTAGCCCTAGCTACTCCTGTTGCAACATTAGTAGGATTAAGTTTAGGAGCATCTCGAGGTATACTTTTTAAAGAAGCTGCACAACTCGAAACAATGGCAAATATTGACACACTAGTTTTGGATAAAACAGGAACTATTACGCTTGGGAAACCTGCTGTAATCAAAGAAACACTTTATAAAGAATTTGATAAAAATATTTTATATTCACTTGTAAAATCATCTAAGCATCCAGTCTCTCAAGGAATAGTAGCTTATTTAAAAGAAGAAGAAGAAAGTATTGGTGAATATATCTTAGATGATTATGTACAAGTTCCTGCATCTGGAATACAAGCACAATATAACTCGGATTTGATTTTAGGTGGCAATGCTAAACTTTTAAATACACATAATATTACATTTAAATTTGACACTAAGCATACACTTTTTTATTTTACTATAAATAATGAAGTCCTTGGAGTGTATGAATTAACTGATACAATTAAAAATCATGCTAAAGAGTTAATCCAAAGTGTGAAAAATAAAAATATTCATACAATTATGTTGACGGGTGATAATGAAAATATAGCTTCAAGTGTAGCAAATGAAATATGTATTAATGAATATAAAAGCGAACTAAGTCCAGAAGATAAAGCTAATTATATACAAAAACTTCACAGAAGTGGAAAAAAAGTAGTAATGGTTGGAGATGGTGTTAATGATATTTTGGCATTAGCAAATGCAGATATTGGGATTGTTATGGGAAGCGGAAGTGACATAGCAATAGAAGTCGGGGATGTTGTACTTTTAAATAATTCCCTAGAATCTTTAGACGAAGCATTTAAAATTTCACGCACTACATATGGACTTATAAAACAAAATTTAGGGATATCCCTCATTTATAATGCTGTAACTATTCCTTTAGCAATGGCTGGCTATATTATACCTCTTATAGCTGCGATATCGATGAGTGTAAGCTCTTTACTTGTTGTTGGTAACTCAATGCGTATACGCCATAAATGGAATAAAAATTAAAGGAAATACATATGGATGATTGGATAATAGTTATGATGATGAGCGTGTCTATCTTTTTAGGCTCAATTGCATTAGCTGGATTTTTTTGGGCTGTAAAAAATGGTCAGTTTGATGACGAAGATAAATTTAGAAATGCTACAAAGTTTGATGGTGAAGATGAGCTAAATGATGCTTATAAATTAGAGAAAAAAAGAGAAGCCTTAGAAAAAAACTATAGACCCGAATAAAAGGTCTATAAGTTTCAGAAATTATTTACCGATTGTTTGAGCGAATGCTTCTAAATCTGCATCAGAATATTTAGCTACTTGACCTTTCATAAGACCTTTCATTGGACCACCGTAAGTTCCAGTTTTGTAACCTTTAAGTGAATGAGCGATGTCTGCGTGAGTCATTTCTGAAACAACTTTAGATTTACCAAGAGCTTTTTTTAGACCAGTCTGCACCATGACAAGATGTACAAGCTTTACCATTTACTGCTGCGATTGATGCTGTTGCTAGTGCTAAAGTAGCGATTGTAGCGATTACGATTTTTTTCATTATATTTCCTTAGGATTAATTTTCACGCTTATTATAGTGCTTTGAGTCTTAAATACTTGTTAATGGATTATAGTGTATTATATAAGTAAATTAAACATTATTGGATAAATAAATGAAATATATTGACGATGAATTGAAAGATAAAACAATTTTAATAACAGGTGGAGCTGGATTTATAGGTTCTAATTTAGCATTTTATTTTCAAAATAATCATCCTAATGCCAAGGTCGTTATCGTAGATGCTTTTAGAAGTGGTGAGACCTTATCTAACGGTAATCTAAAGAGTTTTGGGCATTTTAAGAACCTTTTAGGATTTAATGGTGAAGTAATTAGTGGCGATATTAATGATAAAAACCTACTTTTAAACTTAGAAGTAAACTATAACTTTGACTATATTTTTCATGAGGCTGCTATTTCTGATACTACGGCACTTGAACAAGATTTGATGATAAAAACAAATGTTAACGCATACAAAGACCTCTTAAATTTGGCCTTAAAACATAATGCAAATATGGTTTATGCATCTTCAGCTGCTACTTATGGTAACGCTGAGTCTCCTCAAAGAGTAGGAAGAGAGTCTCCGCAGAATGTATATGGCTTTTCAAAACTTAGTATGGACAATATAAGTCGTGAGTATATGAAAAAAACAGACATTTCGATAGTAGGCCTTCGATACTTTAATGTTTACGGAGCAGGTGAGTATTTTAAAAATACAACTGCATCTATGGTTTTACAATTTGGTCATCAGATACTTTCAGGTAAAAATCCTCGTCTTTTTGAAGATAGTGATAAGATTTTAAGAGATTTTATTTATATAGAAGACATTATTCAAGCAAATGTTAAAGCTATGCAAGCAAAACAAAGTGGCATCTACAATGTTGGAACAGGAAAGGCTCGAAGTTTTCAAGATATTGTAGATATATTACAGCATGAACTTCAAACAGAGCTTATCTGTGAATACATTCCAAATCCTTTTATTGGTTCGTACCAACTTCATACAGAAGCAGATATTGCATCTACTAAAGAAGTTTTAGGCTATGCGCCAAATTTTGAGATGGAAGATGGAATTAAGGCTTATGTCAAAGAGATAAAAAGAGTGTATGAAGAAGAGGTTAAGTAGTGGAAAATCTTAAAAAAGCAGAAGTGAATATTTTAGTTATTGGTGATTTGATGATTGACCATTATTTATGGGGAACATGTGAGAGAATTTCTCCTGAAGCTCCTGTGCAAGTTGTAGATATTACTAAAGAAACCACCGTACTTGGTGGTGCGGGTAATGTTATAAACAACCTTAGAGCGCTTGGTGCTAATGTGAGTGTCTCAAGTGTAATAGGTGATGATGTAATCGGTATTGAGCTAATGGATATGCTAAAGTCTATTGATGTTGATACGAGAAATATTGTAACTGAAAAAGGGCGTAAAACATCTAAAAAAAGTAGGGTGATTGCATCTTCTCAGCAAGTAATCCGTTATGATAAAGAAAGTAAAAATAACATAGATTACCTTAGCGTAGCTAGCATCTTAGAATCAATAATGGAAACAGTTGATAGCTATGATGTGATTATCCTCTCAGATTATGGCAAAGGAGTTCTTAGAGATACGCTATGTCAAGCAGTGATAAATATAGCAAACAAAAAAGATATTAAAGTCCTAGTTGATCCAAAGGGAAGTAACTTTGCAAAATATAAGGGAGCATACCTTTTAACACCAAACAAAAAAGAGGCTGTTCTTGCAACAGGTATAGATATTAAAGATGAGAGTTCTCTTAAAAAGGCACTTTTACAATTAAAAAAAGATTGCGAATTGGATATTTCTTTAATCACCTTATCGGAAGATGGTATAGCTACTTATGAGCAAAAAGTTGAAATTTTTCCTACGGTGGCTAAAGAGGTTTTTGATGTTACTGGTGCTGGAGATACAGTTATCGCATCTATTGCTTTTGCTCTTGCCACAAACATGAGTATAGCAGACACTGCAAAGTTCTCTAATCTTGCTGCAGGTGTAGTTGTCGGTAAAATCGGTTCTGCAACAGTTACGCTTGATGAGATAGAAGAATATGAAGCAAGTTTACATAAAAGTACATCAGATGCACATATAAAAACATTTGATGAGATAGAAGCTATAGTTGCTCGATGTTCTTCCAATGGAAAAAAGATTGTTTTTACAAATGGTTGTTTTGACATCCTTCATGTTGGTCATGTAAAATATCTTCAAATTGCAAAAAGTTTTGGAGATATTTTAGTAGTTGGTTTAAACTCAGATGCTTCAGTGTCCCGTTTAAAGGGTCCAAGTCGTCCTGTTAATATTGCTGAAGATAGAGCCTATCTTTTAGCTGCACTTGAAGCTGTGGATTTTGTTGTTCCTTTTGAATCAGATACTCCCTTAGAACTTATTAAAATGATTAAGCCAGATATTTTAGTAAAAGGTGGAGATTATGAGGGTAAAGAAGTTGTGGGAACTGAGTTTGCAGGGGAATTAAAACTTGTTGATTTTGTTAATGGAAAAAGTACTACTAAAACGATAGAAAAAATTCAAGGAAGTACTTGCTAGAAACCTAGCTCTTTTATAGCATCTATAACCTCGTCTGCTGTAATAGTAGTCATACATTCGTGGTGTTGTAGAGGACATTCTCTTTTCATACAAGGAGAACAGTCCATATTGTGCCGTACTATTTTACTTTTTTCGTTCATCCACTGCGATGTTTCTTCATGTTTTGTTGGTCCAAATATAGCTACTGTTGGAACTTGATATGCCGCTGCGACATGCATAGGTCCACTGTCATTTGTTATAAATAAAGAACATCCACCTATTTTTGCACATAATTCTTGTATATTTGTTTTTCCAGCTAAGTTTGTGTAGTTGGATACATTTTGAGCCATAAGATGCTGCTCTATATCTCCTGCCATTTCTTCTTCATTTGGTCCACCAAAAATTAAAATGTCAAAAGTATCGCTAAATGCAGATGCAACATGGGCGAACTTTTCAGGATACCATCGTTTCGCACTTCCGTAAGTTGCCCCTGCATTTATTCCTAAGGTAGGTTTTTTGAACTCTTCTTTTGTAATGTAGAGTTTTAGATTGGAGATAGCATTATTTTTATATGCATCATTATTTATTATAGCTAATTCTGAGTATTGTAATGCTAGATGCTGCTTAGAGTTTATTTGTGGAGTGTGCGAGAGTAAAAATATAGAGTGCCACGAACGCTTTGCAAGACAAACTACAGTACCTGTAAAGCGTAGTAAAAGAGATGAATAGACTTGGTTTCTAAATGTAAGGGCAAGATGAAATTCACCAAGAGAACGCGCTAGTTTATATGTAGCATAAAGTCTGTTTGATGATTTCTTTGTTTCATCAACGATGGCTCTTTCACATTGTGGATGATGTTTTAAAGCTTCTATAGATATATAGCTTCCAAGAAATGTAAATCTAGCATCTGGATGAAACTTAGCTAAAAGTTCTATGGCTGGAGTCGCCATAATAGCATCGCCTAACCAGTTTGGTAAAATAATTAAAATACGCATGAACTTCCCTTATAAACAGTTAATATGTTTTGGAACTGATTTTACTATAAAAATATATATTGGTGATGAAGCAATGTTTAAAACTTCATCTTCAATAAGCTCTCCATCACGAGAGTAGACTTTAAAGTAATCTTCATTTTTGAGTGTTGTTGGTTTTAAGGTCCAGTGAATTTGTAATAAATTCTCATTAATAAGACATTGTAATATATAATAATTTCGCTCAATATCAAGACGCAAAAACTGTGCATTTTTAAGATTTTTAAACATAAACTTGTAAGTACTAAAAGCAGGTGTATATCTAATGCCATATATGTTGTCTATAAGCCCATACCCTCGTGCAAATAGCTGATGCCACGATACTGAATCAACTTGTTGTGAGGCGAAACTTAGAAGGTAATAACGGAGCATAAAATCTGCATAAGATTCTTCATCAATACATTCAGTCTCACTCGTAGGTGCATAAGGAGCAGTACCAGATAGTGGATAGTTTGTTTCTGTAATATGAAGTTCATTCTTGCTTTTTGGACTTAACCAAACTAGAGTACTTAACAGAGATATTTTATCCGAGAGTGCGAAGCCCATTTGCATATGTTCAGGCGCTCCTCGTCTATCTACATAAAGTAAAGATGAGACTCCATCGTATTTAAATTTGAAAAAGTTAAAGAGCGTGTGTGCTGTGAAGTGGTACTCAAAATCTATAACACTACTTCCTATGAGTTTTATATTTGGAAATTCTTTTTTTTTTGGAGCTGGTAGGCTACTTGGTAGAATCTATTGTATTCTTCAACGCTAAAAAATCCCCATTTACTTCTGTTAATAGTAGAACCTACCTCATAAATATCTACGAGTCCATCAAGTTGTGTAAAAATACTTTGGAGATTCCTTTTAAAAAGTTCTAAGTCTTCTATATTTTCTCTATCTTGCATTATTTTTAAGGTGATTTTTTTATTTTGTAGTTTTTGTAGAAATATTTTCAATTCACCTAGAGATTGCATCTCCCATAGTTTTATACGAACTAAAACTCTTTTTATCTGAAGTTCTTCTATAAGTTCTAGTGTTAGTTTACTTTCTCTAGTAAAATCAACTCCTAAACAAAAAAAAGTGGATGAGTCTATTTCCTTTCTTTTTATAAAGGGCGTAGCGATTAATGATAAGGGGAGAATAACAAGTGAGACAAAAAATGTTTTTAAAAGCGAAAAAAATGCTTTCTTTCGCATCTTTTTCTTATAGGTTTTGTCTTTAAGTAGTGCTGGTTGGTCGGAATAATTATCCCATGCAAAAGGTTCTTTCATAAGGTGGATTATATCCTATTAATAGTAAAATAAATTTTTATACAAGGGAAGATATATGAATATTTTAGTTGTTAGAAATGATAAGTTAGGTGACTTTATAACGGCACTTCCTTCAATGTATGTTCTAAAGCAATATAATCCAGAAAATAAGATAATAGTTCTAGTAGCCCCGTTAAACAAAACTTTAGCACAAAAATGCGACTTCATTGATGAGGTAATTGTTGATACAGGGCAAAATTTCTTTACTTTGGCTCGTACTTTATCTTCTTACAAGATAGCTGCTTCGATAACTTTGTTCTCAAATACAAGAGTTGCCTTAGCGCAATTTATGGCTCAAATTAAAATAAGAATCGCTCCAGCAACAAAAATTGCACAAATATTTTATACACAAAGAGTCCCACAAAGAAGAAGTCAAGTGAAAATGGCAGAGTTTGAATATAATCTTGAACTTACTAAAAGTTTATTTCCTAGCATCGACTTAAAGTATAAACAGCCTCTTTTAGAGTTCACAGATGCTCAAGATATATATAAAATTTTTTGTATCAATAATGACATAGAAAAAGAAGTTGTTTGTTTTCATGTAGGCTTTGGAGGTTCTTCAGATGCAAACTGGAATCTTGATGAATATGAGATGCTTATTAGAAATGTTTTAGCTATGAAAAAGTACCAAGTCGTCATGACTTTTGGACCTGATGAAGTAGACCTTTATGAAGCTATGCAAAATAGATTTTATGATACAAATATAGTATTTTACTTATCGCTAGACGGACTTGTGTATTTTGCAAAACTTGTGAGCAGTTTTAAACTTTTTGTGAGTACTTCTACTGGAACCTATCATCTAGCATCTTTGGTTGGAACATCTACGATGACATTTTTTGGAAACTCTTTGTTCGCAAGTGCTGCGCGTTGGAAGGGGGTAGGAGAAGATGCTAAACAAGAGCATTTTATGATTCCAAAAGAAGCAGATGCTAAGATGGAATTATTTGATGAGGTTAAGAAAAAATTACTTCTCTTTTAGTTCTTTGTTTAATTCATAGAGTTTTATGTATTTGTAGAAGTTTGTTGCCATATGGGAAAAGGCTATAACTAAACCAGCGTAGCCATCTAAAAAACCTCGTTTTAAGAAGTATGTTTTAAAAAAAGAAAAGCTAGCGTTTAAGATAGCTTTTAATGGAGAAGAACTTTTTTTACCAACATTGTCTTGAGCAAATATACTTGAGTACCTATCGAGTTTTACAATAAAATCTGTAATTGTAGAATAGGGATAGTGCTCAACTATACCATCTATTTGTTGTGTATGCAAATTGTCATTTATTATGAACTCATGTACTTTTTTATCTGTAAAAGAAGTTATTTCTCTATTATAAAGTCTGACAATTATATCATTACCCCAACAATGTTTTATTTGTGTTGTTTTGTAGTAGTTGGCTCTTAATATAGAATAAACATTGTTTGTTGTTAGCTTGAGTGCTTTGAGATTATTTATAAAAGATTTACTTAACACTTCATCTGCATCTAGAGAAAGAATCCAATTATTTTTAGCATAAGTAGCAGCCTTATTTTTTGTTGAACCAAAGCCAATAAAATCTCCAGATACAAGGTGTACATTAGAATAACTCTTCGCAATTTCATCTGTTTTATCTGTCGAATTATTACTATAAAGTACTACATCTTTAAATATTTCGAGTGCATCTAAGGCTTTTTTAATTGTATGCTCAGCATCTTTGACAATAAGTACGCAAGAAATATTTGTAATTTCATTTTCAATCATTTACAGGTTTTCCTTTGAGCCTTTTTTTGAAGTTTTTTATTCTTTTATTTTTATTTGAGTAGTAACACATTTGTTTTGCAAAATCTTCACTAGAACTATAATATTTTGAATATTCATCTGCAATAATTTTTAGTTCATCATCACTTGCCCAAAGTTTAGAGAAGTTTTTAGCTCTGTCTTTTTGTTTTAAGTCGAAAAATTTCATTCTATTTACATCTACAATTTTAAATATAAAATGAGAGTCTTCTTTTTTTATAAGAATATTTCCAGGAGAATAGTCATCATGAAATATACCTTGATTATGTAATTGCAGAGAAAACCTGGCTAAGGCCCTTAAAATAGCTTCTTTATTTTTAAATCCATCATCAAGTAGAGGTTCTCTAATTGTGAAGTCATAGTCGAATCTTTCGCTTATAAAATAGCTATCATTGATTAAGCTTTTTATATAAAACTCTATATATCCAATAGGTGAGGGGGTAAAATCTTTTAGTTTTACTGAGTACTCATAAGATTTTTTTGCCTTAGAATCTCGAAAATAGGTATAAATAATTTTTCTAAAAATATTTGGTACCTTGAATGACTTGACAACAGTATCAAGTGAGTTTATATTGATGATTTTTAGTTCATTTCTTGCTTTATGGATAGTTGTATTGTTTTGTCTAAAGTATGCTTGAATATCTAGTAAATATTCCTTAAAGGCAATAAAGTCTTCTTGAATGTTATAATTATACTTCATTAATATACCTACATTCTTTGTCTATTAAATTTTAAGACCTGATTTATTTTTTTTCATTGCATTTAGAAATAATACTATTTTGTTATGTGGTACAAATACATATTCTGCCTCATATTTTTTTGTACCAACCTCATTGATATCGTTAATTAGTTCAAGTGTTCGTGTTTCATGGTTGATGCCAATAATAGAATAGCCATGTGAACCAAGGAGATTAGAAATAGCTAAGGCTCTCTGTTTCTGTTCTTGGCTACTTGCGTAAAGAATCTCACTAAAGATATATGGTTCGTATTTACTGATAGTATCAACAAGACCATCAAGAACATATATTTCTGCACCTTCTACATCTATTTTTATAGCAGAAATACCATCTTCGTTTATATTGAGTGTACTTATAAATTGGTCTCCTGTAATTGTCACAACATCAAATGAGTACTCCATACTATTTTGTTCTTGGTGTTCATAAATCAGAGAACCTGTAGAATCTCCAGCTTTACTAGAATAAAACCGTCTGGAATCAAGGGAATCAGAAAGTGCAACTGTAAATAATCTAGCTTTTGTAAATTTGTTCAATCTGATTAGCTCTTGTGTATAAAAAGAACATGAAGGATTAGCTTCTATGCCGCAATACTCAATATCATTTGAGATTGTTTTTAATTTTACAAGAATAAGTCCAACATTTGCACCTATATCTAAAATCATACCTTTGTTTGTGGATGTAAATGCTGTTAAACAGTCTGTTATCCACTGTTCAGCAGGTACAATATAGCCACCATTTCTCATGCCGTGAATTAAAGGAACTTTTAGATTTAAACCTTGATAATTTGTTGTAACATGGTCTACATATATTTTTGAAATGAAAGCGATTAATTCTCTTTTTATTTTTAGGATGTATTTAAGCATTTATCTACCTTCATATTTATTAAAATTTATTCTATCATAAACTTATTAATTTAAAGGTTAGTTAATATATTATTCATGATAGTTTCTATATAATAAAATAGTTTTAAAAGTTAAGATTAAAAGGACTTTGATTGAAATTAAACTTTAGAAGAGGCAGCGCATTTGCTTCTAAAAAAGCTCGTGCTTATTTAGCCTCAGTAACTAATGAAGAAATTGAAAATATCACTGTTATTCGTCATGCAGCGATTGGTGATTTTATGAATATAAGACCATTCTTGATTGAGTTGAGAGAATTTTTCCCTAATGCTAGAATCACATTAAGTGTAGTAGAACATTATATGTATGGTATGCCAATAGATTTGATTGATAATGTGCATATTATGAACCGATATGTATCTTCAAATAAAGGGAAAAAAGCGAGTTTATTTACAAGAATTAAACAAGCTAGAGCTTTGCAGCCTCAAGATATAATCTTTGACTTAACAGATAGTACTGTTACATTACTTTTAGTTATTTTATCCCACTCAAAACTTAAAATAGGATATCCATATAGATCATTAAGACGATTTTTTTATGATATCGCAACACTAAGAAGTGATTTTGTTGTTGAAGCACAATCTGTTTTACATATGTTAAATATTCTTGGTGCCAAGACGAAAACACCACTTGAATATGGAAATAATAAAAAATATCCAAAAAATGATGTAAAACAGGTTATTTACTTTGCAGGTGCCTCAGTTAAAGATAAATGTTGGGAAGAAGAGAAGTTTAAAGTTCTTATTGATAAATTATCTGATGAATACCGAGAATATAATCATGTGATTTTGCAAGGAATTGGTGAGGACGAAAAGTTTTTAGATATTTATGAACCTTTAAAAGATAAATCAAATGTAAGTCTCCAAGAAATAATAAGTATAGAAGAAGTGATGCAGATGCTTGCAAATACTAGATGTTTGGTATCCAATGATACAGGGGTGAGAAATATGGCAATATCTTTACAAACTCCAACGGTAGGTATTTTTTTTGATATTCCGCCATTTAGATACTGGCCAAGAGAAGAAAAACATGATTGTGTATTTAATATAAAGTATGAAAGCCCGGAGGTAGATGCTGTTTTTAACGCTACAAAAAATCTAGTAAATAAATTATATGAAAAATAAAAATATTTTAGAGTTATGCTTGGCACATGGTCTTGGTGGACTAGAAATATTTGTTACAAGTTGTTACAAAGACTTTTCTAGCAAAACAAATTGTAAAATAGTTGTTGCTCCAAATCAAAAGCTCGATGATTACTTAGACGAGAAGAACAAACACCATATAAAAAGAAATAAATTCTTCCCTATACTGCCGGCTATAAAATTAGCAAAATATATAGATTGTAATGAGATTGATATAGTGCACTTTCATTGGACTAAAGATATGATAACAGTTGTTTTAGCTAAATTATTAAGTAGAAGAAAACCAAAGTTAATTCAGAGTAGGCATATGGGTATGACTAGATTTAAAGATGATATTTATCATAGATGGTTATATAAAAATATTGATATGATTCATGCGGTGACGAATAAGGTTAAAGAACAGTTAGAAAAATTTATACCAGAAGATGTAAGACCACAACTAGAAATGGTTTATCTTGGAACAGAAGAAGTGAAAATTGATGAAAATATAGTTAAGAGTTTAAAAAATAAATATGAAATACAGGATGAGTTTATCGTGGGCATAGTTGGACGAATAGAAGAAGGCAAAGGACAGGACAAGGTTATTGAAACGATTAAAGAGTTAGATACTTTAAATATAAAGGCTCTCATCGTTGGTTCAGCTATGGATGAAAAATATTTAGATGAGTTGAAACAAAAAGTAAAAGACTTAGGACTTGATGAAAAAGTCATTTTTACAGGTTTTACAAAAAATGTAAATGAGTATATGCAACTTTTTAATGTCAATATTTTAGCAACTAAAAATGAAACTTTTGGACTTGTCGTAATAGAAGCTATGATAAATAAAGTACCTGTTATAGCTACAAATAGTGGTGGGCCTTTGGAAATTATAGAAGATGGTGTGGATGGATTGTTGTTTGATGGATCTGTTAAGAACTTAAGCGAAAATATAACATCAATCTATAAAAATATAGAACTTAAAGAAAATTTAATACAACATGGATACGAAACAGTGAAAAATAAATTTAACAAAAATACTCAATTAGAGAAGTTATACGATGTTATTAAAAAAGTATAAGAAAAATGACTTGTCAGATATAAACAAAATAGGGGTTATAATTTCTGGGTTATTAGGTGACATATTACTTAGAACACCTGTACTTAGGGCATTAAAGGACATTTACCCTAATTCAAAAATAGTTGCAATAACTGACCCAATAGGAAAATCAGTATTAGTTAATAATAATTATGTAGATGATATAATTATTATTGATAGAAAAAAAGTTAATAAATTTAAAAAGAATATTAATAAGATTAATGGGATATTATCTATACGAGCAGAAAAGCTTGATTTATTGGTAAATTTATATAATGGAGGGTCATCACATTTAATGGTTGCCCTATCTGGTGCAAAATATAAACTTGGCTTTTGTCAAAATAGAAAAGAATATATATATAACATAGAAAATAAATGTGCAAAAGATAGATTAAAAGATGAACAAACTTTAAATAACTATATGATTTCAATAGTAGAACCATTGAGTGAGAAGCAGTATTCATTAAAACCAGTATTTGATCTACAAAATATAATCAAAAAAGAAACCAATAAGTATTTATCCGATTTTAATTATGATGTAAATAAAATTTATACACTTAATTTAGCTTCTAGTAAAGAAGACAAAATTTTAGAGTATAAAAAATATTTGTATATTGTAGAATATATATATGAAAAATATGGTTTTTTACCAGCTGTTATTTCAAATCCTGGTCAAGAATATATACAAGATGATTTTATTAATAAGTATTTGCAAAATACTTCAATCCCTTTTATAACACTCAAGGCAATGTCTATTGAAGAAGTTGCAGCTATCATAAATATCACAAAATTTATAGTTACACCAGATACAGGTTTAATGCATCTAGCAATGGCTTTTGAAAATTATATATATACTATCTTTACATATACACATCCAATATTTGTTGATCCTAATAATGAAAAATTTATATCTGTTTATGAGCATTTTGATAAAGAAAAATTATATCAACATCAAAGTATTTCAGATAAAACGATAGAAAAAAAAATAGATTCAATGTTTAGTAAACTTTAGTTTTCTATTTTTTTAATTATTATGAAAATTTGTGCTTGAGCATTATTATGCCCTTGTTCTATTGGTAGTCTAAGAGTATGACAAATACCTCTGTAGATATTATCTCTTATCCCAAATGCTTTAAATAAAGATGAGAATTTTCTTGCGATATTTACTAATGTGTAAGCCGTGTCTCTTTTATAAACTGAATGGTATAAAGAACTTCTCTTGTAACCTAAATCTTGTAATTCAATTTTTATGAGTTTGTGATTATCTAAACTATGTACTAAATCTAAAACATTATGAGATTTGTCTGACCAACTTGATCTTTTTGAAATTGTAAATGTTGATTTATGATCGTAATTAAATAGACTAGGAAAATACCCTTGTTCATATAAGTCTTCATCTGGTACAGTAAAAATGAGATGACCATTAGTCTTTACAAGTTTCCACCATTCTTTGATCGCATTTTTTGGATTGTGCATATGCTCTAAGCAGTGAGATGAAAATACATAATCGTATTTTGTATCTACGTATTTAGTAATTTCATTAGCATCACCATCATCCATGTCAAATGGTCTTGCTGTAGGCATGATTGGATCTAAGCCACATCCTATATCTATACCATTTCCTAGAAATAATTTCAATTCGTCCTCTGTCATTATCTCTCTTGTTTTTGATGCTTCATATCCCATGTATATCCTTTATAGTTTAGTGTAACAGTTAATTTATTGTCTTCTTATAATAGCTTATGTACCTTGTAATAATAATTAAGTTATACCAAAATTTTTATGTTTACTAGGTGGATTATTTTGTAAGCACCAAGTAAACCCCATCTATTAAAGTAAACAGTTTTAAAATACTCAGGGAAAGAGAGATAGGTGTAGCACCAATACTAGATATAATATTTGAGGCTATAGCATTTCCTGCTGGAAAATCAACTATTTTTTTACCTGAGAAGCGTTGTCTTTCTCGTTTGAAAATTTCTTTATGGATATACTATTAAATAAACCGGCGAATAGGGCAAAAAATGTCATTGGGTTCATTGTATGAAATGTTGTATTCCCTAATGACCATAAAAAAAAGCCAACAATAAAAGTTAAATTTAAAATTTTATTTATGTTAGATTTAAATTTTAAAGTAAAAATACTATAAAAAATAAATAGTATAGATAATAAACCTGCGATTCCAAATTGTAAAGCAGTGATTAAAAACATATTGTGATGATCCCCAAATTGAGATAAAAATATAGGATCAAAATTTCTATTTTTTGCATAGAAACCTATATCATTTGTATCATTGCCAATGCCTTTACCAAAAAGAAAATTATCTTGAAAACTATCAAGTCCAACAATCCATAATGATATCCTTTGTGTAAAGCCATCCGATTTGTAATTATTTTTATATATCATTTGTTCAAGACCTGTGTATGCCTGGTCTGATCTGTTTTTAAAGTTAGGACTAAAATTATAAGATAAAAGAAGAATTCCAGCAATAAGTCCAATAGAAAAAACTATTGATAATACTTTACTTTTTAAGCTTAAAAATACGCTAGTAAAAATCAAAATAATGAAAGTTACTTGTCCTGTTCTTCCGCCATTTATAAATAAATTAATACTAGAACTAAGAAAAAATATTAAGTAAAATATTTTTGGAGTTAGATTTTTTTCTGTTTGATCTATCAATCTTGTTAGTAGAAGAATACTGGTAAAGGCTAAATAAACACTATAACTTACGTGATCCATAAAAGGTGCTGGATCTGAGGGAGAAACATCTTTATAAGTAATGAGTTCAAAAAAGATACTATAAGAGAGTATCTCGCTAAAAAACATACCTAGTAAAAATGCGGATAATATATAGTTGAAGTACTCTTTTTTTAAAGATGAGTAGATAGGTAAGATAATTAAAAAATGTCTATATTTTTCAATATAAAGCAATGCAAATTCTGGACTACTAGAAAATGGAATGGATATAATATGAAGAATAAGAAAACTAAAAAAACTAATAAAGAATAGATTTTTTTTATACAAAAGAAATTTTTCTCGAAAATTTCCTTGAAACAGCCATAATAAAAGAATTAATATTTCAAAAATATTTGTTCCAGCTTTTGAAATTGGTAGTGAAAAGGCATAAGCGATTAAGAAATAGTTAATGAGAGTATTATAGTCTATATCTAGTGTTTTTTGTATTCTTTTACACATCTTTAGTTGAACCTTTTTTGTAGATATTGATTTACTTGTGTAGAATAATCAACTTCATGAGAAAACTTTTTACTATCAATAGAAGCGACTAAATTTACAAAGAGTAAATAAATAATAATAGGAAAAAAATACATATTTATTTTTTTTCCTTTATACGCTTGTAGATAAATTAAAAAGGGAAGTAAGGCATATGGAAATATAATAAGAAGGTGCCAATAATTAAAAATGATTGGAGATAGTATAGCACTTATAAGAACACCGAGAATAGCACTAAATATATAAATGCTCAACCACTTTTCTTTTTCTATTGAGCCTGTAAATCTTGTTAAAAAAGAACCTTTTAATCGAAAATATAAGAATTGATTTGCTTTAAATGATACCCACAAGGTTATTGCACCAAATGCAAATAAAATTACTTGATAGGTATATTTAAAAATCTGTTGTAAAAAATATGAATCTGTAAGCCAATCAAAATTTGTAGCAGTAATGAGTTTGTTTGTAAAGATAAATGAACCATATCTCAACCAATAAAGAAAAGACTTTAAGACTGGATAGACATGAACACCACCCCAGCCAATATATCTTTCACCGTCTTTATTCCCTTCGTTACTTCTAATCGCTTCATTTTGCATAAATTCTTGAATATATGGAATGAGTGAAATTACAATGACAACAAAGGCAATGAAAACACCGTACCAATTAACTTTTACAATATTTTTATAGAGTAAGACTGTACTCATAATAGCAAGTATAATCCATGAATAGTGAAGTTGCATAGCCATACCGATAGATAGAACATGTAAAAAGGAATAGGTAAATGAACTTTCTTCTTTGAGTTTAAAAGCTGTCCATAAATGAAGTGCAGAGAAAAAGAAAAGATATGATGGGTTATAAATTATATTTTCAAATAAAAACCAAGGGTTTAACCAGTAAATAACTAAAAAAAACAAGTCTGATTTTTGTATCAAATATATCTTTTACTACATTATCAAGTAAGAAAAAAGATAAGGCATGTAAAAAGATTAAAAAAACTCATTGGTGCCCATGGAGAATCTACTATAAAAAGAGGAAGACCAACAACAAATGCTAAAAGAGAACCTGGAACATTCCCTACAACACTTGCTGCATTTCCATAGCTAGACCATTCACCTGTTAAAAATCCTATGTAGCCTTTATGAATCATTTGGTACTGATCACCCGTCATTATTTGATGACTGGCATACCAAAATGATAAGAAAAGACCTGTCATGAAAAAGAAAGGATATAAAAATTTAAAGTTATTTGTTAAGAAATCATTTTGTTGCATATGGTGTTTTTTCCTCTCTCGTAATTTTAAAAGTCCAAGATTTGTGTATAAAGAATGTTACGAGTGGTAGTAAAAAAGATATTACAAGTGTTTGTATATATAAGTTTTCAAATGCAAAAATATTTGAAGAAAAATAAGCAATCATTAACGCTCCTAGTTGCACTAAAAAGTATTTAATAGTTTTTGATATTTTAAGTTTATGTTTAAATACAAATAATGATTGAATAGAATATGAAAATATAAAGGCGATACAAAAACCTAAGGTATTTGCAATTAAAACATCAGAATCTATAAGGTAGATATATGAAGAAGCAATACTTATATGAATTAAAGTAGATATTCCTCCTGTTAATCCATATCTAATTATCTGATAGTTTGATAGTTTTAAGAATAAATTTTTAATATTCATTCTCTATTATATATATTGGTCTATTTTTTGATTCTATGTAGATTCTACCTATGTATTCACCTAAAATCCCAATACCCATAAGTTGTACACCACCTAAAAATAGAACAACAGTTAACATAGAAGCATAACCAGCTATATCTACACCAAAGATGAGGGTCTTAACTATGATAACAGAGCCATAAATAAATGATAAAGCAGAAATCACAACTCCTATATATAGCCAGATTCTAAGGGGGACTGTACTAAAGCTTGTAATTCCATCAATCGCAAAGTTCCAAAGTTTCCAACCATTAAAGCTTGTTTTCCCAGCAACTCTTACTTCTCTTTTGTACTCAACGGTAGCTGTTTTAAAACCTATCCAAGCAAAAATCCCTTTCATAAATCTTTGAGATTCTGGAAGTTTTTTTATCTCATCAACTACTTTTCTAGACATTAGTCTATAATCACCAACATTATTAGGGATATTAATATCAGAAATTTTATTATGAAATTTATAAAATGCTTCAGCAGAGAATTTTTTTGCAAATGTGTCTGAAGTTCTATCAACGCGTTTACCAACTACTACATGATAGCCTTCTTTATATTTTTTTATAAAATCTAAAATAATTTCAGGGGGGTCTTGTAAATCAACATCAATAGGAACTACTGTTTCACCAATACTAGCATCAATCCCAGCCGTTAAAGCAATCTCTTTACCAAAGTTTCTAGAGAGTTTTAAAATTTTAATATGCTCATAGTTTTTCTTAGATTCTATCAATACTTCTAGTGTATTATCAGTGCTTCCATCATCAATAAAAATTATTTCATATGTCTTTTTACTAGTCTGAAGTATCTTTGTGATACTTTTTAAAAAATGATTAATCACTTCTTCTTCATTGTAGCAAGGACATACTATTGAGATGAAAGGGTGTTTGGTTTGCATTTTAATCCTAAAAAATAATAGTGATTTTACCATATTAATGCTTTATAATTAAAAATTAGTGTAAAATACTGTTATTATATGACTAAGGACTTCTATTTGCAATCAATTTTAAAAAGATTTTTACCTTATATAAAAGAGTATAAGTTTCAATATTTTTTTAGTTTTAATGGGGATTATATTAACGGTAAGTGCGACGGCTGCAACTGCTCATATTATGAAACCTCTTATGGACGATATGTTTATAGCTAAAAAAGAAGAGATGCTCTATCTTATCCCTCTTAGTTTAGTTGGAATCTACTTTTTCAAAGCTATAGGTCGCTATATTCAATCGGTATATATGAGTTATATTGGACTTCATATTGTTACCCGTTTTAGAGAAATGCTTTTAGAAAAAATGATAAGACTAGATATGGGGTTTTTATACATCAATAGAAGTGGAGAACTTATATCTCGTGTGACAAATGACATTGGAAGAATTCAATACTTTGTATCAAATATGCTTCCTGAACTTTTTCGTGAATCTTTAACCGTTATTGTACTTATAGCTTATGTGACTTATTTAAATCCATTGTTAGCTTTATACTCTTTAGTTGTGGTTCCTTTAGTTATTTATCCGCTTATACTCATAGCTAAAAAACTAAAAAAGTATTCATACCGCTCACAGGAAAAAAAAATGCAGATGTAGTAACACGACTAACTGAGGTTTTTAATAATAGTGAAATTATAAAAGCTAATGCTACAGAAATTTTTGAGATAAAACGATTTAGTTTAGAAAACTGGCAGTTTTTTAAGATAAATATGAAGTCAGTTTATGTTGGTGAAATAGTTTCTCCAATGATGGAAATACTCGGTGCAGTAGGCTTAGCTGCTGTTATTTTCATAGGTGGTCGAGAAGTATATGATGACAATATGACTGTTGGAGAGTTCACGGCTTTTTTTAACTGCTGTTGGTTTAGTTTTTCAACCAATCCGTCGTCTTGGTTCAATATACTCTAAAATTCAAGATGCAGTAGCTGCTAGTGAGAGAGTCTTTGAAATATTAGATAGAACAAGTAAAATTATTGATGGAACTAAAACCTTAGATGAAAATATTACAAAAGTAGAATTTAAAAATGTTTCACTTAAATATGAGCAAAGCTATGCTTTACAAAATATAAACCTTACATTCAATAAGGGTTGTAATATAGCTCTAGTAGGAGACTCAGGTGGAGGAAAATCTACTTTTATAAATATGCTGCTTCGTTTTTACGATACAGATGCTGGAAGTATCTTCATAAACAATCAAAACATAAAAGACTTCACGCAAGAATCTTTAAAACATCAAATCTCTTTAGTCTCACAACGCATCTATATTTTTCAAGATTCTCTTGCTTCAAATGTAGCCTATGGGCAAGACATAGATGAAGAAAAAGTGAAAGAAGCACTAAAATTAGCAGATGCCTTAGACTTTGTTGAAGATATGGATGATGGAATACACACAATGATGGAAGAGTTTGGTGCAAACCTTTCGGGGGGGACAAAGACAACGCATAGCCATTGCCCGTGCAATCTATAAACATTCATCATTAATTCTTTTTGATGAAGCAACTTCAGCGCTTGATAATGAAAGTGAAAAAAGAATTCAAAATGCTTTAAATGAGTACACAAAAGAGAAGATTACCATTACAATTGCACATAGACTTAGCACTATAGAACATGCAGATAAAATCCTTGTTATGCAAAAGGGATGTATTATTTCAAGCGGAACACATCAAGAACTTTTAGAAACTTCAGAAATATATCAAAAATTAGCTGGAAGATTTTCAAGTTAACTTTAATCACTTCCTTAGCAAGATTTAGAGATAATCGCGTTAATTAATTAAAATAATGAGTAAGGACTTACATGCTAGATTTTTCTAAATACTTAAAATATTCAAAGCCTGGACCTCGTTATACAAGTTATCCGACAGCATTAGAGTTTAATGAGTCCTATGCTTATGATAAATATATAGCAAAATTAGAATCTCAAGACCCTTCTCGTCCTTTAAGTTTATATTTTCACCTTCCTTTTTGTAGAAATGCTTGTTATTTTTGTGGATGCAATGTCGTCTTTACCTCTAAAGAAGACAAGATGCTTCTTTATATGGAGTATCTTAAAAAAGAACTTGCCATTCTTTCTACGCATCTCGACTGTAATCGTGAAGTTATTCAGATGCACTTTGGTGGTGGAACTCCTACATTTTTTACAGCAGCACAACTTAAAGAAATTATAGAAAATATAAAATCTTATTTTCCAAATTTTATAGCAGATGCTGAGGTTTCTTGTGAAATTGATCCTCGTCATATTGATGAAGCGCAGATGCAGGTTATGAGTGAAGCTGGATTTAATCGTGTGAGTTTTGGCATACAAGACTTTAACGAAAAAGTGCAGCTTGCAGTGCACCGAGTTCAACCGTACGAGATAACAAAAGACGCAATGGACTTAGCAAGAAAGTACAATATGGTTTCAGTAAATGTAGATCTTATTTATGGACTTCCGTACCAAACACTTGAGACTTTTAAAGAAACACTTTCTCTTGCTATTACCTTACAGCCGGATAGATTTGCAGTATTTAATTATGCGCATGTTCCTTGGTTGAAAAAGACAATGCGTAAGATTGATGAGACTACACTTCCTTTACCTGATGAGAAATTAGCAATTATGCAGTACACGATTGATTTTTTAAGTTCAAATGGATATAAAATGATTGGAATGGATCATTTTGCAAAACCTGAAGATGAACTCTTTAAAGCCATAGACAAGGGTGAACTTCATAGAAACTTTCAAGGCTACACAACAAAAGGTGGGGCAGACCTAATAGGAGTAGGGCTTTCTTCAATTGGAGAGGGCAAAGATAGCTATAATCAAAACTATAAAGACATGCCTTCATACGAAGAAGCGATAGATGCGGGGAAGCTTCCATTTGAGAAGGGTGTTCTTTTAGATGAGGATGACCTAATCCGTCAGTATGTAATTATGGAACTTATGAGTAACTTTAAACTTGATATTAAGCGATTTAATCAGCTTTTTGATGTAGAATTTAAAGTATACTTCAAAGATGCATTAGAAGCTTTAAAACCTTTTGAAGAAGATTCATTACTGAGTATAAGTGAAGATTCTATAGAATGTAGTCACACAGGCACGCTTCTTGTAAGAAACATTGCAATGCCTTTTGACGCGTATATGAGCAAACATAGTGCAAATAAAAAAACTTTTTCAAAGACTATATAAATGAATTTACCATTAGATAATATATTTAACTTTAACGAGACAGCAGATGATTGTGTAAAATGTGGGAAATGTATTCCTGTGTGTACAATCCACATGATAAACCCAGATGAGACTACCTCTCCTCGTGGTTTTTTAGACCTTTTAGGAGCTTATAAAAACGGACAATTAGATCTTGATCAAAATGCAAAAGATATTTTTGAATCGTGTTTTTTATGTACAGCCTGCGTTGAGGTGTGTCCTAAGTCTATTCCTACAGATATGGTTATAGAGCAGGTTCGTGCAGATATAGCGCAGGAGTTTGGAATCGCTTGGTATAAAAAAGCCTTCTTTTTACTCCTTCGTCACCGTTGGATGAACGATATTGCCTTTAAACTTGGTTGGACTTTTCAAACATGTGGTTTTAAGATAAAGGCAGAGACGAACTCTATGAATTCTAGAATCGCCTTACCTATGTTAAAAACAAGTCGAGTTTTTCCTTCACTCTCTAAAACATCTTTTTTAAATACATACCCTGAAAATATTGACAACGGCGGAAAAAGAAAAGTTGCAATTTTTATAGGCTGTCTAGCAAACTATAACTACACGGGAATTGGGGACGCTCTTTTAGAGATTTTAGAGACTTTAGAGATAGATGCATTCTTAGCCAAATCTCAAAAATGTTGTTCAGCACCTGCGTATTTTACAGGTGATTTTGATACAGTTGATTCTAATGCTAAGTTCAACATAGAGTACTTTGAGAGTTTTTCTCGTGATGTTGAGGCTATCTTAGTTCCAGAAGCTACTTGTTCTGCGATGCTTAAAGTTGATTATGAACATTATTTCCATGACCAACCAGACTGGAGAGCACGAGCTAAAGTTATTATGGACAAGGTTCATATGGCAACGGAATGGTTAGACTCTCAAACAGAGTTATCAAGTATACTTGCAACAAAAGACAAAGATGCAAGAATCGTAACCTATCATAATCCATGCCATGCTAAAAAAGTACAAGGAATTCATGAAGAACCTCGTAATCTAATCAAGCAAAATTATAAGATGGTAGAGATGAGTGACCCAGACACATGTTGTGGATTTGGTGGTGTTACAATGCAGACTGAAAAGTACCGTTTCGCAGAGGCTGCTGGTAAACCAAAGGCAGCAATGATTGGAGCGACTGGAGCTGATGTTGTGAGTGCTGAGTGTAGTGCATGTAGAATGCAGATTAACAATGCTATGGGTGGAGCAGGTGTCACAACAATTTTCAAAAATCCTATCGAGCTTATTGCCGAAGCACTTAAAGATTAGACTATGAATACTTGGAACACTTTATACGATACTTTTGATCCCATAGCTTTTCAAGTTTTTTCTATTCCTGTGCATTGGTATGGGATGATGTATGTTTTATCCCTGATTACTGCACTTTATGCTGGTAAATATTTTATGAAAAAAGATAAGCTAGATTTTTCATCAAGTCAGATTGATATTTATTTTATTTATGTAGAAATCGGTGTTATTTTAGGTGCAAGACTCGGCTATATTCTTTTTTATGACACCCAAACGATGTACTACTTAACGCAACCATGGCAGATGTTTAACCCTTTTGTAAATGGGGAATTTGTCGGTATTCGAGGTATGAGTTATCATGGCGCGGTTATCGGTTTTGTGATTGGGACATATCTTTATACTAAAAGAAACAAGGTTTCTTTTGGAATGATTATGGATTTAGTTGCACTTGCGATTCCTCTTGGCTTTGTATTTGGACGCATAGGAAACTTTTTAAACCAAGAGCTTATCGGTCGTGAGACAGATGTCCCTTGGGGAATTTTAGTCGATGGTGTTCTTCGCCATCCATCCCAACTTTATGAAGCGATTCTTGAAGGTTTTGGAGTATTTTTAGTTGTGTATGCATACAGAAAATACAAGAAGTTCTCAGGTGAGCTTATTCTCATTTATGCCATAAGTTATGGAATTTTTAGAAGTTTAGCTGAAATTTATAGAGCTCCAGATGCTCATATTGGTTATGTTTGTTGTGACATTATTACGCAGGGACAAGTGATGAGTTTAGGCATGAGTCTTCTTGGCATACTTTTTTGGATTTATTTTTATACACAAAGTAGAAAAGCAGTTTAAATTTATCTACTCTTTCTATGGAGCTTCTTGTCTCTTTGGACTGAGCCTTTCCAAAAATGATTCACTAACCAATACCCAATAGATGCACCAAAAACAGAAAATAATAATGTCCCAAAATACAGTGGTATAAAAATATCATCTAAATTTTCACTAAACCAATCAATCGTCATCTCAACAGGTGCAATCTCAGTTCCTAAAATAAAAGAACCTGTTAAATATTCAATATAGTACAGAGGTGGCATGGTGAGGGGATTACTCAGCCAACACATTGCAAGTGCAATAGGTACATTAAACTTTAAAAATGGCATGATTGCGAGAACGGCAAGCATCTGCATAGGCATTGGAATAAAAGCAATAAAGAGACCGATGAAAACAGCCTTAGAAACCATTTTTCTATTTGTAGATAAGTATTCTCTAGGGATTTTATATTTTTTTATAAAGTCATTAAATTTTTTATGTTTACTTGTTTTTTTTAATGTTTTTCTTATCATAGAGTGATTATAGCTACTCATAGCTTATATAAAAAATAATATGCTAAAATTCCATATAAATTTTAAAGGAATGTTTAATTATGTCATTTGAGAAATTAGGGCTTATTAAGCCATTACTGAGTGCTATTAGTGACTTAGGATACGAGCATCCAACACTTATTCAAAAAAGAGCGATTCCATTAGTTATGGCAAAAAGTGATATTTTTGCCACGGCTCAAACTGGAACAGGTAAAACTGCAGCTTTTGGATTACCTATTTTGCAACGCTTGCGTAAAACTGAAGCGACCCAAGATAGAAGAGTTAAGGCTGTGATTTTGTCACCAACAAGAGAACTTTCTATTCAGATTTTTGAAGATATGCAAGGCTATTCAAAAAATATGAAAGTGGAGTGTGCTGTTTTAGTGGGTGGAAAAGATATAGAGTCCCAACAGAAGATACTTAAACAAGGGGTAGATATAATTATCGCTACGCCTGGTCGTTTTTTAGAGCATGTAGAGCGAAACTTAGACATAACTAGCATTGAAGTACTTGTTTTAGATGAAGCGGACAGAATGTTAGATATGGGCTTTACAAAAGATATACGCAAAATCCATCCTCTGCTACCTAAAAAGCATCAAACGCTTCTTTTTTCAGCTACATACAGTGACAAAGTAAGAAAATTATCTAAGTTGGTTTTACGAAGTCCAGCTTTTATAGAAACTTCAAAGAAAAATTCTACTGTAGACACTATTAATCAAGTGGCATACTTAGTAGATACTGATAGAAAAGCTGCATTACTCGCTTACTTGATTGGTTCACGAAATTATCCGCAAGTTTTAGTTTTTACAAGAACCAAAGCATCTGCAAATGAACTTTTCGCAGAACTCAAAAAAGATGGGCTTAAGTGTGGTATTATTCATGGTGATATCCAGCAAGCTAAGCGCCTCAAAACATTAGCGGAGTTTAAAGCTATGAAAGTCAAGGTTCTGGTTGCAACTGACATTGCATCCCGTGGACTTGACATCGAAGAGTTACCGTATGTTATAAACTACGAGCTTCCATCAGTTGCTGAAGACTATGTGCATCGCGTAGGGAGAACAGGAAGAGCAGGGCGAGAGGGTGAAGCGATTTCACTTATAGATATTTATGAAAAGTTTGACATTAGAGAGATTGAAAGAGTGATTGGTCAGAAAATTCCTCAAGATACAGTGGCAGGATTTGAACCAGACCCAACTATACGAAGAAAAGATGTTGATGAGGCGAAACTTAAAAGTGAACATAAAAAACCAAACCAGAAAAAAGAACGCCAGTACAATAAAAATACAAGTGGATTAGCCAAGGCTAAAACTACTACAAAAAAAAGAAGAACTACTAAAAGAGATGCAAAATAAGTAAGAGATATTTATGTGGCAAGATTATGAACTAGAAATATTATATCAAGACAAGTATTTGGTGGCGGTGAATAAGCCTAGCGGGATGCTTGTACATAAATCATTGATAGATGCTAAAGAAATTTATTTTGCAATGAAAATGTTAAGTGAGCAAATAGGACAATGGGTTTATCCTATTCACCGTTTAGATAAACCAACTTCAGGTGTACTGCTCTTTGCTTTAGACAAAGAGACTGCTGCGAGAATGGGTGAGCAATTTTCGCAGCATACGATAGAAAAAAAATACATAGCTATTGTTCGGGGATATATTGAGGAAGTTGGTTTTATAGATTACGCATTAAGTGTAAAACTAGATAAAATAGCAGATAAAAATGCAAACAAAGATAAAGTTGCACAAGATGCTCAGACACACTATAAAAGGCTTTCTACGGTAGAGTTAGCTCAGGCTGTAGGAAGGTATGAAAAAACACGCTACTCGCTTGTTGAGCTTAGCCCACGCACGGGTCGTAAACATCAGTTACGCCGTCACATGAAACATCTTTCACATCATATTTTAGGTGATACAAAATACGGACGAGGTGAGCATAATACTATGGTTCGAAAATACTATAATTGCCATAGGCTTATGCTTCACGCCATTTCACTCGAGTTTAAACATCCTTACACAGATAGCAAGACTAAAGTAAAAGCTCCTTACGATATAACATGGGAGAATTTTCTAGTTCTGTTTCCTGCATCTGCTTCTTTTGACCTAGTGGATACTTAACCTTTCCAGTATAAATCACTTTACAGTCTTTTAGTAGCATACTAGAAGTATTTTCAAACATAGCGTCACTCTCTTTAAGCATAAAAGATGAGATTTGATTTGTTTGTGATTTCATACCCGTTTGTTTTCCAGCATAATCACTTCCGTATTGCATCATCTGTTGTCCCATTCCAAAGAAAGATTTTGGACTCGTTTGAACAACATTTCCAACAAGTGGGTAGGTCATTCGTTCTGGTTTTTCTCTGACATTTCCACTAAGTTTTTGTTTTACTAAAGCGCAACCATTTTTATCGAGTAAGTTTATGAAGAAGTAGTCAATATTTCCTCGTTTATCAAGTTTAGAACTTATACTTATTCGATAAGAGTCCGTTCTTAGAGCCACATCTTTAGTTGTGATTTTGTCTTTTTTATAATCAATGTCAAATTGAAAATGATCTACAAGCGTTGTCTCATTTGTATCTGAATTTAGAGAAATATTATGTGAGAATAAATTTACAGCATTAAGCTTAAGAAGATCATTAATCCCTTGGATACTTTGGTCAATATCGGGTATAGTTAAGACTACTTCTGTTACTTTAAGCTTAGTACTTCCTTCTCGTTTCTTTTTATAATAAATAATAGTGCCATTGACTAGCCCCGATTGAACATATTTTTTATCAGCTAATACTTTGGCTACTTTTTTAAAGTCAAGAGAATCTACCTTTATATGGTAGATATAATGTTCGTAATCTATAGTAACTAAACCACCTAAAGAACTACTTGTGATGATGAACTTACCAATAGACCTAGGAGACAAAGAAAGTCCTCCAGCATATCTAGCATGAACAAAGATGCCCTCAGGGAAATGTTGCATTTTTATAATTGCATCGAGATTGAGTGGATAAAATTCAAGTGAAGTTATCTCAACTTCTTGTTTTAAAGAGCGCGTTAAAGATTTTTCCAAAAAGAAGATGCTCAGTGGCTTAGAAAAGATGAGTAAAAAAAGTAAAATAATAAGAACAAAATAGATAGTTTTTTTCATTAAATAAATCCTTGTTTATAATTTAATGGATGCTCGACTGCGCCTGTATAAATAACTTTACATGTCCTTTTCATCACAATATCTGATGTTTTTTCAAACATTCTATTTGTTCCTGTATACATATAATTACTAATATGCCTTTGATTGTGTGGCATAACAGAATCAATATTATGCTTGGTGAAATTAGCCATTTTCATTCCTGTACTAAACATAGAAGTAGGAACAGTGCGTACAATTTTTTCCAGAGTTTTTATTTTTTGTATTTGAGGGTCTTTTATATTTCCACTTAATCTTTGAGAAATTATAGAGCATCCATTTCTATCAATCAAATAGACTTCAAAGTTGTCAATGTGACCTTGGTTATGGATATCTCCAATCAATACAATTCTAAAGTTTTTACTAGCAAAGGCGACATCATTGAGGCTAATCATGCCTTCTTTCATAGTTGCGCTAAACTGCAGCTGTGATATTTTTGTTGTTTTGTTGGAGTAGTCAATGTTTTGTAAGTAATTTCTAAATAAATTGACAATATTAAAACCCAGTACATCATTATAAAACAATAGTTTTCTATCTAAATCAATACCATTGATGATAACATTAGAAGCGCTTAAATTACTAGTTGATATTTTATTTAATACATTGTATTTAAGAAAACCTGAGATTTTTCCTGTATTTACTATCATAGTCTTGCGTGTTTTTGTTTTATTTATTTTTTCAAAACTTGATAAGGAAACTTTTTCTAAATTGAGGATGAGGGAATTGTCTTTAAAGCTTAGTTTTGCGTTACCACCTAAAGATGAAGTTTGTATTTCCAGCGGATATAGAGAAAACTTTTCAAGTTGTATATCTTGTTTAAAAACATTACTTAAATATTCTTCTAGAGCAAATCGTGTCATAAATAATAAAGCTATAATTGTACTGAGCATTAGAACCAGCGATAAAAGTTTTTTTCGCATCCATTACCTTCATATTTATTTTTTTAATACTTATTCTATCATAAATATTTGGTACAAAATATGCTTATATATTTTTAATAAATATTTAGGGAGTTTTATGCAATTTATAGAAGCATTGAAGTTAAAAAGTAAACTGTTTTTTCTTTTTATTTTAATTACGCTGGGTCTAGTGGCTATCGGGATTATGGGAACACTCAACATCAACTCAATGAAGAAAAATCTAGACTCACTTTATTTTGGTTCTTTAGTACCTGTTACGGAACTTAATGAAATACTGCAGACATACCATAGTGGTTTAGCATCTACTGTTTATAAGGCAAAAAATCTAGAACTTAGTCCTGCTCAAACTTCAGATGAACTCGAATATTCTTTAAAAAAAATAAATACTACATGGAAAAGATACGAGTCGCATTTTAAAAGGTATGAAGAAGTTGAATATGTAGAATATGTAGCCTTAGAAATAAGTGAAACAAATAAGTATTTTGCAAAGATTATTTATTTGTCTCTTAAAGAAGAAGACTTGCGTATGATATCTTTAGATGCCTTAGAAAAAAAAGTTTCACATATTCATACTATTATGCAAAAGTTAATCAATTACGAAGTAAATATGGCTCGTTATGAAAGAAAGAAATTCTTACAAGAATACGATGTGAAAATAATGCAACTTGGCATCATTTTACTTTTAATAGTTATGGCTGTTTTGATAATATCGTACTCTGTATTTAGTAGTATACAAGCAGATCATACACGACTTGAACTTATGACAAAAAAGTTAAAACGCTCAAACAAAAAGTTAGAAAATGTTTCGTATACCGATTCCCTTACAAACATGCACAATAGAAGATATTTTAATCTCGTATACGATAGGGAACTTAAACGGGCAAGACGAACACATAGTTACATAACTTTCATGATGTTAGATATTGATTTTTTTAAACAATATAATGATACCTATGGACATCTCCAAGGGGATGAAGCGCTTAAGTCTGTAGCAAAAATATTGAAAAATACGCTGCTACGACCAAGTGATTTTGTTTTTCGTTTAGGTGGAGAAGAATTTGGTGTACTTTTAACACAAACTGATGAATCAAATAGTGCGAAATTAGCTAGAGAAATTGGAGATGCACTTAGAGAGAGCAAAATCCCGCACTCAGGATCTTCTGTTAATGAATTTTTAACAATTTCTATCGGTGTTGTTTGCTGTATTGCAGATGACGCTTTAAATGAGGACTTACTAATCTCTCGCGCAGATGAGATGCTTTATGAGGCAAAAGATACAGGAAGAGATAGATACATCATCACCTCAAACGCATTTGTGGCAGCTTAATTTATTTTTTTATCTAGCTTATCTATATCTGCTTTTACTTCTTCTCTTGTAGCCATGTGTTGGGCGTTGTGAAGCATTAGTTTTATGAGGTCTGCTTGGGTTAGTTTGTCATCTAAGAGTTCAGTTTTTAAATCTACCATTATCATACCTTTTTTAGTGTAGCAAGGAAAATACATAGTCTTTTAGAAGTACTGTAAGAATAGTAGCTATTATGAGCCATTGGAATCTATCTAGTTTAGTTTCTACTTTAGCTATGTCTTGCTTTAAACTTGTTTCTAATTTAGCCATGTCTTGTTTTAAACTTGTTTCTACTTTAGCTATCTTATCTTCGACTTTAGCTATGTCTTGCTTTAAACTTGTTTCGACTTTAGCTATCTTATCTTCGACTTTAGCTATGTCTTGCTTTAAACTTGTTTCTACTTTAGCTATGTCTTGCTTTAAACTTGTTTCTACTTTAGCTATGTCTTGTTTTAAACTTGTTTCTACTTTTGTTATATCTGCTTTTACTTCTTCTCTTGTTGCCATGTGTTGAGCGTTGTGTAGCATTAGTTTTATGAGGTCTGCTTGGGTTAGTTTGTCATCTAAGAGTTCAGTTTTTAAATCTACCATTATCATACCTTTTTTCTTATTATAGTATATATTTGCTTAATGTAGAGAAGGGATGAAAGGCTGCCTGATACCTTTGTATGAGTTTCTATTTATATCTCTATCTTGTTCAAAAAAAGTTTCTATCCTTTTTTTGAGTACTTTATATTTTCCATCGACTATGATGAGTTTTGGTGAATCATAAACAATATCAATAGCATCTAGATTAAAATCACTAGATACATATTCTGTATATTCCATGAGAGTCATGTCAAAGATCATTGAATTAGTTAATAGATGATAATAATTATATCTTCCTTGCCATAGGTGTCCTGATCTTGTATACTTTTTGTTAAAATATTTAGCGTACTTATCATTTAAAACTGAATTGATTTTGAAAGGTTTGTCTGTTTTTAATATTAAAATAAGATTAGTTTCAAGAGTGCCTGGCACCTTTTTCCTGGCACCTTTTTCCTGCACCTTTTTTAGTGTAGCAAGGAAAATACATAGTCTTTTAGAAGTACTGTAAGAATAGTAGCTATAATGAGCCATTGGAATCTATCTAGTTTAGATTCTACTTTAGCTATGTCTTGCTTTAAACTTGTTTCTAATTTAGCCATGTCTTGTTTTAAACTTGTTTCTACTTTAGCTATCTTATCTTCGACTTTAGCTATGTCTTGTTTTAAACTTGTTTCTACTTTTGTTATATCTGCTTTTACTTCTTCTCTTGTTGCCATGTGTTGGGCGTTGTGTAGCATTAGTTTTATGAGGTCTGCTTGGGTTAGTTTGTCATCTAAGAGTTCAGTTTTTAAATCTACCATTATCATACCTTTTTTCTTATTATAGTATATATTGGCTTAATGTAGAGAAGGGATGAGAGGCTGCCTGATACCTTTATGTGAGATGCTATTGGGGAGGGGTCGTATAGTATTATAAAATTTTATTTACTGCAGTATGACTTATATTTAAAAATCTAGCAATTTCACTTTTCGTGTATCCGTATTTGTAGGCATTTTTCACACTTGAGTTTCTATTTATATCTCTATCTTGTTCAAAAAAAGTTTCTATCCTTTTTTTGAGTACTTTATATTTTCCATCGACTATGATGAGTTTTGGTGAATCATAAACAATATCAATAGCATCTAGATTAAAATCACTAGATACATATTCTGTATATTCCATGAGAGTCATGTCAAAGATCATTGAATTAGTTAATAGATGATAATAATTATATTTGTATTTCCATTGAAAAAATGACTGATATTTGTACTCTTCAACATGTACTACCATATTTGCTTTAATAGGGTTGATCTCTATATATTTTGCAACTATCCAAAAATGGGCATCATCAAATAAAGGATAAGATTTATATCTTCCTTGCCATAGGTGTCCTGATCTTGTATACTTTTTGTTAAAATATTTAGCGTACTTATCATTTAAAAACTGAATTGCTTTTGAAAGGTTTGTCTGTTTTGTTTCTAATAGTAGATGGTAGTGGTTTGTCATCAAGCAAAATGCATGTATGATTATTTGATAATCTTTTACTAGTCTTAACATAAGATCTAAAAAAAAGTTATAATCTTCTTGCTCTAAGTAGACATCTCTTCTTTCTACTCCACGATTGATAATGTGATAATGTCCCGCTTCTGCGTATCTTTCTTTTCTAGGCATTCATAATTATAATAAATTTAATATTAAAATAAGATTAGTTTCAAAAGAGTGCCTGGCACCTTTTTTTCTGGCACCTTTTTTTCTTTTTTTTAATATTAAAAAATAAGATTAGTTTCAAAAGAGTGCCTGGCACCTTTTTTGTTGTTGAAAAAGTTTCCAAGAGTGCATAATGGCACCTTTTTGTGCTCTAAATAAACATTCTTCTTTCTACTCCACGATTGATAATGTGATAATGTCCCGCTTCTGCCTGTATCTTTCTTTTCTAGGCATTCATAATTATAATAAATTTAATATTAAAAATAAGATTAGTTTCGAAAGAGTGCCTGGCACCTTTTTGGTCCTTTTAGAGAAGTAAAATAGCCCTATCCGGAAGACTAGAGCTATTAAATTATACGGTCTATATGTGCACCCTCATAAAGAGTGAGTAGCTTTGACTCGTGGAGAGTTTAGCTTATGTATGCGTTCCCAAGCAGAGCTTGGGAACGAGTTAAATAATTAGTTAGTGAGATGGATATGTAACAACTGTTACATTGAGGTCACTATTTACTGGATCATAAGCTGTTACATTTAGATCACCTATTAGCATCTCCAGCCCAAAGAATCATTAATTTACCATTTGTTCCATCAACATATGCATATCTAATATTAGCATCACCATGTGAAGCATTTGCATCAATTGTTGTTGCTATAGTATTATTTATATCATAAATATTAGCAATAGTATATCCAGAGAATACAGCTGTAGTACACCATTGACATCACTTGCTACAGTAGGTTCTATATATGTGCCCGTTGATGTAGGAACTCATGGATTAATAAAGATATCGAGAACCGTAGAATTAGACTCACCAAATTCATCTGTTACTCTAGCAGTTAAACTTGTAAATGTATCTTCGCTCAACATTTAAGTCAACAGCACCTGTTACATTACCATCTAAACGCATTTTAAGTAATCTTGAATAGCTGTTAAGTTGCTATCTGTGATACCTGTACCTAAAGTAAAGTTTACAGTAGTGTTTGTCTCAAATGTTTGAATAGTTGATTGAGAAATATTAACATCATATGCAGACTATTTGTTGCATTAAGCTCCATATGTACTTACATTAAAGGTCAGATCCAATACCACCAACTGAAAAGTTGCATTATCAGGAGCAAGATTAACACCAGTAGCAAGATAACACGAACATCCATAACAGCATTAGCAAGTAATTTAAGTGCGCTAACTGCAGTTATAGTACCTGTACCAATATCTGAGAATGTAGCTTTAGCTAATGGTAAGAATGTGCTAGCATCTTGAACACCAATAATTGAACCATTCTCATCTTGAAGTAATACTTGAACATCAGAAATAGATGTAAAGTCAGCGAGACACAGAAGTATTGTTATCTGCAGCAGTTTTAAGAGCAGCAACGATGTTAGCAATATTAATCTTTCAATATATTTGTAGTTGATAAATCAATTGTAGTTGCAGCTAAACCTAGAGTACTTGCATTTACATCAGTTCTAGTAACAGTAGCAGAACCATTTGGAGCTTTTACTTGGTATTTAACGATTGAACTTTGGTTAAGACCTGCAGAACCGATAGTACCATTTGAAAGATTCATATCAAAAGGAAAACTTGCAACAATAGCTGAAGATGTATTTGTATCATCTGCAACAGAGTCTTTCGTACCTTTCATTGCGAAAAGTAATGTAAAAGTAGTATTTGAAATATTAGCATCAGATGTAGCTAAAGTCATGTTAATGTCTAAAGTATCAGAAGTTGATAACTTAGCACCTTTAGAAGCACTTTAACTTAGCAGTATCTACGCTATTAATAGTGATAGTACTTAATGGAAACTTACCTTTAAGTGAAGGAACAAGTTAAAGTTTCAATAGCACCTTTAGAAACAGATTGCTCTCAAGATTAATTTTTAATATATCAGCTGAAGTTAATGCACCATTTGCTGCTTGTACTTGCAAAGTAGTTGCAACAGCTTTTGCATTTGCATTACCTGAAGTAGCCACAACAACGATAGCTAATGTTTCAGCATAATGTAGTAGCTGGATTAGTCTGCAAGAATCACTGCTGCATCAGTTGCATTTGCACCTTTTAATAATGCTGTAACTAATTTAAATGTAGCGTTCGATCCAGCTAAATCAATTGGATCAGCTGTTTTTAAATCAACACCAGTAAGACCTAGATTTGTAGCAATTTTTGATAGGTTAGAATCAATTTGAGCTAAAGTTGTTGCATTTAACTCAATACTTCCAGCTGCGCATAGTACCACCTGTACCGTAAAATGCTGCATTTGCAAGTACTGCTAAACTAGTTAACGGTGAAGCTATTGCTGAGTTAGCAGGAGCGAAGATAGTAGTTGTACCTAATAATGTATCATTCATATCATAACCAACAACACCATCAGCTTCTATATATGCAGCAGGTGTAAATGTAACGTTACCATCATCTTTAGAACCAGTAGTAGTTATAGAGAAATATCTAATTCTATTTTGAATAGATGTATTAGTATCAGCTAACTTGTATGAAGAACCACCTTCAGTACTTACTAAAGTGGAAGTATTTTTAGTTGTTGGAGTTCCCTTAAGTGTAACTGACTTCATAGTAACGTTATCTTCACCTAAGTAAAATGCTTTTACTGTAGCGTTATAGATGTAACCATCGACAGCTGTTACAGCAGATTGAATACCAGTAGCAGTAGAACCTGCTATAGCTGTATCATCCGAACTACTACAACCCGTAACGGCTGCGATTATAGCTGCAGATGCAGCAACTGAGATTAAAGATTTTTTATAGTCATATTTGACTCCTAAAGTTTTGAATTTGCAAATTCTACCTATACAAAAAATGTAAGATGTAAATCACATTGACTAGTATCATATTGTATAGATAAAAGTTAGGAGCATTATAGCATATAGAAAAGAACTTCTTAGCTTAAAGAGTTCTTTTTTAGGGGAGGCCACCGCCATTAAGTTAAGGAATTAACTAAAAAGTAACACAATGAAATTATCTCTTTAAAAAGTGGATTTTTCAGAGTATAAAAGCATATATTAAAATCCAAATAAACCCCTATTTATAGGGATTTAAAAGGGTTTTTGAAGCACTATCTAGCTATAATATATCTATTATATTAAGGGTTGGTTATGTTAAAAAACTGCTGGATTTTCAGCGGTTTTGAGAAATAAAAAAAGAGAAGTGTTATTCCAAACTAAACATAAGATTGGAGTGAATTCATTCACAAGAGCAAGAAAGCTAGGATTTGATAAAATTATGACTATGATGATTAAAAAGAGTAATAAATCTTTACAAAACAGTATCAATGACACTCAATTAACATTGGGTGAAGATGTTACTATCACCAATAGTGCATATACTCAAGCAAGAGCTAAATTAAACTATACTGCTTTTAAAGAGTTTGCAGAGATAGCTCGTGATATGTTTTATGAAGATGGAGAGTATGAAACCTATAAAGGCTTTAGAATACTTGCAATAGATGGTTCTGTAACTACACTCCCTAATACAGCAGATGTAAAAAAAGAGTTTAATCCAATGAAGGTTAAATGCCAAATAAAAGATTTTGCTAAAGATGTATCTCAAGGAAGAGTATCTTGTTTGTTTGATGTACTTAATAATATTGCAATTGATTCCTCTATCACCAATAAGAATAAAAGTGAAGATAATGACCTCATAGCTTATGATGAGAGAACTTTAGCTCTACAACACCTATGCGATTGTACATTAGATGATTTAACTATCATGGATAGAGGATATCCATCGTTTGAGCTATTTGCAGCAGTGCATAACAATACAAATATACTTTGTAGATTAAGAAGGAATATATTCTCAAAAGCAAAGTCCTTGTTTGATGCACATAGTGAGAGAAAAGATGTAATACTTGAGATTAATGCACCTAAGTATCTCAAAGAAGAATTACGAGAAAATAATATCCCTACAAAAATGAAAATCAGATTTGTACAAGTTATCTTAGATAACGGTACAGTAGAAGTATTAGCGACAAATGTACTGAGTAATGATAAACTAAAAACATCTGACTTTAAAGAACTCTATGCTCTAAGATGGGGAATAGAAACATATTTCGACCTTATTAAAAATAGACTCTCACTTGAAAACTTTACAGGTCAAACAGCCCTTGCAGTAAAGCAGGACTTCTTTGCAACTATATTTCTCACAAACTATGAGTCAATGATGACTTACGATATGAACGAAGAGTTAAAAGAGACAACTAAAGATAATAAGTATATTCAAAAAGATAAATAAAGCTGTGTCATTCAATCTTATAAAGCATAAGGTATTTGATCTTTTATACCTTGATAACCCACTAGATGAGATGCTAGAGCAGATGGAAAAGCTATTTTTAACCAATACAATAGTTATACGACCTGGATAGAAAATCAAAACCACGACTTGATAAAGATATACATAAATCCACGATTGCCACCAATTCGATAAATCACCTTAAAAGGAAAAAGAAAAATGTTGGGAATTAGTCAGATGGAAGTCCGTAACTATGGTATTTG
>JAUZSC010000002.1 GCA_030949825.1 Sulfurimonas sp.
AGGAGTTGGGAAAAAGTTTTTATAATATATGCGTATAACCAGTTTCAGGTTCTATAGCGATAGTAATATTTCCTTCTGGACTTTCAAGAATGATATCACATCTTTGACTAATTATCCTATTGTAGGAATCGAAATAAGCACCATCAATAGTTTTTAAATCTCCTCTTAATGGTCGGCCTAGGTGATCAAAAGATATTCTAGAATTATTATATATATTACAACCAGCAGTTAAGTCATAACTAGTTATTCCATACGTTTCCTTTAAATTTAATTTTGAATTTAAATCACTAGATGAAACAGAATTTAAATTAGAATGCCCTCCACTTAAAATATCACCTATGCTTAATGTGTCATTGGCCATTTCTGATACATCCGGTTTACCAGATAAGCTTTCATCTGAAAATATAGAATACGCTACTATATTTTTATTAGGATTAGCATGGGTATAATCAGCAAAAATAATCTGCCATCTTTTTTTATACCAGTTAGCATCATCTTTGTTAAACTTATCATCAATCATAGCCAAATGCTGTGTATATCTAATGTGCGATACAACTTGGATTGCGGCTTCTTGAAGACTGTTTGAATTTGTTCTTGGAATAACTGTAGCTGCTATAATTCCGATTACAACAATAACAAAGACCAGTTCTAATAATGTAAATGCTTTTTTCATATTTTACTACCTATAAAAATAGTTATTTTCTAAAGTATAGCGAAAAAGGTGTGAATTTAAAATGTAGAGGGATAGAGAAGTAAACTTAACAAGGAGCTTATGTCCTTGCTAAAGAAGAGATTATTTAATCTCCTCAGCCTCTGGAACATCATAAAGGATGTCATCCATAGGGTGTCTATACATTGGCATTGCAAGACGTTTTTCATCAAGTACATGACCAATGAAACCGATTGAACGACCAACTATAAAGAATGCGTTAAGTGTACCTGATTCAATAAATTCATTGATCTCAGATTCTTCGTAACCTAATGCTCTCCACATGTCTACCATTAAGATACCAATAGTACCATCTACATTTAAAATAAGGTTCTCTTTTTTCGATGTAGTTAATGCTTCAACTGTTCTTGCATAATCAAGAAGTGGAGTTGCTGGAAAATTCTCTGCAGCGAAATCCATAAGACCAGTTACTCGTAAATCTGGATTTTTAAGAGATTTGATACGGTGACCGATTCCTGGAATTGGAACACCCTCACCTTTCATATACTTCAAAAAGTCTTTAGGGTCAAGATTATTGTCGTTTGCATATTTGAAATACTTAGCAGCACCATCAATCGCACCACCAAATCTTGGACCAATTGTTAATAAACCAGTTACAAGAGACTCAACAACTGATTTACCAGCTCTTGCTGTTACTTTCGCATTGTGCGCACCTGAAACGGCAGGACCATGATCAGCAACAGTTTTAAGTACAGTTTCAATAAAGTCTGTAGCCCATTTTGGATACTGTTTTTTGAACCATAAAAGTGAAATAACATCACCGATACCTTTACCCGTACCTGGAGTTGCAACTGAAGAAATTGGGAAACCAGCATATGTACACTCTTCACCACGATCATCAGAAATAGTACAGATAAACTCTTTACTTCTTCTAGTGCTTGGAACAGTACTCATCGAAGGCTCAGGAATCTCGTCCAAGTTCATACCTTCAAATACTTCTCTAATCATTGCAGGAATTTCATTAAATGAGTTTGGAACATGAATTCCTGCTTCTCGCATTGCATTGTTTTTATAATCAGCCGTTTCCATTTCGCCATTAGCACTTGCACCTGCATGACCAAATTGAACACCAGAGTCATAATACTTAGCAATCGTGCCAATACACCATGCGATAACTGGTTTAGTAATAGCACCTGACTTGATAGCTTCGATTACTTTATACTCTTCAGTACCACCAACTTCACCAAGAAGAATCATGTACTTAACAGCTGGATTTTTCTCCATTCTAAGCATATTATCAATAAAAACCGAACCAACAAATCTATCACCACCAATAGCAACACCCTCAGCAATACCATCAGCATTGATAGAGATTATATTAGAAAGCTCATTAAATAAACCACCTGAACGAGTTACAAGTCCACATGAGCCTGCACGGTGAAGTTTAGATTGAACAATATTGGTGATAGTTCCACCAATATTTGCCACTTTAAATGCACCCGGAGTGATAGCACCAACAGTCGCAGGACCAATGATAGTAACATTCTTCTCACGAGCAGTTTGATTCATACCACGAGCTAAACGCTCAGGAATTCCCTCAGCAGTAATCATCATAGATGAAAAACCACCAATTTCTAATGCTTCCATAGTTACATCGTAAGCAGTTCTAAACGATGCAAAGTTTAAAAGTACATCAGCTTGAGGCTGAGCAGCTTTAGCAAGTGCAGTCGTTTTAAAAAGAGGAATCATAATTTCATCTGGTCCAAAAAAGAACTTCTCAAATTTATTTCCACTTGTTGGTGCAACGATAGCTGCAACTGAAGGAGTCTTTCTTTGAATTGTGTAATCGTAGTCTAACATTCTTTGAATAGCAGTTTTATTGTTATTCCAAAAAATCGCTTGTGTGTCTTTTGTATATAATTGTTCCATATTTTCTCCTTACTTCTCTAGTGCCATACGAACGATGTCAGTAACATGTGTTTCTGGTCCGTAAACTTCAATATATAAACCTAATCTCTCAGCTGCTGCTTTCATATCTGCAAGACCTTTTTCATAGTTTGGCCCCCCGCGACGAACATAGATTTTAAGATCAATTGCTTTCATTTTGTCAGCATATACTTCAAATGCTTGAATAATACCTGTAAATGTTTTAGCAATATCAGTAAAGTTAGCAATAGCTCCACCGATAATCATCACTTTACCACGACCTTGAGAATCTTTTTCTCTCGTCATTAAGTCAAGTAATGTTTCAGCGTAAAATTTAGTCTCACCGGTAGTTGGACCACCTGAGTACTCACCGTAGTTAGCTAAATCATCGATTCCAGCCATATCAGCAATAGTATCAGCATAAACAACTGAAGCACCACCACCAGCAACCATAGTCCAGATTCTAGCTTCTGGTTTAAGTAGAGTAAGTTTTAATGAAGCCCCTGTTTTTGCATCAGCTTCTTCAATAGCTTCAACTTCTGGAGATTTAGCTTCCATACCAAATGCAGTAGGATATTCAACATCGCCCCACTCTTCTACCATCATAAAACCAGCAGTATCATCAAGTTTTGCAACCATATCTAATAGTTCAATTTTACTTCCCTGCATAACAAAAGGATTGATTTCAAGGTATGCGAAATTTAATTCACGGTATGCCTTAAAAAAACCGATACAGAATTCAGCGAAGTTAGCTTTATCTTTATCAGCAACATCTTTAGGAACATTTGCACGGATTGCAGTTGCGATTTCATCTTCAGTTGCAGTAATAGCAAAGGCCACTTCAGTAACTTTTGCATCCCAATTTTCTTCGATAGCGATACCACCCTCAGCAGACATATAGATAATATCATCATCACCTACACATGTTGCAGAAACATAATACTCTTCAGATTGTTCATGCGGAGTAAATGGTTCCACAATAAAATTAGTTAATTTATCTACGCTTGGCTCACCGGTAGGAGTATCGCCATCAAATGAAAAATAAACGCTCTGATTACCTGTAGATTTTTCGCCAATCCATGAAGCAGCTTTAGCCAATGTAACATCACCTGGCTTAGCATCTTTAAAAAGAACTAAATCGTTCATACCACGCTTGCCAAATAACATATCTGGCTTTGCAACTAGTTTTTTTTCATTTAACCAAGTTTTTGTCTTTGCAGCTTCAGTTAATTCTGATCCATTTTGAACCATAACAGTCTCGTATGCATAAGTAAAGTCTGGAAAATATTTATCCCAATGTTTCGCTAAGATTGACTTAGCATCATATTCGCGTATCGCTTTTTGAGCCATGTGAAATTCCCTATTATTATATTTAGCATGTATACTAGCATATTTATTTGAACAACTTTCTTGTATTTATAATAAAAATTATATAGATTTATTGTGTGTTTATATTTGTAACAATCGCTTTGTATATTGGCCTATATTTGTAACTTATCGTAACAGTTTCTTTTGTATTTACAGCATCTAAGCTTACTTGATAAAGTAAAAATTTGTTACATGTATCGATTCCGTAAAAGTTTAACCTTTGTGACATACTTTTTTCTGTACTGATGCATGGAATATTTCTTCTCTTTAACTCTTGTGATAATTCTTTTGCTATATGCATCTTGCGAGCAAAATGTTTCTGTGGATTTTGAATAAAAATATATAATTCTCGGTTGAAGATTACAAGGAAAAAATTAACTAATAAAAATATAAATGAAGATATGAAAATAATTTTATATTTCTTCCTAAATATTGGAAGCCTTACTTTATATGAAGCTAAAAATGTTTGTGTCGCCAATGGTAATGCCATTATAAAGTAAGGTGCAAAATCGGCTATATATATGTTTTGCCTAAACGACAATAAAATAGAAATCAATAAAGGTACAGCAGAAATAAACCATAAAATACTCATCTCTTTTGATAAAAATTTTCGATAAAGAATATAAAATATATATATGAAAATTATTGGTGTAAAAATCGCAGAGTAAAGCCCTATTGTATCTAGTAAATGCCCCCGTGGTGATCCCTGCCTTTGAATACCATATATATAAATGGATAAAATAAATAGACTTATATTAAGTATAAAGTATGTTTTATACTTTTTATAATAAGAAAAGAAAATTAAACTCATAAAAAGATATATAAAAGCACCATCACTTATACTCAAAAGAAGTAATAAAGGATAAGTATATTTAATCGTAAAGTTTTCATATATATAGATGAATAACAATAAACTAAATATTACAAATCCCGCACTATCAACCATCAAGGCTGAACTAACAATTCCAGGTAATAAAATAAATATAAGAATATTCCACAATCTATCTTTGTTGCTTGTAAGATATTTTTTTGAGATGCCGTACAAAAGAAGGACGCTTAGTACATGAAAAAGAATCATGGGTGAACGAAGAGCTAAGTCATGATTTCCAAATAAACTGATTGATAATTTTTCAATCCATTGAATAAATGAAAAATCTCCATAAAGCAAAGAAGCCTCATGTGCAGATATAGATATTGTGCTTGTTTGAAATATTAATAACAATATATCTAAACTTATAATTGCTAGTAATACAAGTCTATGCATCATATATTTAAGAAATTTCCTATAATCTTATGTCCATATTCACTCATAATTGATTCAGGATGAAATTGAACACCATAGATATCTTTATCTTTAATTTTTAAGGCCATGATTTCATTATCATCGGCACTAAATACTGTGGCTTCTACAGATGCTGGTAATGTATTTTTATCTACAATGAGTGAATGGTACCTTGTAGCTGTAAAACTTTTAGGTACATCATTAAATAAATCACAGTCAGTAACTTTAGTCATAGTCGATGTTTTCCCATGCATCATGTTTTTTGCACGGATTACATCTGCTCCAAAAACTTGAGCAATACTCTGGTGACCTAAACAAATCCCTAATATTGGAACTTTATCACTAAAGTATTCAATGACCTCTAATGTAATACCAGCATCATCAGGAGATGCTGGACCAGGAGAAATTATGATCTTCTGGGGATTAAGCCGTTGAATTTCTTGAACACTCATCTCATCATTTCTTACAATTTTTAAATCAGCACCTAATTCTCTACAGTATTGAACAATATTGTAAGTAAAACTATCGTAGTTGTCTATCATTAAAATCATTTTTCTTCTTTTAATATTTATTTATACTTTTAAATAAAGTATATGTATAATGCATTTTGAGGATTTCTAGGTATGAAATAAGTCTAATTGCCTAGGAATAATTTCCTAGGACGCTATTTAGAAAAGATTTACTTTTAATCTTTTTTTTTATAGTACTTAGTAGCTTTAGTATATTTACTGTTATTGTATTTACTTTTACTAGCTTTGTTTACATACTGATTATTTTCAGCTTTATTCTTATATCTGCTATTTTCATGGTCTTTTTGATCTCCATTTCCGTAAGCATCATTCCTATGATGTTTCTTATAAGCAGAATCTTCATCATCCTCTCGTCCACCATATGTTTTTGGGTTTCTTCTTATCGTTTTTGTAAGACTCATATTTTTCATACTTATCATCGTCGCAGTTATCATACTTTATATCATCATATTTATTATCCTTACTATCATTCCAACTTTTATAATGATTATCCCAATTATTTTGGGTAGCACCAACATTCACTCCAAGTATACATAGCATGAAAACAAAAAATCTTAATTTATATACATACATCATATTTATCCTTCTAGTTTTAGGGTGAAAGTATACCATAACAAGAATTATAGCTACTAATCTTTTTTAATATTTTTCTTTTTCTTTTTTTCGCTTCTATAATTCATTCGAGGGTCAAAAAGTTTAAAAAATATTGTAAACAGTGCAAAGAAAAGAATAAGATTTATTAAATCTGGTTTATCATATATTTGTAGAAATATAAGCTCAAAAATAACTTGCCTGTTCCGGCTATCGCTATTTTCATTTTAGACCTTTGATTTTTCAAGTAAAATTTTTATTTTATTTTTATTATAGCTAAAAAGCATATCATGACCTAACTGTAGTCCTAACTTCTTCTTATTTTGAAGTTCTCAATTCTCAAGTAGAATATTACTCTCGCCATTATAGTTCTACTTCTCCTCTAATTTTGAATCTGCTTTTTATTTGTCAATTGCTGTAAATAATTTGAAATATTTATAAGAGAAAAAGTAACTAAAAATATCATAAGTCCTGGGAAGAAGCTAACCCACCATGCAATTTCGACAACATCTTTTCCGCCACTTATAATCGTTCCCCAACTCATTTGTGGAGCAACGATGCCCAGACCTAAAAAACTTAGTCCTGATTCTGCTAGTATCGCACCTCCAACGCCAAATGTAAAACTAACAAAATATATAGGAGCTAAAATAGGAGCGTAGTACTTAAATAAAATCTTCATCTTTTTAACTCTAGCTATATTTAAAATCTTAATGTAGGGTTGCGAGGTGATTTTAAAACTCTCTGAACGGATGAGTCTTGCAGTTGTCATCCACCCTGTTATGGATATAATCACGATTAAAACCCATGCAGATGCATTTACATAACTTACAAGTGCTAAAAGCAAGAAGAAAGTAGGAAAGGTTAAAAATAAGTCTACAACAACTATAAAAGCCTTATCTACATTAGCTCTTAAATATCCAGCTAATGAACCTAAGAATAAACCCACTATAGATGCAATGAATGCACTACCCACACCTATGATTAAAGAAACTTGCCCACCTTGCATGAGTCGTGCTAAAATATCGCGTCCTAATCTATCAGTACCTAAGAGATAATCACTTGATGGGCCAATAAGAATTACAGATGCATCTAGCTTATAAGCATCTACTTCATATATGTAAACACCAAAAAAAGAAAATAAAAAGATAAAAACTAAAATAAAAATACTAAATAGTGGCATATTAAACTCTATATATTACTGTTTAATACCAAGTAATGTTTGCATCATTTGATCTATTGTAGTGATTACCTTAGCTGCTGCTCCATATGAAGTTTGGTAGCGTATAAGATTGGTCATCTCTTCATCAATGCTTACTTTAGAAGTTGAAAAATACTCAAGTTCTACTGCATTAAACTGTGCATTTAGAGTTTCACTTCTTATAATTGCACTATTCGTATTTACCCCAACTTCTGTTGCAATAACATCAAACATTCCATAACTTGTTGTGTTAAAAGTAGTGCCACCAACATCATGATCGTAACGCTCAAATTGATGTTGAATCATATTTAGAGCAAGTCTATTATCCCCTGCTGCATCACTGTATCCAGCTGACATTAAAGTAGGATTTTCCTTATACTCAAAAGTTAAATCAATATTACTTGCAGAATCTCCATCAAAAAACCTACTCATGCCTAAAGCACCTGCAAAGTTTGATCCAGATGCATAATCTTGTGTTGTTAATTTATCTTCTATTGCAAAAGTATAGCCTCTTGATTCAGACAATGTATCCATTGTGAATTCAACTTTACTAGTTCCATCAGCAAAACTCGCCCAATTGAAGTTTAAATAATCATCGATATCATTTCCAGCACTTCCATCACCGTTGTCATCTATATTTGCATTCATCTGTGCCTCTATAGAGTTTGTTCCACTTGCACCTTGAATACTTGTAGCTACATCAATCTTCATTTCTCTAGATGCTACAATATTTCCATCTATATCATAAACTACTAAATTAAAAGAGCCTTCGTTAACATTGAGGTCCGATGATAGTATTGCATTATTCCCATCAACATTAAGAGCGTTTGAGTCCATTCGAGTTGTTGCACTTTGCGCATACAAGTTATTTGTAGATTCTATTAGGCCTTGAGCAAATGCATCAAGTTCGGCTATTGTGTTTTGTAAAACACCGTCTTTTGGGACTCCACTTGTTGTATCAATCACACCACCTCGTAAATTAAGTATAGAACCTATCTTACCACCATTAACATTTTCTTCCATAGGAATTAAAACACCATCTTCCCGCTCAAAAGAAAGTTCATAAAAACCTTTGGGATTGTCTGTATTTGATATATAAAGAGGGTGAAAGCTTGTTCCATCAACTAAATTAAAGCCATTTATACTAACTGTATAGCTTCCCGTTTTTGTATTTGAGTTACTTGCTATTTGAATATTTGCTTCAAGTTGTCCGGAAGAAGTCTCAGCACCAATCAAGCGCGCTAAGTCTCGCTCTATTACATTTCTTTTATCTCTTAAATCATTCGCCTCATATGCTGTTCCAGCTTCGGCTGTATCTATAGATCTATTTATCTCAGCTAACTCTTTAGCCAAGCCATTTACCTGATCTACATTCGACTTGAGTTGGTCGTTGAGTTCTGATTGCAATGTTGTTACTTGATTTTGTGTGAATGATATATGATCTGCTAAAACTTCTGTTTGTTTAGCTAGTGCTATTTTTATCGAGTCATTATCAGGATTGTCAGCAAATGTTTGCCACATATTATAGTACTCTTGTAAATCTGCCTTAATTCCAACATTATCTATCTCTGGAAAATATGTTGAGAGTTGTTCTAAAGTGGTTTTTTCAAATTCTGTATATTCTTTTTCGGCATAGGTCTTTGTATATCTATCAAAAACAAAATTATCAAACACTCTTTTAATAGTCTGAATTTCAACACCATTTCCAACATTACCTGCACCTGTAGTAATGGGGGTTGCAGCAGTAGCTATAACACGCTGGCGGTTATATCCATCAACTTCAGCATTTGCGATATTCTGTCCAGTTGTATTGATGCCAACTTGAGCAGCATTTAAACCAGAATAACCAATATTGAGTGCATTAAATATAGAAGCCATCTTACACTCTCACTTCCAAAATAGCTGAATCTCTTGATGCTACTTTGTTATACCCTTGCATCTCGGTTGGTACAAGTCTTTCTAAAAATGTATTGTATAGATTACTAACTGTTAAAACAAATTTTGCATATCTTTTATTTACATCTCGAAGATTAGATAATTCTACTTTAAGTTCATCTAAGGCTGCGTGTTGCTCTGCATTTAAAAGTTGGGGTAAATCTTTGTCTGGCTGTGCACTCATTAAAGTAGATATTGCATGATCAATCATTGCTTTTTTATTTTCAAAACTTTTTAATTTTTCTTCTTTAATCGATAATCGTTCAAACTGTTGATCATTTTTCGCTTCTTGAATATCAGATATATCTGACTCAGTAATCTGAATCAAATCTCTTAAGTCGTTTAAAGCACCCTGTAAATGATGAGACAACATAATAACCCCTTTTCTTTTTAACGCTTACCTACAACAATTCATCAGCTATTTTTTCTGATAAAGCTTGTAAGTTAAGTTTATATTCTCCAGACTCAAGTGCAACTTTAATCTGGTCTACCTTACTTAAATCACCTTGCGATGAAAGTGTCGTGGCTTTTTTTCCCACCTCTTTGGTATCAGAGGAATTATTTGTATAAGCAGCACGTACATTTGTGCTATTTAGCTGTGAAATCATAATTTATCCTTTAGTTTGTCATAATACTGTTTTTCTCTATAGCTATATCGACAAATGTATAAATAAATTAAGGTTTTTGGCTTAAATAATCGTACAACATCTCAGAAAATCCAAAGCTTCCTGCACTTGCTTTACTAAGCTCATCTCTGTACATTGATTTGTATATTTTATCTCCTGGATCATTTTGCTGTGAAAAAAGATTTTTCTCATCTTTCATCGCATTATCCATAAGCATTTTTACAATTACAGACTCAAAAGCATCTGTTTGTTTTCGTAGCTCAGCATCTTCAGCCTTTGGGTCAATCTTAGGAATTGTATGCTGTTGCGCTATCATATTTATGTTCATATTCATTTATATTACCTTTAACTCTGCAGAAATACTTCCTGCACTTTTCATAGCTGCTAAAATTGCTATGATATCCTTCGGTGTAGCACCCATTTTTTGTAAAGAACGGACAAGGTTTGCTACAGTCGTTGTACCCTTTTTCGTGTAGAGCTCATTTTGGTTAAGACCAATAACTAAAGCATCATCAACAACTATCGAACCATCAGGTTGCGCGGCTGTCTCTTGTTCCGTAATTTTGATTGTTATATCACCATGCGTTAATATTATTGGCTTAATCTCTATAGCAACACCAGCAATAATAGTTCCCGTTCGCTCATTAATGATAATTCTATTTTTTGTAGAGTAATTTACATCGATATCTTGAACTTCTGCTAAAAACTCAATCATTGATTGTTCCTCAGGTTTTTTGAGTTTTATCGTTCGAGGATCCATTGCAACTGCAACTTGTGTGTTATAAACTGCATTAATTGCTTTTTGAATTGCAACAGAATTTTTAAAGTTAGATTCTCTTAAAGAAAGTGTTGCATATTGTTTATGATAGAGGTCAATGTTGATTTCTCGCTCAACTAAACCACCATCATAAACAAGAGCAACTGTAGGATGTGATTCACTCCCCGCACCTCTTTCATTTTTCCCACCAATACTTACTGGACCTTGCGCTAGAGCATAGATCTTTCCATCAACCCCTTTTAAAGGTGTCATAAGAAGTGTTCCACCTTCTAAAGATTTTGCATCACCTATAGAAGAAACGGTAATATCAAACTTATCCCCATGTTTAGTAAATGGTTTCAAATTTGCAGTCACTACAACAGCTGCAACATTTTTTGACTTAATATCTACAGGATTCATGTCAATATTCATAGCTTTTAACATATTTGCAATCGATTGAAGTGTAAACTTTGAAGTTGTCCCATCACCCGTTTTTTTTAAGACCAACAACAAGAGAGTACCCGATAATCTGATTGTCCCGAACACCGACAATATTTGCTAGGTCACTTATCTTTGTTGCGTTAAGCGTAATGGTTAAAAGTAAAAAAAATATAATAGTTCGCATAATAATCCTCATATATAAAGGAAAATAGCAATATTTATTCCTTTTTCTACACTTGAAGATAAGTTAGGCTTGTATTTCCGAATTTTTTAGTTTTTTTTAAGCGTATAGCTTCCTATTGCTTGAGGAATTTCTAAGCCTGTCATGTGTTCTATAATTATCATTTTAACAATCTCTACAGGAATGGAGCGAATCAAATCAATCATCTTCTCATAAATATCTTCCATCCCCTCACGAATACTAAAAGGTGGGTCAATGTAAAAATATACTTCGTTCTCTTTGTTTTTAAGTAATTTAATTACAGCTTGTATATTAGAAAAGCTATCTCCTGCATAAACTGAACAAGCTTGAGGATTTGTTTGTCCTATATTTTGCTTGAGTACTTTGATGGCTTCTTTGTCTCTTTCCATAAAAATAATCTTAGAAGCACCACGACTTAATGCTTCAAGCCCTATAGAACCACTTCCAGAGAAGACCTCAACAAAAGTTGCATCTACTATATCAAACTGTATCGTGTTAAAAAAAGGACTCGAGTACAATATTTTTAGAGCTGCGCGTAGTATCCGATGAAGGAAGTTTTAAAGTTGTACCCTTGTACTTTCCCATTAGAATTTTTTTTATATTTTGTTTATTTTTCATAAAATGCTTTAACTGCTTTAAGGATATTTTGTTGGTACTCTTTTGTTAAGTACTCAATTCTATTTTCTAAAATTTCAAAATCCAAAGGTTCAACTGAGTCTTCTTTGTTTGAACATGAGTACCTTTGTTCTAAGGCTAAAATAAGTTCAGACTTTGAAAATGGTTTTTTTTAAGTCAGCATCTTCTGTCCCTGATATATAAAAACATCTTTCTTCGTTAAGACATTGTGTATCTCGAATCAAAATATCACAAAGCTTTCTTGAACTTAAGTATTTCACTAAAAACATCTCTAAAGATTTTTGTAACAATGGCGACTTACATTCTACTGCTATCTTCAAAAGCTATCCTTGTATATAATAATCGATACTATATCGTAAATCTTCATCTAAATCCATATTTGATAGCATCCACTCTAAATAATTTCTATCGTACATGCAGATTTCTTCTATATATCTAGCCTTGTATTTTCCAAACTCAAACTTTTCTATAAGTACATTTTTAAAACTCAACGAAGACATTTCATCTTGGGTAGCTATCTCTAATAAGTACTTATACAAAAATCTAACTACAAAGGCATCATCAAGTGCATGGTGAGCAAGAAGTTCTCTTTTCTCATTTTTATATAGCTTTAATTCGTATCGCAAAAACTGTAAAGAGTAACTTTCACATTCTTTAACGAGATGCTTACTCACACGCAAGGTATCTATAATCGCACCCTTAAAAACATAGCCCACTGCTAATAGCTTTTGCATTGTATACTGTATATTGTGACCGACTATCGTGGTATCTTTATTATTGTGAATTTTTAAAAATTTATACACTTCAGTATTTGTTAGTATCGGCTTAGCATCTAGCATCTCGTTTGTAATGTGATTTACACTCGATGCTTTTGGACTTACTTTTTTTCCATCGTTGATAAGTTCGTACTGCGATGCTAGTTCTTCATCTTTCGTATATATAATTCCAAGGGAACATATTCTATCTTCATCCTCAAGTCCTGTCGTTTCTGCATCTAAAAATATCAACATTTAACTAACTTTACTTTCTTGCATCTACCACCAAGTAATACAAATGAAAAGTATCCAGCGATAAGAATAAAGCCAAACAAAAAGTAAATGCTAAACCATTCAAATACTCCTGTATATGAAGTAAAAAGATATGTAAAAAACAAACAAAGTAGCATCTGCGCACCAACTAGCCAAATCATCACCATAAACCATTTTCTCCAGACCTTAACTAAGTCACCGTATCCAATATCTTGGAGTGCTTCTTTGCTTTGGCAATCAAGAAGCCTTAATTTATATCCAGATATTTCAATATTAAAAATATATTTTAAGGATCTAAAGAGTGCTATAAGAAGTGTAAAACTCCAAGTAAGAGGAAACCAAAACTTTACAATATCAAAAAGTGCAACATATATTTCTTGTGTTAAAGGTGCAAATCCCCCATTAGCGTAAATGTAAAAGGTTATAAACAGTGAAAGTAAAAGGGCAAGACCTAAACTACATAATGTCACTCGCGTAATCCATCGCAACCACAAAAAGAAGTAAAAAGCACGCATTTATTTTTTTAAGTCGCCAAGTATGTCATTATAATGCTCTAAAGTCATAAAACTTTTCTCAAATCTATACCGTATAATAAATTCAATGATTTTATCTTTTAACTCAACATCAACATTTTCTACTCTCCCAAAATAAGCAAGCGAAATATTTTTAGATTTTACAACTGCTTCTTTATCGTAAGATATTGCCAGTACTTGCAGATATTTTCCTTCTTTAATTTCACCCAATGTTTCTTGGACTAAAGACGCTCCTGAAAGATTTATAGCTTTAAAATTAAACAAGTGAGAAAAAGTTTCTATCTTTTTATCTATACCCAATTCTAAAAATAATTCTTCTAAAATATTAAGGTTTTCTTTTCTAGCTAGTTCATAACTTGATATTTTACTGGTTAAGTTTTTTAATCTATCTAAGGCAGAACTCATATATTAATCCTCAATAATCTTTAATATGTAATTATATCAAAATTATAATTTACCAAGATTATAGTATACTCCTTTTACTTAACCGCAATAAAAGAGAGACATGGATTACTTAAAAATAGAGGGAATAAAATCCCTAAACGGAACTATAAAAATATCTGGCGCAAAGAATGCTTCTTTACCTTTAATAGCTATGACTATCTTAGCAAAGAACAGTGTTCACATAAAAAACCTACCCTCAGTTGTAGATATTAACACCCTCTTAAAACTTCTTACAAATCTCGGTGCTTCATGTGATTTTTTAGACGATAGAGTTGTGGTAGACACATCTACAATAACCCAAACAAAAGCCACTTATGACATTGTAAAAACTATGCGTGCTTCGATTTTAGTACTTGGTCCAATTTTGGCAAGATTTGGTCATTGTGAAGTATCTCTTCCTGGTGGCTGCGCTATTGGTCAGCGTCCTATTGACTTGCACCTAAAAGCACTTGAACAAATGGGTGCAATTATAAATATAAAATCGGGCTACATTGAAGCATCTGCGCCAAATGGACTTAAAGCTTGTAACATCTCTTTTGATAAAATCACCGTAACAGGAACTGCAAACATAGTTATGGCAGCAGCACTTGCAGATGGCATTACTACACTTACAAATGCAGCAAGAGAACCCGAAGTTGTTCAACTTTGTGAGGTTTTAAATGCTAATGGTGTTAAAATAGAAGGAATCGGTACCGCTGTATTAACTATTCATGGAACAAATGGAAAATGTATAGACATTAAAGAATTCTCCGTAATTCCAGATAGAATCGAAGCAGGAACATATCTGTGTGCAGGGGCTATTACCCGCTCTGAATTAACGCTCTCTAATGTCCAAGCAAAGCATCTTGGTGCAGTTCTAGCAAAACTTGAAGAGATGGGAAGCACTTTTACTCTCACTGATGATACTGTTACTATTCATCCATCATGGGACATTAAACCGGTAAAAATAGTAACACAAGAATACCCAGCTTTTCCAACGGATATGCAAGCACAATTTTTAGCACTTGCAACACAAGCAGATGGTGTTTCCATCATAGAAGAGCGATTATTTGAAAATAGATTTATGCATGTTAGCGAATTACAACGAATGGGTGCAGATATTACACTCAATGGAAATATTGCAACTGTGAATGGGAAAAATCAACTCTCTGGTACAGATGTGATGGCCACAGACTTAAGAGCTTCAAGTGCACTAGTTTTAGCTGCTCTTGTTGCGAATGGAACAACGAACATACATAGAATCTACCACCTTGACCGTGGATACGATAGACTCAAAGAAAAATTAGAAATGGTTGGGGCAAAGATACAGAGGTTGAGTGAATAAGAAATAGAAAATAAAGCCTTATATACAAGGCAAAGCTTTAAAGGTGTACGGATGAGGTTTTATTTATTTTTTAAAGATGATTATGTCGTAAATACTTCTTGTTGTAACCAATGCCTTGTCTGGAGACACCGCATGTGAATTCTTTGCTTTATCTACAGCATATCTGAGTTCTGCAATCTCAGTTTCCATAGCATCCACATTTTCTTTTAAACGCAATATAATATCTACACCAGCAAGATTTACGCCTAGTTCACGCGTAAGCCTCAAAATAAGTTTAATTCTATCAACATCGCGCTCTGAATAAAGCCGTATTCGTCCATTTGTCCGTGCTGGACAGACAAGATTTTCTCTCTCATATTGACGAAGTGTTTGAGGATGAATATCTAAAATTTTAGCAATAATACTAATTAAATAAACTGGCTCATCATATTTATGTACCATTAAGTCATTCCTTTGGAAGTTTCTCTTTCATCATCTCTACTAGTTCTTCATCGAGTTCATCAACCTTAGGTAAAACAATATTCGCTTTTAAATACAAATCGCCACGAGTCTTTGTTTTACGGTTCATAGCACCCATCTCTTTTACACGAAATCTTTGTCCATTTTTTGTATTTTGAGGAACTTTTAGTTTTATCTCTTTTTCTAGTGTTTCTATAGCGATTTTTTCACCAAAGAGTGCAGCAGATAAAGGGACATCAAAACTTTTCACAAGGTCATCATCTTCTCGTACATACTCAGGGCTAAATGCGACTGTGATTTTTAAAAACAAATCTCCACTTCGTCCGCCTTGAGTATGCCCTTTTCCTTTTACACGCATTTTCTCGCCACTCTTAACACCAGCAGGAATTTTGATGTCAAATCTATCTCCTTGAACTGATACAGAGTGAGAACCGCCAAGAATTGAAACAACAAAAGGAATGGTTACCTTTGTTTCTATGTCTAAGTTTGGAGCTTGTTGCTGTCCCCCACCAAATGGGTTTCCTCCGCCCCCACCAAATGGATTACCGCCTCCACCGAAGCCTCCACCGCCAGAAAACATTTGTCTTAAAATATCATCTAAGTCGCCCTGCCCTTGACTTCCGTGTGAGCGAGAAAAATCACTAAAGTTTTGACCACCAAACATATTATCACCCATTTGGTCGTATTGTCTTTTTTTCTCTTTGTCACTTAGAATTTCATAAGCAGAATTTATTTCTTTGAACTTGTCTTCCGCCCCTGCATCTTTATTGACATCTGGATGGTACTGTCTTGCTAATTTTCTATATGCTTTTTTAATCTCTGATTCACTCGAAGTTTCTGATATTTCAAGTGTTTTATATAATGATTTTGGCATTTTTTCCCTACGCTTCATATTGTTTTTTATCTAAGTGTGATTATATCACAAGACTTGAGTCAAAGTCAATCAAGTTTGCTATTTTTAATCTTTAAAAGTACTTCTAATACGAAGGAATTCATCTAAGTTATTAAAAAATATATCGATTAGCCTAGGATCAAAATGTTTTGCTTTTTCAGTTCTAATCGGACTTGCCTGCTTTAACATTTCTGCATCTTTTTCACTCAAACCATAATGCAAGGCAAGTAATTTACTATATTCAGCTACTCTTTTTACATGATTTCCAGTTTCTTTTGACCTACTTTCACCAATCGCACCCATCGTAAATACAACTTCTTTTTGTGTTTCTTCTATCTCGTCTAGAAGTTCTTTAGAACTGTCATTATGAATCTTTTCAAGTTTGTCTGAAAGCTTATTAAATAAATTAATTAATTTTTCTATTTCATCATCACTATCACTTGTATCTATCCTAACAGAGAAGTCAGGTTCTTCTTCTGTTAAATTTTGAATATATACTAAAATATTATCAAATCTAGACTTCGTTTTTTGTACATATAAAAAGCAAAAAAGATAAGGACAAGGAATCCTATTAATGATATTGCAAATAAATAAATCAACAACCCCGAGGCAAGCCTTTTAGCTAAACGCTAAAACTTTTTTTCGTAAACTAAAAAGTAGTGGTATATCCAGAGGTTATTATCTTATATCACGACCCAAGGGTCGGGGAATTAAACCCTCCACTGATTAAAATAAGCATTGTTATCTTTAATTACTTTGGAGGTAAACATATATGCAAAATCAAAATACTTAGTAAATATTTTTAAAAGCTTACCCGTATCTAAGCCATGTTCTTCTAATAATTTTAAATTATGTACAATCTCATTTTTTACTGTCAAGGTGTCTACTAATGTATCTCTTTCACTTGTAAGTGTAGCATCTATAACTAGGTCCCTTACCTTTTCTAATAAGTAAAGATTTTTGATATTAATAGAGGTTTTTTAATTCTTGAAGTGTTATATTTTCTATCGGACTAGAATTAGATACATAAATTCGCATATCAGAGAGAGCAAGAGTATATAATAGAATCAATAGTATAAATAATTTCATAGTACATAATTCCTTTTATATACATCAATTGCATCATAACTATTCTTAATGTAAAAAGTGTCTAACTTCTGAAAAATATAAGCTCATTCCAAATTCATTTGCCGCTTCTATAATCTCCTTATCTCGTATACTTCCACCAGGTTCAATTATGTTTTTAACACCTGCTGCAGCGGCTGCATCTATAGAATCTCTAAAAGGAAAGAATGCTTCAGATGCTAGAGCCGCACCGCTTACATCAAGACCCATATCTTTTGCTTTTTTCAAAGCACATTGAGCCGCATCTACTCGTGATGTCATACCCATACCAACTGCTACCATTGCAGAGTTTTTAACATACACTACACAGTTAGACTTTGTTAGAGATGCTACTTTGTATGCTATCTCCATATCTTTCATATCAGATGCTGAGGCTGCATTTTCACTTACTAACTTTGCATTTTTCACTTCATCTGCGCCAACTTTATCTGCATCTTGGAAAACAAATCCACCATCAACATGCTTAAAGTCTTTTTTATCGTTTGCTAAAATAAGTTTATCGCTACCCATTTCAAAGAGTTTGATTCTTTTCTTCTTTGCAAATACTTCTTGTGCTTCTGCTGTAATTCTACCTGCAATCACAACTTCAAGAAAAATCTCGTTCATTTTTTCTGCCATCTCTTTGTTTACGATTCCGTTGACAGCAACAACACCACCAAATGCAGAAATCGAATCGCATTTAAGCGCTTCAGTGTAAGCTTCTAAAAGTGTATCTTTAATAGCAAAACCACATGGGTTTCCATGCTTAGAAATACAAACAGCATTCTCATCGCCAAATGCACACGCTAGTTTAACAGCACCGTTAAGGTCATTCAAGTTGTTAAAACTCGCTTCTCCTTTGAGTGTTTTAAAGTTATCAGAAAAATGCGTATCAAACTCATATAAAGCACCTTTTTGATGTGGGTTTTCACCGTATCTAGTAGCCATTACTTTATTTCCAACTACAAATTGTTTTTCACCAAAACCATCATTAAAACGCTCATTCATATAGTTTGCTATCATAGAGTCATACGCTGCTGTATGCTCATAGGCTTTTATCATATACCCACGGCGGAAATCTTTTGTATTTTTTTCATTTTCTATTGCATCTATCACTTCATCATAATCTTCCACATTTGTAACGATGATTACAGCATCAAAATTCTTTGCAGCTGAACGAACCATAGCAGGCCCACCAATGTCAATATTTTCTATAATATCATCAAAATCATCAGTACTCTCTATAGTCTCTTTAAATGGGTAAAGATTTACACACACTAAGTCGATAGACTCAACGCCTAAGTCTTTTGCTTGGTCAAGATGCGACTGTTTGTCACGACGATGAAGAATCCCACCATGAACGAAAGGGTTTAAAGTTTTAACACGCCCCTCAAAACATTCAGGGAATTTTGTAACTTCATCAATCTCTATAGCTTTTATACTAGCTTCAACTAACTTCTTATAGGTTCCACCCGTTGAAATGATTTCATAACCATTTTTTACTAAAGAGTTACAAAACTCAACTACGCCATTTTTATCACTTACGCTTACTAATGCTCTTTTCATTATAGACCTTGAAAAATAAATTATGAAATTTTATCTAAATTCACTTTAGAAAATGGTAAAATTATCGAATGAAAAATATCGCAATATTATGTTCAGGCGGAGATGTATCCGGTATGAACCCAGCACTTAAACATTTTGTCGAGTATTCTTTTGAGAAAGGACTTCGTCCTTATTTTATTTATGATGGGTATGAGGGCTTGATTGATAACACTATCAAGCAAGTTACATACTCTGATGTAGCTGGAATCATCACCCAAGGTGGCACAAAAATCGGGAGCTCTCGTAGTAAACGGTTTATGCAAAAAAACTACAGAACACAGGCTAAACAAAATCTAGATGATCTAGATATAGGAATGCTAGTAGTCTTAGGCGGTGATGGTTCATTTAGGGGTTTAGATATTTTTTACAAAGAGCACGGTGTAAAATTTTGTGGAATTCCTTCTACTATTGACAATGATATTAAGGGAACTGATTATTGTTTAGGTGTTGATACTGCTTTAAATACTATCAAAACTTCTATTGATGCCATTCGAGATACTGCATCTTCATTTAGGCGTGCTTTTATAATTGAGACGATGGGGAGAGACTGTGGTTATTTAGCACTCGTTTCGCATCTCACTTCAGGCTCAGAACTTTGTTTGGTTCCAGAAAAAAAATACGATTTAAAATCCTATGAAAAAAATTTCAAAGAACAAATAAAAAATGGAAGAAGATATTTTATTGCTATAGTGTCTGAGGGGATAAAGCAAGATGCTCAAGAGATTGCAGATTGGTTTGAAAAAGAGATAGGTATAGAATCTCGAGTCTGTGTCTTAGGGCATATTCAAAGAGGAGGTAATCCTAGCATCTATGATAGACTTATGGCATATAAGTTTGTCACACATGCTATTGATGCCTTACTTGAAAATAAGAAAGAAAGTATTGTTTGTTATGACACAAGTGGTTTTTCTCTCAAAAGTATTCACTTGCTTGTTGATGGTAAAAAAGAGCTAGACAAAAAGCTTTTAGATTACTTAAAGTAATATAAAAAGTTAAGATTTACTCAAAGATGTAACCAAGCTAAAATAATCTTTCATTATAATTCCGAAAATATAAAAAAGGCTTTACCATCAAAACGACATTATTTTTACTTATAGCAGCAACATCACTCTATTCATCAAGCATTGAAGACTTATCATCTAACATTAAAAAGATGGATGACACAAGAAAAAGTACACGAGCAGTTTTATCCATGGACATAGATATCAGAGAATATAGACGATCTCATATTACAGAGCAAAGAAAAATACAGTCGGCTATAGTATCTAAGATGATACAAGAACGAGACCATAATAGAGGATAATATTTATAACTAAATATCTCTCTCTATTACACGCTTGAAAGTCTCAAAATAGTTTTCTTTTAAAGCTTCCATAGACATTTTAATATCATTCACTTTGATAGAACCTCCACCAACTGTTCCAATTTTCTCAACACTCATACCCTCATCAAGCATAGCTTCAAAAGCTTCACAATTTTCAGGTTTTACTTCTATGATTGCACGGCTCATTGATTCAGCAAAAATATCTCTAGCATCTACTACACTCATCTCAACATCACAACCAAGACCAGATGTAGCAACCATTTTAGCAAGTGCTATCGCCACACCACCCGAACTTGCGTCTTTTGCACATTCAAGTAAATTTTTCTTATTAGCATCTATCACTAAGTCCCAAAGGGCAAGCTCATTTTTGTAGTTTATCTCAGGTAAAATTCCCCCAACAGTTCCACAAATCTCTTTCATGTATAAAGATCCACCAAACTCAGACATACTTTCACCTACTAAATAAAGTGAATTCCCAGCACCTTGGAATGAAGACATTAGAACATTGTTTTGATCATCATTTAAACCAACGGTTGCAATCGAAGGAGTTGGGAAAACAGAAACACCATTCGTTTCATTATAAAGTGAGACATTTCCACCAATAACAGGAGTAGTAAGTTCTGCACAGGCTTCTTTAATACCAAGACAACCTTGTCCAAACTGCCACATAACCTCAGGATTTTGAGGATTACCATAGTTAAGACAATCTGTAATCGCTAAAGGTCTTGCGCCACTCATAGCAACATTTCTACCCGACTCCATTACTGCAGCGGCTGCTCCACCTTTAGGGTCAATGTAGCAAAAACGAACATTACAATCAGCACTCATTGCAAGTGCTTTACCATTTTCTTTCACGCGAATAACAGATGCATCTAACATCCCACCTTTTTTAATCGTGTTTGTTTGTACCATAGAATCGTACTGCGTGTAAATCCATGATTTATCTACAACTTCCATCGACTTTGTAAGTGTCTCAAAGGCATCTTGATTTGAAACTTTATCAAAATCATCAATGCTTACGGATGCCAAAGGTTCTAAGTACTTTGGTTTGCTCATAGGACGATTAAGTTCAGGTGCTTCTTCACTTACAGGATCAACAGGAATCTCTCCACATTTTTCACCTTCCCAAAATAACTCCATATTTCCAGTTGCAGTCACTTCACCGATAACAGCAGCATCTAAGTCCCACTTTTCAAAAATATCGATAATCGCTTGTTCTGAACCTTTTTTAGCACATAAAAGCATGCGTTCTTGAGATTCACTTAACATAAAATCATAAGGAGTCATATTTTCTTCACGAGCAGGAACTTTGTCCAGATGCATAGTCATACCACTTCCTGTTCGTCCTGCCATTTCAAAAGATGATGATGTAAGACCAGCTGCACCCATATCTTGGATTCCAACTACATAATCAGTTTTGAAAAGTTCCATACAGGCTTCAAGTAATAGTTTTTCAGTAAATGGATCACCCACTTGAACAGTTGGACGAAGGGATTTTGATTCTTCTGTAAAACTATCAGACGACATTACTGCACCACCAAGACCATCACGACCTGTTTTTGCACCAACATACATTACAGGATTACCGATACCCTCAGCTCGACCTAAAAAGATTTCATCTGATTTAGCGATTCCAAGATTAAAAGCATTTACAAGGATATTCCCATTGTAACATTCATCAAAACTTACTTCACCACCAATAGTAGGAACACCCATACAGTTACCATAACCACCGATTCCAGCACTTACACCACGCACTAAATAGCGTTGATGTGCAGAGGTTTTATCGTCGTTCATAACATTACCAAATCTAAGTGAGTTTAGAGATGCCACGGGGCGAGCACCCATAGTAAATACATCACGCATTATCCCACCAACACCCGTTGCTGCACCTTGATAGGGTTCAATAAAAGAAGGGTGATTATGAGATTCCATCTTAAACACAGCCGCATATCCATCACCAATGTCTATAACACCAGCATTTTCACCAGGACCTTGAATAACCCAAGGAGCCTTAGTTGGAAAACCTTTTAAATGAACTTTTGATGATTTATACGAACAATGTTCACTCCACATAGCAGAGAAAACTCCAAGCTCTACAAGGTTTGGCTCACGCTTTAAAATCTCTTTAATATGCGTATAATCTTCTTGACTTAACTTATGGTTTGATAACTGTTCTTCAATATTTTCTAATTGTTGGCTCACAATGGAATCCTAAAAATTGGTTTTTAAAAATGGATTATAGCTTATATGTGGTAAAAGTTAGTTTTAATGAAAGCAAAAATCTTTTTGTGTACGAATATTTTGCTTTAAAGAAAAGATATTTATATATTTTATTTCTAAAATTTCATACTCTTTTACAATAAGTGGTAGTTGTATTTTAAACTCATCATCTACACCTTTCCCTATCATTCCTTTAGCAATTGGTGAGTGTACGGAGATAAGTCCATTTTCTGGTTCAGACTCTAAAACTCCACATAATGTATAGACTTCTTCTTCGTCTGTGTCAATGTTTGAGATTTTAACTGTGCTTCCAAAACTTACTCTATCATGAGAGTGTAATGCAGGGTCTATGATTTGTGAATTTTGAATCATTGCGTTTAGATAATAAAGCCGCTTATCTATAAAACGCAGTTTCTCTTTTGCCGCATGGTAGTCAGCGTTTTCGCTTCTGTCACCATGTGCGGCTGCTATAAGTTTTTCCTCTGCAGTTTTTGGTTTTTCAACTTCGATTAAAAACTTAAACTCTTCTACTAAAAGGTCATAACCTTCTAGTGTCATAGACTCTTTATTCGCATCTTTAATGGTCAAAACCAATTATATAGTATGTTTCTTTATTATCTAACTTATTAATTGTGATTTTAAACTTCTCAGCAAAATGCTGTACTTTTTCATGTGCTTCTTCTGAAGACTCAAGAGTTTTTCCTTCGATTTTTACCTTAAAGTAATCTTCTGAGTTAGAAAGTGCTACAAAAGAATTGTTAACCTTTAAGTGATCATTTAAATCCATAATATGTTTTCTTATTTTGTCGTAACCAATTGTATTGTTTTCTATTTTCTGAAGTTGTGTCAGTAAAGCCTCGTTAGGTGCATAGCCTAATTGAGTTAGCATTGCGTCTCTTTGCATTGTAAATATCCTTTATTTTGTAATTCTACAAAAATAATATCACTTTTTTGTAAACATTCAGTAGTTATTTACATTCGTGTACTATAATTGTAGTAACAACTAAAAAATCTAATAAAGAGAGAAAAAATGACTGAAGACATACTCAAGAAAATCAAGCAACTTCCACCACTTCCAGAATCTGCTATGCAGATAGAAGCTGTATATCAAGATCCAGATTCTAGTTTTAACGATATGGTAAAAATTTTAGAAAAGGATCCTCTTTTAACTGCAGATATTTTAAAAGCAGCGAATTCTCCACTTTACGGTTTTTCTCGTGAAATCAATGCAATAAGTCAAGCAGTTGGCTTATTCGGTATGGGAACAGTTCGTGGATTTGCACTTGCATCTATTGTAAAAAAGAGTTTTTCTTTGGACCTAGCTCCATACGGGATTAATAACGATCAGTTCTCAGCATTATCTAAAAAACAGCATGGACTTGTAACAGCATGGTGTATTAGAAAAGAGAACAAACTTCTTGGTGTTTTATCTCCAGCTGCATTTCTTGTTGAGATAGGGAAAGTTCTTATTGCCCAACAAATCATCTCTGATGGAAAACAAGAAGAATTTAGAGATGCTCTTGCTGAGCTTGGTGATGTAGAGGCAGCGGAGAGACAAGTTATTGGAACAGATACTCCAGAAGTATCAGCGACAATCTTTAAACAGTGGAAATTCGAGGAAGGTCTTGTTGATGTCTTAGGAAGCTGTATGAATCCTGAGCAAGCAGATTCACCTGATGATATACGACCAGCCGCTATTTTAAATGCTGTTCGCGTAGCTGTACCTATTAATGGTGTAGTAACAGATGCTAGCATTGAAGCAGCTAAAGAAATCATTGCAAAATATGACTTAAATCTCGAGGCCTTTGAAACTGCTGTAGAGAACGCTAGATAAGGACTTGAAGTCTCTTCTTATTAGACTCACTCTTGGTTTGAGTGAGCAAGATGTCACTCCCGAGCAAAGAGTGCATATTAACGACTTCTTAACAAAAAAATACCTCACACATAAAAACAATATCTATAAATTCAATTCTAAATACCGTGCTGGTACATTAGGTCTTGTGCAAAAAGGCACAGCCTACTTAAATGTCATAGGCGAATTAACGCGTGACTTATTTATAGGTGATGGTGATTTAGAAGAGGCTAAAGAGGGTGACCTTGTTATTTCTCAAAGACTTCTAGGAAAACGTGGAGCACCCTCTGCAAAGATAGTTGAAATTGTTGGTCGTGCTATTAGCTATAGTATAGGCTATATTATTTTAAAAGATGCTCATGCATCTTTAGTTGATTTAAAAACAGACTACCCAACAGGTGTAGAGATTACAAAAGAAGAGCTCGATGCTTATGATGTAGGCGATGTTTTTAAAATAGACAATGCTTCTTATAAAATCATGGAAAAGCTCGGTAATATTAGTGACCCAAAAGTAGATGAAAAAATCGTTTTAGCACAGTACGATAAACATGATGAATTTGAACCAGAAGTGCTTGAGATTGCCACTTCATTTGAAGCAGTAGATGCAAGTAAACATAAAAAAAGAAGAGACTTACGAGACTTAGCATTTTGTACGATAGATCCAGTTACGGCAAAAGATTATGATGATGCAATCTACTGGGATAATACCAATACAACTCTTTATGTAGCAATTGCCGATGTAAGTGAGTATGTTAAACCTTTTGGCGCACTTGATAACGAGGCGATTTATAGAAGTTTTTCTATCTATCTTCCACATCGTTCTATTCCTATGCTTCCTCGCAAGCTCAGTGAAACACTTTGTTCTCTTCAACCGCATGTTGATAGATTGGCGTATGTGTTTCAAATGAAACTCGATATGAACTCTTTAGAAGTTATAGAATCTAAAGTCTATGAAGCGATTATTCATTCAGACAGACGCTTTAACTATGAAGAAATTGATGATTTTTTTGACGGCAAACTAAAACCTGTAAACGATAAAGAAAAACAGATTTTTAAAGACTTAACACATTTACGCAGCGTTACAAATGCTTTGAGAGAAAAAAGACTCAAACTAGGCTATGACTTCCGTTCAGATGAACTCCAAATGGAAATTGATGAAGACTCAAACCTTAAAGAGACTACCATCGCAGAAGAGACTCCTTCGCATTCACTTGTTGAAGATTGTATGTTACTTGCAAATAAAGAAGCGGCTGCACAGTTTGACCGTGGTATCTTTAGAATTCACGAACCACCATCACAAACAAAACTCCAAATTCTCTACCAAGAACTCGCTGGAATTGGGATGTTTATAGATATAAAAACTTCTATAAAAGAAACAATAACTGCTATTCAAAAACAAGCAGCAGATATGAATTTAGTATCAGAGGTAGATACACTCATCATCCGTTCACAGATGCAAGCAAGATATGCACCGCTAAATTCTGGTCACTTTGGTTTAGGTTTTGAGCAGTATACGCATTTTACTTCACCTATTCGAAGATATTCTGACCTTATTGTACATAGATTACTCAAAGCGATTAATAACAATGACACAGAGGAAGGCTCTTATGTTCTTAGAAATATAGAAGCACTTAGTATGACTATAAGTGAAAAAGAAAGAGAATCTAGTTCCATAGAAGGCCAGTTTATGGACAGGAAATTTGCTCGTTGGGCAAATGAAAATATTGGCAAAGAGTTCAAAGCGAGAATCACAGCAACTGAACCCGATTTTAAAGCACAAATCCATGATGAAATTATGGGTGCACGACTTAATATAACTTCTACTGGAGATATTGTACTTTTTGAAGATGTGATGGTCAAAATAGATAGAGTCGATATAGCTAAGGCTAAAATATTTGCAAGTGTCATGAGTAAGATAGATGTATAAAAATGAGTTAGACAATGCTATAAAGAGTGGGAAAATCTCTAATAGTTTTGTTTTTTTTGGTGAGAGTAGCTTCTTAATCGATATGTATACAAAGATGCTCTCTAACATTGACGATGCATCTACGCTTAACTTTTACCATGATGAATACCACTTTGCTTCTGCAAAAGCACATCTTTCACAAGCTTCTTTATTTGGAGATAGAAACATTCTCATCATAAAAAGTGAAAAAAAAGTTCCAAAAAAAGACTTAGATATTCTGATAGAACTTTGTGAGAAGAATGCTGACAATATATTTATTTATGATTACTACGGAAGTGACCATAAAACATATAACAATAAAAAAACTTTTGGAAAATTTTCAACGATGTGTGTGCGTTTTTTCAATCCAAAAGACTACGAAGCACAAAACATAGTTTTACAAGTAGCAAAAGAAAAACAAGTAAACATAGACAAATATTCTGTTTCGCAACTTTTAAATATTCATAACGGTGATGTAGCCCTTGCCTGCAATGAGATGGATAAACTAAGAGTTTATGACAGAGAAATAACAAGTAAAGATATAGAAAACCTTGTATTTGGCTTAGCCGAAATCAGCATAGATACATTTATAAAAACAGTTTTAGGTAAAAAAGAATTTGAGAAGGAACTAGTCAACCTTTTAGAGCACGGTGAAGATGAAATAAGAATCATCACAGCCATCACTTCGTACATCACACAACTTTATATGTTTAACATTTATATACGTGTAAATGGTGCACCAAATGCCTTAGAAATACTAGGTTACCCTGCCCCAAAATTTGTAGTAGATGAAAAAGCTGCAATGTCACTCAAGTTTAAACCAGCGACTTATTATAAACTAAGTGAATTGTTATTAGAGAGTGAGCTTAAAATGAAAAGTTCGAGTGTTGAGAAGTGTGCGATTTTGTTATCTACTTTAATACGAGTACAGAAATTATTATAAAATACTAATACAGCAGGGTGATTAATCCCTACCTTTTACTAATAAAGACGAACTGCACAGCAGAACATCAAAATCAGTAGTATTAGTACTAATTTATTCGACAAAATAAATTCTTAGTCTTAAGATCCCACCCAGCACAACCCACTAAAAATTTAGTAAAAAAAAAGGGTAGTTAGAAATAAATCTAACTACCCTTTACATCTCAAGAATTATGGTAATCAATCATAACTTAAAGAACTTACCTTGTCTACGATAAAATTATACCATAAAAAACTAATAACTCATTGAACCTGCGTTAATAAGACCTATTGAAATTGATAAAAATGCCATTAATATTCCGACTGAAACAACACCATCATTTATCTTTTGCTCAAGTGCAAATTTTCCTTTAATACGAGTCATAACTAATGCCAAGATCAATTGAATCACAGTAGCAACAAGAGCCCATATTAAAAAATCGATATAAGAAACAGAGCTTATTAAAGCGCTATAAAGAGGAATAGAAAGGCCAAGTATAGCCCCACCAAATCCAACAGCTGCAGCAGTATTGTTTTCTTCAAATATAAGCTTATAATCATCATAGGGTGTTACTAAAGCATAAAGATATAAAAAGATAGCTACAACAGCTACAGCAGTTAAGAAAAAAAGTCCGAATGAGAGAAATGAGTCAATAAACATAAAAATCCTTTGCAGAATTCTATCAATATTTTATAAACAAATGGAATAGAAATATAATTAGTCTACAAACTAAAAGAGTGATGTAGTTTCAAGGAGTCTAAGGAGGAAGCGTACGATAGTACGTGACGAGTGTAACGACGCAGAAAATGCGTCGCTATTTTAGTTTGTGTCTTGGTTTACGATTTTTGATTTTCCAATCCATGGCATCATTTCACGAAGATTATTACCAGTTACAGTGATAAGTTTAACCTGATCATTTGTACGCTCAGCATTCATACGAGGATACCCCGCTTGACCTTCTAAGATAAAGTCTTTTGCAAATCTACCATCTTGAATTTCAGTTAAGATATCACGCATTGCTTGTTTTGATTCGTCGTTGATAACACGCTTACCAGAAACATAGTCACCGTACTCAGCAGTATTAGAGATAGAATATCTCATATCAGCGATTCCACCCTCAAACATTAAGTCAACGATTAGTTTAAGTTCGTGAAGACACTCAAAGTATGCAAGTTCAGGAGCATACCCAGCTTCAGTTAATGTCTCAAATCCAGCTTGAACTAGAGATGTAACACCACCACATAAAACAGCTTGTTCACCAAAAAGGTCAGTTTCTGTTTCATCTTTAAAAGTTGTCTCGATGATAGCAGTGCGACCACCACCAATAGCAGATGCATACGAAAGAGCTAACTCTTTCGTAGTCCCTGAAGGGTTTTGACCAACAGCGATTAAATCTGGAATACCACCACCACGAACAAACTCAGAACGAACAGTGTGTCCAGGAGCTTTAGGAGCAATCATAGTAACATTGATGTTCTTCGCTGGCTTAACACGACCGTAATGAATGTTAAAACCATGACCAAATGCAATTGTTGCACCATCTTTTAAGTTTGGAGCAATTTCATTTGTATAGATTTCGGCTTGATTTTCATCTGGAAGAAGAATCATAACAACATCAGCTTTTGCTGTAGCTTCGCCAACAGTTAAAACTTCAAAGTTTTTTGCCTCAGCCTTAGCCCAAGAAGCACCATTTTTACGAAGTCCAACAACAACGGTAACACCACTGTCTCTTAAGTTTTCTGCGTGTGCGTGTCCCTGAGAACCAAAACCGATCATTGCAACCGTTTTACTTTTGATTAAATCTAAGCTAGTGTCTTTGTCATAATAAACATTTAATGCCATTGTATTTCCTTAATTCATTTGAAAAATTTGTCGCATTATACTTAAATAAAGTAAAAACTTTTATAATGTCAGTAATAAAAAGGAAATTTAATGAAAAAGTTTAATTTAATTAATGCATAAGCAAAAAGTAAGCATAGAACATAAGTACAGAGGTTCAGTAGAACTTCCTGATAACCGAGATGCAAAAGATGTTTTCTTTCGTACAAAACAAGCTTATGCCAATCATGAAACGATGAGTGTAAAACTCGTTTTAAATGCATTTAAATTAAAAAAACTCCAAAGTTATCAAAAAGGTGGTGCGGAGGATGAGCTTCAAAACTTAGAACTTTACATCGAACTTGGAGAACTTTTACAGTTCAACACCGATGACGCAAAAAAAATAAAACAATCCATACAGCTAACTAATGATTCTGCACACACACATTTCAACATCACTAAAAGATTAAAACTAATCAATAAAAAACACAAGTCAAAGGCTGATAAAAATTATCTTTTTTGGGATATAGAAAACTTTTCTGGTATAGCCTCAATCTTCTCACAAATCATAGAACCTTACGACATAGATGACGAGCATATTTTTATGGCAGCAAATCCAGACTCACTGTATCTTAAACGCGCAGAATGGGAAGCAAATTTATACGACTATGGAAAAACTCTGAACTCTTTTAACTTTATAAAATGCGGACACGGAAAAGATGTTGCAGATACTTTACTTTTAGACAACTTTACAGACCTAAACCTTAAAAATGCAAATGTGTTTATGCTGACTTTTGATAGAGATTTAAAAGAAAGGTTTACGGCCAGTACTCATGAGAGTAATAACCTTTTTATAATGGCGAAGTAGTCTTATTTTTTATAGAGTACAAATATCTCTGTAAAATTATCATTGCAGAGATAGAGTCTATTCTTCCATCTCTTATCTGCTTTATTTCACCTTTTATAAGGGCTTCGGCTTCTTTAGAAGTTCCTGCTTCATCTTGGTAAATAACTTCACCATCAAAGTCAACAAGTCCCATAAAATGCGTGATACGACGGCGCATCTCATCTTCACTGCTTCCACCTACAGGAATCCCAATAACAACAGTCTGTATTTCCCATTCTTTAATGGCTCGTTTTACTTCATCTGAGGCTTGGTTTCTATTTTTACGGATGATTGCTTTAAGTGGAGTCACGAGGTCTTTGTGAGCAGAGTATGCAAGCCCTATTCTTTTAAGTCCTAAATCAATTGCTAAATATTTCATTTTTTACTTACCCAAACAAAAAGAGCCAAACATCTTGTCGAGCATCTCATCATTTTCAAAAGGTCTTGTAATACTTGCCATCTCTTTTACTGCTTCATTTAAATGAAAAGAAAATATCTCTAACTCTTGGTCATCCAATGCAAAGAATGATTCTTCTATGTTGCTCAAAGTATTTTCAACAGCACAAATTTGTCTTTGTGAGATAAGCATCACTTCATCAGAAGTATTTGTTATGTCCATAATATTTTTCAGCATTCCAATAAGCGCGTCTACATTATCTTTTGAATTTACTTTTAAATCAAAAGATATTTTTTCATTTAAAAACCTAGTTGCTAAGTCTATTTTATTTTTAACATATATCACTTTTTTATTTTCTGCATTTGATTTAATTAAAGATAATATTTGTTCATCTTCTTCATCACAAACTCTCGAATCATCAAAGAGTGCTACCACAATATCACTCTGTTGTATTGCTTCTAAACTTCGCTCAATTCCAATCTTTTCGATTTCATCTTTGGCTTCACGGATTCCAGCTGTATCTACTATTCTAATTAAGTGCGTACCGATTTTCACCTGTTCCTCGATGGTATCTCTCGTAGTTCCTGCTATATCGCTTACTATTGCACGGTTGAAATTAAGCAGTGCATTTAAGAGTGAGCTTTTGCCAACATTTGGTTTTCCAACTATAGCTACTCGAAAACCTTGCATTAAACCTTCTCGAGCCTTAGATGCAAGTAAGGTTGAGTTCAAAGATTTTTTCAATGCTTCAAGTTGTTCTTTCATCTGTTCTATTAAGTTTTGAGGCAAGTCTTCTTCAGCATAATCAATACTTACTTCAGAATACGCCAAAACATGAATAATTCCATCACGAATATTTTCAATATAATCTTTAAGCGAACCTTTCATTTGTAAGGCTAAAATCTTTGCTGCATCTTCGCTTTTTGCTTCTATGAGTTGTGCTATTGCTTCTGCTTCACTTAAATCTATTCGACCATTAAAAAAAGCTCTTTTTGAAAACTCCCCTGCAGTTGCGAGTCGTGCGCCAGCATCTACAGTAGCTTTTAAAATACTTTGGGCAACTATAAAGCCACCATGGCATTGGATTTCAACGACATCTTCTGCCGTAAAAGAATGTGGACCCTTAAAATAAATCACTATAGCTTCATCAAGCAGGAGTTTGTCTTTGTTATAAATATTTGTTAATGTTGCGTATCTTGGGGAGTAGTTATCTTTAGATGAGAGTTGCTTAGCAATATCTAAGGCTTTATCCCCACTCAAGCGAATGATGGAAATAGAGCCTATGCCATTTGCCGTAGCAATGGCTGATATTGTATCTGTGTCCATATTAATTACTATGGTAGTCGTTAACGATAATATATTTTAAACCATCACGCGTTGAGCGAATTACTATATATTTATCTGGGTATCTATTGCGAAGTTCGCCCAGTGCAATTTGGATTAAAACACCATCAAGTATTTTAGTTTGAGCGCGTCCATCTTTTTCAATATTTGCACAAACACCTACAAGATATTTTTCAATGGCTGCTTCTTGGTTTCTTAAAAACTCTGCGATTTCTAAACGCAATTGAACTTGGTACTTTGTATTAATCCAATTAAATATCATATAAGAAAGTGCTTTATATCTATAACCTTCTTTACCAATAAGAAGTGCAGCATCATCACCCTTAAACTCGATTAGAAGTGTGTTCTCATCATGGACTCTTACATCGATAGCTTCAATTTTAAAACATGTAAGAGTAAAAAGACTATTTATCTCTTGCTTAACCTGCTCAACAATTCCGCAGATACCCTCACCTTGTGCATCTTCACAAAAGTCAGGTTCTTCATCATAGTCTGCTAAATAATTTGAGACATCATCATACTCATCTTCATCATCTTGGATACTTACAAATGAGGCAGGCATAATCGTATCGTTTAAAACAGTATGCTCTTTTTCTTTTTTGAAGTGTTTTTTAGGGTTAGCTTGTTCTTTTTTCTTTGTGTGTTTTACTTTATTTAGTTCTTGATTTTTTTTGTTTAGCTCGGGTGGTTTTACTTCAGTTGGAACATTTTGTTTTAAGGCTTCGCCTTTATTTTCGGCTTTTAACTCTTTTGCTTTGCTTGATGTACTTAACTTCGTTTCTTTTATAGCTACAATAATCGCATTCTTTTTAAAAAGTCCTAAAAAACCTTTACTTGGAACTTGCGCCACTTCAATTTTAAGTTCCGTAACAGAGCACTTGAGTGAACAAGCAGCATTTTTGTATGCTTGTTCTAGCGTTGCTGCTTCTATCTTAACCATTACTTTTCTCCATCTTTTTTAGCATTTTTTATAAGTTTCTTATCTTCATCTTTCTCTGATTTTTTTGCATGCGCAAGAGCAGTTTCAGCATCGTTTGCATTTTTAAACTGTGCGTTTACAATGAATTGCTGACCTATTGAGAAAAGATTATTTACGAACCAATAAAGCACTAAACCTGACGGGAATGTAATAAAGAAAAATGTAAAAATAACTGGTAAAAATTTAAATACTTTTTCTTGCATAGGATCGGTAAAGTTACTTGGAGTAAGTTTTTGTTGGTAGTACATTGAAGCACCCATCAAAAGTGGTAAAACAAAGAAATTATCCATACGAGATAAATCATCTACCCATAAAATCCACTCAGCACCTTGAAGTTCAACTGCATTTAAAAGAACACGGTAGATTGCGAAAAACACAGGAATCTGCATTAACATTGGTAGACACCCACCGAGTGGATTTGCATTATGTTTTTTGTACATGTCCATAACAGCCGCATTCATGCGTTGAGGATCGCCTTTGTATTTTGCTTGAAGTTCTTTGATTTGAGGAGATATCTTTTTGATTTTCTGCATAGACATCATACCCTTGTATGTCAAAGGGTAAAGAACGATTCGAATAGAAAATGTTAAAGCGATAATAGCCCAACCCCAGTTACCAAAAATTCCATGTAACCATGAAAGAAATGTAAACAATGGTTTAGCAGCAAAAGTAAACCAACCGTATTCGATAGCATTAGTCAGCACTGGATTGATCGATTCAAGTACTTTAAATTCTTTTTGACCTATGTAACCATTAAATCGCATTGTTTGTAAAGCATCGAAATATACAACAGGATTATCGTCTCTATCTCTTTCTATAATGATTTGAGTATCTTTAGAAAAACCGTACATTATACTTGCGGAGTATTGATCAAAAGCAGAAATAAGTTCCACTCCAGAAAATGATTTTCTACCCTCTGCCTCACCATCTTCAATGATTGTAACAAGTTCATCATCTGTATAAACCATCGCGCCCGATACTGTCATCATTTGTTCAGTAATTTCAGGTCGTTGCCCTAAATAAATAAAATATCTTTTATCTTTCGATAGAGAAACTACTGCGTCATAATGCCCATCCTCATAAAATGTTAATTCTTTTGTAACTGTCAAGTTAGATAAATTCTGTGTTAATGTTACTTTTTGTGGTGTTCCATCTAAAGCAATCTCTTTAACAGATGCTACATATGCTACAGAAGTTGCTTCTTTGTTCAGGTCTTCGTCTAAAAATCTTAAAAAGAGTGGTTTTGTTGCAAAAGCTGGAATCAGTTGTGCATGATTTTCATTTTCATCACGAGCTTTTTCTTGTAAAAGTTCTTTTGAACTTATACGCCCAAGAGTATCTATTTTTAAAATAAAGTTTTTATTTGTAACCGTAACTATATCGCTTGAAGCTGTTGCTGCGATTTTATCTTGATCTGAGATAGTATGTCCAGATGCTGATTCAAGTCTTTCTTGGGTATTTACTACTACTTCTTGTTGATTAACTTCTGCATCTACTGGTGGAGCTGGTGGGAAAATTGCTGTATATCCTACGAAAAAAATTACTGACAATGCTACTGCTAACATTAATCTTTGGTTTGCTGACATGTTTTCTAACACGATGACCCTTTATATGAAAAATTTTTTATAATGTAAAAACGGTCTTTTTTATTTGGAACCAACCAATATTGTATAGTATCAAGCTCAAGTTTTGCGGGCTTTGTTATTAGTTTATCTAGTAATGGATATTCTATGCCACCATCGAACAATTGATTACATCGTAGTATTCTAGTCAAAGAGTGGTAAAAAGCACTTGAAATTGAGTTATTTACAAAATTTAATCGTGCAAACTCGCTGCATGATGGATAATACCGACACGAACCAAAGCTAAAAAGCGTTAGAAACTTCTGATAAAACCATAATATTTTTAATAATATTTTTCTAATCATCAAGAAATGCTTTTGAACGGGAGATAACTTTTTTTAAAGTCTTTTTCTAAGTTGGAGTGTTGGATATCTATAATAGATTGTTTAGCAACAAAAATATAAGTACCATCTTTAAGGTTTGCTGAATGCTCACGAAATAAAGCTCGAAGTCTTCTTTTAGCTCTGTTTCTTTTTACCGCATTACCAATTTTCTTAGTTGCGGTAAAACCAATTTTGTGAACGCTATTTTGAGGAAGAAAAAAAAGTACAACACTATTGGAGTGTTGATTTTTTCCTTTTTTATAAATATACTGGAACTCCTTATGAAGCTTCAGCGTATTAAATCCACCTATACTGTCAATTTTTTTACGACCTTTTGCTCGTCTACGGTTTAAAACTCTGCGACCATTTTTTGTAGCCATTCTTGCACGGAAACCGTGCGTTCTTTTTCTAGGTGTATTATGGGGTTGGTATGTTCTTTTCATTTGACATATCCTTATATAATTTTAGTTCGAAATAATACATAAATATTACTTAAAGTGCGGTTAACTTACTCTAACTACTATATTTTCACCCTCTATTGCAAATGTAACCGTAGCCCCAACTTGTACTTTACCCTCTAAAATTAAATCAGCCAATCTGTCTTCTACTATCTCATACAAGGCACGCTTAAGTGGTCTTGCCCCATAAGTAGGATCAAATCCAGCTTCGGCTATGTATATTTTAGCTTCAGGTGTCAATATAAGTTTAATATCTCTTTGCTCTACTTTTTTACTAATACTTGCAAAGAAGATATCTACTATATCTACTATTTGTTCTTGTCCTAGAGCATTAAATATGACAATATCATCTAAACGATTTAAGAACTCTGGCTTAAATGATTGTTTAAGTTCAGCCATAACCATCTCTTGAAGCTTGTCAGAATCATTTGCATTTATGATTTTATCACTCGCGATATTTGATGTTAAAATAATAATTGTGTTTGTAAAGTCAACAGTAACACCTTTGTTATCAGTCAATCGTCCATCATCTAGAACTTGAAGAAGCATATTAAAAACATCAGGATGTGCTTTTTCTACTTCATCAAATAAAATCACACTGTATGGCTTTCTTCGCACTGCTTCTGTAAGTTGTCCACCCTCTTCATAACCTACATAACCAGGTGCTGCACCAACAAGACGGGACACAGAATGTTTTTCCATGTACTCGCTCATATCTATTCGAATCATTGCATCTTCACTATCAAAAAGAAACTTTGCTAATGTTTTGGCTGTTTGTGTCTTTCCAACTCCAGTTGGTCCTAGAAATAAAAAACTTCCTATTGGCGAGTTTGTATCTGATAAACCTGCTTTATTTCTCTTAATAGCACGAGAAACCGCATGCGTAGCTTTTTCTTGACCTATTACATCTTTGTTTAATTCTGCTTCAACATGAAGTATTTTATCTTTTTCACCCTGAAGCATTTTGTTTACTGGAATATGTGTCCATCTTGAAACTACAGATGCTATAGCATCTTCATCAACATTATTTTTTAAAAGTGTTCCACTTTCTTGTAATTTAATCCAGTTTTCATTTATCGATTTTTCTTCTTCTAATAACTTTGGAATTTCTCCGTATTCTATCTCAGCCGCACGGTTAAAATCAGATGTTGATTTTGCTACTTCTGCTTCTCGTCTTGAAGATTCGATTTGTGTTTTGATATTTGAAATTTTTTCAAACACTGCTTTTTCACTTTGGAACTGAGATTCTAAGCGCCTCACTTCTTCTTCGACATCAGCTACTTCTTTTAAAATCTCTAAAAGTCTTTTTTCATTAGCTGGAGTTTTTTCCATTTTTAGCGCTTCTTGCTCAACATGAAGCTCCGAATTTTTTCTCTTTGCGGCACTTAAAACATTTGGCTCTGATTCTATCTGCATCTTTAACTCAGCTGCAGCTTCATCTATAAGGTCTATCGCTTTGTCTGGTAAAAATCTATCTGCGATATATCTGTCACTGAGTCGCGCTGCAGCAACTAAAGCACTGTCTGTAATCGTTACATTATGATGTGTTTCAAGTCTTTCTTTGATTCCTCTAAGGATTTGCAAAGTTTGATTTACACTTGGCTCATCAAGCGTAATAGCTAAAAATCTTCTTTGAAGTGCCGTATCTTTTTCAAAGTACTTTCTATACTCTTTTAAAGTAGTCGCCCCTATAGTATGTAACTCACCACGAGCAAGGGCTGGTTTTAAAATATTTGCAGCATCCATACTCCCCTCGCTTGCTCCTGCTCCAACAATAGTATGAATTTCATCAATAAATAAAATAATGTTTCCATTTTCTTTTACTTCATCTATAACAGATTTTAATCTATCTTCAAATTCACCTCTGTACTTTGCTCCTGCAATAAGCGCAGACATGTCAAGTGCTACAACTCTTTTGTTTTTCAGTGAAGTTGGAACTTTACCATCAAAAATCCTTTGAGCTAAACCCTCAACAAGAGCAGTTTTACCAACTCCTGGTTCACCAAGTAACATAGGATTATTTTTAGTTTTACGAATTAAAATCTGCATCAACCGAGTTATCTCTTCATCGCGTCCAATAACAGGCGATAATTTTCCTTCACCTGAGAGCGTCGTTAAATCTATTCCATACTTAGAAAGAGACTCTAATGTTTCATCCCCACTTTGAGAATCTATTTTAGCGCCACCACGAGCATTTTCTAAATTTTTTGCAAACTCTCCCATATCTATATATTTTGCTAAAATACTTCCCATAGGTTCAGTCTTTAAATTTGCTAATATATAGGTATCTACAGCTAAATAACTGTCACCATTTTGTGTCATCATTCCATGTGCTTTTTCTAATGTTTGCACGAAATCTTTGGATAATCGTATACTTTCTTTTGTAACACCCGAAGCTGTTGGAAGTTTACTTGAAAGGCTTTTTACATCAAGCTCTATTGCTATTTTATCAATATTCATTTTACTTAGCATCTGGTTTAAAACAGAATTACTATTTGTTAATAATGCCCATAAAAAATGTATGAGCTGTACTTCTTGATTTTTATTATGTAAGGCTAAAGAGATTGAAGACTCAATAGACTCTGTCATATTATGTGTTAATTGTTCAAATATTTTACTCATTTTAGATTCCTTTAGTTGTATTAAGAAAGAATTATATCACATTGAGTCATATAGTGTCAAGTTTGCTTAGTCTACTTAGCTAATATAATATTTAGTAATCATTACTTATCTATAAGTACTCTTATGATACAATCGTTAAAATAATATATTTAGGACTACATCAATGCCTACAGTTATCCAAGCTATAGAACAACGCTCATCAAAAAGAGCATATCTTCCAAAACCAGTGCCACAAGATATACAAGAAAAAATCTTAAATGCCGCCGCAATGACACCAAGTGGAGCGAATATGCAACCATGGAAAGTGATGGCTATTAGTAATGAAGAAGTTTTAAAAAATATTGGTGATGCAATTATTGCGAGAATGGATGAGGGATTAGAACATGATCAATTTATTCAATACTATCCTGTTAACTGGGTAAATCCTTATAAAAAAAGACGAATAGTTACAGGTTCTGGACTTTATAAACTTCTTGAGGTTGATAGAAAAGACAATGCGACTCGACTTAAAATGTGGCATGATAACTTTAGATGGTTTGGAGCACAAACAGTTTATTTTGTTTTTACCGACAAAGCAAATATCGATGGAGCACAAGGTGCTTTAATTGACTGCGGTGCATACATGCAAAGTATCATGTTAGCTGCTCAAGAATTTGGAATAGACAGTTGTCCTCAAGGTTCAACAACTGAATTTGGTAGAGTAGTTGCTAGGGTTTTAGATATGCCAGATAACTTAGCTCTTTTATATAGTGTAGTTCTTGGCTACGAAGAAAAAGATGCAAAAATCAATAGTTACCAGCCTAAACGAGCTTCTTTAGAAGAGACTGTTACATTTATTAACTAAGGTCTAAAGGTCTAAGCCTTTAGTCTTATAGCGTTCTAGCATACTTTCGTTTCCACTCACTCCACCACTATGTATATACAAGATATTTTCAAGTCCCTCTTCTAAAAGAGTTTTCCACATTAAGGGCGCATAAAGTAAATCAAATTCTATACCTGCATCTAAGAGTTTTTTATATATCTCAAAATATTCCTTATATGGCTTAGCAAAATGATACTTCTTACTTACTTCTAAAATGACTAAATTATCCGGTATTTTATGAAGTGCTTGCATCTGTTGTTTAAGATACTCGCTGTCACCTATTAGAGCAACAGTATAGACTTTATACTCAGGTAAAGACAAGGCTAAAAAAAGTGCTGTAGTACCTGTTCCTGATGGAGTAGCAACTGCTTTTATATCTAAGTTGGCATCTCGTATTTCTTGGGCTAGAATAGCTATACCTTTTTGAGCAAGACTATCAGCTCCACCTTGGTCAAGGAGAAAGGTTTTTTCATTTAGATTAAAGTTTAAGGAAGATACATAGTCTCTATATAAATCTTCTTCAAGCTCTATATGCTCCATACCTAAAGTATTTGCTAGGTACAAATTGCCAAAGTTCTGCTCTTTTACTCTTTGACTAATCCTTTTCGTGTAATATTCAAAAATCCATTCTTTTTTCTTACACATTGCAGCAATCGCTAACATTGCATTAGATTGTGTTCCACCATAAGAAATTATTTTGTTATATTTTGAGTTTGGAGTTTGAAGAAGTGTATAAAGTTTTCGGAATTTATTTCCAGCTAAAAAAGTGTCTACTAAATCATCTCTTTTAACATGAAAAGTTTTCCCATCTAAGTATATCTTAGATAGGGAAGAAGGAAGCATAGCTATTATTTAATAGTTGCTTTTTTCTGAAGTGAAGCCATTTTTGATTTCATAGAGCCTTTGAATTTTTCCATTTTAAGTCTTTGTTCTATGAATGGTTTAACTTCTTTGTATGTCAGATTTTTAGCCTTGTTCTTTTCTTCTAAATAAATAATATGGTATCCAAACTGTGTTTTTACAGCTCCGGAGATTGTTCCCACTTTCATATTAAAAACTTCCTTATTAAACTCTGGAACCATTTTACCCTTTGCAAATGTACCCAAGTCACCACCATTAACACTACTCGGCCCTGTTGATTTTGCTTTTGCTAATTCCATAAACTTCGTTTTAAGTTTTTCGCCCTTAAGTCCTTTTAAATCCTTGATAATAGCTTTCGCTTCTGACTTACCTGCAACAAGGATATGACGAGCATGAACACTTTGCTCTTCTTTATACTCACCTTTGTTTTTATTATAATAATCTCTTAATGTTTTGTTAGAAACACTTACTTTATCGAATTGTTTTTGCTGCCAAATTTGAATAGCAACTTCTTTTTTAACTTTTTCTTGAACTTTCGCATATTCTGCTTTAAACTCTTTTGATTTTAAAATACCAGTTTTTGTAGCATCATTATAAATGAGTACCTTTGCAACAAGTTGCTGTAAAACTTCTTTTCTAAATTTAATCTGCTTTGCAGGTTCGAGTTGATTCATTCTTCCTTGCGTTGCATTCATAAGGATTGTATCTACATCATTTTTTGTAATTTTTGTACCATCTACAGTTACTAATGTCTGCGCTGATAGGCTTGAAGTTACCACGAAGAGGATTGATATGATTTTTTTATTTATTGTCATTTTAAAGCTTCCCTTATCTTTTTATATTCACAGTATATTTCATTTATGCTAATAGTTGTTAAACAAATAATGCTTTTAAATACTTATTCAATATCTTCTATAGTTTTTCTTTTCTTATTGGCTTTGAAAGGTAATCGTCTAGCCCTTCTGCAAGTAACTTTTCTCTATCCCCTTGCATTGCCATAGCAGTAAAAGCAACAATAGGTGTGTTAGCGTTTAAATCGACTTTTTCCTTGATTTCTTTGCTTGCAACGATTCCATTTTTCTCAGGCATATCAATATCCATAAACACTATATCAAACTTATTTTTTACACACATCGCAATAGCTTCATTTCCATTTACTGCAGTCATAACCGATATATTATATCCCTTGAGCATAATTTGCATAAGTCTTTGGTTGATTAGATTGTCTTCGACTAAGAGTGCTCTTACCTCATCCTTAATAATTAACTTATTTTTTGTAGTGAGCTCAAGGTCTACACTGTGTATAAAATTTAAATGCTTGGATAATTCACTTGGAAACAAAGGAGCTTGCATTACTTCATCAATAACATGTGTTAATTTTGTTTGCAATTTTTCACCTTCATGCAAATACATAATAACTGGTGTTTTTTTACCTAATGTACCAAGTTTAAACATCCACGAAGAATCACTTTGGTTTGCAATTATATATAAACTATCTATACCTTTATAAATCTCTTCATCTAGAATATTTGACTTTATAACATCAATCCCAAAAGAGCGTAAGTATGCACAAAGAAAATTCGCTTCATCTATCTTGGTTTTATCAAGTAATAAAACCCGTACCTTTTTCTTTTGCATCATCTTATATGCTTGCCCTGTAGAATCATTAAATTTAAGTACAAAATTAAAAGAGCTTCCACTTCCCTCTTCGCTTTTAATATTAAGTTCACTTTCAAAGAGTTTAACCAAACCATTACAAAGACTAAGCCCTACTCCTAGCTTTTCATCTGCATGATTTCCAGAGTTAAATGGTTCAAGTATATACTTTAAGTCTTTTTTAGAGATGCCCTTTCCTGTGTCTTTAATGAGACCACAGCACAACCCCAAACACTACCCCAATCCTAATTTTAAAATATTTTTTTGAAATCTCTAAAATATATCTGCTTAATTTTCATCATAAATTGTTTCTCACCCTTAAAGTTATCTAAATACCCTTTATTTCTTATCATATTTCCTAGCTATTTCTTACTTTTCGTAAGGCTATTTGTTTATGGGCAAATAGTTTTAGGTTTGAGGCTAAGCAAGCTATTGTAAAATTCATATTATTGCGGACTAATCCAGTATACCTATTGGTATGATATTTCATTTGGGCTTTTAGACGCGCAAAGCTATGTTCAACCTTTGCCCTGATTTTATGTTTTGGTTTTTCTATCTCTCTTTGTGCTGCTCTCTCATCCTTAGTCATCTTCTGTGTCTCTTTGAGACAAATCTCATTTTCTATTTCATTCTTCTCTAATAGTTCATCTACTTCTTTAGACTTGTATGCTTTATCTCCATAGAATGCTTCTATATCTTCCAGCTCTTCTACGATGGTTTGGACAACTGATATGTCAGATGTATTTGCAAATGTCATTATTGGTTTTAGTATTGCACCAGAGTCTGAGTCTGTTGCTATGTGTCCCTTGTATCCTGTTGCATATTGCTTTGTACCAGTTTGATATCCTGTTCTTACCTCTTTATCTACTTTGTCGGTTTGATCATAACTATCTTCGCTATTTTCTATAATATTTTTTGAGGTCTCGATATCTTTAGTATCTATGCCTTGTAGTTCATCTAGCTCTTGATTTTTAAATGTTCTTGAGTTATGTTCTTTCTTTCGTAATAATTTATCTACTTTTTTTCTTGATGGTTTTGCTTTCTTGAGTTCTTCATTTATTTGTAAGTCAAGGGTTCTATTGGCTTCTTCTACTTTTACTCTATTGGCATTTCTTTGCTCTTTATCCTTATCTTTAACTCCATCATTCAAAGATTTAATTAAAGTTGCGTCTACTAAAATTGATTTACCACTTTTAGCTATTAAGCCTTTATCTTCTAGTTGTTTATTTACATGGTTAAATAGCTTATCATATATTTTAGTATCTATCAAAGAGTTCCTAAATCTACCTATGGTTGTACTATCAGGAGCTAAGTCCTCTAGGCTTAAACCTACGAATTTCATAAACAGTAAGTTTACATAAAGTGCTTCTTCAACCTTTTCGTCACTCAGGTCATAGAATTTTTGCAAGAGTAATATTTTAAACATAAGGATATTGTCATAAGCTTTTACTCCACAAACATTCTTTGTACCGATACCATTCTTATTTAAAATAGGTTTTAACTTTCTAAAATCTATTATACTATCTATCTCTTTTAGAAATGAATCTACATATTGAAGTCTATCGTTAACAGCATAATCTGTAAATGTTGGAGTATTCTCTTGAAATGCCAAATTATTGCCTTTTAGCTTAAAATATCTTTAAATTCGTGGTGTAATTATAGCAAATAAATGGCTTTAAATAACTTAATATAAGGGGTTTTAAGAGATTTAGTTTGTTTTTTTACTGTGCAGTGGTCTCTTAATACTAAATCTAATATTACATGCACCACTAACTTGTCTTTTTAAAAGCTTTATTTCAACAATTATTCTTCCACCTCTTGGTGTAAACTTAATTGCATTTTGGATTAAGGAGTTCATCATTTGTTTGATTTTTCTCAAATCAGAATTAATTTCTTGTGGTAATTTAGGATCAATAAAGCTCAAAACCTTTATACCTCTTTCTTTTGCAAGCGTCATATGACTGTATATAAGTTCTTCCATTTGAGGAATGATTTCAAAATTTGCATTATCTATGGTCAGTCTTCCACCTTGCAACTGTGAAAGATCTAAAAGTGTTTCAATATTTGACATCAAGCTACGAGAAGAGTCTTCAATCAGCTTTAAATATTCTGCTTGTGTTTTGTTAATATTTGTTTGTGAGAGTAAGTCTATAAAGCCTATAATCCCGTTCATAGGTGTACGGAACTCATGTCCAATATTTGAAAGAAACTTTATTTTTAATTTTTGCACTTCTTTTACTTCTTGTTTAGCTTGAAGTATTTTACTAATGTCTTGTATTTCTAAAATACAAATATCCTTCGTACTTTAAATACTTTTACATTTTACTAGAGCATCTATAATTTCACTTTTTTCATTATACAAGCGAAGTTCATAACCTTTCGTCTTATGTTTTTTAATATACTCTAACCAAGAGCTATCATCTTCTGTGAAAATCTCTTCACTTTCACTCAAAAACATATCTCGAACGCTTATATGTTGTCTACGAAAATCATGAATATCTTTATATCCAAAGACATCAAAAAAGCTTTTACTTCCTCCTATCCAGCCATTTTTTTTACTATAAACTAAAATCATACTAGTACTAATATTTAAAATATCTATAAGTAACTGATTGTTAAATAAATCGCTAAATTTTTCAATTCCATCTTTCGTTTGTTTTTTTTAGAAAAAAAAGAAAAAATACCCATAAACTTTCCTCTATATAATTTTTACTTATTTGATTATAGCATAAAGTATAATCTGCTAGAATGCTACTTATGAAAAAAGCTACAAAAAAAGAGATTTTAGAAATACATCAAAGATTTATAGATAGATACAGTGATGCAGTTACTGAACTTAACTATTCAAACGCCTATGAGATAGTGATAGCTGTTGCCTTATCTGCACAATGCACAGATAAAAGAGTCAATGTCATCACGCCTCCTTTGTTTAAAAAGTATCCTACCCCATACGATTTAGCAGATGCAGATATAAATGATGTTAAATCCTTACTTAATACCTGCTCATTTTTTAACAACAAGGCTAAAAATATTATTGCTATGGCTCAAAGAGTTGTCGAGGTTTATGGAGGTGAGATTCCAATGAATGAAAAAGACTTACAAACACTTGCAGGAGTTGGTCAAAAAACAGCCAATGTTGTTATGATTGAGTTTACTGGAGCGAACCTTATGGCAGTGGATACGCATGTTTTTCGTGTCGCGCATAGACTTGGTCTGAGTGATGATAAAACAGCTATTAAAACAGAAGCTACACTTGTTAGAAAATTTAAAAATAATTTACATGCATTACATCAAGGCATGGTACTTTTTGGCCGTTATATTTGTACAGCAAAAAATCCTAAATGTGAAGAGTGTTTTTTAACTGAGTTTTGTAAAACTAAAGTGACTTTTAAAGTTTAGGTACATTATATGCTTTGTTAAATTATGATAAAAATAATTCTTCTCACTACTACGCTCTTTTTTACAGGATGCCTAAACAAACATGGAGTGTCAGCTCAGTACTATAGTGGCTGCAAAGAGTACTATGACTTACAAGGTTATTACCATAAGGAATGTGGAGAAGACGATATTATTACCTATGAAGAGGCTGAGACAAAGACAAAGCGTTCTATTGCAAAAATAAAAAATAAAATTAAAAAAACCTTTGGTCAAGAAGTATCCAAACCAAAGCCTATCCCAAATGTAGAGTAAAACTTAACGAATTGCTATAAAAGTAGCAAAGTTTGCCCAACGAAAGACAACTTCACAATGTGAAAAACCATTATTTAAAGCCATTTTAATATTTTCTTCCTCACTGTAAGGCACTAAAACATTTTCAAGAGCTTCTCTTTTTTGCATAATCTCATACTCTGAATAACCCTGTTCTTTTTTAAAGTCATAATAACATTCTATTAAATCTTTATTAAGTTTAGAATGATGTGAAATTACTTTTTCACTAAAGATAAATACACCCTCATCTTTTAAAGCATTCGCAATTTTTTTCACTAACTCTTCACGGACAAGAGGACGAATAAACTGTAAGGTATAGTTACTTATAAATACCTCAGCATCGAGGTAGTCATAGTCTAAGATGTCTGCATTATACACTTCTATATTTGCACCATAGGCTTCACATTTTTTTCTTGCTTGATCAAGCATTGCCTCTGAGTTGTCAAGTCCGATAAGTGTAGAACTTTTATTTATTTTTCTGTGTATATTTAGAAGTAGCGTTGCGGTTGAACATCCAAGATCATAAAGCAAGCCACCATTTTGAAGTTGCTTAAGTGCAAAAAATTCTGTAATCTTTTGACTCTCCTTATAAAAGGGAACACTTCTTTGTAGCATGTCATCAAAAACAGCTGCAACTTCTGCGTCAAATTCAAATTGTTTTTTTATTGGTTTTGTAAATACTTTATCATTCATTTATATTCCTAATAGCTTATTTTAACGAAATTCTTATGATATAATCAATGTTATGAAATTAAGCATAACTAAAAAAATATCGTTGCTAGTCAGTGTTCCTCTCATTACCATCGTTCTTTTTTCCCTTAACCATATTTATGAGAAAAGGAATATCCTCGAGTTGTATAAAAAAGAACTTTCTAGCTTAAGCATTATGCGTAAGGGAAGTCAACTTTTACATGAGCTACAAATAGAAAGAGGTTTAAGTGCTGGTTATTTATATGAAGATGCTAATCCTGAACTCGCGCGTATGCTCTTAGAACAGTATAAAACTACCGATAAAGAACTCTTAAAAGTCATCTCTTATATTCAGACAACAGATGAAACACTTCTCTCAGATACTAATTATAAATATCTACAGGCACTCAAAAATAATATTTCCAAACTATCCACTATTCGAGAAGAAGTTAAAACACATACTATACAACAAAAAGCTTCTTTTGATTACTATTCCCTCACAAACAAAAATATCATCGCCCTGTATAAAGGTCTCAACCTTCAAACCAATTCAAAAAAAATCAATGCAGATATACAGGTATTAAATATTTTAGTAAGCATGCAGGAAACTGCTGGGCAAGAAAGAGCCTTGTCTCTAAACTTACTTAATACAAAAAAAATATCCAACACAGATAAAATTCTTTACCATAAACTCATTGCCTTACAAGATGATCAATACTTACAACTCAATATTTTACTCAGTGAACTTAAACAAGATACTGCCTTAAAAAAGATTCATACAAAATATGCCAATAACTTTTTTATGCACATTCGTAAAAGACTTATGGATACTACCCTGCAAAGCGATACAGCTATGTCAGAAGTTAAAGACCTAGCCCAAGTTAGAAGCCAATGGATTAAAGTAAGTACAAACAGGATAAATGCAATCCATCGGATAGAAGGAAAAATATTTTCTCGTATTCACCAATATATACAAAAGGATATTGAAGCTAATTTCAATGCACTGATGCTACAAGTTTCCATCACTATCCTTACCATTATTTTACTTCTTTTAAGCACGCGGTATATTACTAAAAAAATTAGATATTCAATCGCCCAACTTGAACTAGGCTTAGATGACTTTTTTAATTTTTTAAATAGTAAAAGTGAAAAATCAAAAGATATACAAACAAACTCAGATGATGAAATAAACGATATGGCGCAAAGGATTAATGCGCAGAGAAAAAGAATTGAGCAGCATCTTGAAGAAGATATTGATTTTATTCATGAAATTACGCATATCGTTACATTAATGAAAGATGGTGATTTTTCTGAACGACCTTATTTTGAGCCTTACAATCCTCACCTCAGAGAACTTAAAGATGTGTTTAATCAACTTACAGACCTTATCTCACAAAAGATAAAAGAACAAACAGATTCTCTTGAAGATTTAAATAATTCTCTTGAAGAACGCGTGCATTTTCAAACACTTGAACTCGAAAAACAGATTCAGGAGATTACCATTGCTATGGAAAAAGCTGTTCAAGCTGAGATAGCAAAAGATGAATTTCTTGCAAATATGTCCCATGAAATCAGAACACCACTCAATGCTATCTTAGGCTTTGTAACTATCTTGAAAAAAATAACCAAAGAAGAAAAGCCATTACATTATTTAAATATAATCGATACGAGTGGAAAATCTCTTTTAAGCATCATCAATGATATTTTAGATTTTTCTAAAATTCAAAGTGGAAAGTTCACCATTGCTCCACATCCCGTTAACCTCGTTGAGTCTATGAGTAATGCTTCTTTATTGTTTGCATCTAAAGCATATGAAAAATATATTGTACTCGCAGTTTACATTGATCCACATATGCCACAAAAGATAAATATCGATTCAGTCCGACTTATACAGATTTTTTCAAACCTTTTGAGTAATGCCATTAAATTCACTCCTAATGATGGAAGTATCGAAGTTGATGTCACATGTTCAGATGCTGTCGTCACCCTTAGGGTTAAAGATACTGGAATCGGTATTGCAGAGGACAATATTTCTAAGGTTTTTTCCGCCTTTGAACAAGCCGATGGTTCTACCACTAGAAAGTACGGGGGAACAGGGCTCGGTCTATCAATATCCTATAAACTTGCTAAGCTTATGGGTGGAGACATCACACTTAGTTCAGAGCTTGGAGTTGGTTCAACATTTACAGTAACATTACCAGTAGAGATTCTTGATAAAAAAGCTGAAGTTTTTATAGAAAAAGAGAAAATAGAAGACTACACCGTAGCAATTCTTGATAACGCTAAGAAAAAAAAATAGAAGAGGGCTGATAGAGAAGTATCTCAATGATTTTGGAATACATAAAATTTTACAACTCAGTGCATTTCAAACTGAGGGCTATGATTTATTATTTTTTACGCCTGATGATGAATACAATGAAGATATCGTTTATTCTAAAATACCTGCTATTGCCCTTTTGAGAAGCTCTTCTATAAAATTAGCCGATCTTTCACACGTAAACCCGCTTTATCTACCCTACACTCCAATCAGTATAATCAAGGCTATCAAAGATTCTATGCATGCTCAAATACTCGAGCGAAAAGAAAAAATAATTCTAGAAGAAGAAGAAAATCAGATAGAATTTATTGGCTCTATCTTAGTAGCAGAAGACAACAAAACGAACCAGATGCTGATCTCTTTGATTTTAGATGACTATGGACTTGATTTCACTATGGCTAACGATGGTGTCCAAGCAGTAGACTTGTTTAAAAAAAGGCGGATTCGACCTTGTTCTTATGGATGAAAATATGCCTGAGCTTAATGGTATTGGGGCGATGCAACTCATAAAAGCTTATGAAAAAGAAAATGATTTAAACATGACCCCAATCATTGCACTCACGGCTAGTGTACTAGAAGCAGACAAGAAAAAGTTTACAGATGCTGGTATGGATGGCTTTGTAGCAAAACCTATTGACACAAAAGAACTAGAATCCGAACTTGGACGATTTTTAAAACAAAAGGACTAACATGGAAAATATGCAACTCGACACTTCAACAATCATGATGATAGTATTTGTCTTTTCTTTTGTTATAAGTATGTGGAAAGTTTACGCTTTTTTACCAAACAAAGAGTTAGCGGATGACGATACAACGCCAGCATCTCAAGAAGAACTTATAAAAATTGTTAAAAAACATTTAACACAGGACATCAGTTCAAAAGAACTCTTAGAACTCGTTAAAAATGATGCTTTATTTGATAAAAAGCATTTTTGGAGATTTAATGAAAATAAACTAAACCAACTCCTTATCAAAATAAAATAATACAAAGAGACATATGAAACAAAAAAATGAACTCCTCACAAAAGATATAAAAAAACTCATCATCCAAATAGCAATTCCTTCAAGTATTGGGATGTTTTTTAACACTATGTATAATGTTGTTGATACATTTTATATAGGTCAAATTTCCACTGCCGCCATTTCTGCACTCTCTTATAGTTTTATGGTATTTTTCTTACTGCTTTCGATTAGTTTTGGTTTATCTTCGGCAATAACTGCTTATGTTGGTGGAGCTCTTGGTAAACATAAAAAGCTCATGGCGCGCATCTATGTATCCAACGGAATAAGTTTATTTATTTTTATCTCCTTTTTTCTAAGCCTTGTAAGTTTTATTCTTTTAGAAAAAGTATTTATGCTTATGGGTGCAAAAGCGGAGGTGTTGCAATACGCACTCGACTATACATATATTATCATTATCGGAATATTTCCAATGCTTTTAGGACTTGGAGCCAATGCGGTTTTAATAGCCCTAGGAGATACTAAAAGTTATAGAAATATTCTCATAATTGGATTTTTCTTAAATCTAATCCTCGACCCTCTATTTATATATGGCTATAGTTTTATACCTGCATTTGGTGTACAAGGCGTTGCTATTGCTACTGTTTTGATTCAGTTTATAACTTTTGTATATATACTTCAGAAGCTTTATCAAACAGGACTTTTTAACCTAAGCTTATTTTTAAAAAAACTACCCAATTTTAAAGCCTATAAACACTTAGCAGTCCAAGCAATACCTTCAAGTTTAAATATGTTTTTGATGTCCTTTGGAAGTATTATCACCATTTATTTTGTATCGTTTTACGGTGTTAACGCAGTAGCAGCTTTTGGTATAGGCTATAGAGTCGAACAAATCATCTTGCTCCCGATGCTAGGATTAAATACCGCTGTTATGACGATAGTATCCAATAACTTCGGTGCAAAAAACTTTTCTAGAATACAAGAAGTAATCAGCAGATCTTTAAAGTACGGTTATATTATGAGTGCTATAGGAGTATTACTTATCGCTGTATTTGGAAAATATCTTATAATGATTTTTGACACTAATCCAGAGGTAGTCGATACTGCGTATATCTATATAATATTTGAGAGTTTTATCTTTTTTGCATTTATAACTCTTTTTATATCAAACTCAACACTTCAAGGGATTAAAGAACCATTTATATTACCTTATATAAGTTTTTATAGGCAGATATTTATGCCATTGATTTTCTTTTATCTTGTTGTTCATGTTTATGATTTAGACATCATTTATTTATGGGTGAGCATGCTAGTTATTATTTCGAGTGCGGCTCTTTATGTAAAAATATATACGAATAGAAGAGTTATTCTCTTAAGTGAGAATCGCTTTAAAGATCAGAGCAAAAGCCTTTGAAAGAGCCATGAAAGTAATTTGATACCAAAATCCCGATATGTGAAAAGTATTTTTTTCAAAAAAGTAAAGACTAATACACTAAAAAATATAAATATCAATTGTCCAATTTCAATACCTATGTTAAAATTGAATAAAGCTAATGGCAGTGGATATAATTTAGTTACAAATGTGTACTTCATTTGGACAACTAGCCTGACATCTACCGGTTTTGACACCTAAATTTATTTCTCTCATTCTTCATTGTTATTTAAAGCTTCACGCTCCTTATCCATATCAAGACACCTAACATGTGTAATAAGTTCATAAATCGCGGCATCTGTCAAAGTTCCTTCATGATTAATAACAATAATACCATCTCTCATAATCATTACAGTAGGAACTGAGATAACCCCATAATGTTTGGCGATAACAGACTGATCCTCTGTATCAATTTTAGCAAAAACTACATCCGAGTAATACTCTGATGACTTTTCAAATATTGGGGCAAACTTTTGACAAGGTCCACACCATTGGGCCCAAAAGTTTATTATCACGATTTCGTTATTATCCAGAACTTCATTAAAATTTTTAGTTGTTAAATCTATATAAGCCATAGTCTATCCTTTATTTTTAATCAGCGTATTATTTTACGCATTGTTTTCGTTTTACACACAAAACTTAATAACATGCATTTGCTGTTTTGGATATTGACTTACATCAAACAACAATCTACCTTTTTCCTCTACAAGCCAAATAACCTGTACTTTATTTGGAATTTTAACTTCTTTAAATTTTTTTTCTATATCTCCATCTGTAGCACATATTATCATATCAGGTATCTCGCGATTTGATTGCTCTAATAAGGCCTTAAAACCTGGTTCCATGATGGTTCCGCCACTACCTTGTCTCTTTATGAACTTATCTCGAACTCCAAATTTTTGTATATCTTTTATCTCAGCATCAACTTGCACGAGAGTAAGACTTTTAATAGAATATCTTCTCTGGATGGCTTGGATTTCAGACATCAAAAAGCTAAGAAGTCTGTCATCAACAGAACCTGACACATCAAGTACGACGGCTAGTTTAGGTTGCTTTGTGTGGCTGTATCCATACAAGTCTAAATCATCTTGGAAAATGGGATGTTGTCTTGACTTATTTACTTCTCTGTAGCGTGTAGAATTATTGAAGGAGTTTCGCATCTTTTTGTTAAGTATCTTTTTCCAATCTTTGTGTGCGTTCTTTTTTTCAATGTTACTGAGTACCCCAGTTGCAAGACCAGGTGTAAAACCTCTTGCAAAGTCTGTAGAATCATGTATCATTTCATTTAATGTGCTATCCATGAAAGAGTTAAATACATCATCATTAAGTTCCACGGCTTCTTGAAGCTGTTGACCATACTCATGGTTATCCATCTTACACTCACCATTTATTAAGGCTTCTAAGGTTTTATCAGATAAAGATTTTGGCTCTGCATCTATCTCAGCATCAGAGCTATTATCTAAGTCATCGTTAGATGATTCATTATTGTCTTGTGCTTCTTCAAAAGAACCTTCTTTTAAAGCTTCTTGTATTAGCTCTACATAATATTCAAACTCTCTCCCAACCTCATAAGTTTCGATTTGGTACTTTTGAAAAAGGGACTGATAAAAAAGTACTGCAATAGGCGAATCTTTATAGCTACCAGTACGAGGTAAGTCCTTAATATAAGGAACCTTTTTACATCCATTGATCACTATATCTTTTGCTGTTTGAATCACTTCTTTATTTATGCTCTTGTCGTAGTTTCCTCGAGCGAAGTGATGGTTAATTATATGTCCCGCACTATGTTTAAGTATGGCAATAATTTGGTCTTTATGGATGACTCCAAGTATCACTGGATTTACGACAATAACAAAATTTTTCCCATTAAAATAAACAGATGAAACAAATGATTCATCAAAGTGAAATTCATATTCACACCTGCTTAGAAAATTTGCATACCAAAGCAACTCATTTGTGTTAGTTGCTATCATAGAAATAATCATCTCTTTAAATACTGTTCTCCAACTTCTATCAGGGTTAGCAATGATAGACTCAATCGTTTTCATACTGTAGAGGTAGTCTTGATTACTGTTCACGGGATGCAGCCTCAGACATTTTTATAACATAAGGCAGTGTTGAAAACTCTGCAATTTTTTCTAAGACCTTTTCTTTTTCCTTACCTTCTCGCCTTGGGTAAACTTGCGTTGCTAAATAAATAGTATAGTTAAAGATATTTCTAATTTTTCTTCCCCACATATCAGAAAAGGAGGGATATTTTACCCTGTAGTCTAGTGGTAAGTTTCTTATACTGGTTATATCAAGACCTAATTCTATAAGGTAGCTTATGCTTTCATAGGCATGGTGAGCATTCATTGCCTTATTTAGGTGCTCATTATACAAGCTGCTAAACTCTGTACCTGAAGCATGAAGATATTTTAGTATTTCTACATGATTTTCATTTATGATTTGAACAATAACATCAGTACCCAATAGGTCTAGATTAGCACCATTATTAACGGCTTGTCGTAAGTCTTTAAGATTGCCTTTAGTGGCAGAAACTTTCATTTTAGTAAAGTGTTGTGCTTGTATAGAAACACCTTTGTTGATAAAATGCTTTTGTAAGGATTCATTTTCATAGCTATAGGCTATTTCATAGGCATATTCTAAATCATCCATAGTCTTTAGTGCACTCAACACTTTAGTATAGTTAAAACATACTGCGTTTGCAATGATTAGCTTATTAAATATTATATTTGAATTTAAAATATATTCGATTATCTCGGAGTCAACATTTACATTTTTATAGTCTTGTGTTTTTGCGTAATATCGACTGAGTACAGAATTAAGCGATTCATTTTTGTTTACCCCAATTAAAACCGAAAACTTCATCATGTTCAAATTATTAGTGTCTAATCCCATTCTAAACAAACGTGATTTGTCAGATTGATTCCAAGATTTAAATCCTTCTATAGCCTTGGGTCTTTCTAAATAATACTCAATGATAAATTGTAATAGATCATCTCTTTTACTCTTTTTCTCCCCATGCGAGTTTATTGGAGATGAACCCATCCATTTACTTAAAATTTTGTTTGTATCCGCATGTATATTAAAACCATTTTCAATTAACAATTGTAATATTTCTACACTAGCAATTGTTAAAATAGAATATACAAACAATGAAGCTGGTTTTACACCTTGCTTGATTGCTTGCTTTGCGAGGTCTAAATCACCTATATTAATGGCGGCTAGAAGCATCCCTCTGAGAAGTTTTTCATCCTTACACGCTTCAAGGTTTGGAATTAAAATATGCAAATATTTTTTGTCTTTTTCTATGGCTTTTTGAAGCACATACTCTTTTATTGTAGCGTCAGACTCTAAGAGTAGATTAATAATTTGATGATTGCCTGAATGCACCGCTTTATCTAAGGCATTCTTAGGAAGGTGTATATTTAAGTTTACGTCAGCACCAAGAGCTAGCCACCGTTTGACCTCGTCAAAATTTCCATGCTCACACGCTTGCATGAGATTTTCATGAAGGTAAGATGGTGTCATATTATTGCCCTCGAAGGAGGTCTGCTACATAGGGGTTGGTTTTATTTATATGTTTCACTAAACCATTAGATAGTTTCTCATTGACACCTAAGCTATATTTTTCATCTACCTTATCTATAGAGGTTGAAGCCTGATTAATACCAATTTTTATTGACATAATGTGTTCCGCAGAACTTACATTAAGCATAATTGCAAATACATCATCGCTTACACTTTTAGCTTCAAGGGCGAAAAAGCAAGAGCTAAGAATATTCATCTGAGTTACGGGTTGAGCACGATCCAATTGGGATTGTATTGATTCTATAAGTTCATTGTAATGAGAAGTATCATTCATTTGGTCTACTAAATATGCCTTGAAGTCTTTTTCTTTATGTAAGTGTAAAAAATCTGCAAGTTGCTTTTGAATTTTGCTGAAAACCAAAACTTTAGAGCTCTTAAGATAGTTAACAAGTTTAGGTGTAATGTCTCTACTAGAGAGGGTAGATAAAAGGCTTAGTAAGTTAGTATCACTTGTAGTATTTTTTTCATAAGAATACAGTAATCTAGAAATCATATCCCATCTTCTTGGATCCATTCCTGGATCACTCATATCATCTTCATTGCCTGCAAGTAAAAAGTCAGAACGATTATTATCAAGGTAGCTAATGATTAAGGGGTGAACCCTTTGTCTATTGTTTTTCTTATCGTGTATTAGAGCATAACTTTTTTTCCATGACTCAAGCGTAGCTGTAACCTTTACTATAGCCATGCGACTCAGCATTGCCTTATCAAGTGATTCAACAAGGTAATTACCGTTATCTATGGGATTGCCAGCACAGACAATAAATAAAGACTCTGGTAATTTAATGCTATCGGAACCAAACTCTTTTTTAAGTATTAGGTTCATTAAACTTTGAAGATTTTGTGGCTCAGCACGATTGAGCTCATCTATAAAAAGAAGCGTTTCTTTATTGTTTTTATCATTTTGAAGTATTGTTGATACCCAGTTAGGTATAGACTTCTTAAATACAGTAAATTTTTGATCATTAAAGCCTGCTACAATATCTGTTGAAACTGTCCTACCATAAAACTCTATATGATCTAAAGAAGCCACTCCCATAATGATACAATCCATTTCTTTTGACGCAGCATACTGCTCTATAATCGATGTCTTACCCATCCCAGACTCACCCTCTAAATAGGGGACAATTTGGGATTCTTTGTATATATCTAAATGTGAAAAATTAATGTTCATCTAGTTTCTATCAAGCCCATTTAAATTCTGATACGCAACTTCCACACGAGAAACAAGTGTTTGCTGTCCAGCTCGTAACCATTTTCTAGGATCATAATATTTCTTATTTGGCTTTTCTTCACCATCAGGATTTCCTATTTGTGCTTGCATATAGTCTTTGTTTTTCTCATAGTAATCCTTTACACCTTCCCATGTAGCCCATTGTGTATCTGTGTCTATATTCATTTTGATAACACCATAACCTATAGCTTCAGTTATCTCGCAGGGTTTAGAACCTGAACCACCGTGGAAAACAAAGTTTACTGGGTTTGGAAGTGTTTTAAATTTTTCTTCTATGTATTTTTGAGAATTATCTAAGATTTTTGGAGTTAGAGAAACATTCCCTGGTTTGTACACACCATGAACATTTCCAAATGAAGCAGCGATTGTAAAATGAGGAGACACTGACATAAGTTCTTCATAAGCATATGCCACATCTTCAGGTTGTGTATAAAGAAGTGAATTATCCATATCTGTGTTGTCAACACCATCCTCTTCTCCGCCTGTACAACCGAGTTCTATTTCTATGCTCATGCCTATTTTTGCCATTCTTTTAAAGTAGGACTTACATGTAGCAATATTTTCTAAAAGCGATTCTTCTGAAAGGTCTAACATATGAGAAGAATAAAGAGGTTTCCCTTGTGACTCAAAATACGCTTCACCTGATTCTAAAAGTGCGTCGATCCAAGGAAGTAATTTTTTTGCTGCATGGTCCGTATGTAAAATAACAACTACACCGTAAGCTTCAGCCATCATATGTGTATGAATTGCACCTGAAACTGCCCCAATTATTGCTGCTTGCTCATTTTCATTTGACAAACCTTTACCCGCATAGTACGATGCTCCACCATTACTAAACTGGATAATTATCGGTGAGTTTACCTTCGCTGCTGCTTCTAAGATAGCATTTACCGAATCTGTTCCAACAACATTTACAGCTGGAATTGCAAAACCTTCTTTTTTTGCATAATCATAAACCTTTTGAACATCATCTCCAAAAATCACACCGGGGTTCACTATGTCTAAAATACCTTTGCTCATATTACTTCCTAAAATATTAATTATGACATTATATTATAGGATTTATTTAAAAGAACTTTTTATTATGATAAAATGTCTAAAAACATTGTGAAGAGAAAATGAGCAAACAGATGAAAGCTGCACTTACTACAGATATAGTTCTTATAGATATTATTGGTTTTTCAAAACTAGCTTCGTATAAGCAACTAGAAATCATAAAATTCGTAACCGCCTCGTACAAAAGAATGATACAAAGTATGTTGCGCAATTCAAATACAACTATAGATAAAATCATATTAGGTTTGGTTCCAACTGGTGATGGTTTTTTTTGTATTCTTAATCCAAGACTTCAAGGTTATGGTGCTATTTTAGGGCTTAGTTTCAAACACTTATCCCTAGAGATACTCGGAAAATTTAGCTACTTTGAAGGAATGAGAATCGCTGTTCATAATGGAGAAATATATAAGTTTAAAGACATATTAGGTCACAGTAACTTTATAGGAGATGGGCTTAATGATTGTGCTCGCTATTTAGAATTTAAAGACTACTCTCTTTCAACCGTGATGGTTTCAAATACAGCGTATGATACTTTAAAGAATTTTTTGACAATTTACAAAGACTACAATACGCTCCTAAGTGAGCAAGGTTTTAAACACTCAGAACAATATATTTTTTACGATAAACATGGTGGAGAAAAAAAAGGTACACTTATTTGGTTAAGAAAACCTGGAATAATTAATCCACCAAATATTAATTTTAATTCAATGTTATAAAAGCTAAGGAGACTCAATGAGACTAAAAATAGATGAATACTGTAAAAATTTTAAGATGTCACGAGAAATGATCAACTCAAAATTACGCGCTAAAAAGTTGAACTATATTATTGAGGATGGTATAACATACATAATAGTTACAAACAAGTCTTTAAGTACACCTAAAATAGAAGCAACACAAACAAAAGAAACTGCAAGTCCTGTAACTACGCTCATAAAACCAAAAACAACGGTTGCAACAGTACTGGCACTCTACCAAAGAGAAAACCAACAACTCAAAGAAAAGATTATTCAACTCGAATCAAAAGTAGATAAACTCATCGATGATAAAGAGCAGATGCTTCGTGATGAGATGCAAAAGATTGAACAGGTTTACAGTGCAAAAGACGAGCAACTTAAAACAATTCTTGAACTTCTCAATACTAAATTAATGATGGACAACAACGCAGCACAAATTCATGAAACTCAAGCAATAAATAACAAAGAAATAGAAGAAGAACAGGCAGACCATCAAGTTGTTGAACTCCGTACATATATAAAAACACTTGATTTAAAATCCTATCAAAGAAAAATAATTAAAAAACGCTTCTTGGCATCTTTTAAAAATGATGTACGCATTATTCAGCAAAATGGCTTACTGTATCTTGATTTTTCTAAATACGATTACAGTGACTTACTGGAGTATTAAATGAGTAATATACAAAGCTTTCAAAGTGTCGCTAAAAAAGAAGAGCTCATTTATGAAGACCTTATTATTCTTGGTGATATTTATGAAGATAGCATTGTTGATTCGAATAAACTTACTGTGGGAGGTAAAACTTTTAAAGGCTCTACTCAGTTTTCTAAGTATGCGACTATTAATATTCATCAAGGTAATCTTCGATGCCATGAAGCAAAAATTGCCTTACTTGATTGCGGAGAAATTCATGCAACCACAGTAGATATAGGTACAGTTAGTTCTGGTTTAGTCCGAGCGCAAGATATCACCATAGAACATTTAAAAGGAGATTCTAGCATCTACGCTTCTTCATCTATTCGTATTGGTAAAATAAGTGGAGAAAATAATAAGCTATTTATTAATTATAAAGAAGTTCCTATTTTAACTAGTAAAATTACTCTCATTGAAGATGACATAGAAGAATTGACTATCGCTTTAGGCAAGGTACAAGAAAACTACTCTTCTTTAGAGTCTGAGATAGCTTCAGAAATCACACGCTTAAATGAAGAAATACGAAATATACAAAACTCCACTAAAAATGCAAAAATTACCATAAAAGAAGAAGTCAAAACAAAAAATACAATTTCATTTGTAATAGATGATGCAAATACACTCACTTTTGAAACCAAACAAGCTACTTATGCACCCTTCTACTTATCTTTTTCTGAAAATACAATCACCCTTAACTCTTAATTTTTCATATTGATAATAGGCTTGCCTATTATCACCTCAACAATACACGGTATACCGTGTATTATATATTATATATATATTATTATATTCATAAAATATATTAATATACACATATTAGTTTATATAATATAAAATAAAATGTATATTTAAGTATTTTATCCGTATAATTCTTCAATGCAAATCGATGACTTATTTAATATACTTCACAACTCATTGGAGTCTCAAAAAAATGGAAAAAAAATATCATTAAAAGATATGGCTCTTTCACTTGGGATTTCAATGAGAACCTATCAAGACTGGAAGTTAGGCAGAGCTAAGCCTCAAGCTGCTTCGACAGTGATGAAAATGTTAGGTAAACTTGATGACGATGAAATTATTAGAGCAGTTCGAAAGATAAATAAACTAGAGGACAATGTATGAGTGCACTTAGTAAAGCTGAGAGAGATGGACTGGACGATGTATTTTTATCTATACATACAAATCATGATAAATTTTTAAAATTCAAAGACTTTTCATTTATAGATATGATCAAACTAGCTAAATATGGGACAAAAGAGACAAGACTTACACATTTTATGAAACTTTTCAGTAAAAAGAAGAAAAATTTAAGCAAATAAATTATAAAGTGTCTCTAGCTGAATTATTTAAAACTTCCTTTATGCATGATTGTTTATAAATAATTTCGGAAATTTAAAAAACTCCAAGGGTATATTTATGAATAAAGCACAATTCGTTGAGTTAGTACAAGCAAGTGGTGAATACAAAACTAAAGTTGAAGCTGAAGCTGCAATCAAAGCATTTACAGATGCTGTAACTTCTGCATTAGTTAAAAAAGAAGATGTTTCTTTAGTTGGTTTTGGTAGTTTTACTGCTGCATTACAAAAAGGTAAAAGTGGAAAAGTTCCTGGAACTGATAAAACTTATACTACACAAGATAAAATGGTTCCTAAATTCAAAGCTGGTAAAGGTCTTAAAGACCGTGTTGCGGCTGGTAAATAGTCCATTTAATACTATCCGCGTTTGCGGTAGTATTTTATAAAGCCTCATGAACCTTCCTTTCTTTGACGCGATTTTTAATCCTAACAAAAACAAAACATTATCACTTCCTCAATCTTTACTTGTTAAAGAATTAAAAAAAACCTCTGACAATAATAATTTTTCTATTTTTGAGAACATCACACTCTACCACCATGAAAAGAATTTTTTCATTCCTCTTCTTATAGTAGATGCATCGCGAGGAATCTTTCTTTTTGAATATAAAGACTGGTCCTATGATGAACTAAAAAATGCAAAAATCGAAAAAGCCTCAAAGCAAAATGCTTCTACAAATACGCTTGCTTTTGAAAAGTCACATGATTTTATAAAAAGAAAGTTCAATGAATTAACACATAATGATGGTGTCCCCATCTATAACTATCTACTCATGGAAAATCTAAACCACGATGAATACCAGCATCTAGATGATTCATTTAAAACACTTTTGCCAGAAGAAAGAATAATGTTTAATGACTCATCTGAAACAGACATCTTAAACAAAATGGTAGAAAGAGTGACTTATAATCTTCCAGATGTATCAAGTATAATGTCAACGCTGCTTATTCAATACGCTATTATAGACCATAAAAAAAATATCTTTTTAGCAAGCCCCGAACAGATGCAATTTATTAATTCTGAGCTTGTTGCATCCATGACACTCAAAGCTCCATCAGGAAGTGGAAAAACAAGTTCTGTTCTTTTAAAAGCGATACTCGAAAAACTAAAAAACCCAAACATCAATATAGTTATTATTAAGCCCAATAATCTTGCTTGTGATATTTTAAAGAAAAAGTTACTTGACACTATAGAACACGCGATAATAGAGATAGACCCAACATCTATAAATATTTTAACATCTCAGTACTTCTTAGAAAATACGCCCAAAGCCATTGACTTATTAATTTGCGATGATATAGAATCGTATTCTTCAGACTTTATCTTGGATATAAAAAATATTAGAAATAAAAAGCATCTAATTCTCGTTGAAAATTCAAATGCCCAAGATGAGATTAAATATTTTAATACAAGCTTTAGAGGTTACCACAAAGAAATTATTTTCCATCGTACAAATGAGCATGCTAAAACATTACAAATAGTCTCAAATCTGCTTCTAACTTGCCAAGCACGAGATATACTTATTGTCTCAAATAATTTAACCAGAAGAACAATAAAAGATGATTTAGAAGATTTTACCGCTGAGAAGACTAGTTTACTCGATTACTCACAGAACTTAATGAACCAAAATATGGCAAATATTTTACTCGCTAGCTATGATGACATCAACTCTCTTGAAGCAAAATATGTTATTCTCATGGATATATGTTCCGCCGATAGACAAAAACTTGAATACGCATACCATTTATGCTCAAAAAGTATCTATGTTTTATACAACAATGAATCAAAAAATCTAAATTTACTAAGGAATAATTTTGAAAGTAACAAAAACAGCTAAAGAGTGGCAAGAACAACTGAGTGAAGAAGAGTTCCATGTATGCAGACAAAGTGGAACTGAAGCACCTTTTTCTGGAACATACAATGACAATAAAGAAGAAGGAATATACGATTGCACATGTTGTGGAAGTCCTCTTTTCACCTCAGATACAAAGTTTGATTCTGGAACGGGTTGGCCTAGTTATTACGAAGGTGTTGAAGATGCCATCAAAGAAATTAGAGATGTAGCGCATGGAATGGTACGCGTAGAAGTTCGTTGTGCAAACTGTGACTCACATCTTGGACATGTATTTCCTGATGGACCAGAACCAACTGGACAAAGATATTGTATCAACTCAGTATCACTCAAATTTAAAGGAAACTAATGAAAACACTTTTACTAACGCTACTTATATTTTTTTCACTCAACTTAAATGCACAAGATGCTAATCCTCGTGCAATTCTTGTAACAACACAAGGTGTAATCGAATTAGAACTTTTTCCTGATGTTGCACCCTTAGCTGTAGAAAATTTTATGACACATATAAAAAATGGATACTACGATGGCATCGCTTTTCATAGAATTATTAAAAACTTTATGATTCAAGGTGGAGATCCAACTGAGTCAGGACGCGGTGGCGAAAGTATTTGGAAAAAACCTTTTAAAGATGAATACAAAGGTAAAACTTTTAATAAACCCGGAATCCTTGCTATGGCTAACTCTGGTAGAAACACAAATGGAAGCCAATTTTTCATAACAACTGCACAAACAGCTTGGTTAAATGGAAGACATACTATTTTTGGACAAGCAACATCTGCATCATTTGGAGCAATCCAAAAGTTAAACAACATCCAAACTATGCGTGGTGACAGACCATTAGAACGCCAAGAGATAGTAAAAGCCTATATCAAATAATGATGGAAATTCAAACAATTTCCAAACTTGAAAAAGAAGCCCTCAAAGAAAGTAGTACAGACTTTGCACGACTAGGATTTGCTCTCTTTTTTATGATAGCGGTGCTTACCTATACTTTTTTAAGTAATGGTGGCATCTCTAACAATATGTTCTTAGCAGTAGCCGCTCTTATAGGCGCTTATATGGCTATGAATATTGGTGCTAATGATGTAGCTAACAATGTTGGTCCAGCCGTTGGTTCTAAAGCTATGACGATGACAACCGCAATTATTATTGCTGCAATTTTTGAGGGTGCTGGTGCGCTTATCGCAGGTGGCGAGGTTGTTAAGACTATCAAAAAAGGAATCATTGATATTTCTGCCTTTGGCGGGAATCCTGATCCTTTTATCTGGGCTATGATGGCGGCACTTTTAGCAGCCGCACTTTGGCTTAACTTTGCAACGATGATGAAAGCTCCTGTTTCAACAACACACTCCATAGTTGGTGGTGTTATGGGTGCAGGAATTGCAGCAGCTGGCTTTTCAATAGTAGACTGGGGGACAATGCTTAAAATCGCAGCATCTTGGGTTATATCTCCTGTTCTGGGTGGTGTCATTGCCGCAGGTTTTCTTTTAGCCATTAAAAAATCCATTGTTTTTAAAGAAGATAAAGTTGAAGCAGCAAAAAAGTATGTTCCTATTTTTGTTGCTATTATGTCATTGGCTTTTGTTACTTACTTGACACTCAAAGGTCTTAAAAAAATCTGGCCACATATTCTTGAAACTATAAATATGCTTCCACTTGTTTCTTTTGAAATTGTAAAAAAACCAAGCCTACTTACAGCGCTTATTTTAGGTACTTTTGTTGCGATTATTGTTTATGTTTTATTAGGCAAAAAACTTCAAAACTCGACAACAGAACTTGAAAATACTAAAGATGCTGTAAATACATTGTTTACAGTCCCTCTTATTTTTGCAGCAGCCCTACTTTCATTTGCGCATGGTGCGAATGATGTAGCAAATGCTATTGGACCCTTAGCTGCAATTAACGACGCGGTTATTAACGGTGGAATCTCTTCTAAAGCAGAAATTCCCTTGTGGGTTATGGGTGTTGGAGCACTTGGTATTGCCTTAGGATTAGGACTTTATGGACCTAAACTTATTCGTACAGTTGGTAGCGAGATTACAGAACTTGACCAAATTCGAGCCTTTTCTATTGCGATGGCAGCACTATCACAGTTATCATCGCTTCACAACTTGGTCTTCCAGTTAGTTCTACACATATTGCTATTGGTGGTGTTTTTGGTGTTGGATTTTTAAGAGAGTACTTACACCTTTCTGAGCCTAGTCGTTCAGTTACAGAAGATGAATTAGCTATTGCAGATGAACAAGAAACTTTAAGTAAGTATAAACAAGAAATAAAATCTATTGAATCTAAAAAAGAAAAAGAAGAAAATGATTATGAAAGAATCGTAGCACTCTATAAACTTATTAAAGATGAAAATAAAATCATTAAATCAACGAAAAAAACATATCAAACAAACAAAAAAAGTTGAGTATGTAAAACGGGATGCAATGAAAAAGATTTTTGCCGCATGGCTCATTACAGTTCCGGCTGCTGCAACACTTGCCGCATTATTGTTTTTTACAATAAAAGGGATTATGATTGGAGTTTAAACCTTCAATGCCTCAAAAACTCTCACTGCTTGAACATGTTCTTTTACATCATGTACTCGCAGTATAGATGCACCATTTCTAAGAGACTCTAGATGCAAGGCTAATGTCCCTGCCAATCTTTCTTCAACCCTAGATACTACTATAGAATCAATCATTGATTTTCTCGAAGCTCCTACGAGTAACTCTTTTCCTAAGCTTAAAAAGTGTTCTAAGTTTTTTATAAGTCGTAAATTATCTTCTAGTGTTTTTCCAAACCCGATTCCAACATCTAAGATTATATCTTTGACACCTAAACTCTCAGCATTAGCAATTCTGTCTTCAAAAAAAGAATAAATGTCACTTAAAAGAGAATCGTAACTTGGATTATCTTGCATAGTTTGTGGTCTGCCTTGCATATGCATGAGTACGGCAGATGCATCATAAGATGCACAGAGCTTGCATACCTCATCATTGCACAAGCCTGCGATGTCATTCACTATGCTAAAACCACTCTCTAAGGCATACGATATAACTTTTGGTTCATAACTATCTATACTGAATTTCACTTGATTGTAGAGCTTATTTGAAGACACTACATCGAGTATTGGTTTTACTCTTTGGAGTTCTTCATCTGCATCTACACTCAAAGCCCCAGGACGGGAGGAAACTCCACCAATATCTATAATTGCCGCACCCTTTTCTATCATCTCCTCGATTCTCTCTTGTGCATTAGCACCTCTAAATCTGCTCCCTGAAAAAAAACTATCATCATTAGCATTCAGCACACCCATTATTTTTATCTCTTTATTTTTTTTTACCTTTAAAATATCTGTTAATGTATGTGCTAAATCCTTAAGTCCAAAAGGTTGCGCTAACTCTTTTTTAGAAAGTGTTTTGAGTTGCTGATGCGTAGCGATTAATATGCAATCTACAAAAGGCTCTTTTGCAATAACCGTCCCGCGAGGTACAGCTAAATCTGCTCCAATAGAGAGAGCATCTTGTTTAAGTATATTTGCCCCACCAACATGTAAGTCTTTAATGTAAATAATATGATGTTTCATCTTTGAAGCCAAAATACTAACTCCTCCGCCATCCACACCGAGTTTTTTTAGTAAGTACGCAGCATCTACATCATTTGATAATTTTTCAACTAGCATCTATCGCTCGTTTACAAAACTCATAATGAGCATAGACAAAACATTTTGCGGTTTTGCATTTACTTCGAGTAATCTGTATGCCTTATCAAAGTTCTCTAACTGACGAGCAGAGAGTAAGAGCTTATCTGTCACTGTTGCTCGCATATAAAGTGCTTCAACTAAGTCTTTAGCATCTGCCTTAGCTATCCGTGCATGTTCTTTTAAAAAAGCAAACACAGATGCATAATCAATTTTTAAAAGATTTAAGTTCACTTGGATTATCTCATGTTTAGTATCAGTCATAACGAGTGGCAAACGCGAACGAACAGTTGGAAGAAGATTTGATTTTGTAGGCGATATAATAATAAATTCTATATTCCTAGGTGGTTCTTCTAGGACTTTTAAAAGTGCATTTTGAGAGATGACATTAAAACTTTTTGCTGCAAGGATTATGTATTTAGTTTGGGACTCACTTATATAAGATTCTGCTATTGCTGCCTTAGCATGCTCAAGCTTAAACTCACCATCTTCAACAAAACTTACAACTCTGTTTGGAGCAAGTGACTCTTTTAAGCTTTCATAAGTCCCCTCTATATCCGAACTTATCAGTATGTGACTCTTTTTAGTCTCATCAATCAAGATCGACCTCTCCGAACATAGCCGCGTTAAGTGAAGCGTTAAAAAGTCTATAGAGTTGTAAAAGTTTTATATCCAGATGCGAATCGTATGATTTTAAAGTAAAAGCATTATTCAACTCTTCATCAAAAAGCCAAAAATAAGCGTCATCTTTTCTTTTTGCAATATCAGAGCGTTTATCATCTCCAATTCCTATATACCAAAAAATATAATTATCTTTGTACGAGAGAGAAATCATGTCATCTACAATATCAATCATTTCTCCACCATTGATATTATTATAATGGATATAAAGACTATCTATGCTTACTATAGGGATGATTGGTCTATCTATTTTATCATTGTTTATAGATGACAAAATATAATTTTCAAACCATTTTCTTTTCTCGTCTGTGATAAGAATAATTGTCTTACCCTCAAGTATACTTGATAATGCGGCAGATGAAGTAGCCGCCCAGTTAAACCTTTGTTCTTCTAGCCAACTAAGTGCCCCATCTTCATCCCGAATGGCATCAAGACTCCATTGAGGAAAATCTGGTTGATAATCACTCACCAAAGCTACTTATCTAACTCATAAGCATCATGTAAACCACGAACAGCAAGCTCCGCATATTTTTCATCGATTACCATAGATACTTTGATTTCTGAAGTTGAAATCATATTGATGTTGATGTTGTTATCTGCCATTGTTGAAAAAGCTTTTGCAGCAACTCCTGCATGTGATTTCATTCCAACACCTACAACAGATACTTTACAAATATCTTCATTGTAAGAATCATCTTTTATATCGCCTTTTTGAACAAAGGTATCAACAATTGCTTTAGCCCCTAAAAGCTCGCTTACGGGAACTGTAAAATCTATGTTTGTTGTTCCATCATGTGCTTTGTTTTGAATAATAACATCGATGTTTACTTCCGCCTCTGCTAACTTGTTAAAAATATCTGAAGCAATCCCAGGCTTGTCTTTAACACCCATCAATGAGATGCGTGCTTGATTTCTGTCTAATGCGATTCCGCTTACTAATGGTGCTTCCATAATATTTTCTTCCCTTGTTATTAATGTTCCCTCTTCATCAGAGAAACTCGTTCTCGTTACAAGATTTACATTTAGTTTTTTTGCCATCTCAACCGAACGGTTTTGTAAAACCTTTGCACCCATAGATGCAAGTTCTAGCATCTCATCGTAAGATATTTTATCTAACTTTTTTGCCTTAGATTCTATACGAGGGTCAGTTGTGTAGATGCCACTTACATCGGTGTATATCTCACATAAGTCAGCCTTTAAAGCTCCAGCGATTGCCACAGCAGACAAGTCACTTCCACCACGACCTAGTGTAGTTACATCGCCCTTTGCATTGACACCTTGAAAACCTGCAATAACGAGAATCTTGCCCTCTTTAATAGCACACTTCATCGTGTCGGTGTTGATATCTTCGATTCTAGCTTTAGTGTGTGAGTTGTCCGTTAAAATCCCAGCTTTACGACCTGTCATCGCAGTAGAGTTATGACCCATTTCTTGTAAGGCGATTGAGACTAACGCAGCCGTTACGCGTTCACCCGAACTTAAAAGCATATCCATCTCAGCACTCGCAGGATTTTTTGAAAAATGCTCAGCGTAGCCAACAAGTTTGTTTGTTTCTCCACTCATAGCCGAGACAACAACTACAACCGAGTTCCCTTTCTTTACAGTTTTACTGACACGCGCGGCAACATTTTCTATACGGTCTAAATCACCAACACTTGTTCCACCAAATTTTTGAACTATTAGCATCTATAAAAGCCCTTCTTCTTTAAAATATTTTATAACTTTTTCGTACACAGTTTTTTTGAAATGTGCTGTCATACTCAAAACATCTTCAAGACTTACAAATTTGTAATCATCAAACTCGGGGTGTTGTGTATCAAGATTGATTTTTGCATCCTCATCGAGTTTAAGTAAAAAATATCTTTGTGTCTGCCCTTTATAAGGCTTCATTTTTATAGAAATCTTACTTGGGAAGTCATACGAAATCCACTCAGGATACTCAGCTACTATGCTTACTTTATTGGTACCAATCTCTTCTTCAAGTTCACGAAAAAGCGCTTCTTTAACTTCTTCACCCTCATCGATTCCACCTTGGGGAAATTGCCACATATCTTCTAAGTCATTTCTTTGCGCAATAAAAATTTCTTTTTTTTTGTGGGTAATTGTTTGACACAATAATCATCGCTACATTTGGACGGTACAAATCTTCTTTGCTCATTTAGTTACCTAATTTAATCTTGTTTGTTATTATTAACGCGATTATACTAAAGAAGCGATTAAAATAATATAATAGCAAAAACAAAGAGCTTCCTAAGTAGAAATTAAATACAATCCACTTATGAAATTACTCAGACATTTTATTTACTTATTGCTATTGTCTTTTTCAATCCTAGATGCAGCAAATAATGAGAAGATATCTCAGCCCATTTATAAAGAACCTCAAATATATTTTGAAAAAAAAGACTCACTTATACAAGTGCCTATCAGCATAGATGCGCAGGAGATTAAAGAAGCTATTTTAAGACAACTCAAAACGCCACTTTCTTCGGGTATAACGGGTGAACTTATAAAAAAAGAACTCTATAAAATACTCAAAATTCAAGCACAAGTGAACTACAAAGTACATTTAATAAATTTAAAAGTATCTTTTGAAGGTGCAAAAATTAAAATAATGAGTAGTTATTTTTTTGATTTCTCGCTTGATTACAAACAGGATGCTCTCTCTTTTATTCCCAAGTTTAAAATCAAAGGAGCATTGGATGGAAAAGCTTATGGAGATCTCCATTTTGTTGGAGATATACAAATTACAAAAGATACCAAGTTTATTCTCAAAGTGTCTCAAAAAAATGTGAAGATAAAATTTACAAAAGTAGAAATTCCATCTCTTTTAAATAAACTCAAATTTTTAAAACTAGCAGATGCAGAGTTATATCTTGCACAGAAGTATTTTGAAAAAACAATACATAAGCGCATCTATGACGAAATAAACAAGCAAATATTAATCAAGCAAGTCGATATAAAACTCTCTTCTAGGATTCAAGCCCTTGTATACAGCAACTCCTTTGCTTGGAAGATTTCAAAAGACTTATGGTTACTTCCTAGACCTAAAAAAGTTGCCTTAACACAGGTTCATACACACAATGGAGAAGAATCAAATAAGCTCTTTATTAATGTTGGTATCACTGCTCAACCCAAACTTGTGACAAGTACAGACAAACCCTTTTCACAACATAAAAAAAACATTCCTATAGCCCTTGAGTCATTTGAGCCTAAAGTATATCTTTATCCAAGCATACATTTACAGTACAAATACATCGAAAAAAGAATCCAAAAGGAGTTCAATGCTTATATCTATAAAAGCTATGCCGACACTCCTTATATTGTTGAAAATATAAAGCTTTATCCAAGTGATAAAAAGCTCGTTATCGCAGTTGATTTAGTCGATAAAATCACTAAAGAAAAAATACTTACATTTTATTTATGGGGAACTCCACATCTCGATGCCGTGTCGCAAATAGTACAACTTAAAGATTTAGACTATACGCATGACTCTAAAAATGTTCTCATCCAAACAGCTGACTGGATTCTCGATGATGCGATTAAAAACTTGATTCAAAGTAAAAGTAGTTTTAATTATTCTAAAGAGTTGTCTAAGCTCTCAAAAAAAGTTTCTTCTATACAAAGGACAACACTCAATGGTACACTTAGTGGTCAAACGAAAAGCATTAGTATTGAAAATATATATACAGCCAAAGATGCTTTAGTAATTACCCTTAATGCAAAAGGTATAATGTCTTACGCACTTAAAATAAAAGAAAAAAGGACTTACGATGCACGATGAATATTCTCAAAAAATGATAGAGGCTTACATAGGAAAAGAAGAAAAAACACTTTGCTACCAATTGGCCTTTGAAAGATTCAATATTAATGGTGTAGCAACAAAAATCGAAACTATGCGTCAAGTAGGTGGTTACCACCAATGGGTTGTTTGGGTTTATGCAATTTGTGCAACACTTATTATCGCTGGTTTTTCTTCGGTTTTCATCATACCTGCATTAGCATTTTAAGCCAAACGAAGTATGCTTCTTTATATTCATATACCCTTTTGTGATTCTAAATGTTCTTACTGTGCATTTAACTCTTATGTTGATAAATTCCATCTAAAGAGTGCTTATATGAAAGCCCTCGAGATTCAGCTCCAGCATGAACTGCATAGGTTTCATGCATCTGACAACTCAATAGAATCTATTTTTATTGGAGGAGGAACTCCTTCTACGGTTGAGCCTTCTTTATACAAGACGATTTTTGAGATGCTGCGCCCCTATATAAAAGATGGTATTGAAATAACAAGCGAAGCAAACCCAAACAGTGCTACAAAAGAATGGCTCGGTGGAATGCAAGAACTTGGAGTAAATCGTATAAGTTTTGGAGTACAAAGTTTCAATAAAGAGAAACTAAAAGTTTTAAATCGAGCACATTCAAAAGAAGATGCAATTAGCGCTATAAAAACAGCTAAGGCCTTAGGCTTTAAAAACCTCTCACTTGATTTGATTTATGCGACCTTAGGTGATTCACAAGAACTTTTAGAAAAGGACTTAAAAATCGCTTTTTCTCTACCTATAAATCATCTTAGTGCTTATGCGCTCACCATAGAAGAAGGCACGCCCTTTGAGACGAAGCCGCATATGTCAAAAGAGATTTTAGAAACTACTTCCTGGCTTTTTAAAAGCATAGAAGATGCCGGATTTAAACAGTATGAGATTAGTAATTTTGGAACTTATAAAAGTACTCACAATCTTGGATACTGGCAATACAAAGACTATATAGGTTTAGGAAGTGGCGCAGTTGGAAAACTTGATTTAGAGAGATATTATCCTACTACGGACATAGAAAAATACATAAAAAATCCTTTAGGTATTCGAGTTGAAGAACTCGATGCAGACGATAAAAAAATAGAACAAATGTTTTTAGGTTTTCGCTCCTTTATTGGTGTTTCACAAAAGCTTCTCAACAAAGAAGAACTCAATCAAGCGATGATCCTTTGCGAAGAAGAAAAAATCTACCTCAAAGATGAAATATTTTACAATCTAAACTATCTTTTAGCTGATGAGATTAGTCTCTTTATAGCTTCTTAAAGTTATTTTGTGATAGAATCTCCATCTTATATTATAAATTTTTAAAGGTTTCATATGTTTGGAATGGGTTTTACCGAAATACTAATTATTTTAGTTATTGCAATATTGTTCTTAGGTCCAGATAAACTGCCATCTGCGATGGTAGATATTGCTAAGTTTTTCAGACAGATGAAATCAACTGTTGGGACAATGAAAGACTCTCTTGAAGAAGAGATGAATGTAAGTGAGATTAAGCAAGAAGCGCTCGCTTATAAAAAACAACTCTTAGATGCACAAGATGACATCAAAAAATCAACAGGTATTGCTGACCTTGGTGCCGAATTAGGGGACTTAAATGATGACATCATGGATGACATTGAAGACAAACCTGAGGTAAAAGAAGAAAAAGTTACATTTAAAAAGAAAAAGAAGACAAAGAAAAATGATGAAGAGAATATAGATGTTTGATGAATTAAAACCGCATTTAGTTGAGTTAAGAAAACGCCTTGGCATCTCTGTTGCAAGTCTTATTATTATGTTTTTTGTTATGTTTTATTTTCATGAGCCTATTTTAGAATGGATGATTGCACCTTTAAATACAGCACTTGAAGAAGTTGGTAAAACATCTGTTCATGCAGCTGATGGTATGGTTACCACTTCACAAGTTGGTGGTGCTTTTTTCGTTGCCCTTAAAGTTGCATTTTTTGCAGCTATTGTGACTTCCATTCCTATCATACTTTCTCAACTTTGGATGTTTGTTGCACCTGGTTTATATGCCAATGAAAAGAAGATGATTATTCCTTTCATCTTAGGTGGAACAATTATGTTTTTAGTGGGTGTTCTTTTTGCCTACTATGTTGTTACACCTTTTGGATTTGACTTTCTCATTACCTTTGGTAGTTTTAAATTTACTCCACTTATAAACATTGAAGACTATGTAGGCTTTTTCACGAAAATACTTTTTGGTTTTGGTATTGCTTTTGAGCTTCCTGTTTTTGCTTACTTCCTTGCTCTTTTAGGCATGGTTGATGACAGACAAATGAAAGCATTTTTTAAATATGCTGTAGTACTAATTTTTATGCTCTCAGCACTTTTAACACCTCCTGATGTACTTACGCAGCTTCTTATGGCTGGTCCGCTTATCATCCTTTATGGTTTTTCTATTCTTATAGTTCGCGCAGTAAATCCTGCTGACCCAGAGGACGAAGAGGAAGAAGACGGTGAAGAAGATAACAGAAGTTTAACTGAGATGATGGGTCTTGATGAACTACAAGAAGACTTAAAGAAAAAATAATCCGTGTCTCAAGATAAAGAACTTCTAACACAAAGCTATGACTTCACACTTCCCGAGGAACTCATAGCAAAGTACCCTGCAAACCCTAGAGACTCTGCAAAACTCCTTGTTTACAACCGTCAAACAAAAAAAATTACTCATACTGTATTTAGTGAATTTGAGAAATTTATTCCTAAGCACTGTTCACTTATTTTTAATGATACCAAAGTTATTAAGGCAAGACTCTTTGGACATAAACTAAGCGGTGGAAAAATCGAACTTCTTATAAACCGAGCCTTAGATGCTTACAATGTAAATGTCTACATCCGCGGAAAAGTAAAGCCTGATACAAAAATCATATTTATAGATGATTTTTATGCAAAAGTAGTCGAGCTAAAAGATGACGGCAGTAGAATCGTAAACTTTTATAACACAACTGATAAGCTACGCTTTGAAGACATCTTGCCTATCATCGATAAAATAGGTCATGTACCGCTTCCTCCTTACATTCAAAGACAAGACAATGCCGAGGACGAAAGTGAGTACCAAAGTGTATTTGCACGAGAAGAAGGAGCAGTAGCAGCACCCACAGCATCCCTCCACTTCACACCAGAACAACACAAAAGAATATGCGATAATTTCGAACATGCATTTGTTACCTTACATGTAGGAAGCGGTACATTTAAACCCGTAGAAGCGTCTACTATTACCGATCATCCTATGCACGCAGAGTATTACAACATCTCAGATGAAGCTAAGGATTTACTTGATTCTAGCATTCCAATTCTATGTGTCGGAACAACTTCAACAAGAACTGTAGAATTTTATGACAAGCATGGAAAAATTCAAAAAGGCGAAGCAAATCTATTCTTGCATCCACAAAATAAACCAAGCAGAGTGAATCACTTACTGACTAATTTTCACTTACCAAAATCAACTCTACTAATGCTTGTAGCATCATTTGTAGGACTTGAAGAATCTCAAAAACTTTATGCAGAAGCTATAAAAGAAAAATATCGTTTTTATTCTTATGGTGATGCTATGTTGATTATTTAGGCTAATTTATTGTATTGCCCTCTCGCTCCCATGCTGTGCTTGGGAGTGTGTACAAGAAAAACAATAACTACAAATTCCCAAGCGAAGCATGGGAACTAGAAAGAACTACTCCCTTTAAGGATAAGTCCTATAGAATGTGTCTACGAATAATAAATAAAACAAAGGAGACATAATGGCAAAAGGTAAAGATTCACAAAAATCTGTTAAAAAAGCACCGACAAAAACTTTAAAAGAAAAGCGTAATGAGAAAAAAGCTAAAAAAGCTGGTTGAGTTTTTTTAGTTAAATCTATTCTTAGCAATAAGTCTATAAAATATATCCCGTATAGATTTTGGGATATAGATTAGAGGATATAAAAACCTCACAAAGCCCGATAAATCCTTACTTATCATTAATACTGCCGTAGATTCTATATAAAATTTATCTTCATCTATGAGAACAAGAGTATCAAAATCATCAAGCGCTAAATCAAATTTTTTCAAATACGCTTGTCCTTTTTTTGATTGTAAAGACTCAAAAGCATACATCTTCTTTGTATCGCGTTTTATAATAAAGTTTACAGAGTTATTGCAAAGATTGCAAACCCCATCAAATAAAATAATTTTCACTATGCTTTTTGAAGAATATGGGCAATAGTCTCTTTTGGATAAAGCTCAGAAAAGCCCCAAACTTTAGCAGTCTCACTTGCATTTAAAGCAATAGCATCTATAGCATCTCTAGGAATATTTAATTCTTCTAAAGTCGTTGGTGCACCTATCTTTTTAAACCAACTCTCCAGTCCCTCTATTCCTTTATCTGCATCTGAGTCCTTAAAAATCTCTTTAGCAAATCTTTTAAACTGAGATATATTTTGTCCCTTGTACCACTTCATCCACGCAGGAATAACAACGGCTAATCCTGCCCCATGTGCTACATTATACAAAGCAGATAGAGAGTGTTCTATCATATGGTTAGGAAATGTTCCACCTTTTGTTCCTGCTGGCGTTAAACCATTGAGACCTTGTATTGCCACCCACGCAAATTCGGCTCTTGCATCGTAGTTATCTGGATCTTCTAAAAGAATCTCTGTTGTCTCCATGATCGAGAGAATGATAGACTCAACAATTCTAGAATTAAAATTCGGATGTACACTCGCTGTAAAATAAATCTCTATACAATGCGATATAACATCAACCGCCGAGTAGGCTAAGTACTCTTTTGACACAGTAGCTATTAACTCAGGATTTATAACCGAGACTACGGGATTTACTAAGACAGATGCTATGGAGTATTTTTGCAGCGTTTCATCATTCATTACTACCGAATTGCCGTTCATTTCACTTGCAGCTGCTGAGAGTGTCATAACAGTAAAGACAGGTAAAGCTTCTTTAATCTGTGCCTTATGAATAAAAAAGTCCCATACATCGCTATCGTATTTTGCTCCTGCTGCAATTGCCTTTGCACTATCTACAACAGAGCCACCTCCAACAGCTAAAACTGCTTCGATTTTTTTATCTTTAGCTATTTTGATAGCTTCGTTTACCTTACTTAAAAGTGGGTTACTTACAACTCCACCTAAAACTTCAAACTCAATCTTAGCTTTTTTAAGTGAGGCAATAATTCTCTCGTATAAACCAGACTTTTGAATACTACCCATACCGTATAATAAAAGTACTTTTTTTATACCTGCATCTGCTATGTACTCGCCAATATTGTTTTCTTTATCTCTACCTAACTCTATCTTTGTAGGGTTGTAATATGTAAAATCTTCCATTTAATTAACCTTTGCATAATTCTAGCAAGTTTTAATAAAAAAGGTCTATAATACGCTTATTAGAATAAAGGGATAAGAATGACACAATTACAAGAAGAATTTTTAACTGTACTTAAAAGTAAGAAAAAGTTTACTGCAGCTGAGTATGCTACAGTTTATGCCCAACATAGAGAACTATCTATTAAGAATGAAGAAAAAAATGGTGCGGGAGAATCGCAGGCAGTTACTATGGGTGAGTATTATGCAGTTACTGTTCTAACTAAGTTTATCAGTAATGACAATATTATGTCTAGAGTTTTAGCTCTGTATGAATTAAATCTGAAAAAAGCACGATGAAAAAGCATACACTCAAAGGTTTAGTTCATAAACATTCACTTGAGAGTCAAGCATCGAGAACTACACAAGAAGAACTTACCAATCTTGTTAAAGCATCTAAAGATACAGAAGTTTTAGAAGAAGAAAAAGGCTATCTTTTTTTTAAATACTTGGGGAGAAAAATGGTGCTTCTTTCAGATGAGAACCATGATAGAATGAGGATAATATCTTCTATAACTAGCTACTCAAATTTGGCTCCAAAAATAAAAGATTCTCTTATGCATTCTAACTTTCATTTAGCGCTTGATGCTCGTTATGCAGTTTCTGAGGATGTTTTGTATTCTGCCTTTATACATCCTCTTTCTTCACTCACAAAAGAAGATTTTCAAAGTGGCTTAAGTCAGGTTTATAACCTTGTTATAAGTTTTGGAAAAACATATAGCAGCGGACAACTCGACTTTACAAATAAAAAATAAACTTTATTTGTAAACTTATAAAACTCTTTTATCTAAAATAAAATCAACGATAACATGAATAAAAATCTGTATCTTTTGGTTGGCACTACTGTAAGTAAAGCCTGTTCTTTGTATATGTCTATACGCTCTTCATAAAGAGTTCTCGCACGAACCTCATCTTGGAGCAAAGGTCTCTTAGCATGTTCTTTGCTTGATAAACGATTTAAAATAACATCAAAGTCAGCATCTATGTAAACGACTAAAGACTTCTCTGGGATGCTACTGTATATCGGTAAGCCTCCACCTGTTGCGATGATTTGTCCTTTGTTTTGAGCTAGTTCATCAATGCATGTTTGCTCAAGAGAACGAAAGTACTCTTCTCCCTTAGCCTTAAAAATCTCAGTCACGCTAGCATTTTGTTCTTTTTCTATAAGCGTATCAACATCCATAAATTTTTTATGAAGTTGTCTCGCTAAAATTTTACCAACACTCGTTTTACCACTTCCCATAAAACCTATAAGTACAATATTTTCATATACCAACTTAGATTCCTTTTAAAGTAGTTAAATTATAAAAATGGTTTATGGGTCCATGACCTGAACCTAGTACTTTGTCTTTTCCTGCATCTATTGCTCTGTTAAGATACGCACAACCTTTGATACAAGAGTCTTCTACACTTAGTCCAAGTCCTATAAAAGTAGCAATGCTCGAAGATAAGCTGCATCCTGTTCCATGCGTGTTTTTAGTTTCTATGGTTTTATTGTGAATTACAGTTATCTTTTTACTTTCATAGTTATAAAGTATGTCTGTCATCGTATCAGTAAGTTTTAAATGTCCACCTTTGAGTAAAACAGAAGTTTGATAAGCCTCGGCTAATTCTTTTGCAGATGATTGAAGGTTTTCTAAGTCTATACTATGCCCTATAAGTAACTCAGCTTCAGGAATATTTGGTGTGATAAGCATAACACTCGGTAAAAACTCTTTAAGGCTTTGGACTGCGTCATCATTAAGAAGTTTATCTCCCGAAGTAGCTATCATGACGGGGTCAAAGATTACTTTTTTTATCTTATACAGATGCAAAGTTTCTTTTACTGCTTGAATGACCTCAGATGAATGAAGCATTCCTATTTTAACGGCAGAAAAACTTATGTCATCAAAGACCGCTTTCATTTGCATTATGATGTGAGGAACTGGGATTGGGTGAATGTCCGTTACACATTGCGTATTTTGAGCGGTACTTGCAGTAATCACAGATGCAGCGTAGCCACCGTTTGCGCTGATACTTTTAATATCGGCTTGAATACCAGCACCACCGCCAGAATCTGAACCTGCAATACTAAGAACAGCGCAGTACTTCTCACTCATATTTTCCATGCCTCTTGTTTATATGCAGAATCCCAAAACATCCATTCTAACTTCGATGTCTTGATAAAAACTTCTTCCATCTTAGCTAAGCTTTGTGGAGATGCAGTAAGTGCGTAGGTATCAACTATGCTTATAGCCTGTTTTACAGCGAGAGCAAATTCATCGCTTGCATAAGTATCTATCCACGCTTGGTAAGGGTTTGAGTCTTTATTTGTTTGCGTGTCGAGTATAAAATCGCCTACTTCTTTGTAGATAGTAAAACAGGGAAGTACAGCCGCAACTCCGACTTCTACAGATTTATTGTTAACAATGCGTGCAAGGTAAGAGTTATAAAGTTCACAGGTTGGAGAAGGTGTAGCATCTACATACTTTTCTTCTAAGAAATCTTTGTGCAAAGCATCTTCGACTTGAATAATCCCCGTTGCAGATTCATAAAAGAACTGCGTATCTTCAGGCTTATGACATTTACTTCCCACAGCAACTAATGCTTTTTTATACTCACTAAGATAAAGTGCATCTTGATTTACATAAAAACCAAAAGTGTCTTTATCTAAAGTGGCACTTGTAAGTTCTTTTACAAAATCATGTGAAATTATTTCTTGAAATATATTTTCTGTTTTAGCCCGTGTTTGTTCATACCAGTTTTTCATAACTTAGTCATCAGCCTCTTCATCTTTAGCAATCTCTGCACGAACATGATCCATATCTAGCCCTTTAACATGTGCTATCATCTTATCAAAAGCATCTTCAGGAAGAGAACCAGCTTGATTAAGTAAGATGATACCCTCTCTCACAACCATAAGTGTTGGAATCGATTGAACTCCATACTCTGCAGATATTGCTTTTTGTTCTTCAGTATTTACCTTACCAAAAACAACATCAGGATTATCCTCTGCTACTTTTTCAAAAATCGGAGCAAACTGTAAACAAGGTCCACACCACTGGGCCCAGAAATCTATAATTACTATGTCGTTACTATCAAGTGTTTCGTTAAAGTTTTTTGTTGTTAAGTCTATGTATGCCATATCTATTCCTTTGTATTTAGGGAAAGTATAACACAGCTATGTAATATTTAGATTACGAATAAAATTACCTGCGATATTTTTACTTTTAGCAAGAAATTGTTGTGCAATTTGTGCTTCATAAATACTATTCAGTGTTTCAAAAAAGAGCTCTAACCATCTTTCAAATGCTTTTATGCTCAATCTTTCTTCAAACTGTACATGAGGCGCGAAGGGACTGCCCCTGTAAGTGAAGTCTCCCAAAGCAATAGAAGCCCAAAAGTCTGTCAAAAGTTCAATATGTGCTTGCCATTTCGCATCTCTCAAATCTTTACCTAAGGTATCTGTAAAGATTGGTCCTATTAAATCATCTTTAACAACTTTTGCATAAAACTTGAGGACTAACTTGTTTAACCCAACTTCATCATTTTCCAAGCAGAAATCCACTAAATCCTCAAATTTGACAATTCTTTTGGATATTAAACCACTTGTTTTAGGGAAATCACCTTTCAAATATACTAATGTGGTACCCGAATATAATATTATTTAAGTTTATATTAATGCTTAATTTGCTACAATCTTCGCATGTACATAATTAAAACAATCTCTAAGAGCAAAAAAGACTCAACTCAGAACTATTACACTTATAGATTAATGGAATCCATAAGAGTTGGTAAAAAGGTGAAGAAAAGAACTCTCCTTAATTTAGGAAGTGATTTTAATGTAGAACAAGAAGATTGGGCTACTTTATCCAAAAGAGTAGATGAGATTATCAAACAGGCTCCAAGTCTGTTTACACTAGATAAAGATTTAGAAACAATCGCACAACACTATGCTCTAAAAATCATATCAGCACAAGCAGTAGTAGATACAACTCTTAATGATGAAGATAGATACAAAGAGATAGATACAACTACAATAAAAAATAGTGATATAAAAGATATAGGTATAGAGAATATACTTTATGAAACAATCAAAGAGTTAAAACTAGATGCTAAACTAAAAGAGTTAGGTTTTACAAATATTCAATACAATAGTGCTATAGGCACTCTAATAGCAAAGATTGCTAATCCTAGTAGTGAAGCTAAAGCTTATGATTACTTATGTAATACAAGTGCTATTAATGAGCTTATAGGGTGTGATTATAATAAGATATCTTCTAATAGTATCTATAGAATATCCGATAAGCTTTTAGCTCATAAAGATGACTTAGAAAAGCATCTATATACTACCCAAAAAGCAATATTTGAGTATGATGAAACAATAACTCTTTATGACCTTACTAACACATACTTTGAAGGTGGTGTTGAGGGAGTAGAGAAAGCTAAAAGAGGAAGAAGTAAGGAAAAAAGAAGTGATGCTAAAATCATTACTCTAGCAGTAATGCTTGATAGTAGTGGGTTTGTAAGAAAGAGTGAGATATTTGATGGGAATATTGGTGAAGCCACAACATTTAAAGAGATGTTAGATAAATTGAAAGTTCCTCAAAAAAGAAAAAACCTTTTATCCTCTCATAAATCATTATTGATTATGGATGCTGGTATAGCATCGCAGGAGAATATTGATTATCTTATTGAGAATAGCTATGAATACCTAGTTGTCAGCAGAAAACGCAATAAACAGTTTGATGAAGAGAAATCAACGCCTGTAAAATTAGATAAAAATGACAATGCTATAGTAAGAGCTATGAAGGTTGTCAATGAAGAAACTAAAGAGACTGAGTTATTTATACACTCTACTGCTAGAGAGGCTAAAGAGCGGTAGATGTCAGTCTAGTTGTCCAAATTAAGTACCTAGAAAGTACCACCTTTGTCTAACCCGAATGTCTTTCAGCTGAAACTTTATCAGCTATATTGTTTACCTTTGCTTTATTGGGGTTTAAATGTACTTCTTTTGTGAAATACCAGTTACGAGTACTACCACTCCATCTACGAGGGTTGGCTGCTTTAGCCTTCTCATATACTCGATGTCTTTTCTCTAAAATCTCCTTATCTTGAAGCAAGTGTCTTTGAACTGGTGTGACAAACCCAATACTACTATGACAGTGTTGATGGTTATACCAAGTCACAAATGTTTCACACCATATTCTTGCCTCAACTACACTATCAAATGGCTTACTAGGATAGGAGGGTGTATATTTGAGTGTTTTAAACATGGACTCTGAGTAAGGATTATCGTTACTCACGCTAGGTCTACTAAAGGTGGGCATAATGCCTAGCTTTTGAAGTGTTGTTAAAAATGTAGCTCCTTTCATAGGGGAGCCATTGTCTGAGTGCAGTGTTACTGTATCTACTTTGATGTTTTCATTAATAGCTATATCTTTAATAACTTCAGAAGCCAACTCGCTGCTCTGTTTGGTATAGATTTGCCATCCGACTATCTTGCGACTATATATATCCATAAAGAGGTAAAGGTAATAAAATACACCTTGCACTGTTGTTGGTAGATAAGTAATATCCCAACTGTAGATTTGATTAGGCTCTGAGGCTACCAAAGGAGTTGGCTTATGTCTACTCCCTTCTTTTTGTTTATGTCTATGGGTCAGTTGCTTATGCTCTTTGAGTACTCTGTAAAATGTTGATTCAGATGCAAGGTAAATTCCTTTGTCTGCAAGCTTAGGCACTATTTGATGCGAGGATAGGTTTTTATAGCTCTCATTGTTAGCAACGCTTATCAGCTGCTCTCTCTCCTCTTGAGAGAGTTTGTTAGTTGGTTCGAAGTTTATTCGCTGGGTTCTGCTTATCCTGCTCATTAGCTTGCCATCTTTTGAGTGTTCTCGTGCAACATCCTACGATAGGGGCTATTTTATAAAAAGGTGCTCCATCTGTATGTGCTTGTGTAACAAGGATTAAGATATCTTTTCGCACTGCTAGAGGTATCATACTTCCTCTCCCTCCAACAGTGCTTGAAACTTTTTGCAATACTAAGAGTGTTGCTGTCTCTGCTAGAGCCTTTTCCTTTCGTCGCAACTCCTTGGCTAAGGCTTTACTCTTACTTCTCTCCTCCTCTAGGGCTTTCTTAGCGGTAGAGTCTTCAGGTTTATGGGCTTTAAGGAAGTCCTTCTCCCACTCTTGGAGTTGATGTTTAAATAGACCTTTCTCTCTGCAGTAAGCACTGAGTGCTTCATCGTTCATGCTGTAGCTTTCTTTTAGGATTTGGAGCTTATCAGAAAGTGTTATCACTCCATCTGTTGTTTGAGTATCCTTAGTATTTTTTAGCCATATGTGCAGGGTGGCTTTTGAGATATTTAAGCCTTTTGCTATTGTTCCCATAGTTTGGGTGTCTCTCATTTCCAACACTTTTTTTACTGCTTTTTCTTTGTATGCTTTACTATATCTCATTGTCTTGTTCCTTATTAAGATTTATATCATAAGTTTCGGACAACTATCCTGACACAGGGGGCTATCCTAGTAAGCCATTTGATAGTGTAGTTGAGGCAAGAATATGGTGTGAAACATTTGTGACTTGGTATAACCATCAACACTGTCATAGTAGTATTGGGTTTGTCACACCAGTTCAAAGACACTTGCTTCAAGATAAGGAGATTTTAGAGAAAAAGACATCGAGTATATGAGAAGGCTAAAGCAGCCAACCCTCGTAGATGGAGTGGTAGTACTCGTAACTGGTATTTCACAAAAGAAGTACATTTAAACCCCAATAAAGCAAAGGTAAACAATATAGCTGATAAAGTTTCAGCTGAAAGACATTCGGGTTAGACAAAGGTGGTACTTTCTAGGTACTTAATTTGGACAACTAGACTGACATCTACCGATACAAACATTTACCAAGGTATCTTCGATACCTTGGCTAAATACTTTTCTTCTGTATTTTGCTGGAAATACTAAATGGTACAACAACAATGTTTTATTATGACTTTTAAAAATATGTTCACTCATTCCATATTGTAAGTGCCTAACCAAAATTAATGTCATATTCTGAACCGAAGCCATCAAGCATTTTTTTAATGTGCTCATGAAAGTTATCAAATGAGTCCATAGCATTCAAATCCGTCCATGTATATTTCATTTCTCTCCAGAGCATCTCAATAGGATTTAGCTCTGGGGAGTAAGGTGGCAAGTATAATATATGTAGTCCTAACTCTTTCCATTCTTGAAGCTTAGCTTTAAACTTTTTACTAGTGTGAGTTGAGGCGTTATCTAATACACAGATAGTTGTTTTTTAATTTGTTTAGCAAATTCATCAAAAAAACCTATAACAACATCAGTATCAACTTTTCCAGTAAGCATTTTATAAAATACACTTTTTTATCTGTATTAAGAAATCCAAGTACATTAATTCTTTTTGTAAATCTTATTGATGGGATAAGTGCAGGTGTCCCAACTGCCGACCATCTATACGGAATATTTGAATTAAGTGAAAAACCACTTTCATCATAAAAGGAGAGTTCACAAAGTCCTTCTTTTACCCATTCTCTAAGCATTTTAAGCTGAATAAACTTATCGAAATAGTTTTTCCATTTACTATTTTTCATAATGACCTTTTTAGCTCTCTTATAGCTAAGACCAATCTTTCTAAAAAATCTTTTAAAGTTCGTTTGCTTACTTCAAGAGTAGTGAACTCTTTTTCTAAGGCTAATAGAATCTCATTTACATTATAGTTTTTTATATACATCTTGATTGAAGACTCATGTTTAGCTATTGTTAATTTAGGCTTTCTCCCTCTACCTGCCAACTCATGAACTGTACTTATATTATCTTGATTAAATCTATCAAACCACCGATAGAGTGTTCTTTGTGAATATCCAATTATTTCTACTATTTCTTGAACTTTTTTCCCTTGATTACTCAATAGAAGTGCTTGAGCTCTCATTCTACTCTTATGTTTTTTATTTGTTTTTATAACTTCTTGTAATTGCTGTATTACTTCTTGTTTTAGGCTTATATATCTCATATATTTCTCTAAGCATTTTTCAATCCAGTTTTATGTCATTAATTTTGGTTAGGCACTTACTATACTCATTAAAACCTCTATAAACTGACCCAAATATTTTATAACTATTTTTATTATACTATAGCCTACACAATAAGTCCAAAATTTCTAAGAACTAAACTAACTTTCTCAGCAGCCATATAACAGCCACATCCTTAAAAAACAAGTCTAAAACAGTGAATTTCACTAATATTTAGAACTAAATGCTATAATTCCACTAATGAAAAAAGAAATAAACTTCGAAGTAGCATCGGACTTTTCTCCAGCTGGAGATCAACCCACGGCAATCGCCGAACTTACCGACAGTATTTTAAAAGGGAATCGTTACCAAACACTTGAAGGTGTTACTGGGAGCGGTAAAACCTACACTATGGCTAAGGTTATAGAAAATACTAAGATGCCTACTATCATTATGACGCATAACAAAACTTTAGCGGCTCAACTGTATAGTGAGTTTAGAAGTTTCTTTCCTAAGGCGCATGTTGAGTACTTTGTTTCTTACTATGATTATTATCAGCCGGAGGCTTACATTCCTCGTCAGGATTTGTTTATAGAAAAAGATTCGTCTATTAACGATGAGTTAGAGCGTATGCGACTCTCTTCAACAGCGAACCTACTCTCTTATGATAATGTAATTGTCATAGCATCTGTATCTGCTAACTACGGTCTAGGTGATCCTGAAGAATATCTCAATATGATACAAGTTCTTAATGTTGGCGATGACATAAATCAAAAAAAAACTCCTCCTTCGTCTTGTTGAAATGGGGTACAGTCGAAACGATACCTATTTTGATTCTGGACATATTCGAGTGAATGGGGAAAGTATAGATATTTACCCACCCTACTTTGAACAAGAAGCTATTCGAGTAGAGTTTTTTGGTGATGAGGTAGAAGCTATTTATACCTTTGAAGTGATCGATAACAAAAAACTTGAAGAGCATAAAAAATTTACTATTTATGCCTGTTCTCAATTTAGTGTGAGTCAAGAAAAAAATGTCAGTAGCGATTAAACGCATCGAAGATGAGCTAGATTATAGACTCAAATACTTTACAAAAAGTGGAAAATTACTTGAGTACCAAAGACTTAAACAAAGAGTTGAGTTTGACTTAGAGATGCTACAAACTACCGGAATGTGTAAGGGTGTTGAAAATTATTCACGCCTTTTGACAAATAAAAAACCAGGCGAAGCGCCTTTTACTTTGCTTGATTACTTTACACAAAGAAATGAAGACTACTTAATTATCGTCGATGAGTCGCATGTTTCACTTCCCCAATACAGAGGAATGTATGCAGGAGACCGTGCGAGAAAAGAAGTGCTTGTAGATTATGGCTTTAGACTCCCCTCAGCCTTAGACAACCGTCCTTTAATGGCAGATGAGTACATAAACAAAGCGCCTCATTATCTTTTTGTTTCAGCTACACCTGCTCCTTATGAACTTGAGATGTCAAGTGTCGTAGCGAAACAAATCATCCGCCCAACTGGACTACTGGACCCTATTTTAGAGATACGCACATCCGATAATCAAGTCGAAGATATTCACGATGAGATCATAGGAATAGCTGCAAAAAATGAAAGAATTCTCATTACCGTTCTTACAAAAAAAATGGCAGAAGCACTTACAAAGTACCTTGCAGACTTAGGTATAAAAGTACAGTACATGCACTCAGACATCGATACAATAGAGCGTAACCAAATCATCCGTGCGCTTCGTCAAGGTGTGTTTGATGTACTCATTGGGATTAACTTATTGCGTGAGGGGCTTGATTTACCTGAAGTTAGTTTAGTTGCAATTTTAGATGCTGATAAAGAAGGCTTTTTACGGAGTGAGACAGCACTTATTCAGACAATAGGTCGTGGGGCTAGAAATGCAAATGGTCGCGTCATTCTTTATGCAAATAAAATCACTAAGTCTATGCAAAAAGCAATCGACACAACAAGCTCAAGAAGAAAGATTCAAGAAGCGCATAATGAAAAACATGGAATCACACCAACAACTACCATTCGTAAACTTGATGAAAATCTAAAAGTCGATGACTACGGTGAACTCTATGAAAAACATAAGAAGAAAGACAAGATGCCAGCGCGTGAGAAAAAAGATATAACAAAAGCTTTAATGCTCAAGATGAAAGCTGCAGCAAAAGAATTAAACTTTGAAGAAGCCGCAAGACTTCGTGATGAAATACAAAAAATAAAAAAACTTTAGGACTTGACAATGGAAGACACTTTTAGTAACTTAGCGACATACGGATATATAGGACTTTTTCTTTACTCTTTTGGTGGTGGATTTGTAGCCCTTCTTGGTGCAGGCGTTCTGTCATATATGGGGAAGATGGATATTACTACTTCTATTGCCATAGCTTTTACAGCAAATGCCCTTGGTGATGTCGCTTTATTTTACATGGCACGATACCAAAAAACTATGATGATGGAAGGCTTGCGTAAACATAGACGAAAACTTGCCCTTTCTCACCTTATGATGAAAAAATATGGTTCGTGGATTATTTTGATTCAAAAATTTGTTTACGGGATTAAGACTTTAATACCTATCGCAATTGGACTTACAAAATACGACTTCAAAAAGTTTGCGATACTCAATGTCTTGAGTGCTGCAGTTTGGGCTTTAGTTGTAGGTATGGGGAGTTATTATTCGGGTGAGCCATTGATGAAGTTAGCCGGTATCATTAGCGAAAAACCTTGGATTGCACCTGTTATTTTAGTTGTTATGGGTGGTAGTTTATGGTTTTATTTAGAAGCTGCTACAAAGAAGAAAAAGAAAGTATAAAGGGAGTAAGAAAGCTAACTTTAGCTTCCTACTACTGGACCAAATGGGGCATAATCTGTATGCTCTGAAGTTTGATATTTTTTATAGTTAGAAATAAACATTGTTGCAAGATTATCTCTAGTTTTATCGAACAACTCTTTATCTTCCCAAGCATTACGAGGATTTAAAATCTCTGATTTGATATCACCTAAAGTTTTTGGAACCTGAAGTCTAAATGTTTTAGTTGTGTCAAATTCTGACTTTTGAATACTTCCATCTAAAATAGCATTTATACATGCTCTTGTATTTTTAATGCTCATGCGTTTACCAACACCGTAAGCACCACCAGTCCAACCTGTATTTACAAGGTATACATTTACATTGTGCTTATCGATTTTTTCACCAAGAAGTTTAGCATACACTGTTGGGTGCAATGGTAAAAAAGCTTCACCAAAACAAGCTGAAAATGTTGCAACTGGCTCAGTAATTCCGCGTTCAGTTCCTGCAACTTTTGCTGTGTAACCACTTAAAAAATAGTACATAGCTTGTTCTTTAGTCAGTTTAGAAACAGGAGGTAATACACCAAAAGCGTCTGCTGTCAAGAATATAATATTTTCTGGATGACCACCCATTAAATCTTTTTTATGGTTTGCAATATGCTCTATCGGGTAAGAAACACGAGTATTCTCAGTTTTTGAGCCATCTTCGTAATCTACTTCACCCTCTCCGTACATTACTACATTTTCAAGGAGCGCATCTGTTTTAATAGCGCCATAAATCTCTGGTTCGCTTTTACCATCAAGGTTGATAACTTTTGCGTAGCATCCACCCTCAAAGTTAAATACTCCGTGATTATCCCAACCATGTTCATCATCACCGATTAAAGCACGGTGTGGGTCAGTAGAAAGTGTAGTTTTACCTGTTCCGCTGAGCCCAAAGAAAAGTGCAGTATCACCATCTTTTCCAATGTTTGCTGAACAATGCATAGCAAGTTTACCCTCTAATGGTAACCAGTAGTTCATCATTGAAAAAATTCCCTTTTTCATCTCACCACCGTACCAAGTACCACCGATAATTGCTATATTGTTTTCAACATCAAAAAGTACGAAAACTTCAGAGTTTAAACCGTGTTCTTTCCACTTGTCATTTACTGCTTTACACGCATTTAAAACAACAAAGTCAGATTTAAAAACTTCAAGTTCTGATTCTGTTGGGCGGATAAACATATTTTTTACAAAATGTGACTGCCATGCTATTTCTGAAACGAAACGCACTGAACGCTTTGAAGCTACAGAAGAGCCACAAAAAACATCAGTTATGTATAGGTCAGTGTTTGAGAGTTGCTCTTGAGCAACTACTAAAAGTTCATCAAAAATTTCAGAAGAAACTTTTTTATTTACATCACCCCAAGCAATATACTTGTTTGATGGATCACGATCTACAAAGAATTTATCTTTAGGAGAACGACCCGTAAAGATTCCGGTGTCAACTGCTGTTGCACCCTTATTCGTTTGCTGTACTTCACCATTGTCTAACTCATGCTTGATTAAATCAGCATAACTTAGGTTATGGTATATATTACCTACATTTTTTAAGCCTAAATCGTCTAATTCACTTAACTTCATAGTTTACTCTCATAAGGGTATTTTTTAATGTCGCAATTATACACTTAATAAACATAAATTAAATATAAAGAATTAATTATTTTAAGAATTTTAGGATAAAATACATTCTTCAATCATCAATTGCTCGATTAACTCAGCGGTAGAGTGTTACCATGACATGGTAGTGGTCACTAGTTCGAATCTAGTATCGAGCACCACCTATACTGGAATATCCCCTATAAACTAGACAATTACTAACCCAGTAAAAACCTAACTTTCTGAAGACTCTTTATTAATGCTTTTTATATTATGAGACCACAGCACAACCCCAAACACTACCCCAATCCTAATTTTAAAATATTTTTTTGAAATCTCTAAAATATATCTGCTTAATTTTCATCATAAATTGTTTCTCACCCTTAAAGTTATCTAAATACCCTTTATTTCTTATCATATTTCCTAGCTATTTCTTACTTTTCGTAAGGCTATTTGTTTATGGGCAAATAGTTTTAGGTTTGAGGCTAAGCAAGCTATTGTAAAATTCATATTATTGCGGACTAATCCAGTATACCTACTGGTATGATATTTCATTTGGGTTTTTAGACGCGCAAAGCTATGTTCAACCTTTGCCCTGATTTTATGTTTTGGTTTTTCTATCTCTCTTTGTGCTGCTCTCTCATCCTTAGTCATCTTCTGTGTCTCTTTGAGACAAATCTCATTTTCTATTTCATTCTTCTCTAATAGTTCATCTACTTCTTTAGACTTGTATGCTTTATCTCCATAGAATGCTTCTATATCTTCCAGCTCTTCTACGATGGTTTGGACAACTGATATGTCAGATGTATTTGCAAATGTCATTATTGGTTTTAGTATTGCACCAGAGTCTGAGTCTGTTGCTATGTGTCCCTTGTATCCTGTTGCATATTGCTTTGTACCAGTTTGATATCCTGTTCTTACCTCTTTATCTACTTTGTCGGTTTGATCATAACTATCTTCGCTATTTTCTATAATATTTTTTGAGGTCTCGATATCTTTAGTATCTATGCCTTGTAGTTCATCTAGCTCTTGATTTTTAAATGTTCTTGAGTTATGTTCTTTCTTTCGTAATAATTTATCTACTTTTTTTCTTGATGGTTTTGCTTTCTTGAGTTCTTCATTTATTTGTAAGTCAAGGGTTCTATTGGCTTCTTCTACTTTTACTCTATTGGCATTTCTTTGCTCTTTATCCTTATCTTTAACTCCATCATTCAAAGATTTAATTAAAGTTGCGTCTACTAAAATTGATTTACCACTTTTAGCTATTAAGCCTTTATCTTCTAGTTGTTTATTTACATGGTTAAATAGCTTATCATATATTTTAGTATCTATCAAAGAGTTCCTAAATCTACCTATGGTTGTACTATCAGGAGCTAAGTCCTCTAGGCTTAAACCTACGAATTTCATAAACAGTAAGTTTGCATAAAGTGCTTCTTCAACCTTTTCGTCACTCAGGTCATAGAATTTTTGCAAGAGTAATATTTTAAACATAAGGATATTGTCATAAGCTTTTACTCCACAAACATTCTTTGTACCGATACCATTCTTATTTAAAATAGGTTTTAACTTTCTAAAATCTATTATACTATCTATCTCTTTTAGAAATGAATCTACATATTGAAGTCTATCGTTAACAGCATAATCTGTAAATGTTGGAGTATTCTCTTGAAATGCCAAATTATTGCCTTTTAGCTTAAAATATCTTTAAATTCGTGGTGTAATTATAGCAAATAAATGGCTTTAAATAACTTAATATAAGGGGTTTTAAGAGATTTAGTTTGTTTTTTTACTGTGCAGTGGTCTCATTATTGGGATAAAGTTTTTTTGTAGTTTAAAGAGATACTTGGATACTTTTATTTTATCGCTATCGCTATCTACATAGTCCTTAGCAAGACTTCTTTTTATTACCGTAGTACTCTCATTGTAGAAATCACTTAATTCCTCTAATCTTTTGTTCTAATTCTTCATAAGTAATGTCTTCAAATGATGTAGCAATATTGTAGATTTTTGTTTCACTAAAAGTTAAAGCACCTGTTGTTTCTAAACCTATTGCTTTTAAAATTGAAAATTTATTACTTTTAGAGATTTGGAAATATTGACTATCTCACCTACGAGGATACCCTTATGATGTATATATAACTTATTCATCTATTATTATCTTTATACTTAATATATTAAGAATCTTAAAGACTGTATCTATACGAACATTAGAGCCATTTTCTAATTGAGATAGGGACTTAGAGCTTACTCCACATAGCTGTGCTGTTTTCTCCATTGTCATACCTAAACTAGTTCTTTTATGTCGTATGACTTTTCCTAGTATTTGAGTATCATCAATAAAGCTATACTCAGGTTTAACAGTTTGTTTAACTTGCATACCTAAAAATATTTTTGTACTCATAGCATCTCCTATAAAAGTCTTTTAGTACAATTATAGTGTATTAATAAAGAAAAGGATACTAAAATTGTATTAAAGTACTATTTTAGATGTATGGCTAACAAGAAGCTACTATAAAAGTACTTTAATGCTTTTAGCCCAATTTTAAACTATCTCAGAATTTGCAATCCAGCACCATTAAAATAAATCTGCGTGACCGAAAAAGACATCATTTATTTCATTTTTTCTTAGGTTATCAAGAATTTTCTTAGCCTTTAGTTTTGTTTCTTTGTCAAAATAAATAAGCATATTTCTGGAAAAAACAAAATCAAACTTGCCTATCGCTTTTAAACTTTCATCAAAAAGATTTATAACTTCAAAAGAAACCAATGATTTTACACTTTGACTTAGTGTATATTTTTCATGCTCCATTGCAAAATATTTAGAAATAATTTGAGGAGATAAATTTCGCATATGCTCTTGTATATATATTGCCTCTTTGGCTTTAAAAATTACTTGTGCGTTGATGTCAATTCCTAGTATTTTAAACTTACTTGGATGTACCCCTGCTTCAAGTAAGGCGATAGCGATAGAATAAGGTTCTTCACCTGTAGATGATGGGGCACATAAAATACTTATGTCTGCGCTTGATTTTTTAACAAGTTCAACTAAATCCATAATTTGCTTAAGTTCACGGTAAAAATAGCTTTCATTAGTTGTTAAATGGTCTATTAAGTCTTGTTTTATATGTTCTACGGATTTAACATCTGCTAACAGCTTTTTAAATGAATATATCTTGTGCTGTTAACAAAAAGCGATGACTTTACTTTTTAGTATTATCATTTGAGTGTCAAATATTATTCCAGTTTCTTTATGAAAGTAATCTGCAATAGGCCTAACATCGTCATAATCTACATCGTGTATAAGTTCTGAAATCACAGGGACTGTCTTGTCCTTTTTAAAGAAACTAAACATCACAAAACTCATTTATTGCTTGTATGATTTCATCCATTTCATGGACTTTTATATTTGGAACTAAGGCTCTAGCACGCTTAGGCATTCCATCAACTATGGCACTGCTTTTACTTTCTGTTATACAAATAGCGCCATTACTAGCAAGAGCCTTACATGCATCTACTCCATCACTTCCTATTCCTGTTAAGATTACACAAAGAATTTTACACTCTTTATCAAAAGAAACAAAAGCCTTAAACAATGTATTTATATCAGGGTTATAGCCATTGAGTGAAGCAGTTTTTTTGATAAAGCGAACTTGCCTAGCATCTAAACAAGTAAGCCCCTCTCCTAAATAAATCTTAGAAGCTTCAAGAACTTGATTGTTTTGTATAATTTCTATGGTATTTACTGTATTTTTTTGAAGTGTTGAAGCGAAACTTGGGAAAAAACCCTCTACCATATGTTGGGCAATAATGACGCTAGTATCTGTAAGTTTTGCCAAAGATGAGACTATCTTTTGAATTTGTCCAGGACCTCCGCTAGAGGCTCCTGTGAGGACAATCTTTTTAAGCGTTTACGATTTCAAGTCGGGTGCTTAACTCATCTGTCAGTGTATTGAGGTGTTCAGCTGCTACTGCTATCTCTTCTACGCTTCTTGCATTTGTTCCTGAGAGTGTGTTAATCTCTTGGACTTTTTGCACGATAAGGTCTACATTTTCACCTGTTTTTTCAAAATCTTTTACGGTTTTGTCACTTGCACGAACGGCATCGTTTACTATATTTACACTCTCGTTGATTTTATCTTCAACATCCTGTGCTAAATTTGCAAGTGTCTGGATCTCTTCTGAGTTTGCGTTCATTTGTGTAGATGCATCCCCGATTGACTGAACGACTACGCTTATGGTAGCATTAATCTCAGAGAGTGTTTTTTGCGTTCTCTCAGCAAGCTTTCTTACCTCATCTGCAACAACAGCAAAACCACGACCGTGCTCACCAGCTCTGGCTGCTTCTATAGCGGCATTAAGGGCAAGTAAGTTTGTTTGATCAGCTATATCTGAGATGATAGTTAAAACAGTTTTAACCTCACTTGCATCTTTAGAAAGAGACTCCATACTTTGTGCAAGTTCATACTCCGCTTCGGCTGTACTTTGAACTTTTGATGTTAAAGAGACTATATCTGTTCGAGCAAGTTCTAGGTTTTCATTTGCAGTTTGTATGTCTTGCTTACTTGACTGTGCATCTACTATGGCTAGGCTAATTTCATCTTTAATTTCTTGAGATTTATGTGTAGCTTCATCAATGATTGATACCGAGCTTTCTACATTATTTCCAACGCGAGTAGCCGTTACAGAAAGTTCATGCGATATGGAAGCATTTTCAGAAGACGATGCTTTTGCAGTTGAGACAATATTTTGAAGTGAGTCCATAAGTGTATTAAAACTATTAGCCATTTCTTTAATCTCTTGTGGAGCATCTGTATCGACTCGTTTTGTAATATCGTGGGTATCTGCCATACTTAAGATTGTAGACTTAAAGGCATTAAGCGGCTTAATAACATTAAAATTTATAAGCACATAAAATAAAATAGATACAATAAATAAAAGAGCTAAAGACTCAAGCACTAGATAATTTCTTATCTCATTTGAAAGTGTTAATACTTCTGCCTCATCAATCTCACTCATGATTGCCCAATCTAAATCTTGAGCTATTTTCAAAGGTGCATACGCAGATAAAACAGGGTTCCCGTTATAATCGATTACAATTTCAGAATTTGTCTTACCTGAGAGTGCATTAGTACTTGCAACAGTATCACAAGTACCCGTGCTTGGATTTGCCATTGATGCTTTAACACTATGCCCAACTGGGTCTAAGAAACTGTTACTTCGCATAAGTTTATCTTGCCCTACTAGGTAATCCTTTTGAGAATCTCCATAGCCTTCTCTGTACTGCATGATTTTATTTATACTTTTATCTGGGATTTGAAAGACTACTATCGACTTCATAATACCATCCATATACATAGGAGCACCGACAAACATTGCAGGATCATCATTCGATGGAGCATAAGGAGCTAAGTCTACAAATACAGGACGCTTAAGTTCTTTAACTTTTCTCCAAACTTCACCAAGTCCACTTGATTTTAAAGGACCAGTTCCCACATTTTGACCATAGTCTGACTCTTTTGCTTGGCTGTACATAACATGACCATGTTTAGCACAGACAATAAAAATATCATAATAGCCGTAGCGCTTTGCATATTCTTGAAAATATTTTTCATGCTCAATGATTTTTTCTTGTGCAAGATGATGCGCTACAGGATAATTATCGCTAGCTTGTACCTTAAGTTCTTTGTGAACAGATATCAAGTCTTCAACTAAGTCTCGTACATTTTTACTTTCTACTAGTACAAGCACATCTGCCTGTATTTTATTAAAAAAGTTTTCAATTTGTGCAGTTTTTGAATCTCGAATGGATGTCAAACTTTCATAGCTAGAAAGTATTAAAGCATTTGTACTTTGCGTAACTGAAGAATAAGTAAGAACACCCGCTAGAATACTCAAAGATAGCATCATCCCTATTAGTATTTGCGTTTTGATCGAAAGTTTTTTCATGAAATCCCCTGTTGTTTTATCTCTTATTTTAGTCTTATAACTTTAAATTGTCTTTTAAATGTTCTTTTTTTTGAAAACTCCCTTAAAGATGCATAAAAAGTAACACTTTCTTAATCTAAAGCTTTTGCACAAACTACAGCACTTGAAAATGCCCACTGGAAATTGTAGCCACCAAGTTCACCTGTTACATCTACAACTTCGCCTATAAAGTATAAGTTATTTATTTTTTTAGACTCCAATGTTTGGACTACTAATTCATTTGCCAATACACCACCACGACTCACTTCAGCCTTAGTAAAACCAAAGTTACCAGCAGGCGCAAAAGAATAGTCATGGATTTTTTGTAGTTTTTCTTTTATCTGTGGCGTGATTTTTTTACATTCAATATCTTCAATACCCAGTGCTTTTAAAATCGCTTTTGACAATCTTTTAGCAAGTGGAATGGTCGAGCTAATGAGTTTCTTAGAATTTTTCGTAAGTGCAAAAATATTATCATTTGGAAGGAAATTTATACTGAGATTTCCCTTTTTCCAATACAGTGAAGCAGAAAGAACACTTGGTCCACTTATACCCTTATGTGCAAAAAGCATATCTTCTTTTAAAGTCTTTCCCTCAACTTTTATATGCACGAAACAACTTAAACCCGAAAGCTCTTTCATCCACTTTTGAGCAGGCTGCAAGGTCATACCAACAAGGGCAGGCGTAAATTCTTTTGTCGCTATGTCAAAAGACTTTGCGATATCAAGCCCTATTTCTGTAGCACCAAGTGTTTTAAAACTTTTTCCACCAGTCGCAACTACGAGTTTTTTGCTTTTGAGTATGCCATTAGATGTTTTAACTTCAAAAATCCCATCTGTTTTTTTAAGTTCTAAAATTGTAGTATTGAGTATTATCTGGGCATTTCGTGAATTCTTTTTAAGTATGTTTATAATCTCATCAGAAGAATCACGGCAAAAATAATAACGCTTTTTACGGATGATAGGCTTAAGATAGTTTTTTGCCAAATAATTCAACAAGTCATCTTTTGAAAATTCGTTTAAGGCGTGAGAAACAAGCCCAGCATCTCCATCAAAATGTTCAGGACTAACTTCTACACTAGTAATGTTACATTTACCGCCACCAGAGATTTTCAACTTAGATGCTACTTTAGCATTGTTATCAATTATTCCAATATTTAAAGAACTTTTTAAGTGACTCGCACACATCAAAGAACTCGCCCCTGCGCCGAGGATTAATACATCATATATTTTCATGTCCGCATTATACGATATAATACGAAATAATATAAAATAATTTAAATATAAAAGTAGTAATAATGAGCAATAAACTTCACATAGTATCTTTAGGATGTACAAAAAACCTTGTTGACACGGAAGTTATGATGGGTAAACTTCAAAATTTCGAGCTTACAGATGACAAGGCAGATGCTGATGTTATCATCGTAAATACCTGTGGATTTATAGATGCAGCAAAAGAAGAGTCAATTAATACGGTTCTTTCTTTACATGATGCACGCAAAGAAGACTCTCTTCTTGTTATGGCAGGCTGTCTAAGTGAGCGTTATAAAGAAGATATGATGGAGCAGATGCCAGAGGTAGACATCTTTACTGGTGTTGGCGATTATGACCGTATTGATGAGCTTTTAGTTGAGAAAAAAAGCCGTTTTTCAGATTCTGTTTATCTTATTGATGGAGCTGAGCGTATTGTTACTGGCTCTTCGTACCATGCCTACATAAAACTCTCAGAAGGCTGTAACCAAAAATGTAGTTTCTGTGCGATTCCATCTTTTAAAGGTAAGCTTAATTCTCGTAATCTTGACTCTATCGCTAAAGAAGTAGAAGGTCTTGTTAAAAAAGGTTATTATGATTTTTCTTTTGTATCTCAAGATTCAAGTTCGTACTTGCGTGACCAAAATATAAAAGATGGTTTAAGTCTTTTAATCCAAAGAATCGAACTTATTGATGGTGTGAAATCTGCTAGAATCTTATACCTTTACCCGAGTACTACGAGTATGGCTCTTTTAAAAAATATCGCTAAAAGTAAGATTTTTCACAATTACTTTGACATGCCGATTCAGCATATAAATGATGATATGCTACGGATGATGAAACGCGGTTTTGGTAAAGACAAAACATTAGAACTGCTTAACTTTATGAGAAGTTTACCGAACTCTTTTGTACGAACTAGCTTCATAGTTGGTCATCCAAATGAAACACAAGAAATGTTTGAGGAGATGTGCGATTTTGCAGAGAGTTTTGGTTTCGATAGGGTAAATGTCTTTTCTTATTCTGATGAAGAAACAACTCCAGCTTTTGATATGGAGCATAAAATAAGTGCCGAAGATATTGCTTTGCGTGCGGAGATTTTAGGGGCTATTACAGATAAATGTATGCAGAAATCTTTAGCTAAAGACTTAGCACAAGATATCGAGCTTATCATCGATGGCGAGAGTGATGAGCATGAGTATTTACTCAGTGCTAGAAAAACTATCTGGGCTCCAGACATTGATGGTGAGATATATGTAAACGATAAACTCAAAGACGAAGACTTGAAATATACTAAAATCTATAAGGCAAAAGTAACTGAGCTTGTAGGTACTATTTTAACTGCTACTGTGGATAATGCTTAAAGAATCCGCCCTTAAAACACTAAGAGAGTCTAAAAACCTCTTAGCCTTTTCTGCTGGTGGTGATTCCACTGCCCTTTTCTTCTTACTCCTCGATGCTAATATAAAATTTGATATAGCAATTGTAAACTACAATACGAGAGAACAAAGTAAAGAAGAAGTAATGTATGCTCAAGACTTAGCAACAAAATACAATCTTAACTGCTATGTTTTCTCTGGACCTAAAATTAAAAAAAACTTTGAAGCAAAAGCGAGAGAACTGCGTTACACTTTTTTTGAAGAACTCATCACTAAACACTCGTACACTAGCCTATTAACCGCGCATCACCTTGGAGATAGATTTGAGTGGATGCTTATGCAGTTTTGCAAGGGTGCGGGATGTGTTGAGTTAGCAGGGATGAAAGAGCTAGAGCAACGAGATGCGTACCAACTCATTCGTCCTCTTTTGCATATTGATAAACCTGAACTGCTTAACTATTTAAGGCATAATAATATCAGATATTTTGAAGATGTAAGCAATAAAGATGAAAAATATCTACGCAATTCCTTTAGACACAAGTATGCAAAACCACTTTTAGATAAGCATCTAGTAGGAATTAAAAAAAGTTTTCAGTATTTAGATGAAGATAAAGAGCTACTTGCTCCTAATATTAAAGTTTATTCTTATGAAAATATATTTTACTTTAAATCATCCAATACAAAAAGAGGTGACATTAGTTGCATAGATACACAGCTAAAAAAGCAAGGGCATTTAATCACATCGAGTGAAAAAGAATTGTTAAAACAAAGAAGCACACTTGTTCTTGGGAGAAAATATTTAGTTAGCAAGCTAAAAGACTTTATTTTAATTGTAGCCTTTGAGAAGCTAAATATTGCAATGAGCAAAGAGTTTAAAGAAGAATGTAGAACCTTAGAAATCGACTCAAAACTACGACCTTTTCTTTATACACATACAAAAGTATTTCAAAAAATAAAAGAATTACTCGCTAATAGTTAATTTACTTGTGTTGGCATCTTCTAAAACCTTATACACTTTCATCGTAAAACTTGAACGAATCATTTCACTTTCTCTTTTAAAATGTATTGGGAAGTTAACGCTTATAATCCAATCACTTTTATTTATAGCATCTAAGAAGTCGTAAAAACTTTTTGGTGAATTTATTTGAGAGCTTGTTTTTACTTCATAGACACTAAACTCTTTTTCATCTTTTATTTTAGTCTGCTCGGACACTTTTAAAGAACTAAAATAATTTTTATATTGTTTTTCAAATCTATATGTATTAAACTCTTTGTCAAAGGCTTTAATAATATTTCTGTTATCTGTTTTTAAATCTGTCAGTCGCTCTTGAACTTCATCTCTAAAATTAGTATGCTTGCGAAGCTCGATATTTTCTTTTTTAAGTTCAGCTTTTTTATTTCTATAGTCTTTACCCTCGGGAATAAGTAGTGCGAAAGCAAATATAAGCACATAAATAAAAAGAAAAACAGAAAGAGCCAATAAATAAATATTTTGTCTTGAAATATTAATCTTCATTCATTTCTTCCTCTTTATCTATATAGTTTGTAGAAACAAAACGAAGCCAACCATTTTTTGCTGGATGAAAACTACTGTATGTCCTATGAAAGATAGAGCGAAGAGGTGCTTGAAGCATAAAGTTATATACATCTTTGTTGGGTGTTATTCCATAAAGAATCAAACCATTTTCAAGTAACTTGGCTTCTGAGAGTGTAATTCTTTGAGGAACTAAGTCAAACATATTTGCTATGGAGTCTTTAAGAACTGTATTTTTTGTAAAAATATTCTCTGCAAGACTACTTTGTATTTGAATAAATTCTATCTCATCTTCCATGCTTGATGCTTCTATCATAGTTGCTTCTCTTAGAGAAATAATTTCAAGTCTATCTTGTGTAAATCTATAATCTTTAAAGAGTAAAAAGAAATAGGTAAAGAACAGCATGATTAAGCTTATTCCAAAGAAGACCGCTAAGAGTTGCATCTCTGGAGTAAGCATAGATTTTTTTTCTTGGTTTTATATAGCTGTATTTCATGAAATTTCCATCTTAGCTAAAGCACACACTTCATTTACCAAATCTATATGTCTGAGATAAACATTTAAAAACATCTCTTCTTCAAAATATTTTTTCATATCAGAGCTTAAACCAACAGCATCTGCAATATAAACATTTTCTATAAATTCACTCGTATATTTTTCATTTTTTGTAAAAATCATTTACAGCACTTTGTACTAGTACGAAGCGTTGGTAGTCTTGGTTGAGTCCATTAGATTCTTCTACTGGGTGTTCTTGCGTATCTTCCGCCTGAGCCAACTCTTCTTCTACATCTTTAGATTCTGAAAATTCTTCTATCTCTTCTATTGAGTCTAAATCAGCGATATCGCCAAAGTCATCTATATCGTCAATAGTATCAAGATCATCTAAGTCAATTGATTTTTCTTCATCTAAGTCAATCTCTTCTAAGTCCATCTCCGTGTCATCAATAAGAAGCTCTTCTGTACTTGCTTCTATCTTTATGTCTATATACACTCCAAATAAAAGTGCTTCTTCTTTAAATATACTCAAGCATATCGAGTCTTCTTCAATTAAAATAAACATAGCAAGATGATCTTTAATCTTATCTTTAAAAAAATGTGCAAGTACTAAAAATGGCGAAAATATAAAATCTACACCTATCTTTTCATATACTTTTTCAATAGCATATACATCGCTCTTAGCTGTATAATAAGTCCACTTATCATCAAAACACTTGTATTCACTCGCACTTAGATCATAAAAGTAAGCTGTTTTTTGTTTAGAGCAGGTAGGGATTACACCTTGAGAAAATGAGTTATCTAAAATAGATATATAAAAATAGGGTGTTTCTTTAGTAAATGAAACGATATATTCATACATGTCACTGCTTAAATATTTTGTATCAAAAGTTGCTTCATATGAATTAACTAAACCTTTTGCATTTAACATTTCGACATAAACGATTGTCTTAGCATTGGAAATAACAATCGTAACAAGTACTTTTAAGTACAAATATTTATGTAGACTCAACATAAGGGATGTGCTTTTTTATAAGTTTCTTGCTTAAGAGTACTGCTTAATTTTGTATATATTTGCGTCGTTGCCATAGAAGAATGACCAAGAAGTTCACTCACATCACAAATCATTGCATTGTTGTTTAGAAGTCCTGTTGCAAATGAATGACGAAGTTGATGTGGTGTAACTTTCAAAGCAACCCTTTTAAAGACTTTAGTAATAATATATCTTAGACTATTTTCGCTTAATTTTTCACCATTTTTTTCTAAAAGAAATGTTTTTAGCTCTTTTTTACTCAAATATTCATCAATCAAGATACTCGTACTTTTTAATAAAGGAATATCTCTTTGCTTTTGACCTTTTCCAAGCACTCGAATCCACTCGGCTGATATATCTTCAATCTTTAAAGATGAAAGTTCAGAGATTCTAAGCCCCGATGAATACAAAAGAGTAATGATTAAGCTTTCATAAGCATCAGCTTTTTGAAGTGCTTCTAAAATATGTTTATGCGTCACTGGCTTAGGCAAAGTTTTTGCTATCTTAACACGCTCATCAGCTTTTAAAATATACAAAGGGGCATCTTGATTCAGATACTGTACAAAGCTACGCAGCGTACTTAGTTTTCTTGAAATTGTCTTTGCGTTAAGCTTGGCAATTTTTATCCGGTAAGGCATCAAATCTATAACAGTTATATTGTTTTCTTTATAAACTTCTATAGATTTCGCAGATTCTATGAGTGTTTCATCATAACTTTTAACAGTTAAATCTGAATAGCCCCGTATCTCTTCTAAAAAATGAAGAAAGGCTTTTTTATGTTCTTTTAGTAACTTTTTCAAGAAGCGTCTCGAACTTTTTATAATACATTGCACTTTCTTCTACAAGCTCTTTGTCTGTAATCACGCTTGGAGCAAGTTTTACATACGATGAAATCATAATCTCACACATGAGTCGAATCTTAGCCTTATCGCCCTTAGATATAAACTCATGTTCAGCTATAGCATCTATCTCTGCTGCATATTCTTTACCCATCTCAATGTATTTCACATACTTTAAAGATGTAACAGACTGTGCCATCACTGTTGAAGCCATTCGGTTATATACATCAAGAGCGAAAGATTCCTTTGCTAAAACTAAGGCTTCTTCGTACTCACCCACTTCAAAATAATACTTAGCACGGATAGACTTTTCATACGAAGGATTTGCTATAAAATAAACACCCATCAATAAAATAAAAGATAAGGCAACGATTAGTATCATCAGTTTACTGCTCATGTTTTAACAATCCTTCTTGAATAAGTTTCTTGGCATCCTCAAGACTCAAAGCCTCTAAGTCTATCAAATCGCTAATATAATAGTTAATTATACCAAATGGTTTAGGAATTACAAACTTATCCCATGATTTTAACTGCCAATATGAAGATGGTTTTATAGAAACAAGCGTAATTTTTACTTTTGCTTTTTTTGCCATAACGACAATTCCATCATGAACCTCATGCCGTGGTCCTTTTGGTCCATCGGGTGTAATACCTAAGTCATAGCCACTTTTAATCGACTTAATCGATTCTATAAGCGCTTTTGCCCCTCCACGAGTACTTGAACCTCGAATGGTGTCAAATCCAAAGTAGCCTAAGGTTTTAGCAATTAAGTTTCCATCAAAATGCTCTGAAATAAGAAGTTTAACATGAGGATTTTTTCTAAACTTTGTATATGCGTAAGGGATCATAAGTAATTCACCATGCCAACACGCCATAACAAAAGCCTCATCACCTAAATCTTTTGGAGCGTGAAAAACTTTTCTATTCGTTATGTAGATAAGACGGATAAGAAAAGATACAAGAAAGGGAGCAATAAATAAGCCCAAGGAACGCGAGATTTTTTTAAGCAATAATCTCACCTGTTAAAATTGTTCTGCCTATTGCAGTTATTTTAACATTTGCAAATTTTCCTAGTAACTCTTCTCGCCCTTTAACTCGAACTACGATGTTGTTATCGCTTCTACCTGCTACATGTTCACCATCCCGGTGAAGGTCTTCAAAGTAGATGTGGTATACATTTCCAAGAAGTTTAGCATGTTTCTCATCTATCATTTCATTGTTTAAAGCTTGTAAATATGACAATCTATCAGATGCCACCTCGGAGTCCACAATATTTGTAAACGCTTCGGCCTCGGTATGAGGTCGAGGAGAGTATTTAAATGAAAAAACTTGATCAAATTTCACTTCTTTCATAACGGCTATGGTTTCTTCAAAATCCTCATCACTTTCACCTGGAAAACCGACAATAATATCTGTACTAATCGTAGCTTCTGGACATATATCGCGTAATTTTTTAGCACGATTTAAAAACCACTCTTTTGAGTAGCCTCGCTTCATGTCTTTTAAGACTTTTGTAGAACCACTTTGTAAGGGCATATGCATTGATTTACATACTTTAGGGTTACTTGCGAACTCTTCTAAAAACTCATCATCCATGTGAAAAGGGTGAGGAGAAGTAAAACGAATTCTTTGAAGTTCTTCTATTTTGGAGAGTCTTCGTAAAAGTTCTGTAAAGTTTACTTTTTCATGTTCACCTGAAAAACGGCGACCATAATTGTTCACATTTTGACCTAAAAGAAAAATCTCTTTAGCCCCTGCATCTACCATTTTCTGAGCTTCTTGTACTACAAGTGCATCTGGAATAGATATCTCATCGCCTCGTGTTTTAGGAACGATGCAAAAGGTACACGCTTTATCGCAACCAATGGAAATATTTATAAAACCTTTAAAAGGTGATGAGCGAAAATCTTTAAAAGCAAATTCACTCTCATCATAATTTATATCAATCTCAACTGCCTTGTCTTTATGTAAAACTTCGCTTATTTTAGATACATTTCTTGCACCTAAAACAAAATTTACATAGGGGGCTTTTTTTATAATCTCTTCACCTAGATGCGAAGCTGTACAACCACAAACACCAATCTTAGCAGATGGTTTTTTATGCTTGTTAAATCCACCAAGTTCACTAAAAAGTTTATGAACTGGTCTCTCTCTCACTGAGCAGGTATTTATTAAAATTAAATCGGCAACTTTAAAGTCTGTCGTTGTTTCGTAACCCTCTTTTTCATGCAGTTCTGCAATCATATGCTCAGAATCACGAGAATTCATAGCACATCCAAGCGTCTGGATAAATAATAATTTGCTCACTCTAAAATCTTTCTAGTTTACGATGTGTACTTGGTACATGTACTCATTATCTGAAAGACCATACTTTACTTCACTCATATAAAAACTTTTTCCTTTTTCTTCAAAGTGTGCTTGAAGTTCTAGTAAGTCTTTATGAGAATTATCTTTATCAAAGTAAAAAATAACGCTATCTTCTTTTTCTACACTTGCTTCAATCTTAGCTAACTCTGCTTTTTTAGGCTTTTGATTGATCTCTGTTCTTGCAAATTTTAAATTCATTCGGTTTTGTCCTTGGTTTTTTTATAAAGTTATGGATTATACTTTAAATCTACTAAAAATCGTATTAAGTGCTTTTGCACTTCAAGTTATATTTATGCTACTTTAGATAGAATGACACACTTCATAAGAAATCCCCATATAAACATAACATATTATTTTTTGTGAGAAAACCTACAAAATAACTAAGGACTCAACTATGGAAAGAATTTTAGATATTGCCGAAGCAATCGCAAATGAAAAGGGTCTCGAGCCTGCAAAAGTAATTGAGAGTTTAAGAACTGCATTTGTTCAAACTGCAAAAAGAGTAATCGATCAAAACTTTGCTTTTGAAGCACAGATTAATGATCAAACAAAATCTATAGATATAGTACAAATCATTACAGTCGTAGCTGATGATGACGCAAACTTAGAAGATGAATACCTTGCTCCTCAATTTATTTCTATTACAGATGCACGCGAGTACGATGATCAAGTAGAGCTTGGGGATCAACTTCAGATTCAGCATAAACTTGAAGACCATGGTAGAACAGGCGCTTCACAACTTCACCGTGAAATAGAATTTCATATTCAAAGACTTGTAGAAGATGAACTTTTTAACAAATACAAATCAAAGGTCGGAACATTAGTATCAGGGCGTGTTACTCGCGTAGATACACAGCAATCTACATATATTGAAATCAATGAAGTAAGAGCTGTTCTTCCTATGAAAAGTCGTATCAAAGGTGAGATTTTTGATGTTGGTGATCATATTAAAGCTGTTGTTCGTCGTGTAAATATGGACAAAGAAAATGGTATACAAATCGAGCTTTCACGAACAAGCCCTAAGTTTTTAGAAGAGCTTTTAGCACTTGAAGTTCCTGAGATTTCTGATGGAACTGTAATCGTTGAAAAATCTGCACGAATTCCAGGTGAGCGAGCTAAAATCGCACTTATATCTACGCATCCACAAGTAGATGCTGTTGGGGCAACTGTTGGTGTTAAAGGTGTTAGAATCAACGCTGTAAGTGATGAACTCATAGGTGAGAACATTGACTGTATCGAGTACACTTCCATTACTGAACTTTTTGTATCTCGTACAATGAGTCCTGCAATTATCTCTCATGTAGAAATAGTTAAAAACGAAGAAGGTGAAAATGAAAAAGCAATCATCACACTTCCAGCAGACCAAAAATCAAAAGCTATTGGTAGAAGTGGAATCAATATTCGTTTAGCATCTATGCTTACAGGAATGAATATAGAACTTCTTGAAACAGACAGTACAACAAACGAAGAAACGGGTGAAATCGAAGAGCCCAAAGATGGCGTTGATGCACTTGAGGCATTGTTTAGTTAAGCTAAACTATCCTCTTTTCATATAAGGATTTAATTTTAAAAGAATTAAATCCGCAAACATATTTCCCAGTAAGGTCAAAAACGATGTAATCATCAAAGTACCCATGATGATTGGGTAATCACGGCTTAGAGCAGACATGAAAAAGAGCTGACCCATCCCTTCGATTCCAAAGATTGATTCTAAAATAACACTTCCTCCGATTAGTCCCGGTAATGATAATCCTAAAAGTGTAATGATTGGCGGTAAAAGATTTGGTAGTATATAAAATCTTAGTAGTTTTTTCTTATCTAATCCACGAGAAAGTGCGAAATAATAATAATCACTTTTTAAAATTTCTAGTGTTAATGAACGAACATAAATTATCATACTTCCTATTCCTACAAATATCATCACTCCAACTGGGAGTGCTAGATGCCAGAGCATATCTGTATAGTAGGCTAAGCCTACTTTTTTCTCAATGGAATGAAGCCCTGCTATTGGGAATAAATCAAGATTTACACTAAAAAATATTATAAATAAAAGTGCTAAATAAAATGAGGGCATAGAAAATGAAACTAAGGCAATTTGGCGAATAATATAATCAGTTTTTTGCTCATAGTGAAGCGCTGCCTTTATCCCAAGATATAAAGAGACACTAAAAACAACCAAGAGTGCCGTTATATTCATAATCAAAGTTACAGGAAGTCTTTTTAAAATCTCTGCGGATACATCTTGCCCACTTACAAATGAGATGCCAAAGTTGAGTGTAGAAATATTTTTAACCCAGTCGATATACTGCATAAAAAGTGACTTATCTAAGCCGTAAACAGCTTTTAGCTTTTCTATCGCTTCTTTTGTCATATTTGGATTAAGTTCCCCTGCTCCAAAGAAACTGTTGGGTGCTGCGTGGATTGCTAAAAATGAGATTATAGAAATAACTATGAGCATTAAGAATAAATAAGAAAGTTTTTTGATTAGCATTGTCATGAGGGGATTATAACAAAAATATGTAAAGTTTTTCAATCTCCCTACAAAACAGGAAGAGAGAGATTGAAACTTTTTTTAAGGTTTAGACTAGAAACTTGTACCTACTGTAAGTACAACATTGTCTTGATCTTTTGAAGCTGCAGCATCATAATCCATACCAGTATATGCTAAAGTAAAATCAAATTTACCGAATGATTTAGAAGCACTTACTAAATAGTAGTCACCTAAACTATTTGTTGGCTGATTTAAAGTACCAGAATCATCCATCATACCATATGTAGCATCTAAAGTAATCTCAGCAGGTAAAGGAACAGACACACCAAACTCGATTGTATCTCCTGGTTCCCAACCATTTGCTGCTTCATTAGTTACTGAATTTGTATCAATACCTAAAGCATACATAGCACTTACAGAAGCAACACCAAAGTCATAACCTAAAGTTACATATGCTTCTGCAAAGTTCGATTCATCAGTAGCACTTGGGTACATGTACTGGATTAGTCCTGCATCATAACTAAAGTCAGCTATAGAGTTAGCATAACCTAAATAAATATCAAATTCCGCAGAAACTGGATTGTATCCACCAGCACTTGAACCAAAATCAACATTTGAACCCCATACACCAAGGTAAGCACCTTTATATCCTAAGTCAACACCACCTTGTATCGCTGGTGAATTACTACTTTGAGTCATACCTCTCCAAATATAGTTACTTGTCATTGCTACATTTGCACTTACTTCTACATCAGATGCAAAATCTGCAGATAGAGTTGTTGTTCCTGCTAATAGCGCTGCTACTAGACTTAATTTAATTTTGTTCATTAAATTTCCTTAATTTTTTTTGTAATCAGATTGTAACTAATAAGAGGAGCTAATAAAGAAGATAAGTGATTAAAAATTAATCACTTAGGAAGATATATCTTGAGCATACTGTATCATCGTAGAAAAATGTTCTACGTAAAGTGCGGCACTACCAACTAAGATTCCATCTACATTTGGAATCTCTAAAACTTCTTTGGCGTTTGTGACTTTTACACTTCCACCATAAAGAAGTGGTGCTGATGATTTTTCTTTCAAATCTAAATGCATTTCTTTGATATCTTGAAGTGTAGGAGTGAGTCCTGTACCTATCGCCCATACAGGTTCATAAGCGATAACAAGGTTCTCATATGATGTATCAATACCTTCATATTGACTAAAAATATATCGCATCATTTCTTCTTTACCAGCTTCACGCTTCTCTAGTGGTTCACCAATACAGTAAACAATTTTAAAACCTAAAGCCTTGTAATAATTAAACTTTACTACAAGTTCTTCTTGGCTTTCACCTAAAATATGACGGCGTTCACTATGCCCTATTAAAATTGTTCGGATTCCAAACTCTTCGAGATGCTCTAAACCTATCTCTCCTGTAAATGCTCCATTTACTGTGGCATAAGCATTTTGAGCACCGATAACAACATCACCATCATTCTCGTTTAAACTCGATAGTGCAGGAAAAACTAGAACCTCTTGAGTAATACTATGCTGTGCTATAAACAACTCTAACTCAGCTACATACTCACTTGTTTGTTTTCTAGAAAGGTTCGTTTTTAGATTCGCTGCAATTATCATTTTATACCTCTTTTACTATGAGGGATGCAACACCTGGAAGAATTTTACCCTCAAGTAACTCTAAAGAAGCTCCACCACCAGTTGAGATAAAACTCATTTCTTCATCAAGACCTATTCTTTGAACAAGGTCAGCCGTATCGCCACCACCTACAACTGTTGTTGCATAAGAATCCGCTACAAAATGTGCTATTTTTGATGAGCCGCGAGCAAATTTATCCATCTCGTAAACACCCATAGGTCCATTCCACAGAACTGTTTGAACATCATTTAGACCTTCTCTATAAAGACGAACCGTGGCTGGTCCAATGTCAAGTCCCATCCAATTGTTTGGAATCTCTTGCGCTGTTACAATTTTACTAACAGAATCTTCTGAGAACTTATCAGCTACAATAACATCTACGGGAAGATAAAACTTCACACCTAGTCGCTTAGCTTCATCCATAACTTTTTGAGCATCTTCGAGCAAGTCATCTTCAACTAAAGAAGCTCCAATGTTGTAGCCCATTTGTTTTAAAAATGTAAATGCCATTCCTCCACCAATGAAGACTTTATCGACTCTTGGAAGCAAGTTTGTAAGTGCTTCAAGTTTACCCGAGACTTTTGAACCACCTACAATCGCAGCAAAAGGACGCGTTGGGCTTGTCATTAACTTAGAAAAAAATTGGATCTCCCTTTGGAGTAAAAAACCTGCAGCTTTAGTTTTATCACAAAAGTATTGGGTGATCCCAGCTACTGAAGCATGTGCACGATGTGAAACACCAAAGGCATCGTTAATATATACATCTGCCATATCTGCTAACTTCTTTGCAAGTACAGAATCATTAACTGTCTCACCTTCTTCGTAGCGCAAATTCTCTAAAAGTAGGACCTCCGTTGCTTTAAGTTTACTTATCTTTTTTAAAGCGTCCTCTCCAACAACATCAGAGCATAAAACAACATCCCTTTTTAAAAGTTGATGTAATCTTCGTGCTACAGGAAGAAGTGTGTATTTTTCATTTACTTCACCTTTTGGACGACCTAAGTGTGAGGCTAAGATAACAGCACAGTCTTGATCTAAACAATAATTAATCGTTGAAAGAGCTGAACGGATTCTTCTATCATCTGAAATATTTCCAAACTCATCCATAGGTACATTAAAATCACATCTGATAAATACTTTTTTATTTGTTAAATCTAAGTTTTTAATATTTAAAATTTCCAAAAAAAGTCCTATTTACTAATATGTAATGCCATATCAACAAGACGCATTGAATAGCCCCATTCGTTATCGTACCACGCCATGATTTTAACCATATCACCACCAATAACCTGCGTTAAGTCTTCAGCAACGATTGAGCTATATTCACTTCCTACGAAATCTTGAGATACTCGCATCTCCTTATCCATAAGTAAAAGACCTTTAAGTCTTCCATCTGCAGCCTCATTAAAAACACGGATAACCTCTTCTCTTGAAGTTTGTCTTTTTAGAACAACATTTAAATCGACCATTGAAACATCTGGCGTTGGAACACGAACAGACTGACCATGAAGACGACCTTTAAGTTGTGGCATTACAAGTGAAATAGCTTTTGCAGCACCTGTAGTTGTTGGAATCATATTTATCGCACCAGCGCGTGCGCGACGCTTATCTTTAGAATGCTTTACATCTAAAATATTTTGATCATTTGTGTAAGAATGAATCGTTGTCATAAGACCTTTCTCGATTCCAAAAGCGTCATCTAAAACTTTTGCAACAGGACCTAAACAGTTTGTTGTACATGAGGCATTAGAAACAATTTTTTGTCCAGCGTAGAGATGCTCATTTACACCCATAACAAAAGTATCTGTCTCAGTATCTTTTGAAGGTGCTGAAAATAAAACTTTCTCTACACCGTTATCAATATGAACTTGCGCAGATTCTTGCGTTAAAAATACACCCGTACATTCTAAAACCATATCTGCACCACAGTCTGCAAATTTTAGATTTTTAGGGTCACGGTCTGAAAAAACTTTTATTGTTTGTCCATCAATTTTAATCGTTTTATCATCAATTTGTTCTATTTCTGATTTAAAAGTTCCATGAACAGAGTCATTTTTAAGGAGGTAAAGCATCATATCCATGCTTGCCATATCATTAATTGCTACTATTTCAACATCATCTCTTGAAGCTACGATTCTAGCGACACAACGACCAATTCTACCAAATCCATTAATTGCTATTTTTAATGCCATTATATTTCCTAAAATTATTTTAATTGGTAGATTCTATCCAAAGTTTAGTTATAATTCGCTTTATGGAGACTATTGCACTTTTTGGTGGCTCATTTGACCCGCCTCACATTGGTCATGAGATGATTGTTAAAGAAGCATTGAAAAATTTAAAAATTGATAAAGTTGTAGTAATGCCAACTTTTTTAAACCCTTTTAAATTAAGTTCTCATATCTCTGCAAAGCTTAGGTTACAAAGATTAAAAGAGCTTTTCAAACCTTATAAGAATGTAGAGGTTTCAAGTTTTGAAGTTGATTTAAAACGAAGTGTCACGAGTATTGAAAGTGTTCACTACCTTTTAAAAAAATACGCAAAAATTTATCTTATTATTGGTGCAGATAATTTAGCAACATTGCATACATGGACAAAATATAATGAACTAAAATCACTTGTTACTTTTGTCATTGCAACTCGAAATAGCATAAAAATACCTGATGGGTATTTAACACTACAAATAAATGAAGATATATCTTCAACACAAATAAGGAAGACCATTGAACACTAGAATAGAAAAAATAACATCCGTACTTGACACAAACAAAGCAGAAGCAATAGAGGTTTTTGATTTAAGCCAAAAAAACTACTTTGTTGATTATGCAATCATCGCCTCATCTCTTGGTTCCCGTCATACCATAGCCTTACTTGATCATTTAAAAAATGGACTCAAACCAGAAGAAACTTTTAATAATGTTGATGAAAGTGGAGATTGGATTGTTATTGATTTAGGTGATATACTCATCCATATAATGACACCAGAGTACAGAACTAAATACGACATGGAGAAATTCTTAAGCGAGCTTGCTGAGGGTAAAGAAGGAGAAGTTCTTTAAAAGAAGTTCTTACTTCTTTTTCGCCTTTGTGTATTTATCATAATTCTCTAAAATATCTCTATATTTATAAATAGACTCTACATACTTTACAGGTTCTTCACCTCGAGCATACCCATATTTTAATGTTTTATAGTACTTCTTCTTTGAAAGTAAGGGCAAGACCTGTTTTAAATCACTCCATATATTTTGATTGTAACCTAAGCGTTTTGCTAATTTTCTTGCATCATGAATATGTCCCATACCAACATTATAAGCAGCAAGAGCAAATTTCAAACGATTTTCTCCCCTCACTTCTTTTGGAACAAATTTAATCATTTGTTTAATATGGCGCGTTCCACCAACAATACTCTGCTTAGGATCAACTCTATTTTTAATACCCAAAAGTTTTGCCGTAGCATTGGTTAACATCATCATCCCACGGACACCTGTAAAGCTTTTTGCATTAGGGTTCCAATGTGATTCTTGGTACGAGATAGCCGCTAAAAGTTTCCAAGGAATCGTATATTTTTTTCCAGCTTCTTGAAATATTTTTTTATATTTTGATAATCGTTGCTTTATTCGTTTGTAATACATTGTATTATCGTAATAATCAAAAAAGTAAGCATTACTGTAATAATGATCCTTTAACTCCGCCATTTTCCCTCGTTGGTTGAAATCATTTAACCATGTATACATATCTACTTTAAGTTCCCGGCTAGGGACAGGAAAAACCCATGCCAATTGTTCTCTTTTACTTATCGTAAATGCCATGTCCATTTCAGGGTAGTACGGTAAATTCAGAGCATAAATATTAGAGTCAGCGAGAGTACAGTCTATTGTATGAGAGGAGACTTGTTCTAATAGCTCTTCTGTTGAGTACGCCGAGGTGAAGGTCACATTTATATCAAAACCATCTGCAACTAAAGAGCGTATAGTTTCACTATAACTTGTGTCTTCTCCTACTTTTATATCTAAGCCTTTTAAGTCTTCCAAAGTTCGAGGAAAAGTTTTAGCCCTAATCATGCTTCTATTACAAATAAGTTGCTGTTGCACTTCAAAATAAGACGGTCCAAAATTAAATCTTTTTTCACGCAGTGGAGTTTTAGTAAGTGCTGCAGATACAATATTGATACTTGAATCTTTTACTTTTTCTATCGCTTCTTGCACTGTATTTACCACTGTTATATTTAGCTCAACACTTAAGTGCTCCGCATAGGATTTTAGTAACTCGTATTCAAAGCCCTCTGCCCCATTTGGTCCAATATAATAGCTCGAAGATGCATTTAGAAGAACTACTCGTAATTCTTTAGCTTGTTTAATCTGCTTAAGAAGAGATGGTTTTTCAATTTTATGGACAGGAGAATATGAAGAATGCGACACCCATCCAAAAATAAAAAAAATCATTGCAAAAAAGAAGAGAATAAATAAATTAAGATTGTGTTTCATTAAGACAGTTTACATAGTGTTTGCTTACGCAAATATAAAACGATTGACTCCGTTGTCAAACTCATGTGCTAAAACTTCATCATGCGCTTTTAAGATAGAATCTACAAGATAAAGACCAAGTCCAAAGCTATTTTTTGAAGGGTTCTCTTTTGTAAATGGCTCGATATAATACTTTAATGGATGCTTCAAACACGCACCAATACTTTCAAAACACAACTCCTTATTTTTCATAATAAGTTTTACATGGGCATTTGTTGAATACTTTATACCATTATCAATCATATTTTTAATAGCTGTCGTGTAAAGCCTATAATTTGCATATACTTTTTTACTTGTATCGATATCTACTGTGACACTTGACGCATCCACCATTGCCATATCAATTGCACCATCAATTATATCCACTAAACGGTACTCTTTAAATTCACTTTTATCATTTACGCTTGTCACTTCTTCTATAAGAGCAAACTCACCTACAAGTGATTCTAGTCGTCCAAAAATCGAAGTAAATCTATCTATTTGTTTTTGAGAGTCTAGCATCTGTGTAGCTATAGTACCCTTTGCGATTGGAGTTTTAAGCTCATGCATAACATTTCTCAAAAACAAGGTTCTCGATTCTAAGATAGTATTGATTTTTTCTCGCGTCTTTTCTAACTCTTGTGCCACCTGTGCTATTTCATCCTCGCCATCTGTTTTAAAAGATATTTTCATATCACCATCACCAAATTTAGCAATCTTTCTTCTTAGTCGTGTTAGTGGTCTCAATCTTTGAAAGATTAAAAGAAAAGAGATAATAAGTGTTAAAATAATACTTGCATAGGCATAAAAAAGACTCCAAGCCCTATACGGTCGAAGTTCTTCATCTTGAATAAGTACATATCCCAATGGAGATTGAATATAAAAGAATATGCTGTACTTGTATTCAAGCATAGTAGTTCTTAGGCGTTTTACTTTAACTTGAGAAAATAAATCCTGTTTTTTTACAAGAAGAATTTTATCTTCATTCCCATCTTGCTTGAGAATTTCACCTTTTTTTAAAATTCTTTTTATAAATTTCTCATCTGTTTCTAGTTTAAATTTATACACAGCCAAGTTGGCTTCAAACATTATGTCATTGTTATCTTGTTGCTCATGGTTTTTATATATTTGCGTGATTACGGAGTATTTTGTAAATATTTGGTCAATATATTGTTGTTTATTGAGTTTATAAAACTCCCAAAATACAGTACTTACACTTAAAAGTGTAACCACCATAGCAAAAAGTACGGTGAGAAGTACTGCATGTTTTTTCATTATTTAAGAAGTTTGTATCCAACACCTCGAACAGATTCGATAAGTGTTTTATCGCCTAGTTTATTTCTAATGCGTCCAACCATTACATCTATACTTTTGTTTGAGCTGTCTTCATTTATTGCATTTACATTATGGATGAGATCTTCACGAGAAACAACTAGCCCTTGTTTTGAAATCATATACGAAAGAATTCCAAACTCTGCATTTGTTAAGTCAATATTTCTACTTTTATATGAGATTACCATAGTTGCGTTATCACATTTAAAATCACTTTTAGAGTCTTCTTTTACTTCAGCGCGTGCTTCATATCTTCGTAGTACTGAATGGATTCTAGCTTCTAGCTCTCGTGGATCATAAGGCTTTGGCATATAATCATCTGCGCCAAGTTCAAGTGCTTTGACCTTGTCGGTCACATCACTTCTTGCAGATGAGATAATTATAGGAATATCCTGTCGCTCTCTAATAGCTTCACATACTTCAAGACCGTCCATTCCAGGGAGTGTTAAGTCGAGTATAACAAGATTAAACTCTTCTAGTTTTAAAATACTTACCGCTTTAAAAGGATCATCTTCAGTGATGACTTTAAAATCGAATTGTTCAAGATATTCTGTTAATATTTCTGCTAATTCTAAATCATCTTCTATCATTAATATTTTTTGCATTATTATTTCGACCTTATTATTTTAAATTTTGGTAGATGCGTATATAAAACTCATCGCGTGAGTATTGGTTTATAAGATAATCATCTGCACCTTCATTTAAGAAGAAGCTTGTTGCGTAGGAATTAGACTCAGATGCCAAAGCAATGATTTTAAGCCTGTCTAAATTCATCTTACGAACACGCCTAACAAGTTCTAAGCCATCCACATTTTCAAGACCATTCACCTGCGATAATTCTCCATTAACAATCATTAAAGCGATATCTTTATGAACTTCAAGTTTTTGAAGTGCTTCATAAGCACTATCAACTAAAATAACCTTAAAATTATGAAGCGATAAATTTTGTTTTATATATCTTCTATATATTTCAGACTTATGCACAACTATAATGGTTTTTTGTTTATTTTGTTTAAGTTTATTTAATCTTGAGATAACATATTTTACATTATCGTATCTATGTCTTAAAATATATTCAACAATGTTTGCGCTCTCAAAACTTTCCATAAAATCTTCATCAATAGAATTAGTATATACAATTGGAGCTACATTATGTTTGTTGAGTAATGCAATAATTTCACCATGATTTGCATCGGGGAGTGTTCTACTTACAACAGAAAACTCATAACGGTATTTAGCTAAATACTCTTGGGCTTCTTTATAGCTTTGGACTATGTCGTAGTTAAACCCAGCATCTTGGTCAAGTAACCTTTTAAAGATACCACAAAGGATAGTACTCTCTTCAACAATCAATAGTTTTGACATTCATATCTACCTTTAGCATTATTTTATCTATAAGTATATCTAAAATAGTTAATGCAAAAGCCATTTAACTTATTTACGAAAAAAGCTTTGCAGCGTTGTACGCGATATACGCCATAAAATAAGCTGTAATCGAAGTAAAGGCGAAAAGGTAAAAGAAGTACTTTATACCTCCTGCCTCTCTTGTAAAAACAACTGATGCAGCTAAACATGGAAGGTATATCATGATTACAACTATAAAAGAAATGGCAGATGCAAAAGATATATTTTTACTGATAGCTTGTATGAGTGAAAAGTTTTCTTCATCTACTTCACTTCCTAAAGCATATAAAACACCCAATGTTGCGACTACGACTTCTTTAGCCGCAAGACCTGTTTGAAGTGCCACACTCATTTTCCAGTCAAAGCCAAGTGGAGCAAAGATTGGTTCTGAGAACTTCCCAATTTGTCCTAAATAACTTTGTTCTAAATGTGCTTCAGCGAGCTTATTTGCAAGCTTGGATTTTTCATCTTCATTTGTAGCCATCTCTATTTTGCTTTCATAGCTTTGTGTCAGTTCTAAATTATGCGGATAATTGCTCAAAAACCATATAAGTATAGATGCAGCTGCTATAAAAGTACCTGCTTTTTTTAAGTACATCATCGTCTTTGTAACAACAGTATGCCAAACAAGTTTAAGTGATGGAAGTCTATACTTTGGCATTTCCATAACAAATGGCTCATCAGCCCCTTTAAAGGCAGTCATTTTAAGTATTTTAGCTGCTGCTAGTCCCATGATAGCACCTGAAATATAAATAATAAAAAGAATATTTCCAGCCATCTCAGGAGAAAAGAAAGCCCCTGCAAAAAGAACATATACAGGAAGTCTAGCCCCACATGACATAAAACCGATAATGAAAAGAGTGAGAAGCCTATCCCTATCATTCTTTAAGATTCTTGCTGACATATACGCTGGAATCGAGCAACCAAAACCTGTTACTAGAGGAATAAAAGACTGTCCATGCATACCAAACTTATGAAAAAATCCATCGAGTAAAAAAGCAACACGGGACATGTAACCTGTACTTTCAAGTAGCGCAATTCCTATAAACAAAATGATAATATTGGGAACAAATAAAATAACAGCACCCACACCCGCAATAATCCCATCTACAATAAGTGAACGGATATCATCATTGGCAATTGTAGCGCCTACTGTGTCTCCAAACCATCCAAAAAAGGCATCGATCCAATCCATAGGAATAGAACCAATTTCAAAAGTAAGCTGAAACAAGCCCCACATAAAAAATAAGAATATAGGAATACCAAGAACGGGGTGAATTAAAACAGAGTCTATCTTCTCTGTCATACTCTTTTTTTCTTGGGCTGGCATCTGCTCTTGACTTAAAACCTCAGCAGTAATTCCACGGTTAAAAGAAGCATACTCTTCTGCGAAAGCCTCTCTAACATCATCTGAATCATGATGCAGTTCAACATGTTTAGATGCTTGGATTAAGATAGGTTGCAACTCTGTCCAAATCGGGTTATCATGGAGTTTTTGATAAGTTTTTTGATTGTTTTTAAGTAAATTTATAGCAATATTTCTATATGAATTGAGCGATTTATACTTATGCTTTTTCAAATAACTAACAATTGTAGCTATCTCTTCTTCCACAGGTTCACTAAAGACTAACTTTTGAGCTTGAATTCCTTTTTCACTGACTTCTATCACTGCATCGAGAAGTTCTTCTATGCCCTCTTTTGTTACAGCAGAGACTTTTACACAAGGCACACCCAATAATTCTGACATATACGAGGCATTTATATTTATCTTTTCTTTTATCGCTTCATCATTCATATTTAAGGCAATAACAATATTCTTGCTCATTGTCATAAGTTCAGCACTAAGTTGAAGGTTCTTTAGAAGTGATGTAGAGTCAATTACATTGATAATTAAATCAAAACTCTCAGCACAAAGATAATCATGTGTAACTCGCTCTTCAATCGTATAATCTGTAAAAGCATAGGTTCCAGGTAAATCAACAACGGTAAAGTGCTTATCTTTATAATCAAATAAAACCTCTGTTTTATCAACTGTAACACCAGAAAAGTTTCCAACATGAAGATGTGCATTGGACACCGAGTTAATAAGCATACTCTTACCAACATTGGGCTGACCTACGAGTGCTATTTTTATATGATTAGCAATAACTGGACATTGCATTGGCTCGAGAGTATTCATATTTTTTCAACCTCGATTAAAGCTGCTTCTTGCGCGCGTAATGCTATTTTCATTTTTCCAACTTTAATTTCTATAGTGCTTTTTGCAGGAGCGTATTGTAAAACTTCTATTGTAGCTTCTTTCATAATTCCAAAAGAAATCAGTCTTTGCTTTAAGTCAGTCTTTGCGTTTAGCTTAAGAACTTTTACCTTACATGCCTTATGACAATCTATTAATGTTTTCATTTATCTCTCATTTTAAAAATTATATTTTACCATGACTTGGAGTTTCTCAAAATCATTGGCTGTATTTACTAGATTTAGCTTATCATTTTGAATAACATAGATGCCTGCAACTATTAACTCTTCATTAAATGTATATTCAAAAGCTATATTTTGCTCAGTCATATGTACTTTTTCTCCTAAAGAATTCTCTTTTCCCTCAAAGTCACCATAAGCATAAAGAAAATTCCAATTGTTAGAATGGTACACAAGTCCAAGGACAAAGGATTCAGCTTCTCTATCCTCTGTAATTGTATCTAACTTCATTGTATCCATATTTGTATAAAGTGTCCCTCCTCCCATTCCAGTAAAACTTCGTTTAGCATTATATTTTTTAGACTTATTGTACGAAATATTAAAACCTGCACTATAAGCTACAAATTCTATAAGTGCCCCAAGGATATCTGCTTGAATATCACTCGTGTCATTTTTTGATTGATGTAAATATTGTACTGAAGAATGAAACCTTATGTCACTTTCCCCTGTATGCTTTCCTATATCAATATATGAAGCTTTTGTGGCATTTTCTTTTTGGGAAATATCATAATACCAAGCATTTACTTCAAATAAATTATCGTATTCAATACCCGCTAAATAAGTACCACGGTTACCAGTTTTCACCCAACTACTCTTTCGCTTTAGTCCATCTTCAAAATAACCTAATCCAGTACTTGCACCTTGCCACTCTTGAATATTACCTAGGGTCAAAGTAATCTTATCTAAGTCATATATAAGTATATATGCTTCAAAAGTATTAGGCACCATAAGTGAATCATCAGCATCAGCTAAGGGGGTGTCTATTAACTGTCTACCTAGTCGAAGATTAAACCCAGCATTTTTGTAGTTTATATAAGCTTCGCTTAGCTCTGTATAGTTTCCCCTAACTGAAGAGAGTTCACTGTTTTGTTTCGCAGCATCCCCAGTTGCAAAAGCAATATCATGAGAAGTAACAAAGGCAATCCCCGCATTAAAACCATTGAACTCTGCTAACTCATACTTAAATGTGCCACCAAGTGCTGTTGCATAAGTGTCTTCAGCAGTATTTTCTTTTTGATCATAGCCAACATACATACTTCGTAGTTGCCCACTTACTTTACCCTCGCTAAACATATTCTTCAGTTTATTAACTGTCGTGACTTCTTTGTCAACTTGCTTACCAAAGATATCTATATCTTTTCGTATAGAAATTTCTCTATCTTTATGCTCCGCTTCATGTGCTTGCACAAAGGCTATACTTATAAATAATAACAAAAGTATTCGTAGCGCCACAATAAATATCCTTACTTTATTTTAATAGCGCAATAATAATCACAAGCAACTTAATAAGAACTTTATAATGATAAAAGTTATCATTATAAAGTTTTAGAACTAAACCTCTTATAAAGTATAGGTAATAATATCAAAGTTAAAAAAGTCGAAGATATAAGACCATTAATGATAACAATAGCTAAAGGTTTTTGAATCTCCGAACCTGGCCCGTCTGCAAATAACATCGGGATTAAAGCGAGTGCCGCTATAGATGCTGTCATAAGTACAGGACGCAATCGTCTCATAGCACCAAGCACAACAAGTTTTGTAGAATCGTTAACTGTAGGTTTTAAATAATTGAAATAATTAATCATAACTACACCATTTAAAACAGCTATACCCATTAAAGCGATAAAACCAACAATAGCAGGAACACTCATGTATTCGCCTGTAAAATAAAGTCCGAAAACTCCACCGATAAGTGCAAATGGAATATTTAAAAGTACTAAAGACGCTTGAATCGCTGACTTAAATGTTAAAAGGAGTAGAATAAATACAAGCCCGATACTTAGAGGAACAATAAATGCCAATCTGCTTGCAGCGCGTTGTTGATTTTTGTATTCACCAGCAAACTCTATAAAATACCCTTGAGGTAATTCTATCTTTGTTTCTATCTGCGCACTTAACTCATTTACAAATCCAACTAAATCTCTCCCAACTACATTTGTTTGAACTAAACTTTTTCGCATCCCATTTTCATGGTCGATTTGAACAGGTCCTTGTGTCATTTTAAAACTCACAAGTTCATTCATCTCGACACTTGTCCCATTTTCCAAAATATACTGCAAGTCTATACTTTTACTCATGCTCGTTTGCATATCTATCGAGCCTTTAATCATCAAAGGAATACGACGAAGTTCTTCTTGGATAATTCCAATACGGCTACCATTAATCGCACTTTGTAAATAGCGTGAGAGTTCATCTCTGTGTACTCCGTAACGGGCCATAGCTTCATCTTTAAATTCTATTTCCCAATAGGCAACACCCTCATTTGCTTTTTTATACACATCGCTACTTCCATCTATTGACTCTGTGATATTAAAAACATCTTTTGCAATTTCTTCGAGTTTAGTGGAGTCTTCTCCGTAGATATTTACAACGATATCGCCCCTTGAACCACTAAGCATCTCTGAGATTCTCATAGCGATAGGTTGCGTAAATCCGTACTCAATTCCAACAAATTCATCAAGAACAGTTCTAAACTCATCTAAAAGCCATTCATTTGATGGGACTCTCCACTCTTCTTTAGGTTTAAGCACAAGAAAAGTATCTGTATCGTTTAATCCCATTGGGTCTAGTCCTATTTCATCACTACCACCACGCGCGACAATAGAGAGAATCTCAGGAACTTCACGCATCAATGCTTGCTGAATTTTAAGGTCAATATCTCTGCTTGCATCAAGTGAAATAGATGGATTTTTTTCTATTCCTATAATGACATTACCCTCATCAAGCTCAGGCATAAATGTTTTACCAACTTGGGAGTAGGCTCCAACCGCTGCTATCCATAAAATAACAGCCGCTAAAAAGACTGTTTTTTCATGTCTAAGAGCAAAAGTTAAAAGCTTCTCATAACGCGACTCTAAAAAGACCATCAGGGCTACTTTTTTTACTGGTGCTTGTTTTAAAAGGTAAAAACTCACAACAGGAATGAGGGTAAGCGCTAAAAGAAGTGAAGAACTCAATGCAAAAACTATACTTAGAGCAACTGGGACAAAAAGTTTCCCTTCAAGTCCTTCAAGTGTTAAAAGAGGAAGAAATACAATGATAATAATTAAAATACCTGTAAAAACAGGACTTGCAACTTCTTTTGCAGAACGAAGTACTAGATCTATTTTTTTTTCATTCTTGTGCTTTTCATCATGGAGGTATTCACTAATATTTTCAACCATTACAACACCTGCATCTACGAGCATTCCAATGGCGATAGCTAAACCACCAAGACTCATAAGGTTTGCAGATATTCCAAAATAACTCATAGCAATAAAAGTCATCATTCCAGCAAATGGAAGAATAATAGCAACACTTAGTGCAGATGCAAAATTACCTAAAAATACGAATAAAATAATTATGATTAAAACTAAGGCTTCAAGAAGTGCTTTTGAGACTGTATCTATCGCTTTACCCACTAAGTCTGAACGGTCATAAAAAATGTTTATGCTTGTTCCATCTGGCAAGTCTTTCTCGATTTTTGCTAACTCTTCTTTAACAGCAATTAGTACCGCCGAAGTATCAACGCCTTTACGAGAAAGAACTAAACCTTGAACCGCTTCAGCATCTCCATCTTTTGTTACAAAACCTGCTCGCGTTAAAGAACCTATTTGAACATCTGCAATATCGGATACTCTGATATTTCGTCCATCTTCATACTTAACAATAAGATTTGCGATATCAGCAATATCTTTAAGTCTTCCCTCAGAGCGGATATAAAGGCTTTGTTCACCTAAAGATAAACGCCCTATTCCATCATTTTGGTTGTTTGAAGAAATCATCTGCGATAAATCTTGCATCGTGATAGCATACTGTTTCATTTTTGAAAATTTAGGAATGATTTCATATGTTTTAACATAGCCACCAAGTGCATTGGTGTCAGCAACACCATCAACAGAACGGAGTCTTTTGTTTATAACCCAATCAAGCAGTGTTCTTTTTTGCATTAAATCCAGTGTGTCGGACTCTATTGTAAACATCAGAACTTCACCAAGTGGTGTTGTAATAGGCGCTAAACCTCCACTTACATTCGATGGTAAATCGTCCATTACCTCACTTAATCTTTGAGCAACTTGTTGACGGGCCCAATAAATATCTACACCTTCATCAAAATCAATAGTAATATCGCATAAACCGTATTTTGAGAGTGAACGAACTATCGTCTGGTTTGGAATACTTTGAATATTTTGCTCTATTGGAATCGTAACTCGAGATTCCATCTCAGCTGGTGTCATACCTGGGGACTTCAAGATAATTTTTACCTGCGTAGGCGCCACATCAGGATAAGCATCTACGGGAAGGTTTACCATTGAATACGCACCAAAGAAAAGCGTAGAAAACGAAAGAAGTAAAACTAAGAATCTTTGCTTAAGCGCAAAGCCAACTATACTCTCACTCATCTCCTGAGTCCATTGCACTTAATAAGGCTGCAGTTGAGGTAGCTGCTAGTTCATCACCATCTCTTAAATCTGCACGAACGATATAACATACAGGTCCTTCTTTAACTATGCTAACTTCTAAAACCTCAAAACCTTGTGCATTTTTTCTAAATACTAGAGACTCTGACTCATTAAAAACTAGGGCAGTTTTTTTTATTTTATACACACCTGTCACTTTTTTAGCTAGGTTTACTTCATAAACACGGTTGATCATTATGTTTTTTGTATCTTGTATTTTTGCTCTTACAATTATGGACTGTGATGCAGTATTTACAATAGAGCCAATAGCTGTCACCTTTGCTTTAAAGTCTGCAAAATTTACATTATCAGTAATGGAAATGTTCGATATATTTTTAACCGGAACTGTTATTTCTATAAATCTTTCTCCATCTGCATAGATTTCTATCATCTTTTTGTCTGAAGCTATGTATTCACCAATGTTTACATTCACTTTTCTTATTAAGCCACTGCGAGATGCGTATTTTGTTATTGTATAAATTGGTTCACTATTTTTTTTCAATCTCGCTAACATTGAACGCGTGAAACCATTGATTAATAAATTTCTCGCTGTTAAACTTACTTTTAAATCACTACTTCTTTTTGTCTTTTTTGAGCTTAACAAACGCTTGTTTGAGATGATGCCCTCTGACTCTAGTTTCATGTTTCTTTCATAATCTTGATTTGCAGATTGGCTCGTAAAAAGTGCTTCTAAATATGCTTCTTGCAATGCTAAAAGAGTATTGCTTGTAAAGCTTAAAAGTTTTTGCCCTTTTTTCACATGTTCTAATTCTCGAACATAGATGCTCTCAACTACTGAGTCTATTTTAGGACTTAAAGAAATAATATCTTTTTTATCAAGCACAACGATTCCATTATAAGGTCCAAAATTAATACTTTGTATCTTTGTAATAGGCTGCGTTTTAACACCAAGGTCGATTTGTTGTTTGTCTGTAATGGCTATCGTCTCTAAGGCTAAAAGATTTAAACTTAGTATACATAGGCTGATTAGTTTTTGCATATTTTTTCTCCGTATTCAATATCTGCGATTTTATATAATGTAAATAGTTCTGTGTAGTAGGTCTTTTTTATCTCGAGCATCTCCAATGCATTTAAAGCGTATGAACGCGTTGCATCAAGGTACTCTAAAATATTTCCCTCACCTTCAAGTAAGGCTGATTTGGAAAGACTTGTTAATTCTTCGTTTAATGGTAAAACTTCATTTTTAAGTACTTCATATTGTTCATGTAAGACTTTAAGCTTTTTTACTGATACTTTAGAATAATTTTGAATTTGTGCTTTCACATACTCTTTTTCATGGGCTAAAGAAGAGCTTAAAGCATATTTTTGTGCTTTTAGTTTTTCTTTTTCTCCACCAAAGTTTCCTAAGGGAATTTTAAGTCCAAATGTATATCTCCTCGTCTCAAGTTCTTTTTCATAAAGTAGCTCATACTCAACTGCATTAATCGCTGCATCATGTACTTTGTAAAATGAATTTGCAGCATTCTTTTTATATTCAAGCGCTTTAAGTTCCCCATTTTCCTCTATTGCATGCAATACAACTGAAGAACTTGGCTCAATAAGGTCTTCACAACTGAGTGAATTTATCTCTAAGCTATCTATTTTTTCTTGCAAAAGAGAAAACGCAGCTAAATAAGATCGCTCGTACAAACTAACATTTTGCTGTAGTTTCACTAAATCCAACTTGTTAAAAAGTAAATCTTTTTTAGAAATTTCACCAAGTTCATAAGCTTTTTTAAATTGTTTGTAACGCTGACTTTGTTCTGTGTATAGAACTAATGATTTTTCCTGCATCTGTTTTGAGACACAGCTATTATAATAGGCAGAGATAACATCAAGCTGGAAAATATGCAAAGCATGTTTTGTTTCTTGCTTAATAGCATTTGTTGTCTGTATTACAGCTTCATCTCTTTGATTGGAGGAGAATGGACTTCTTATTTCTTGTGAGATACCAAAAGAGTATTCTACTCCGTCTTTTGCATCTCTTGGAATTGCATCTGCCTCAGAAATGCTAGCACCAATAGAGGGAGCCTTATATGTTGCAAAAAGTTCATTTTGCGCTATGTCAGCATCTGACATTTTTTTTAGGGACTTGTATTTACTGCTTGTTTGCAAAGATTCTAGTATTTGTGACAAGTTTTGTGCATGTATATTTAATGTTAGTACTATACTTAGTATAAGTATCTTTTTCATATATCAACCTTTTTATATTTATAATTATTAGTAATTATGAGGTAAAAAAATGATTATATGACAGGGGGTTTGTTGAGGGTGTAAATAAGGGAAGAAAGATATACATAATCTTTACTTTTAGGGCTGCAATGAGAGCAAACTAACTCTAGAGGGCTTAGTGTTTGTACATTTATCTGAAACATCATATGGATATGCTCGTGAATATTCACGATAAGTTCATCTGTACTCACAGCAGAATAGTGAATCGATTTTACATTTTCACAAGCCTTGTCTATAACATAATCATGTACGACAAAAAATGTAAATGCTAACAATAAAACCGATAAGATTTTCTTTTTTAGTGTATTCATATTGTGAGGGGATTCTATAGTAAAAAAGATTACTAAGAACTAAAACAATTAGATTAATATTATTTAACAAAATATATTGATACAATTAGCTATTAATTTACGACTAAGGACTTCTTGTATGAAATTTTTATGGACACCCTCTTCACATTTTAACTTAGCCAATCTTTTTACATTCGTAAATATCACAGCAGGTTTAAGTGCCACCTACTTTATTACACAAAACAATTTTTTTCTTGCTGTGATTCTTGCTTGGGTTGGTGGTGCTTTTGATATTTTTGATGGTAAGATTGCTAGAAAGTACAATCTCTCAAATGAGTTTGGTGTACAACTCGATAGCTTTGCAGATTTTTTAAGCTTTGTTCTTGTTCCTGTATTTCTAATTTTTCAAGCAGTATATGCAACTTCTCTTTCTGGAGCTACTCTAATTTTTGCAGCAATCATCAGTATATATTATGTAATATCTGGACTAAGAAGATTGATTCACTTTAACATCCATACAGATGCTGGAAGTGTAGATAAGTTTTTTACAGGCGTACCTACTCCACTTGGAGCTATACTTTTATGGATTGTTTATTTGAGTAATGCTTATGAATTCTTACCTGCTTTAGTAGTTGTCGCACTTATGGCTCTCGTTGGATGGAGCTTAAACTCTAAGATTAAAGTACGCCATCCATAAAATTATTTATTGTTAACTGCGTATTTTCCGCTTCCAAGTAAAAAGATTATAATAGAGAGTACAAGATAAAACAATGGAAGCTCAATCACAGGAGCACCATTCTTACCTAAGGCAAAAAGTGAATCTCCGTATACAAGAAAAATAGCCATCATCATATTTAATGCTAAAAATACAGATGCCATTCTTGCGTAAAGACCTAAAACAATAAGAATTGGCATAACTATTTCACCAACATAAACACCGTAGGAAAAAAACTCAGGTAAACCTGCACTTGTTGTTAAGTGTTTTACTCCATTAATACCATTGATAATTTTTTCAACTCCGTGAAAGAGCATCATCAAACCTACTAAAAGTCTTAACACTAGTTTTGCAATATCGTTACTTTGAAACATTTTTCTCTCCATTTTCATGTATTGTTTTTTGTCTAAATTTACAAGAACCAACACTTATAGTTTTTTTCATTTTTAGAGAATCTTTCACATAAGAAAGTGTACCTTGTGGGTCAGCATCTCCTATCTCTTCTTCTATGATTCTAAGAAGGTCTTTCTCGTTTGTATCTGTCCAGATTTTTTCATAGCTGTATTGTGTTTGTATTTTCATACAATAATCATAGCTAAAAACTCTTTATTCAATAAGATTAATCCCAATATAAAGTTCCAATACACCTAAGTCCTTGACTAAAATATATCGCTTTTGCGCTTTAGCATCTAAGCTACTCACAATAAAACCACCACCTCTTCGTCTAACTTTTTGAATCTCTTCTAAAACAATTGTTCTAGCATCTTTATCTTTATAGTCATTTTTTCCATACAAGGTTTTTTCATAATACGAGGCTAAGAAAACATTTGTTTGAGTATATCTTTGTAAATTAGCTTTGATATTTTTGATATTTTCTTTTTTACTTTTTTCCTTATCGTATATTTTGATTGTAGATGCATAAACAGATTTCATCTTTTCTTCTAACTGCCACTTCACTACATTTTCTCTTTGCTTTTGCATCTCTTGTTTTGAAAGCGCCTTTACTTGTGGCATCTGTATTACTTCAATGCTATTAATCTTTAACTTTTTTTGTACGACTTCTTTTTTTATACTCTCAACTGAGTACATAAAGAACAATCCAAAGGCTGTTATTTTAATCAAAATAACAATTGCTATGTATTTAAAAATCTTCTTTTTTGTAAACATTTATGCCTCACTCTGTAAATTTAAAAGTTTTTTGGGCTTAACGCCAAGTGCCACGATATTCTCAGCTCTTTTAATAACATTACCACGACCTGTTTGTAAACGCTTCATAGAAGTGTCGTAACTATCCTGCGCTTTTTGCAGATGCCCACCTACTTTTTGCATCTCTTCGACAAACCCAACAAGTTTTTCATACATTCCCTCAGCTTCAGATGCAATCTTCAGAGCATGGTCCTGCTGCCTTTGTGTACGCCAAATATGTTCGATAGTTCTGAGTGTCACTAGCAATGTTGAAGGAGAAACGACTAAAATGTTGTTGTCATACGCCCGTTTAAAAAACTCTCCATCTTCACTAAGAGCGAGCAAAAAGCTCCCTCGATGGGCATAAACAGAAGTACATAATCAAGTGTATTTAGACCCTCTAATTTTTCATAGTTTTTAGAACTCAAGTCTTTTATATGCCCAGAAATACTTTTTAAATGCTCTTTTAATGCAAGCTTTTTCAAAGTCTCATCTTCTGTACTCATAAATCTTTCATAAGCAACAAGCGAGACTTTCGAATCTATGACGATATCTCTATCTTGTGGAAGGTGCACAATAACATCAGGTCTATACATTTTGCCTTCATCTGATTTAAGTGTAGCTTGAATCTCATATTCACTACCCTCTCGAAGACCTGAATCTTCTAAAATCTTTTGTAAAACTATCTCGCCCCAGTTCCCCTGTGTTTTATTTTCACCCTTGAGTGCATTGGTCAAGTTAAGTGCATCTTGAGAAAGCTGTTGATTCATCTCTTTTAAACGCAAGAGTTCGTCTTTGAGTAAATGACCATCTTTACTTGTAGTGTTAAATTGTTCTTTTGACTGCTGTGAAAAATTTGTAATCTGCTCACGAAATGGTTTAAGTAAAACCTCAAACTGCTCTTTTTGGGTATGGGAAAACTGTTTTGATTTATCTTCAAAAATCTGATTTGCCAAAAATTTAAACTCTTTACTCAAAGCGTCTTTAGCATCTTGGAGTACAAGTAATTTTTCATTTGAAGACTTGATTTCTTCTTCGTAACGAGTATTTAAAACAGCTATATTTAATTCTAAGTCTCTTTTGGCATCTAGCATCTGAGTATACTGTTCATTACTTTGTTTTTCTTGTAACTGGTACTGCTCAATCACTAATAATAATTTATCTTTGAGTTTTAAATAAAAGTAGCTAATAACCAAGACCGCTACAAAACTCACTAGAAAAAGAACCATATATATGTCTACATTAATATTCACTATTTATTCCTAGGTTTTTAATATTTGAATTATTATACACCATTGAAGATAAAAATATATAAACCATGACAAATTGACACATTTTGAACATTATTAACTTATCTTATTTAAACTATTTGATATTTTAATAAATAATTTTGATTGTTTGGTTATAATTCGCGTATTATTTAAGGGGAAGATGTTGAAATCTTATGTCATCTCCTTAATTACAAAGGATTATAGATGGCAGAAAATGCATCAGAACAAACACCCCCAGTAGAAGTAGTTGAAGAAGAAAAGAAAATCACATTTGATGACTTAGGTCTTAGGTCAGAACTTTTAAGAAGTATTAAATTCGCTGGTTTTACGCACCCTAGCCCGATTCAAGAAGAGGCTATTCCAATCGTTATGGCTGGAAAAGACATCGTTGGTCAAGCACACACAGGAACAGGAAAAACAGCAGCTTTTTCACTTCCAGTACTGAACAACATGCGTGTAGATGGTTCAGTTGAACTTTTAGTAATTACACCAACGCGTGAGCTTGCAACACAAGTTTCAGATGAAATTTTCAAATACGGTAGAAACATGAATGTTAAAACTGTAACTGTATACGGTGGTAGCTCATACAGCCGTCAACTTGACTTAATCAACAGAGGAGCATCTGTTGTTGTAGCAACTCCAGGTCGTCTTTTAGACATTCTTAAACGCGGCATGCTTAAAAACTTTACTCCAAGTACTGTTGTACTCGATGAAGCTGATGAGATGCTTGACATGGGTTTTCTTGATGATATTAATGAAATATTTTCGTTTCTTCCAACAAATCGTCAAACATTACTATTTTCAGCAACTATGCCACAGCCAATTAAAACACTTGCAAGTAGAATCTTAGTTGATCCTAAGTTTATCTCTATTACTAAGGGTGAAACTACAAATGCTGACATCGAACAACTTTATTATGTAATCGAAGAAAGTGAAAGAGATGATGCGATTATTCGCTTAATGGATGCAGAAGATACAAACAAATGCATTGTATTTTGTAGAACAAAATCTGAAGTAGATAGACTAAGTAATGTTCTTTCAAATGCTGGATATTTAGCAAATGGTCTTCATGGAGATATGGAACAGCGTCAGCGTGAAACAGTTATTAAAGGCTTCAAAGCCAACGCGGTTAAAGTTCTTGTGGCTACAGATGTTGCAGCGCGTGGTATCCATGTAAATGCTATATCTCATGTTTTTAATTACCATATTCCATTTGATCCTGAGTCTTATGTTCACCGTATTGGTAGAACGGGTCGTGCTGGAACTAAGGGTAAGGCGATTACACTTCTTACTCCACTTGAGTTTAAAGAACTTCAGCGTATTAAAAATAAAGTTGGAACTTCTATGGGTCACGCTTTTATTCCAAGTAAAAATGACTTAAGAGCTTCTGTTGTTGACTCACTTGTTAAAAAAGTTGAAGATCATAAAATTTATGATGAAGCACACAGAGTACTTGACCAACTAAAACAAGACATAGATGAAGAACAAATCATGTATAAACTTGTTTCTATGCTTTTAGATCAACAAGATGTTAAAGGTCCAAACAACATTGGTATTCCGGCCGACAGACTTGATGAAGTTCTAGCCCGTGCTGCAAAACGCGGTGGAGGCGGCGGTGGTCGTGGTCGAGGAAGAAATGGTGGTGGTTACCGTGGTAATAAACCACGCTCAGGTGGTGGTTCAAATCGTTCAGGCGGAGGCGGTGGTTACCGTGGAAACCGTGAAGGCGGAAATGGCGGAGGCGGAAGCAGAGATGGTGGAGGCGGTGGCTACCGCGGAAACCGTTCAAGTTCATCAAGCTCTAGCAGACATAGAGACTAAACTTCTTCTCCCTCATTCCCATGCTTCGCTTGGGAATGAGATATATCCCCTCTACAAATTTCATAAAAACTCGTTATAATTTCCAAAAAGGCTTTCTCATGCACCTACTAATATACGAAGATTCAGAGATTTATATAGAAAAAGAAGAAAGTGAAATCCCATGGCTAAAAATTTTTACAAAAGAGCCGTTTAAAGAACTAGGCGATGTTCCAAAACCTCTTCGACTTAAACTCTTTGAAGTTTATGACATAATCGAGCATGAAATGAAACGCTACTATACTCCTAAAAAAATCAACCTTGCCTCATTTGCAAATATGCTTCCTCGTGTACACTTACATGTTATGGCACGGTTTGAAGAAGATAGTTATTTTCCCAACCCAATGTGGGGAGAAAAACTTCGAGAGTCAAACTTAAGATTACCCGATGAAAAAGACTTTCATAAGCGTGTTTTTAATGCTCTAAATCAAATGAAAAAGTAATTATTAACATCTTTTAACTATAATACATTTTTAAAATATTAACCTATGGAAAATTTATGAAAAACAAAAAATATCTAAGCTTAGGGTTTGTCAGTGCTGCACTTGCTATTGCACTGCTTTTTTCTTCGAATCTTTTTGCAAAAGAGACTAAAACTGGTGAAGAAAAAGAGATCTCTCGTCTTCAAGCCTTAGCAAAATTCACAAAAGTTATTGGTATCGTTGAACAATATAATGTTGATGATTTAAGCATAGAAGACTTGATGGACAAAGCCATTGAGGGTATGCTTACAAACATAGATGCACACTCAAGTTATCTTAAGAAAAAAGATTACAAAAAACTAAAAGTTCAAACAGAGGGTGAATTTGGTGGTCTTGGAATCACCGTTGGTGTTCGGGATGGGGCATTAACTGTCATAGCACCCATTGAGGGAACTCCAGCTGATAAGGCTGGTCTTAAGGCTAAAGATATTATTTTAAAAATTGATAAAGAGTCTACTATTGGTATGACTATAGATGATGCAGTTTCTATCATGCGTGGAAAAGTTGGTACACCCATTGATCTTATGATAGTTAGAGAAGGTGAAAATAAACCACTTCCTATTCATATAGTCCGAGGCATTATTTCTATAGAATCTGTCTATGCTAAAACTATTGAAGATAATCTTTTATACATTCGCGTAACTAGTTTTGATAAAAAAGTTGCAACAGATGTTAAAAAAGCTATAAAAAAGAAACAAGAAACTACTAAAGGCATTGTGCTTGACCTTAGAAATAATCCTGGTGGACTTCTCGATCAAGCGGTTGACTTAACAGACCTGTTTGTTGATGAGGGTGAGATAGTCTCTCAAAAGGGGCGAAACGAAAGTGATAATAGAAACTACTTTGCATCTGCTAGCACAACTGTCACAAAAGTTCCTCTTGTTGTTCTTATAAATGGGGGAAGTGCGAGTGCGAGTGAGATTGTAAGTGGCGCGCTTCAAGATCATAAGCGTGCTGTCCTTTTAGGTGAAAATACCTTTGGAAAAGGAAGCGTTCAAATTGTCCTTCCTATTGTTAAGGGTGAAGCTGTTAAGCTAACCATTGCCCGCTACTATTTACCAAGTGGAAGAACGATTCAAGCAGTTGGAGTGAAACCTGATATCGAAGTATTTCCAGGTATTGTAACGACTAAGAAAAATGAATTTGCGATTAAAGAAGCGGACTTAAAAAAACACCTTGAAGAAGAACTTGAAAAAGTTGATTTAAATGAAGAAGATAAAGCTAAGAAAAAAGATGCTGATAAAGCAGATGCAAAAGCTAAAAAAGATATAATCACGCCAGAAATGATAAATAAAGATATTCAGCTTAAAACTGCTGTAGATATTTTAAAAGCTCTCATAATCATAAAAGGATAGCAAAGCATGGAAAAAAGAGAACTTCTTTATGAAGGAAAAGCTAAAAAACTTTTTTTAACTGATGATCCAGACTTAGTAATCTCTGAGTTTAAAGATTCCTTAACTGCCTTTAACGGTGAAAAAAAATCTTCTGAGATTGGTAAAGGTGCTTTAAACAACAAAATTTCCACAGAACTTTTTAAACTTTTAGAATCACATGGCATTCAAACACACTTTGTTCAAATGCTTGATGACAACAATATGCTCCATACAAAAGTTGATGTTATTCTTATAGAAGTAATTGTTCGAAACATTGCAACAGGAAGCTTAACGCGTAATCTTGGTATAGAAGACGGAACAGTCTTACCTTTTACACTTGTAGAATTTGATTATAAAAATGACGACTTAGGTGACCCTAAACTCAATGACCAACATGCACTTATTTTAGGACTCGTTGAGCATCAAGATGAACTTGATAAACTTCGTAGAATGGCACGACAAATCAACGATATTTTGCATCCTTTCTTTTTTGAAAAAGGTTTAAATCTTGTTGATTTTAAACTTGAGTTTGGAAAAGATTCAAATGGAAATATTATTCTCATTGATGAAATATCACCTGATAACTGCCGTTTTTGGGATGTCAAGAGTGGTGAGAAAATGGATAAGGACAGATTTCGTCAAGGTCTTGGTGGAGTTACAGTAGCTTACGAGCAAGTTTTAAATAGAATATTAGGAAAATAAATAATGAAAGCAATAGTAAATATATCTTTAAAAGCCGGTGTTTTAGATTCTCAAGGCAAAGCAGTTCACCATGCTTTAGATTCTCTTCACTTTTCTGGTGTTGATGATGTTCGTGTAGGAAAACAAATAATACTAAAACTAAAGACTACAGATAAAGCACAGGCTATGACTGATGTAACTAAGATGTGTGAAGAGCTTCTTGCAAACACAGTAATCGAAGACTACGAGATAGAGCTAGTATAATGAAGGTAACAATTCTTCAATTCCCTGGAACTAACTGTGAATATGACACACAACATGCATTCGAAAAACTTGGTGCTACAACTGAGATAGTATGGCATAAATCACAATCAATTCCAAGAGATACAAATCTATTGGTTGTTGCGGGTGGATTTTCTTACGGTGACTACCTTAGAAGTGGAGCTATCGCAAGCTTTTCTCCTGTAATGAAAGCAGTAATAGAGTATGCAAACAAAGGTGGAAAAGTTCTTGGCATCTGCAATGGTTTTCAAGTTTTAACTGAAGCTGGATTACTCCCTGGTGCATTAAAAAGAAATGATGGTTTACATTTTATATCTAAACACCATCATTTAAAAGTTATTAGCAATGACAATGTATTTTTAGAAAAGCTAGAAAACAATGATGTTCTTAATATCCCTATAGCACACCATGATGGTAATTACTTTATCGACAATGACTCGCTTAAAGAACTCGAAATAAACAATCAAATTCTTTTAAAATATACAGATGAAAATGGTACTATACAAAACCCTAATGGAAGTGTAGAATCTATTGCTGGGGTTTGTAACAAAGAGAAAAATATCTTTGGTCTTATGCCTCATCCAGAGAGAGCCATGGAGTTAATCCTTGGCTCAGATGATGGAATAAAAATGCTTCAAGGATTCTTAAAATAGTGAAAAAACTATTACTTCTTTTCTTATTATTTATCTCAAGTCTTTATGCAAATAAAGTTTTGTATCTATCGTATGTAAATGTTCCCGATAGAATCATAAAAGGTGAAGTATTCTCGATAACTATTAAAACTATTGCAACTGTTCCAAATTTTGATGGAATTAGTTATACCTTTAAAAACCGTAGAGGATTACGCGTTTTAAATGTTGTTCCTTACCGTCAAAAAAAAGGTAGAGTTTTTCTTGAAACATTTAAATTTATTGCGACAAGAAATGCAGCACGACTTCCTGATATTACAGCTTCTATTGACGCAAGGCGAGCCTATGAAACAACAACACTAAGCGGTAAAAAGCTTAATGTAATTGCCCTGAATCCTAAAAAGGATTATTCAAATATCATAGCCGATTCTCTTGAACTTCAAGACTATAAGACAACAAGCTTTGACACTAAACATAATATTATCGTTTTTACAGCCCTTGCGCAAAACTCAAACCTCCAAACAATTAAATTTCAAAATGTATTTAAACAAGGTGTAGAATCTATTAATAAAAAATCATTTATTAAACCTAAAGTTACATACTTTATTGTTGTAAATAAAGATTTAGAAAAGTTTTCTTTTACATATTTCAATCTTCAAACAAATCGTTTTACTAAGCTTACCATACCTATTATCTTAGATGATGACAGTGTTACTACACAAACTGACCTAAAACCAAAAGATCAATCAAAAGAAAGATTAAAAATGAATATTGCAGCTGGAGTTGCCCTTAGTATTTTATTCTTTGCCCTTTGGAGACGAAAGTTTATCTATATAGTTCTAATATTTTTTCCTCTTGTGTATGTTATATATTTTGCCATGCCATCAGAAGATATATGCATTAAACAAGGAAGTTCCATCCATTTACTTCCTGTGCATAACGGAACAATATTTGAGACAACAAGCGAAGTGTACACACTTTCCAAAGAAGGAAGTGTAAAAGATTTCACCAAGGTAAAACTTAAAAATAAAAAAATAGGCTGGGTTAAAAATGAAGATCTTTGCGCACCTTAGTTGGTTAATTGCAACAGCAATTATTTTTATATCTCTAACAATTTCGATTATTCTTCACCCTCTTTTACCTCGCCCTTATGCAAGAAAAATTTCTGCATGGACTGTTCGTATCATGATTTTTTTCTCAACTGATGTTAAAGGGGAAGAAGACCCAGCTGCACAGATGTATCTTATAAATCATCAAAGTGATTTGGATATAGGAATAATGGAAACCATCTCTAAAAAAGACCTTTCATGGGTTGCAAAAAAAGAGTTATTTGATGTGCCTTTTTTTGGCTTAGCTATGAGCATGCCGGAAGATATTCCAATAGAAAGACAAAGTAAAAATGCACTTATGCGACTTTTAAAAGCCTCTAAAGATAGACTCAACAAAGGTCGAGTAATCACTATGTTTCCTGAAGGTACCCGTTCACGAACTTCAAGAATGCTTCCCTTTAAAAATGGTGCAAAAGTAGTCGCAGATAAGTACCAACTAAAAGTACAGCCTATTGTTTTAATGCAAACAGCTAAATATTATGATATTAAAAAATTCTATTACAAACCAGGGAAAATTACAGTTATATTTTTAGATTCATTTATTGCAGATAAAAGTGATGAAAACTGGTTGAAAAATTTACGAGAAAAAATGCAAAAGGTTTATGATGATGAGTTGGCAAACAATCCTGGCCATAGGTAGTGGTGGTTTTATAGGTGCAGTTGCTCGCGCCTACTTAAATGGTTTAATATCGCATAAATTACCACATGACTTACCCTATGGAACACTAGGGGTTAATCTCTTTGGAAGTTTTTTAATGGGTATACTCATCGCTTATTTTATGTACACAAGTCTATTTTCTATGCATATGAAATCTTTTCTCTCAACTGGAATACTAGGAGCGCTCACAACCTACTCTACTTTTGCGATAGAGAGCTTTTTACTTCTAAAAGGTGGTCATGTAGTTCTTGCAGCTTTAAATGTCTCTCTTAATGCTGTAGGAAGTGTTTTTATGGCTGGAGCTGGATTTTACTTTCTTAAGTATTTCGTGAGATACTAAGGATTCAAATACTTATAACTTCATCCGCGCACCACAAGGCCAAATCCATATCATGTGTAATCAATAACATTCCCATAGAATCTAGGTTTTGCATTAGCATCCGCATAACTTCGAGCTGAATCACATTATCTAGTGCTGAAGTTGGTTCATCTAAAAGTAATAAATCTGGCTTCATAAGCATAGCACGCACTATAGATGCACGCTGAAGCTGTCCACCTGAGAGTTCATGAGGAAGTTTTAAAAGGAGTTCTTTATCAAGGTTTAAGAGCTCTAAATATTTCTGTAAATCATCCGTAGCACACACATCTTCTATTTGATTAAGAAGCGTATAACTTGGGTGAAAGGAACTGTAAGGATCTTGAAAAACTTGTGAACAATCTGAAACTTTAATCGTCCCATTCAAAGGCTTTAAGTTATTTAATATTAACTCAAAAAGTGTACTTTTCCCAGCCCCACTTTCACCTACAATTGCTTTTATTTCACCTTTTTTTAAGCTAATAGAAAATTTATCAAAAAGTAATTTGTCTTTCGTGTATCCAAAACTTACATTTTGTACTTCTAAAATCTTATTCAATATTAACTCTTATTTAAAGCCAAATAGAATTTACTAAGTTCTTTATAAAGAGCGTCAGGTTTAATGTTAGCATTGTCTTCCCAAATTCTTTTCATCACTACATTATCTTCTTCACCTGCCCATACTTTTATGTACGAACCATCTTTATAACCATTGTCCTGACGGAACTGATTTAAAATATTTTTCCCAACATAGAGTCTGTAAAGAGATTCTAAATCTAATCCACTCATTACTGTAAGATCAAAAAATTCACTAATCATTTTTTCTATATCGAATGAATCCACAGAAAGTGACATACGAATTAAGTTTTCCACTTTAGCAATTACATTATCTTGTGAGTCAAACTTCTTACTTTGAACATCAATGATGCTAAAAGCTTGGAGCCCTGCTATATCTATACCAAGATCTTCGACTCCACCTTTTAAGTCTTTAGAATAACTCTCAATTGCAAGTGACATAATAAAATGCCATACATCAATAACTTCTATTTGGTGGTTATCCCAATCTGGCTCTTTGGCAATATTTTTCCAATGTTTCCAAGAAAAGCTATCTACCATTTCAGCACATTCCATATAAATACATCGTTTCCAGTTAATTGTTTTACCAGCTTTTGTAATCCCTTTTGTCCAGTCTTCACCGTTAGTCGCATCGTTTAACTCTGATTGAAGCTGTAACATTAAAAGTATTTTATCCATTTTATTTCTCTCACATAAATTTTTATTTATTTATTCTATCTAATATGCTACTATTTCATACTTAAAAAGAGAGAGATATGAAAAGAATAAATTGTAGAAGATGTGTGCACTATTTTGTCACTTGGAAACCTCAGCATCCACATGGTTGTAAGGCTTATGGATTTAAGTCGCCTCTCATTCCTTCTTTAACCGTTTTTCAAAGCAGTGGAATGGAGTGCACTCTCTTTAAAGAGAAGAACCCTGCCAAATAATCTTATTTCCAAAGCCTAAAGCATTGTCAGTCATTTTAAAATAATTTACTTTTATTTGCCATAGTTTTGGATTCATTTCTCTTGCATCTGGAAATGCTTGAAAGTAAAACTCTTTTGTAAAAGTATTTTCTAAGTGAGAGATGCTAGCCCTAAATTGCACACCTTGAATTTGAGATACAGTTTTAGTTTCAAGTAAAATATTACCTGCAACACAATTATTTTGTTTGATATGCTTAATATGGAGTGTTTCATCGCTGCTTGCGACGATAAAAGAATTTATGCTTTTAACATATACATAAAATAAACTGCATACACTTAAATCTTCTTGCGTATGTGTCGCTAAACTAAGTACATGATGCTTATCTATAAATGCAGTTATTTTTTCTAAATCATCTTTCATGATTTATATATAAAGTTTTCTAAACCTTCAGCATTTGTAATGTCTTTACGCTCAAGGAGCATCTGCCCTACATCATCTTGTCTCATCATATCAAACATATCTCTTGGATTACTCATATTGTAATAACTTTTTATAAAGTCTATTAATATTTCAAACCTATCTTCTTTAGGGCTATGTGTTTTATATTCTTTATATTCCGTCCAATCTATTGATGCCATGCTTACTTCCTATAATTTTTTAATGCGTTTTGTAATCTTTGTTTTACTTGCGACATTTTAGCCGAAGATACAGCAAAATTCAAGCGCATAAAACCACTTCCCTCTCGTCCAAAGCTTATTCCAGCATTTAAGCCTAGTTTTGCTTCTTGTATAAAAAATTCTCGAAGTGCCTTATCTCGAAGTGCCATCCCTCTACAATCTAACCATGCTAAATAAGTAGCTTCAATAGGGCTTATCTTTATTAAATCAGGGTACTCTGCACAGACTTCTTTTAAAATCTTATAGTTCTCATATAAATGAATTTTTAAATCTTCTAACCAAGACTTACCATGTGTATATGCTGACTCGAATGCAATATGAGAAAGAGAAGACCCTTGCGCAAAATGAATTCTTTCATACACTTCTTTAAAGCGTTTTTTTAGGTCTGGATTTGAAATAGCAAGGCTACTCATTGCAAATCCAGCCATATTAAATGTTTTTCCAACGCCCTGCGCAGTTATAGTAATATCACGCGCCTTATCACTAAGCGATGAAAAAGGAATGTGTTTATTTGAGCCATAGACTAAATCACAATGCACTTCATCTGAAAACACTACTATATTATTTTCTAAACAAAGTTCTAAAATCTCAGTCAATTCCGAACGAGTCCAGACTCTACCAACAGGATTATGCGGTGAACATAAAAGAAGTAACTTTGTATCTTTATCTATTTTTGATTTTAAGTCTTGTATATCAAAAGTATATTTTCCAGATGCATCGTGCTTGAGAGGATTTTTTAATAGTTTTCGATTGCTATTAATGACACTATGAAAAAAAGGTGGGTACACAGGAGTTTGCACTATCACCTTATCTCCTACTTCGCTAAAGGCTTCAACACACACACTCATACTCGCAACAACTGAATGCGAGTAAAAAATATCCTCTAGTTCAAAGGAAATTCCATGTTCTTCTTTCATCCACTGAATTTGTGCTTCAAATGCAGAGTTTGGAACTTCTTCATAACCCATTACTGGATGCTCTAAGCGTTTTTTTACAGCCTCCAAAACAAAATCAGGAGTATCAATATCCATATCAGCAACCCAAACAGGCATCACATCTTTGGTATTAAAAAGTTCTTCTCTTAAAGTATATTTCTCAGCATTTGTATTCTCTCTAGATGCTGACTCGCTAAATGAGTATTTTATTTTTTCTTCCAAACACTTAACTCTGAAATAGTATGCTGGTACTTTCTTGCAGTTTCTTTTATAACAAAATCAAGATCTTGAACATGAACTAGCTCAAACCTATCTGATAAAAGTGTTTTAAGAGACTCTAATGTTTTAACATCTTTACCATTTTCATCCTTATAGCCACCAAGCCAAAATTCTTTGTCAGTTGAGCTTTCTTGCCATGTGTACGGAGAGGTGATTACTAAGATTCCATCTTCATTTAAACGCTCATGCACAGTATCTAAGAAGAGTCGTGGCTGGTAGAGTCTATCTATAAGATTTGTTGCCATAATCAAGTCGTAAGTATTAAAGTTAGCTTTCATATTACAAGCATCACCTTGCCAGAATGTCACTTTATCTTTTAAGTTTTCATAGCCTAAGTCTTCTATGCTAACTCTTTTTTGCGTCACTCTTTCACCCTCTTCTTTAGATGAAAAAGCAACATAACCATCATTTCTAAGCTTCGCTCCAACTTGGACAAATCTAGCTGAAAAATCAATTCCCTCAACCTCATCAAAAGTTTTTGCTAACTCAAATGTTGCTCGCCCTGTTGCACATCCTAAGTCTAATGCTTTTTTTGAGTTGTTTGCAAAACCTGATGCAATTCTAGCGCATGCAATTGCAAAGTTTTCAACTCCAAAGTGTGTGTCGCCGTATTGAAATTCACAGTACTGTGCTACTAATTCGTCTGTTTCGTATATATCCATTGTCTCTTCTTTATTTTTATTTGTTATAGCGTATCTAAAACCAGCATGCTGGTAAAAATGTTTTCTAAAAGCATAACGCGATTTTTTCATAATCAGGTTTCCCGAACTTGCCCACGAAGAACCAAAAATCATAGCATGCTTGTTGTCAAAAGTTGGTACTGTAAAGTCATCGTATCCAGGGTGTACTTTAAAACCATCAAAAGGGTGCATAAGTGTGCGAGAATGTTGCCAAACATTTCCAACTACATCAAAGACTCCATTAAAGTCGTAAGTATTCACAGGCGTAGAACTTACATAATGAAAATTGAGATTAGCATCTTGATTTTTCACCAAAGCATCTACCTTAGTAAAAAGACAAAGGGCTTCATATTCTGCTTCACTTGGTAAAATATATTCTATGCCCTCTTTTTCACTCTTATACTTACAAAAAGCTTCTGCTTCAAGTGCATTTACATCAACTGGAAAACTTAAGGGCATCTCTATGAGTGAAGTTAATGTTCTGTATGAATACACTCCATCTTGGAGCGTCCAAAATACAGGATGCTTTGCGCAAGACTCTTTTAAAAACTCTTTTCCTTCCTCTGACCAGTACTGCTCTTTAGTGTATCCAGCATCTAGGACAAATTCCATATATTCTGCGTTAGAAACTAAGTATTTTGAAGTTTTAAAAGCTGCTACATCCTCTGCATATGAACCATACTCATTATCCCATCCATAATAAAAATCAGGATGGCTTTTACCGAGTTTAACACTCGTTTTAGGAATAGATACAAGCTCATTTAATGGTGCAGCATCTGCGTAATCACAGACTTTAAAATCTGCAACTTGAATGATGTCTTCTAGTGGCATCTGACGGTGAAGTACAGAAGAAGTCTCTAAATGAATTCTTTCATGTTCAATGCCCATTAAAATGATCCACATTGGCGATTCCCAAGCGATTGGTAAGTTTAAAGGGAGCGTATCTATAAGATTTAAAACGAGTTCTTTTACTTTTTTTCTATACTCCCGCGTAGCATCTACACTTGGCCATTTATAATGCGATTCTTCCACATCATCCCAACTCATTTCATCAACACCAACGGCAAAAATAGATTCATACTCAGGGTTTATTCGCTCTTGGATGATTTTCATATTGATTAATTTATTTACATAAAAAGTAGCAGTATGACCAAAATAAAATATCATAGGATGGCGAGAAACTTCACTTTTTTTGAAAAAGATTTCATCACTACGAAGTACTTCAAACATTTTTTCAAAGAGTGCATAAGAGTTTAAAAAATATTCTTTAATCTCTTCTCGTTTTAGACTAACACTACTTCCCTCTAAAGATGGAGGATACATACTAAGTTTATTCAATAATCGACCTTTTATTTGTTATAATCATTATATGCAATTCTATCATAGTAACTTATTAAATTCTGTAATCAATGTTACACATGTATTTACAACTAAGGAGAGTGGAAATCTTGCTTTTCATATAAATGAAACGCCATTAGCTGTAATGGATAATCATAAAAAACTAGCAAAAGAGCTTGGATACGAAAAAAAGTCACTCATTCATATGAAACAATTTCATTCCTCTTTAGTCCATATTGTAACAGATGCAGACAATTTTACTAATCCAAAAGAATGTGATGCCCTTATTACAAATAAAAAGAATACTCCGCTCATGGTTATGGTTGCCGATTGTTCTCCTGTACTTTTTTATGATCCATTCCAAGAAGTTATAGCGGTTGCGCATGCAGGGAGACAAGGTACTTTTAAAAATATTGTTAAAAATACAATCGAATCTATGCATAGTAACTTTAATTCAAAATCCGAAAATATATCAGTTGTGATTGGTGCAAGCATTGGAGAATGTTGTTATGAAGTTGGAGAAGAAATTTATAAAGAGGCATCTAGCCTTTCTTTAGAATACGCTTTTAGAAAAAAAGGAGAAAAATATCATCTTAATATCTCTAAAATTCTTCTTGCTCAACTTCTAGCATCTGGGATAAAAGAAGAACATATAGATATTTCTAAAGAATGTACATGCTGTTTAAGTGAGACATACTATTCTTACCGAGCAGAATCTATCACTGGTAGATTTGCTGGAGTTATTTTACTAAAAAATTCAATTTAAACAATTCTTTTTGCTAATTGTTCGGGTAAAAGTCCTAATGATTCTTCTACTAATTTTGTATTCCCATGTGTGATAAAGTTATCATCATATTCAAAGCTTGTTAGATGCACATCTAAAATACCTTTCTGTGCTAAAAACTCTAAAAGAGCAGAACCTACTCCACCCATTTTTGCACTATCTGAAAACACATACCACTTTTTATGTTTCTTTGCCATTTCTACTAGCATCTGTGTATCTAAAGGTTTTACAAAACGAAGGTCTACTATACTTACTTCTTTTTCTAAAAGTTCTGCTGTTTCATACGCGCGTCCAACACCATTTCCATAGCCTATAAAAAGAATATCACTATCATTAGAACGAAGTAACTGCGACTTTGCTAATTCAAATGGCGTAGATGCTACTAAATCAGTTTCTCTAAAAGAACCTCTTGGGTAACGCAGAGAACATGGATGATTGTATGTAGCTGCAAATGCCATTGCCTGATGAAAGCTTTTCTCATCCCGTGGTGCAAAAAGTGTCATGTTTGGAATCGCTCGTAAAAAACTAATGTCAAAAACACCCTGATGTGTTTCTCCATCTTCACCTACAATTCCAGCACGGTCAAGCGCAAAAACAACAGGTAAATCCATAAGACAGGTATCATGGATTACTTGGTCGTATCCTCGTTGTAAAAAAGTTGAATAAAGTGTACAAAAAGGCTTAAAACCCTCTTTTGCTAAGGCAGACATAGAAGTTACTGCATGCTGTTCAGCAATTGCTACATCCCAAAATCTATCTGGATATAATTCCATTAAAGGACTTAAGCCTGTTCCACTTGGCATCGCGGCTGTAGCCCCAACTATTTTTTCATTTTCTTTTGCTAGATGAATAAGTGATTCTGTATAAATCTGCGTTGCTGATTTAGTTACAGAAGATTTTTTAAATGCCCTTCCACTCTCTCTATCAAAAGGAGAAACACCATGCCATTTTTCTTCTTGACCTTCTGCTATTTGGTAACCTTTTCCTTTTATAGTCTGACAATGAACAATAACGGGTTTACCCATACCTTTTGCTAACTCTAAAGTTTCGGTAAGTGATTTTAGATTATGCCCATCAATTGGTCCAATGTATTCTATACCCATCTCTTCAAACATAAGTCCAGGAGTTATTAACTTCAAACCCTCTTCAAAACGCTTCGCAATATAATGTGCACTTTCACCAAAGTTATCTACAAAGCTTTCCGTATGCTTTTTAAACTTTGATAAAAAGGTCCAGCCATTGCAGAACTTAAAATTCGACTGATCGCACCAATGGGTTTAGCAATACTCATCTCATTATCGTTTAGAACGATAACCATAGGGTACTTTCTATCGCCTAACTCATTGAGTGCCTCATAGACCATACCAGCAGTCATAGAACCATCGCCTATTACGATGACTGGAATTCTAGAGACTTGTTCACCTTTTAATGCGATTGCTTTTGCAGCTCCAACACCTAAAGAAATAGAAGTAGAGCTATGTCCTGATACAAAATAGTCATCTTCACTTTCACTCGGTTTAGTGTATCCACACAGTCCATCAAACTGACGGAGTGTATCAAAAGCTTCCCATCTTCCAGTTAGTAATTTATGCGCATATGCCTGATGCGATACATCAAAAATAAAAGGGTCTTTTTTCGAATCAAAAACCTTATGCATAGCAACTATAAGTTCAGTTGCTCCGAGTGTTGAGCTTAAATGTCCACCATTTTTACTTACAACGCGTAATATTTCTTCTCTTATTTTAGAACAAATGTCTTCTAACTCTTTTATACTTTTTTCTTTTATATTCAATTTATTCACTTAAGGCTACTTTTTTTTACTCGCTCAAATCGCTTAGATATTTGAGCGTCAATATTTCCTGCGTCACTTATGGCAATAACACCACCTTCACTGACAGCACTATCCGAAACTATTTCTATGTGTTTAAGAGAACCAACATGCTGAGATATTGCACCGTGGTCTTTAGGATTCACTTTTAATGTTATTTTAGCTGCACTTTGAAGCTCTTTTATCAAAGAATCTCCAAGTTTTTTTGCTACTTCATTTGAATTATCTAAAAGTTCCATACTCACTACTTCTTTAGCAATATCTACAGCCGCTGTTATTAAATCAGACTTAATACTTTCTAAGGCTACTTCAAACTCTTTAGCTGTATTTTCCAAGGTAGATACAGAGGTTCCAAATTGTTCAATTCCCTTGCTTAAGTCTGTTTTAGAATCATCTATTGCCTGTTGTATACCGGCTTTCAAGCCCTCACTAAATGACACTTCTTTTGTTTTTTGAAGTTGGGCTTCATATTCTTCTTCTTTTGATTCGAGTTTCATTTGTAATTTGATAAAGTTCGAGCTCATCTCATCAGTTTTTTTCATTAAAGACTCAATCAATGCTTCTTTAGAACTCGTTGTCATTGAAGATGCATCTACATCACTTGTTCTACGACTAGGATTATCATCTTCTGAGTAAGATTCTACTGTTTGAGCTTCATTCATATCTGAAGATTCACTTGCGAGTACTTTAAAGTTATACTTTTTCACTGCATGTTTTTCAAGCCTATCATTACTTATTAAAGTTGCCATTTTATTCTATCATCTCTTCTGTTGAACCCATTTGAATTGTTCCAGCTTCAGCTAAACCATTCACAATTTCAACAATTTTTCTTTGTGCCGTCTCAACATCTTTCATCTTAACAGCTCCTAGAAACTGCATTTCTTCCTCAAAAGCATCACGAGCACGCTCACTCATTGCAGAAAAGAATTTTTCTTTTAACTCTTCTGGAGATGATTTTAAAGCCAACATAAGTTCAGCTTTATCTACGGCTTTAAGTGTCTCGGTAATCGCAGTTTTATCTAAAGAAACCATATCATCAAAAGTAAACATCATCTCTTTGATTAAAGTTGCTAATCCCTCATCTACTTGCTCAATTGTAGCAAGTGTCGATTTAGAGTTTTTAGCGCCTAAACGGTTGAAAATGTCAGCAACCGCGCGTGTTCCACCTACCTCTACTTTATACGATGCAAGTGATTCTAGTTTAGACTCTAAAACTGCAGATACCCGCTTAATAACTGAAGGCGAGATATCTCCAAGTCGAGCCATTCTCATAGCAACTTCACTTCTCAAATCATCTGGAAAAAACTGTAAAGTATCCGCGGCTTCAGTTGCATCCATATGCGCTAAAATAAGTGCAATAGTTTGGGGGTGCTCATGCGTAATAAAGTCAGATAATTGCTGTGGCTTAATTTTTGAAAGATATGCAAAGTTTTGTGTTTCTTGCATACTTCTAGAGAGTTTATCCAGTACCTTTTTAGCCTCTTCTGGACCCAAAGTACGGTACAGTAATTCTCTTGCATATTCCATACCACCAGAAGTCATAAAAGCTCCTGATTGAAAGATTGCATGAAACTCTTCAAGTACAGCAGTTGCAACCATTCTATCAATAGACTTTCCACCTGCTATGTATTTTGAAATCTCAGTAATTGCTTCAACGCTCATAGACGAAAATATATCTGCTGTACTATCTTCTCCTAGTAGTAGCAATAAAATAGCGATTTTCTCAGCCATTCCCATTTCATCAAAAGCTGCTTGTTGCGATGTATTTAATGTCATTTTTTAGCCTTTTTCTACAGTTGTTTCTTCTGTTAGCAATGCTTGTAAAAGTCCTGCTATATCTTCTGGTGAGTCTTCAGCCATCGTTTTAACTTTTTCTAATAAAACATCGTACTTAAGCTCATCTTCATTAAAGCCATCTTGCATGCCGAGTTGATCTTCGACTTTTTTACGCATTGCTTGAACTTTTTCAATTAAATCATCTTCATCATCATCATCAAGTTCTAACTGAGGTCTTTCTAAATCTTCTTCTTCTTTTGATACTTCAAGCATTCTTGCAGAGAATGGTGCGATAACTTTTTTGTATACTATAAGAAGTAAAAGAAGTACAAAAAGGTATTTAAACAAACCAGAAAAAGGTGCTAAATATGTGTTGATCAAGACTTGGGCTTGTGTTACACCATCAACACCAACAGTGGTGTTATCTCTTTTAAATTGAAGATTTTTAACACTTATAATATCCCCTCTTTCAACATTGATTCCTATAGACTGGCTCACGAGAGATGCAAGTGCTTCAAGGTCTGTATCATCGAGTGCTTTATACTCTAACTCATCAGTCAAAGCACCCGCTTCATTTTTCTTATTTGTATATTCTCCATCAACAATTACAGCCGCTGTTATTCTTTTGATTCTTGCAAATTGAGATTTTGTTGTAGATACAGTTTTTCCAACTTCATAGTTTGTAGTTCCTGTGTTTTTTTCATACTTTTCACTCGCTTTTGTTCCTTTTAAACCTTGAACTGGTCCAATATTACTCACAGTTCCAGGAACACCACCAACAACTTCAGGAGAGGCACCCTCTCTTTTTTCTTCACTTATTTGCTCACTACGAACAACATTCTCGGGATCAAAAGTTTCAGAGGTTGAGTTTTGTATAGAAAAATCATATTCCACACTCACTTGTGCTATTACTTTTTGGCTTCCACCAACAAAAGGTGAAATTATTTGAATGATTTTTCTTTGTCGTTTTTTTTCTTCTTTAGTCTTGTATCTTTGCTGAACTATGGAAAGCTCACCCATTTGAACCTGTTCGCTTGCATCGCCTAATGTTTCACCATCTTGACTAATCAACATAACATTTGCAGATGTAAGGTTAGGTACAGATGCAGCTACAAGATTTTTTATTCCACGAACCTGTTTTGAAGAAAGTGTCATCCCCTCAACTAAAGTCACCATAACTGAAGCTGTGGGTGGAACTGCTTTTGAAACAAACAAGGTTTCTTTGGGAAGAGCTAAACTTACAGATGCGCTGTCTATTGGTCGTAAGGCATTTATTGTACGAGAGAGCTCACCTTCTAAGGCACGAAGATGTTTGATTTTTTGATCAAAACTTGTTGCTCCAAATTCTTGCTTATCAAAAAGTTCAAAACCTACCCCTCCGTCTTTGGGAATACCTAAAGCGGAAATAGATATCCTTTGTTTATAGACTACACTTTTTGGAACTTTTATAACATTATTTGCCAAAAGTTCATAGGGGATTTCATCTTTTTCTAATTGTTCTACTACCTTAGCAGCATCGCTTGCATTAAGAGAATCGAAAAGGACTTCGTATTTATCTTGAGTACTTTTATTTGCAGTAAACACAACCATGAAAATTAAAAAAGCAACAATTCCAATAATCGCTACAGCAATAATAATCCGTTGCTGTTTACTTAGCTTTGTGTATAAAACAGAAAGTTGTGAAAAAAGTACTTTAAAATCCATTTATATCCCGTTTTATATTAACTCTTTGAAGCGTTCAAAGAATTTACTATTTTGCTTATTTGTACCAACAGTTACACGGATAGCATTAAGAGAATAGCCTTTTAAGTTTCTCACTATCATCCCCTTTTTCAAAAGTGCATCTGATATTTTAGAGGAATCGAGTGTGTCATTCAAAACTAAAGTGACAAAATTTGTATAACTGGATATTATATCTATTTTTTGCTCTAAAGCAAACTCTTCATAACGATTCATCTCATCAAAATTAAGAGAAATACTTTTATTTACAAATTCTTCGTCCTCTAAGGCCACACTTGCGGCTTCAAGAGAAAGTGTTGTCACATTAAAAGGTGGACGAAGTTTATAAAGTTCTTTAATGATTTTTTCATCCGCAATTCCATATCCGACTCGCATTCCACCAAGCCCATACGCCTTAGAAAATGTTCCTAAATAAATAACATTCTTGTATTTTTGTACAATTATTTTTGGATCTATCTTTTTACTTGCATCTTTAGCCTCGGCATATTCCATATAGGCACCATCAACTACAACTAAGGTATTTTTATCTATTTTATCCAGAAAATCAAATAAATCCATAGCATCTATGGCATCTCCTGTTGGATTGTTCGGAGTACAAAGAAAAATTATATCAGGATTTTCTTGTTTATAAAGTGTATAAAATTCTTCTAAATTATGTTTTTGTGAAGCAGTTCTAATGATCTGTGCCCCTACATGTTTTGCATAAATTTCATACATTGCAAAAGTTATACTGTTGATAAGTATTTTAGAATTTGAGTTGGCTTTAGCATGCATCAAAAATTCTATAACCTGATCACTTCCTGAACCTATAATAATATTTTTTTTACCTACTTCAAATCGTTTACTCAAAGCATCTTTTAATTTTGTCATAGAGTCATCAGGATACAGTGACATATTTGAGAGTATTTTTTTAACAGCATCTTGTACTTTAGGGGAACATCCATAAGGGTTCTCATTTGAAGCAAGCTTTATAATATCTTTAGGCTCTATTCCAAATTCACGGACAACAAGCTCTATAGGTTTTCCAGCTTCATATGTTTTAATATCTTCTAGTTTTTTATTAAATTCCAACATCTAGTCCTCACCTTTAACATAGCTACCGAGCCATGTCACTTCACCCTCATGTTTAGACAGTAGCTTTTGTACTGCCGTATCCTTGATATGTCCATAAAAATCTATATAAAACCAGTACCCAAAACCACCTTTTTCTTTAGATGGACGCGATTCTATTTTTGATAGATTTATATTTGCATCGTCAAAATCTTGTAAGAAATGAACTAATGAACCAGCTTCTCTTGCATCATGGAGTTTCACCAATATAGATGTCTTGTCATGCTCACTTTGTCCATTAACAAAATCACTCAAAATAATAAAACGAGTGGTGCTATCTTGTGAGTCTTCGATATTTTCAAACATTGTCGGAAGACCATAAAGCTTAGCTGCAATATGAGAACAAATTGCAGCAGAACTAGGATCTCCAGCTGCGAGTATGGCAGCTTTAGCAGTTGAATCAACTGGAATCTGCTCAATATTTACAAAACCGTATTCTTGTAAAAAATCTCGGCATTGTCCAAATCCTTTATCTTTTGAATAAATTTTTGTAATATCTTCAAGTTTTTTAGCCTTTGTTGCAAATGATGCATGAATTGGCATATACAATTCAGCTACAATTTTTACGCAAGATTTTGAAAGTAAATCGAGTGTCTCACCTACAATTCCATCTTTAGAATTTTCAATTGGAACAACTCCAAATTTTGCGCGTCCAGCTTCAAGTGTTTTAAAGACAGCATCTATAGAACTCAAAGGGAGATAATCACTCATAGCACCAAAACGACTCTCTGCAGCTTGATGCGTGAAAGTTCCCTCAGGTCCAAGGTAAGCGATTTTCTCAGGAAGTTCCAAATTTCGAGACACTGCAAATACTTCTAAGAAAATCGCCTCTATTGCTTTGCTATTTAAAAGCCCATCGTTTTTAGCACTCAGTGCAGTTAATCTCTCAATAATTGCTTTTTCTCGCTCAGGTCTGTATATTGCACCGCCTGACTTGCTTTTGATTTCACCCACTCTCTGGACAACTTTCATTCTTTTGTTAAGAAGTTCTAAGATTTGGTTATCTATAGAATCTATTGCTACTCTACAATCATCTAATGTGTTCATGCTATCTCCAACTTTCTTTTATCTAAAATCTCTTGCATATTGCCATATACAAAGTCCGGTTTTAAGTTTTCTTTTAAAAATGGAACTATTTCTTCTTGTGTTTTATATTTTCCACTTGTCACAAAGCTTGTTTTCATGCCAAGTTCTTTTGCTCCACCTAAATCACCTTTTACATCATCACTAATCATCTCAATGTCAGTAAAGGAAATATCTTTTTTCTGATTTTGAAGTAAAGACAAGGCTTTTTCATAAAAAGAATCACTTGGTTTACCGATAACCTCATAAGATACGCTTGTTGCAAATTCAAGAAGTTTTAAAATTGCTCCAAGACCTGGGTATCTTTTGTTGTTTTTTGCATAAATGGAAGTTTCATGCATCCCAACTAAACTCGCACCTGCTAATAAAAAATCTATAATCTCTGCATATTCATCAGGTCTAAAATCTTCTTTTATTGCGAGAAGAACAGTTTTTGGATTTTTATAATCAAGCGTATAACCCATCTCAACAAGTGTATTTAAAAACTCCTCAGCACCATAGGCTGCTACAGAATCCTTACAAACACGAGACTCTAAAAGCATCAGTGGATCAAGATACTTTCCGTAGTCAAAATTAAAACCTAAGTCTTGTAAAAAAGAATAAAAAACTTTACTCTTTTTTTTTGTATTATTTGTGACAACCATATAAGGTATTTTTTTTTCATTAAGCATATTTATAAATTCTATGCTTCCCTTGAGGGGTGATTTATCATTATCACTAATTAAAGTGCCTTGAACATCTATGAAATACAAATACTAGCCTTAGTTTAAAAATTCTTTTTCAAGAGCAATCAAATCATCAAAAGTTTCTCTTTTTCTGATTAATCTATCTTCACCTGATTCTAAAGCAACTTCTGCACTTCTTCCTCGCGTGTTATAATTACTTCCCATACCAAAACCATAAGCACCTGCGCTATGAACAACTACTAAATCATTATGCGCTAAGTTTGGTAAAAGATAGTCTTTTGCAAAGAAATCACCACTCTCACATACTGGACCAACAATATCTACTTTTTTTAGACTACTAGTTGAGTCCGTAACAGCTTCTATTTTATGATACGCGCTGTACAAGGCTGGACGGAGTAAGTCATTCATAGCACCATCAATAACTAGAAAGTTCTTCTCTCCATTTTGCTTTTCATAAAGGACCTTAGAGATAAAATAACCTGCATTTGCAGTCAAAAATCTTCCTGGTTCACAGATAACTGTTAAGTCTAAGCCTTTTAATGTCGCCAAAATTGCTTGAGCATATTCATATGTCGGTATTAAAGTCTCATCATCGTATTTAATCCCAAGACCACCGCCAACATCAAAGAACTTTAATTCTATCTTGATTGTTTGAAGTGAACGCACTAAATCAGCTACGATTTCTGCAGATTCATAAATCGGTTTAAGCTCAGTTAGTTGAGAACCTATATGAAAATGTATTCCCACAGGGTCTAGATGCTCAGAGTTGTTTGCAAAAATATACATTCTCTTAGCAGTACTTAAATCAACACCAAATTTATTATCATGCAGACCTGTTGAAATATAAGGATGTGTTTTTGGATCAATATTTGGATTTACGCGAATACTAATTCTTGTTTTTTTATCTAAATCTTTAGCAATAAGCTCTACCCGTCCAAGTTCAGCTTCACTTTCAACATTGATGTAAAGAATATCTTTTTCTATTGCTTCTCGAATTTCATCATCATTTTTTCCAACACCTGAAAAAATAATTTTATATGAAGGTATGCCAGCTAAAAAAGCACGACGCACTTCACCGATAGAAACACAATCCGCTCCACTTCCCATTTTTGCAAAATGGCGCACAACACTAAGGTTAGAGTTTGCTTTTACTGCATAACAAAGAATAGATTTTCTCGCTTTAAAAGCATCTTTTAGCTCAGTATATTGTGCAGTCATATGGTCTAAATCATAAATATAAAGGGGGGTTTTGTACTTTTGTGCAAGTTGTTTAAAATCGATCATAAAATTCCTAAAATATTTTTAGTTATTTTATCTAAAAAGTACTTATAAAAAAGTTAGGTACTAAGTCTATATATGCGCCATTGCCTAAGAGCAAGTAAAAATAAAATCACAACAGGCGCAACAACCCCTACTTCACTTGAAATTGTCTTATTTGTAGAGAGTTCTATAAGCATAAACAATATTCCCCAAACTAATAAGGTTGAAAAAATTGCTCCAAAACTAAAGAGCGAAATGTTTAAGAATCTTGCACTTATAGGAACCATAAAAAAGATAATAATTATCACACAGGGAACAAAAAATGGATAAATAAATATCTTATACAATGCGCCTTTAATACTTGTCGTGTCAACATTTTGTTTATCTAATAAAATATAGGCTTCAATAGCATCGCTAATCGTAAAGTTAACCTTACCTTCATAAATTTGATCTAGCATTTTAGGGCGAAAGCCTTTTAAAATCTTTAAATCTCTTTCCTCGAACACTGTAATACCAGGAGATAAAAAAGACATATCGTCTGGCTTGCTTAAGAGATCTGCTTGTTTTATATACCATGAGTCATCAATATAGCGTGCTTTTTTTGCAACAAGAACTTTTTTTAAAGATCCATCTTCTACGCTAAAAACCCGAATATCATGTGCTTCTTCTTTTAATGGTAAAAGTTTAGAAAAGTACACATATTTGTCCCCGTATGTAAAAAATAAATCTTTAGATGGATTTAAATACTGGGCATGCACTTTAATATTTTTAGAAAATTCATCCGCACGAGAAAATTTTGGTATCGTATGTAAACTAATAAATAAGACAATAATTGAGCTCGATACGACAACAAATGGTTTAAGTATATCAACCTTAGAGTATCCAAGCGAATAAAATGAAACGAGTGCATTCGAGCGTATTAAAAATATTTTGGTTGTTATCATCGAAAATATTAGAGATAAAGGCAAAAGCATATCAATTGCGAAGAATGATTTATAGACTAAATAAATAAGTAAAATATTTGCAGAACCACTCAAGTTTTCTGCATTACTTAAATAATCAAAACCTACCAAGAACATGACTAATGCAGATAAAATAATAAAAAAATACTTTAGGTAATGAAGAGAAATATATTTAAATGCTAGCATAGACTTATTTTATCTGAAATTTTTTAATAGAGTATTTTGAGCTTGTATCTTCCATTGTATTATCTAGGAGGAACTCTATAGAATCACAGGCTCTATCTATCCATTCTTGGAGATGAATATGCTGCGATAGACTAAAGTTACCTAACACATAAGAAGAAACTTCTCCTTTATGCTCAGGGCGACCAATGCCCATTCTTACCCGCGTATAGTCTTTTGAGATTCTTTCATCCGTTGAACGCAGACCGTTGTGACCACCGTGACCACCACCATGTTTAAAACGAAGTGTTCCAAAGGGTAAATCTAAATCATCATGTATTACAACAACTTTGTCTATTTTATAAAACTTTTTAACAGCAACTATTGAGTTTCCCGAAAGGTTCATAAAAGTAAGTGGTTTTAATAAAAAATGATTTTGAAATTTAAAGAGATCTCCATCGAATGAAGATGAGGAAAGTTTTTGAGCCATTTTTCGTTTGATGAGTTCATCAACGACCATAAAACCTATGTTGTGACGGGTATTTTCATACTCGGATCCAGGATTCCCCAGTCCGACTATAAGCATATTACTTACTACTTAGCTTTAATAATAGAGATTAATGCTACGCGATCAGAATCTAAAATCGTTACATTTTCGATTGCTGGTAAATCACGAACAAGTTTAGAGTTACCAACATCCATCTCAGTTACATCAATTTCGATTGTATTTGGAAGGTTCTCTGGTGAACATTTAACTGTTAAACGAGGCTTAGCCATATGAAGAAGACCTTTATTTTTAAGACCTATTGCTTCACCTACTGGTACAACAGGAACATTATATGTTGCTACAACACCTGGCTGACTCACCATTAAATCAACATGTAAAAGTGTACCCGTAACTGCTTGTGACTCATAAGATTGAACTACTACGCTCAACTCTTTACCACCAACATTCACTGGGAATGCTATAGTTTCTTTATTACGAACCGTACGGATGTACTCATTCATTTTAAAAGCTGCATTTACATTTTCGAAGCCTTTTCCATAAATATTCGCAATTAGATAACCATCTTTTCTATAAGCTTTAACAGCTTTCTTTCCAATACTCTCTCTAACTATACCTTCTAACATATTAATTCCTTAAATTAAAATAGGCGCAATTATACATTTTTGTTACTTTAAACTCTATTAAAATAAGATATTCTATTCTTTTAAGTCAAAAACATCTTCATCTTTATCAGAGTTTTTCACATCACTTTGAGAAGCTTTTCCTGCTGTGAGCCCACTCATTCTAAGTTGTAAGTCTGACGCAGATGTAGCATTGCTCAAAGCATTTTCTTTTGTGATAACGCCATCTGTATAAAGTCCAAAAATCGATTGATCAAAGGTTTGCGATTTATAATGCTCACTTCCATTTGCAATAGCATCTGAAATTTCATAATCTCTATTTTCCATAATAAGCTTTTCGATTGTAGGTGTTTTAACAAGAACTTCCATAGCGGCCCTTCTTTTTCCATCAACAGTTTTTATAAGTCTTTGAGAGACTATTCCTTCTAAAACACTTGCAAGAGACAAGCGCACACGAGGTTGCTCCTCCGTTGGAAATTGAGCGATAATTCTGTTAATCGTTTCTTTAGCATCTATTGTATGCAAAGTTGAGAAGACCAAGTGACCTGTATCTGCAGCATGAAGAGCTAGATTAATTGTTTCAACATCACGCATTTCCCCAACTAAAATAATATCAGGATCTTCACGAAGCGCAGCACGCAAAGCATTTTTAAATGAAAGTGTATCTTGACCCACTGAGCGTTGGTTAATTATACAGCCTCTATCTTTATGAACAAACTCAACTGGATCTTCAATCGTAATAATATGCTTTTTCTTTGTAAGATTTATTTCATTTATAAGTGTCGCGAGTGTTGTTGATTTACCCGAACCTGTTACTCCTGTTACAAGAACAAGCCCTCTTGATTTTTGCGTAAAGGAGCGCAATACTTCTGGTAATTTCAAGTCATCAAAGGATGGTATTTCTATTGGTATCACCCGAAACACAGCGGATATTCCATCAACTTGAAAAAACATATTTACACGGAAACGATTTTTTTCATCAAATGGGTATACGAAATCTATCTCTTTTTGCTCAACAAATTCAGCAAAACGACCCCTGAGTAATTCTTTTGCAAAAGTCATAGCATCATCACGGGATAAGATAGCACCTGAAAATTGTACTAAGTCACCATCAATTCTTGCACGGATTACAGAATTTGCTTTAAGGTGTAAATCGCTCCCTCCGTTATCTACCATTTTTTTTAAGTATAGACGAATTTTTTTTAATTGTTCAAAAGTTAATATACTAACATCTATTTCATTTGCTTGACTCATACATGCTCCAATATATCTTTAAATGCTTCCTCAAAAGCAACTAAACCATCAGCTATTTGTTTATCTAAAACTTCTTCAAAATTTATTCCAGCATTTTCAAGCTTTTTAAAATGCCCTTTTATCGTTTCTTCTGTTAATGGCAATACTTGTTTTTTGAGTCCGTTTTTATGAAAAGCTTTTATAGTATCAACAGGAGCAGTATTGACACTGTCATATGCGAGTAATCCATCTATATAATAATGCGCAGGAAGAGAATCTCCCTTCACTCCAGTACTTGCAAAAAGTGCACGGCATCCCTGTACATTCATCTTTTGGATTGTGTTGTAAATATCTGCTGAATTGTAGATGCCACTTAATGCTGCCTCGATTCCTTTTTCTACAAGGAGCGCATCTAATGCACGGTCAACACGACTTACAAATATACTTATAACAGTCTGTACACTCCCTCCATTTTTTATACAACCCTTTTGGAAAGCCTTAGCACATGCGATAGCCTGTTCTTTTTTAAAGATAAGTGTGGCATTTACAGGAATTCCTACAGCTGTTAACTCTTCCATAGCAATGTAGCCTGCATTTGTTGCAGGTACTTTAATCATAACATTTGCTCTTCGTATGGTTTTAAAAAGTCTTTTTCCTTCTTCTATTGTACCCTGTGCATCATTACTCAAAAATGGATCCACTTCTATACTGACATAACCATCATTTCCAGTCTGATATGAAAGTTCTAAAATATCAGCGGCTTTTGTAATGTCATAGATAGCAACTGCTTCATATCTTTGTTTAGGCTCTAGATGCCCTAAAGTAGAAAGTTGTTCTTTATAAGCAGGTGAATTTAAAATTGCATTTTTAAAAATTGCGGGATTTGAGGTAGCCCCATTGATAATTCCCTCATCAATAAGTTGTGTAAATTCATTGTCTAAATAATCTCGTTCAATAAAATCAGCCCATAATGAAAACTTCAACGCTTCTATGTACATATAAATATCCTAATAAGTCTTTTTTTTATTATATCCCAAAAAGAAAACAAAGGAGTGAAGAAAAGATAATATGTAAGGAACTTCGCCATCTAGAGAAGTATAAAATTCATTTATATTGAAATAAAGATAAATTTCATAGACAAAGCCATCAAAATAAGTGAAAAAAAATGGACTGATACTTAACAAGACAAGACAAGTGTAAAAGTAAAAGTTCTTAAAAAAATCAAGCCTATACACTCCATAGATAACTATTCCTAAAAGTAAAAAATACAAAGCATAATATTCATTTAAAAAAAATACTAATAAGCCATAATGTAGAAGTATCACTAAGGTAAATACACCTTGTCTAACATCTCTTCGTATTCACTTGTAGCATCGCTATCTAAGGTGATTCCTCCACCACTTTTATAGACATAGCCCTTTCGCGTTTTTTGTATAAAGCGTATCATCACTCCGCTATCAAAACTTTCTCCATCGAAAACTCCAAATACACCGCAGAAGTACCCTCTTTCGTAGTCTTCTATGGATTCTATAATCTCTAAGGTTGATTTTTTCGGCGCACCACTTATGCTTCCTGCTGGTAAGAGTGTTTCTAAAATAGATCCCAATTGCTTATGCCAATTTGGTTCTAGTTCTCCGCTAATATGAGAACTTACTTGAAGAAGATTTTTATCTCCAGCTTGTATCTCTTCAAGGTATCTAAAATTTTTAACCCTTACATTTTTTGCTCTAATTGACAAGTCATTTCTAAGTAGGTCCACAACCATAACATGTTCAGCCATCTCTTTTTTATCTTTTAAAATCTTCTCTTTTGCATTTTCTAAAGATGCATCTATGGTACCTTTCATCGGAAATGTATGTATCTTATTGTTTTTTATTTTAACAAAGCTCTCCGGAGAGAAACATACAAACTCATCTTTATACCTTAGTTTATACTTTGCATTTGCGCAGGTATATATTTCATTTAAAGTTAAGTCAGATTCTATTGATGTTTTTTGAGTTAAGTTAAGAAGATATGTGTTACCAGATTTTATCTCCTCTATCACTTTATCAAACTTTTTTTTATACTCACCAAATGTGCTTGGATTTTTTTTTATCGTATGTTTGTTTGAAGTTAGATTGATATTTTCATTTATTTCAAAGTCAAGATCTGCTTCAAGCAGTTTATCAAGGGGAATAAGTTTTAAGTTTTTCGCTTTAAAGTCACTTATAAAAAGAAAAGGTACTCTCTTACTTGCGAGTGCATTAATGTCGCTAAATGTCATGTATCAGTTTTTTAAGTACTGCCATTCGGATTGAAACACCATTCGCAACTTGCTCTAAAACCTTGCATCTAGGGTCAGCTAAAAGCGCGTCACAAATATCTATATTTCTATGAACTGGACCAGGGTGAAGAAGAATAATATCTCTATCTCCTAGTAGCTCTGTCGTTATGCAAAAGTCACTTGCATAATCTTTGAGTGATGCATAACTTTGTGAAGAATGTCGCTCTGTTTGTGTTCTAAGACTCATAATAGCATCTACTTCATCTATGACTTCTTTTAAAAAATGTGTCGTTCTTAAATCTGTTTTTGGTAAAAAATGAGGAGGAGCTACTAGAATAACTTCCATTCCAAAGCGGCTTAAAAGTTCTATGTTTGAGTTTGCAACGCGTGAGTTTTTAATATCTCCAACAATCGCTATCTTTTTAGCACTCACATCACCAAAGTGTTCTTTTAGAGTGTATAAATCTAAAAGTGCCTGCGTTGGATGGGCATGAGCGCCATCCCCAGCATTGATAATAGATGCGCGTGTATTGTCTGACAAAATCTTAGGTACACCCGAATTTTTATGCCTCACTATTATGGCATCTGGTCCCATTGCGTCAAGATTCATGGCTGTATCTACAAGCGTCTCACCTTTTTTAGTAGAACTCTGCGCAACATCGAGGTGGACTATCTCAGCTCCTAGTCTTTTTGCAGCTATCTCAAAAGAGCTTTTAGTTCGCGTAGAACTTTCAAAAAAAAGTGTAATGATGAGTTTGTCTTTTAATATTCTATCAAAGCGTCCATCGGAAAACTTTTTTGCATCATCTAAAATCGTTTGGATTTCATCACGCGTAAAATCATCAGTTTTTGTTAAATGTTGCATCTACTGTCCTTGTGCCTTAAATAATTTATTGATTATACAAGACATCACAAATCGTGTCAATGTCTTTACTCGACTTTTAAAACTTCAAAACCGATTTTTTTAAAATAAGGCTGCGAAATTGTAGAAAATGAATTATCAGACGCTCTACAATTAAAAGCTATAGCATGAGGTATCTCTTTATCTAAGAGTGCTTTTGAGCTGAGTAGCGTATCGTTAATACACCCAAGGGAGCAATGCGTAACTAAAAGTGTTGTTGCACCCGTATGCTTAATCAAGTCTATCATCATGGTCTGTGCATCTATGGGGACATAAAGTCCCCCTGCCCCTTCAATGATAAGTACATCACATAACTTTTCTAGCTTTTGCATTGTTGCATCTAGGAGTTGTATGTCGAGTTTAGTATTATTTGAAGATACAAAAGGAGCAGCTGGGAGTTCGTAACTAATGGGTACAATATCTTGTACACTTAGATGTTCAAAGTTATTATTTAATTCTTTTACACAGGCCAAAAGTTCTTCGCCATCGGGATAATGATTGTTTATAACACCTGTTTCTATGGGTTTGAGAACACCCACTTTAAGACCACGCGATGCAAACTCTTGTAAAAGTAGTTTAGTAGTGTAGGTCTTGCCTATGTCTGTATTTGTTGCGGTTACAAAGATTCGTTTTTTCATGCTAAAAGTATAGCTAATTTATGCAAGAAGTCTAATGTATTAGTCTTGAAAAAAAGTCTCTGTATGATTTTTCAGTTTTAACTGAATCCTATCAATTCTTTTTTGGAAGTTTTCATCATTTATCAATTGATCAATATAAAGTTTTGCCAATCTACTTTTGTAGCTATTGTGTTTAGGATAGTACTCTTTAATTAGAAAATAAACATATTGAGCTAGATCATCTTTGCCTATAAACTGATGCTCGTTATTTTCTCTTTTACACACAGCACAAGTGCGTCCAGCTTGCATTGCACTTATAATACTTGAAGCAGATTTTTCTTCTACCAAACAAATGGTAAAACGATCTCCTATTTCATGATCACTATCATGCGCGTCAGAATTTGCAAATGGAGCTAAGTATTTGTACTTATTTTTTGTTTGCAATGCCGTTAAGTGTGTCATATTGTTATGCTCTTTTACTTTTTCCTCTCCAAAAGCTTCTACTCCATCAAGCTGTGAACTACGCAGCATCTGCTTATAAAAAGCTTGGTTGAGATGGTATTTTCCATCACGGTAAACCCAGTTTGGATGTGCGAGTATCGATATACCTTTAGCTTCTTTTATTTTAGTAATAACCCAGATATTTCTTGCATAATGATGAAGATTAATATTTTTATCAATATCTTCTTTTTCTAACTCTTTAACAATATCTTCTAATTCTTTTTCGTATTTTTCAATATTTTCTCTTTGCTTTTGTATAGATTTATTTGCATTGATTGAAAGAATATGACCATTTCCTTGAGAAATAAACATATCTTTTTTACCACCAACACTCACCTCTTCCCCCGCTAAAACCAAAAGGTCGATATTATGTTGTTTTACTTTTGCTATTGCTTTGAGAGAACCTTTATAGCTGTCATGATCGGTTATGCTCACAAAGTCCATACCAGCACCTAAAGATGCTAAAGCCATTGCAAAAGGTGTAGCTTTTCCATCAGAATAAATAGAATGCATATGCAAATCACCCTTCAAGGGTCTGAGTTTAATCATCGCGTTATCAAGGCAATACAGACAAACAATAGCAGAACGCTTAGAAGTAAAGTTTACCTTTACAACAAACTCACCAAGGTGAGGCATATTATATGTAAATAAAATTTTATTGTTTTGTATACTGTAAGTAACTTCATCTTTATGATAATAGTCTACTCGAGAAAGAACTTCAATAGATTCGATATTATTCGTATTTTTTAAAGTGATTTCATAATTAATATCTTTATTTTGAACTACTACATTAGGAGTTATTTTCATATTTCTCTCTGCTTTTTCTAAAATTCTATCAATAAAAGATTACAGAGTGCTTACATTTATTCCAAAAGCTTGATAAAAGGCTTGTGATGCCACATTTTGTAATAGATTGTTCAAAAAATATCCTAAAATCACAGTTTTGCATGTCTTACAGAAGTTTAAATCCATAAATAGCTGTTATACCAAGCGTATACGCCGCTAATATATACACATTTCTAGGATTTCCTGAAAGTTTTGGTGTTTTAATTTCTGAAACATTGAGTAGTGCAAGTCCAACTCCACTTACATAAAGAATGATTTCAAAAGTTCCATTGCTCACTACACCTTCTAGTAAAAATACAGAAACCAATACTAGACTATTCACATCTAGAGCTAATCCTGTGTACTTTGTTCCACCAGCGAGTCCGTATGTACTAAAATAGCTCAGTCTTATTGCAGCAGCAGCTACCATTATAAATGCGCCTATTAAGTAAAGAGCTTCAAACTGTCCATAACTTAAAAGTAAAATGGCAGGAGTCACACCGTAGCTTACTATGTCGATTACAACATCAAGCTGACCACCGAACTTTGCGTCTGTTGCAGTTCGTCCTTTGAGTCTTCTCGCAACAAGACCATCAGCCCAGTCAAAAGCTACAGCCCAAACCATTCCAATCATTGCCGCTGCATAAACACCAGTGATTGCAAAATAAATTGCTAAAACAGTACACGCAAGTCCTGCGAGTGATAAAAGGTTTGGAATATCTCTTACATAAGAGAGGATAGTAGGTTGTTTGTTAGAATTTTCTATTGACATTGAATAAGTCCTTATCTTTTTTTTGCTGAAATTTAAGCATATAAGTGCTATTATATCGAAAATATCTTAATTAATATTACCAAAGGAAACAAATATGATTGTATATACTGTAGGAACTTTCGATTTATTGCATGTTGGGCACTTAGCTTTACTAGAACATTGTAAAACGATGGGGGACACTTTAATCGTTGGAGTAGCATCTGATAAGGTCGTTAATTCGTATAAACCTAATGTACCAGTTGTTTCTTTAGAACACAGAATGGAAATGCTTAAAGCCTTAAAATGTGTAGATGGCGTTCGTTCGTATGATTCGCTTGAATATGTAAGTGCTTGTAAAGAAACAAAGGCTGATATTTTTGTAATTGGAGGAGACTGGGGTGATAAGCCACATAATCTTGCAGTAGAAAAATACCTAAAATCAAATGGTAAAAAAATTGTTCAAGTGAATTATAATCCGAAAACTTCATCAACAAGAATCAAACAAGATGTTCTTGCACAATTTCATAAAGTAACTGCTCGAACGAGTAAAAATACTGAGTTTATAGATATAGAAGAATAAAGATGGTGCGATCGGGGGGATTTGAACCCCCACACCGTTAGGCACGAGCCCCTCAAGCCCGCGTGTCTACCGTTCCACCACGATCGCATTTTGTAAAAAGAAGTTGAAATATTAGTCCCGAGGGACTAATAGAGGTATTTAGTTTTGTTCAAGGGTAATCGGTTTTCTTAGGAAAACATCGAAGACCCCTAATCAGCTAAAAACCTCAAGAAATTGAGGTTTTTTTAACGCTGATTAGCCTAAATATGGATTAGCATATAAAGCGATAAGTGCAATAACAAGTGCATAAATAACTTGTGCTTCGATCATTGCAAGAGCGATAAACATTGTAGTCATTAGTTTAGCACCAAGACCTGGGTTACGAGCAGTACCAGCGATAGTAGCAGCAGCAGTATGACCCATACCGATAGCTCCACCAAGAGCAGCAAGACCAAGACCAAGACCAGCAGCGATCATTGAGTACGCTTTAAGTGTTTGGTTAGCAACATCACCATCAGCAGCTACAGCAGCAGTAGCAAGAGCTAGCATTAAAAATAGAACTTTTTTCATAAATTTCTCCGTGTATTATTTGTTTTACAAGTTTTTTCGGATAGCGTAACTAGACTCTAAAAGAGTTTAGCAACCACAACATAAATGCAATGATTTCCCTACTAAAAATTGATACGCGAATTATAGTAAGTTTTTACTAAATATTCTCTTATACTCGTCCTAAAGAAATTTTATTTCCTTTAAATTCTAAAATCTCTACTGTGATTTTTTCACCTTCACTTACTACATCTGAAACTTTTTCAACTCTTTCATTCGAAATTTTAGATATATGGCATAAACCATCAGTTCCATCAGGAAGTTCTATAAATGCACCAAAGTCAACTATCTTTTTAACAGTTCCCTCGTATTTATCGCCAACTTCGTATTGTATTTTAGCAACTTTTGGAGTGTTTATAATTTTATCTATTGCTTCTTTTGCTCCATTTACGCCATCTTTATTTTTACCCGTTATTTTAACTTTACCGTCTTTTTTATCAATATCTATCGAAACTTCAAACTCTTCTATCATAGCGCGGATATTACTTCCACCTTGACCGATAATCTCACCAATAAAACTAGTATCTATAGTAAATGACTCAACACATGGTAATACACCATCATTGAACTCTATCTTACTCTCAGCATCTATCATAATGTCGATAATATGACTTCTTCCTTCTTTGGCTTGATAGAGTGCTTCTTTTAAGATTTCAAGTGAAACACCACCAAGCTTAATATCCATCTGCATAGCAGTGATTCCATCTTTAGAACCTGTTACTTTAAAGTCCATATCGCCATCATGGTCTTCAAGTCCCATAATGTCAGACAAAATTGAGTAATTATCTCCATCACTAACCATACCCATTGCAATACCTGCAACCCTATCAGTCACTGCAATATCTGCCGCGCGAAGTGCCATGTAACCACCACATACTGTAGCCATAGATGAAGAACCATTTGACTCTAAAATCTCAGATACTAAACGGACTGTTTGTCCATCTAAACTTAAACTTGATTCTAATGCTCTTTTTGCAAGATTACCATGACCGAGTTCTCTTCTTTTTGTTCCTAGTACCGGAGATGCTTCACCAACAGAGAATCCAGGGAAATTATAATGAACCATAAAGTTTTCATTTTGAGTTCCTAAGTCTGTAAGACCTTCAAACATTTGGGCATCTTTTGGTCCACCCATAGTAAGAACTACAAGTGCCTGCGTTTGTCCACGGGTAAACAAACATGATGAATGTGCGTTTGGTAATACATTTGTATCTATAGTTATTGGTCTAACTTCTGTTAAGCTTCTTCCATCTGCACGAACTTTTTCATTTAAAATCTGTGCACGAACCTGCTCTTTTTTAGCGCTTTCTATCACATCTTTTAATTCTAACTCATCCCACGCTTCATGAATACCCATAATTTTCTTTCTAAGCGTTCGTAGAGCTGTAGAGCGTTCAGATTTTGCCATCTGCTTCATTGCATCTTTAATCTCAGACATGTGATTTTCTTTTACATACACTAGCATCTCTTCATTGATTTGGCTTTGTTTTAAATCAAGTTCCATCGTTTGTTTTTGGCTTGATGCAAAAGCTGTTTCATACTTTGCATTTGTATCAAACAAAAGTGCTTGCGTTTTTTCAAAGATTTCAACTAAATCATCTTCTGGCAATGCATTTGAGCTTCCATTACTTGACAAAGAACGCATTTCTATCATAAGTAAATCATCTTTCGTACCCGATAAGTACAAGTCTAATGTAGAGTTTTTAAGTTGTGAAAGTCTTGGATTAAGAACTAACTCACCATCAACTTTTGCAGTACGAACAGCCGATACTGATACATTGATATCTATATCTGAAGTAAAAAGTGCAGCAGATGCAGCGTTAAGTGCTAAAACTTGCATATCTGACTCAGCATCTGCTGAGAACACCATAATGGTTATTTGCGTTGGATGTCCAAAACCACTTGGAAAAAGTGGACGAAGAGAACGGTCTACAATCCTTGATGTTAATGTCTCAAAATCACTAGGCTTCGTTTCTCGTTTAAAAAATCCACCCGGAATTTTACCTGCTGCATAGGTTTTTTCAATGTACTGCACAGTAAGAGGTAAAAAATTATCTTTAACTATCTCTGTTTCATCTATAACTACCGTTGCTAAAATCACTGTCTTACCTGAACGAATCCACGCACTACCATTAGCCTGCTTTGCTACATCTCCAAATGAGTACTCTTCATTTTTATTTTCTAACTCTAAACTTACATCATATTTCATTATTTTTCCTCTAGTAATTTTTCTATTGTTTCATCATTAATTTCTTCTAACTTTTCATAATATAAAGATGTATGAACATAGTCATCTATGTCATGCAAAAAGAATATATCATCTGCAAAGGGTTCAAGTAGCTCTAAAACATCTCTTGGCAATACAGGAACTGCGATATACACAGCCTTTGGGTTTTGCGAAAGAATTGTTTTTAAAGCCACCATAAATTTCGTTCCAGTTTCACTCCCATCATCTACAAGTAAAACTATCTCGTTCTCCATTGAGGCGAAATGTCTTCCTTTTCTGTAGCGATAAATTGAACTAAGAATCTTTTCTTCATGCTTTCTATGTGCTTCACCGTAAATATAATCGTATTTAATCTCAAAACCAGCCACTAGATTTTCATTAATCACAATCTCCCCAGTTTCACTCACCCGTGCTACTTCACATTCATCGTTGTTTGGTGCCATTATAGCTTCGCTAAAAAGGAAATCTATATCGTTTTTTAAATTGCCTCGAAGGAAATCACTTAAAGAAAGACCGCCTTTTGATACTGCGATGATTTTCCATGATTCATCTTTAAGCTTTTGCATAGGAATAATATCTTTTAATTTCCTTGCTCCATCTTCACGGTTCATTAAAATATGTTTATATTTATTCATTAGTTAGTATTTTCTTTATCAGGTAATTTAAATGCAAATAGACTATTTCCCGCTGAACTCATAAATGGTTTAAACGCTATAGTAAAGTAAATATATTTATCGTATGCATTAACGATTTGTCCATTTCTTCCAAGTTCTGGTCTATTGTTTTGGGCATATCTGATACCAAAATCCCAACATCTTTTAGAATAAAGAAACCCTATTTCAGCACGCTTTTTTACATCAAGTTCAATATCATAATCATAGCTGAAAAAGTATCTATAATGTGAGTTATACTGATAACTAATTGCGCTTGTCATGTAGCTTGTTTTATCTGCTGCTTGTAGAAAAGTGTCTTTGTATAAATGAGATAAAGACACATCAAAACCATAATCTCTATAGGAGATCTTGTTGTAAGCTTTTGAAAGTTTTTTGTTCTCATGATTATAAAACATATTATTATAAAAATTAATCTCATTACTAATCATATAGTTAAGTTCATTTTCTAAGTCACCTAAAGTAGTGGTACCTTGTGTTAAAATATTTTGCACTAAGCGATGATAGACAATTTGTTTCCCATCTACATCGTAAATATACTGAGAAAAATCAAACTGAAATTCTTTTTCTACATCTGTAATATTGTAAAACTCACAAATAGGCTCATTTGCATTGAGCACATTCTTACAAAATTCTCGGTTATCCTCATAAAATCCATCAGAAGTTTCTCCACCATCAAAAATATAATTTGCTCCAAAAGCAATAACATGAGAAAAGTCTGTATATGATTTTGTTAATTGCGTTGATACACTTACAAGATTATCATTTTTTAAAACATAGCCATCTTTATACTCTCGTGTTCCAAGGTTTCTTGTTTCATTTCCAGTAAAAGAAGATTGTTGCCCGTAAAGATTTGTTTTAAAAGAAAGGTCTATATACTCATCAAAAATATGTGTAGAGAGTGAAACAGGTATATTTATATCTGTTTGCGTTACTTTTGTGTCGATTTGTCTATATATATTTTTACTTTGTATATCTAAATTATAATTTAAATGATCTTCAAACATTGTTTCTAGGTAATGATGATAATGAAGTGTTGGCAATTGCTGGATTGTTGCTTCATTTGTATCAAGTGTTAAATCTTGATAATGTTTAAGATACATTCCATAATAATTATCTTCATTATTATAAAATAGATTAACACGCGAAGCTATTTGCGTTGCAGTTGAAGTATTTATAAAATCATTACTTTCAAGGTTGATATAATCAACATCATTCATATAACCAATATCTACATACAAGCCAGATTGACCATCAAGGTTAATATCTAAGTAATCATTTAAGACATCATTATGTTGATAGTCAAACTTAAAACCATAATGTTCCTGATTTTTTAAATTAACACTATCAAAGTAAGAATCTTTTTCCTTAAAATAACCTACTGTAAAATCACCACGAGATGCAGGTGAATCAACAAATCTGAATGTAGAATAAAGCCCAAAACCACGGTCAGTTCGAAGCTGGGGATTCAGTTCTAAATCCCATTCATCATACTCGGCAATATAAATCGGTTGCTGATAATAAAAACCTTCGTCTTGAGAGTACCCCATTGTCGGAACAAGTAAACCGGTTCGTCTTGTCTTATCTAGAGGATATCCAAACCAAGGCGTATAAAAAACAGGAATATCATAAATATAAATACGGGTATTGTATAAATTTAACCATTTGTCATCAAGGTTATAATCGGATGAAGAAAATTCCATCTTCCACAAAGGGTTCTGTGGATCACAAGAACTTACAACCCCAGAAGAAAGATCTAAATCTCTGTCTTTGAAACTACCTTTATCTGCACTTATCCATGTTTGTGATATCTCTTCTAGCATATAAAAAGGTTCAAAGCTTCTTTGCTTATTTTTAATATTTAACTTTGCGTAGTTTCCAAGTGTCTTGTACTCAGAATTTTGGTTCGCGCGCACATTATCAAAAAGCTCTAAGTCTCCACTTTCTTTGTTATACACAGCTTTAGATGCAGTGAGATAATAGTCTTTATAAACAACAGCTACATCGCCAGATGCTGTGATTATATTATCTTCAGTCTGTATAGTTGTAGCAAAAATCTCAACCTTATCACTGGCTAAATCTTCTTTCAAAGATTCTGCATATGCAACAAAACTTAAAAAAAATAAAATTAAAAGCTTATACATTTACAACCAATGTTTTTGCTGTTTTATCATGCCAAGTTTGTCTTGATGGATCGAGCATTCCCCAAAGAAAACCAAGGTAAAATAGCATCTCACTTAGGATTCGAAAAATCGCACGGTTAAGCGCAACGAGAACATTTGGATTATTCAGTACTTTTATTTCTATCACTCGTATCTTCATCACTATTTTACCAATACTTGCACCGTATTGCATCACAAAAAAAAGCTTGATAAATAATCTTTAAAGCCATATATTCTAAAACGAATGAATTTGTTAAATTTATAATTTCTTCTGTATTTTGTGCTTGGACAAAAGATTCCCATAAGGCGATAATTAGTAAAAAAGAAAGCAAGAACTCATCTATTAAAAAAGCCATTATTCTTTTTTTTTATCGATGCTAAAGTTATCTCTTCGCGGTGTAATAATTTTTCTATTTCTTCATTCAATCTATTTATTCCTAGAGTGCTTGATACGCGATATCAGTTCTGATTTTTTTACCCACAAAGTGAACCTGTCCACATCTTAGGTAAGCTCTATCTCTTGCTTGTTTAATCGAATCACCAAGACCTACACATACAAGAACTCTTCCGCCATCTGCATATAAAGTATCATTATCCATACTCACACCTGCATATGCGATATGTGTAAATTTGTCAATCTCTTCGTGGTGACTTTCATCCACTACTATTTCAGCCGGAATTGAACTCCCATAAGGATAGTTTCCACTTGCCATCACAACGCCCACGGCAAATTGTTTAGAAAATTCTACTTTGATTTCACTTAGTCGCTTTGTTGAAGCTTTTAAAAACATATCACTCACACTTGAAGTCATGAGTGGCATCAAAATCTCACACTCAGGATCACCAAAACGAACATTAAACTCTAAGGTAATCGGTTCACCATTAACAACCATAATGCCAATAAAAAGAACACCTTCAAAAGGTGCTCCCTCTTTTTTCATTCCATCAAGTGTTGGGCGAATCACTCTGTCTTTAACTTTTCTGTAGAGCGCGTCATCTACTAAAGGTGTTGGAGCGTATGCTCCCATTCCCCCAGTATTTGGTCCCCCATCTCCATTTAAAAGTTTTTTATGATCTTGCGCTGCGGGGAGTAAGATATAATCATCTCCATCACATACAGCAAACATAGAAAGTTCATAACCATCAAGAAATTCTTCAACGATGACTTTTAGTCCAGCATCACCGAAACTTTTACCACTTAGCATCTCAGAAATCGCAACTTTTGCCTCATCATGCGTTTGTGCGATAATCACACCTTTTCCACCACATAGTCCATCTGCTTTAACAACTATAGGAACGCTTAAAGAATCTGTGAACTTAAATGCAGCATCTATAGATGCTGTCTCAATGTAAGCAGCTGTAGGAATATTATATTTTGCTAAAAAGTTTTTCATATAAACTTTTGAACCCTCAAGCTGTGCAGCCTCTTTACTTGGTCCAAAGATTGTTAAGCCCTGTGCTTTAAAAATATCTACTATGCCATCAACGAGAGGTGCTTCTGGTCCTACTATTGTCAATTCTATTTTCTCTTGTTTTGCAAAAGTAGCAAGTTCATTGTAGTCTTTGATATTTAGGTTTTTTCCTAAGTTGTTCGTAGCACCATTGCCTGGTTGAAAAAAAATCTCATGTTCTTCTTTTTCATTCTTCATTGCTCTTGCAATAGAATACTCTCTACCACCACTACCTAAAATCAATATTTTCATTCATTACTCCGTACTTTATTTTAAAAGTTTTACATATTTATTTTATACTTTTGTATACACTATAGAATAAATATATAAAATAATAGCCCAAAAAGCCGTCTCGCCATTGGCTAGTTCTAAAAGCCGAATTTGGGTGAAGAGAGAACTTTTTAAAGGCGACAATTTCTCGACTCGAGTGAACGAATCTCAAATGAAACCACCGGCACACAAAAGCCCTACTTGTTCACAATTTGAAAATGTAGAACCTCATATTTGCGAAGTATCGAACTTCTCAGACTATTAAATACATTATACTAAAAATTAACTTACTTTATGTTTATTGCTTTAAATCGAACTTTATATTGAAAGTAAAAGTTGTTCCTACATCTAAGGTGGAATAAATTTTCATATCTCCATTCATCATTTGAATAAGTTGCTTTGAGACACAAAGATTTGTAGAATTGTTGTTTTTGTCTGAGTTCATTACACTGTCAATTTGCTCAGGGGACATTCCAATTCCAGTGTCTGAAACAATAAAACTCAAGGTAATAGCATGTGCATAACTATATACTTTTTTAAGCGTTAAAGTGATTTCCCCATCTCGAGTGTATTTAACAGAGTTAGTTAATAAACTAATAAGAACTTGTTTTAAATGTACAGCATCCCCTATTACATGAGAGGGGATATCTTCATTTATATCTACGCTGAAACTAACATTGTTTTGTTTAGCTTCGAGCGAAATAATATTTTCTACATCATTAATCATACTTTTTATATTAAAATCTACATTATTAATACGGAGTTCACCGAGTTGTATTTTTGAAATATCTGCAGTATTATTGACAACATTAAGTAAAGTTTCTGAAGCATTCTTAATTCTTTGCACATAATCCTTTTGAATCACTGATAAATTAAATTCTAAAAGTAGATTTGAGTATTGTATAACTGAAGCCATTGATATCTTAGTTTCAAATAAAAAGTTTTCATTATTTTGAATTTGCGATTGATACTGAGTATCTTTTAGATTATTTTTAATTTTTTGATCTTCTTCTTTTTTAATCTGCTTTTTATTTTTTCTCCTACTTACATAAAGTAGCAAAAGCGCTATTACAAAAAGAACTGACATAAAGAAAAAAAGTGGTTTAAACACTTCATTTTCTTTGATTCTAATTTCTTTTTTTTCTACTACTTTTTCTTTTTGAGTTTTTAGCACAATTGTTTTTATTTTTTCTTCTACTTTCTGTACATGCTTTACTTCCTGAATAATCTCAACAGGAGGCACTTCAATAATTTCTTCCTCTTTTACAGCTGAAACAAGCGGAGTCAAAACCTCACTTTCTTTGAGTTTCTTCACATAAGCATCGGGGTAGCGCAAACGCAAAGTATCTATAACTTCTTGCAACATTACTTTATCTCGCATCGGTTCAAGCATGATGATAGTGTATTTACCTGTTTTTTTGGATCTAATTTCAAAACCCCATTTTTCTTGTAAGCGTACAATATTTTGATGCGACGCTGCAAATGATTTTAGCTTTTTTAATTCAAGCGCAGCCGTTGCTTCTGTTTTAAATGCACCTACTCGAATTGTCCGTAAATATGCGGCTTCTAAAGTAATGCTTAAAAATAAAAAAATTGTTAGAATTTTATAATAATTCATAATTGTTCCTCGAGTAATAGTATTATATTTTTAAATTATATATAAAATAAGTTTAATCTATGCTGTTTACTTTTCATTAGCTAATTTAATACAACTTATAATGGTTTTTTTCTTTGACACACTATATTTTACAGTATCTGGCAATGCAGATGCAGTAGTCTTCCCAATTACTATAACTTTAAAAGATACATCAAAAAGATTGTTTTTTAAAAAGCATTTAACACTTGATGGAGAGGTGAAAATCAAGGTAGAGCCTTCTTTTACTTCTACATCTTTTATAGCTTGGGAACACTTACTACGGTATAGAATGCTTTCATCGACTATATACTTATCTTTTTGTAAATCTAAAACAAAGTTTGATGCAATAATCTCAGCTCTTAGATAAAGCCATTTCACTTCTTGAGAGTATTCCCTTATTTTTTTTTCTAAACTATCTCCATAACCTAAGCCAATATCTAAAACTTTGCCACCTATCATTTGATAAGCTTTTGCCGTTTCTTTTGATATACAAAGTGCTGGTTTCAAAGAAATATCTGTATAAATATTTAAAGAATTAACAGCTTGCTTAGATGTTAAAATAAAATAATCATATTTTGAAAAATCAACAGAGGGTTTTAAAAAAGTAATATCTAAAGAGTTTATACTGATAACTTGAGGATTCGAAGCAACTGAGAAAAGATAAATATTTGGCTTCATGCAAGAAGAGATTTAAATCTCTACTCCCACTCAATAGTTGCTGGCGGTTTACTTGATATATCGTAAACAACACGATTTATTCCATCAACTTCATTAATAATTCTACGAGAAATTCTCTCTAACAAATCATGTGGAAGATGTGCAAATGTTGCAGTCATGCCATCAACTGCTTCAACAACTCTCACACAAGCTGTATTGTCATAAGTTCTATTATCGCCCATAACACCAACTGATTTTACATTCAGTAAAACTACAAATGCCTGCCATGTTTTTGCGTAGTAACCACTCGCCTTTAACTCTTCTAAAAGAATAATATCAGCATCTCTAAGAATTTCTAAATCAGGAACATTCACATCACCCATAATTCGGATAGCTAAACCCGGTCCAGGAAATGGATGGCGATTAATCATAGATGCAGGAAGTCCAAGCTCGAGTCCAATTTTACGAACCTCATCTTTAAATAACTCTCGAAGTGGCTCAATAAGCTCAAAGTCCATCCAGTCCGGTAATCCACCAACATTATGATGTGATTTTATAACCTCTGATGGTCCATTTACAGAGATAGACTCGATAACATCAGGATACAAAGTACCTTGCGCTAAAAACTTAATACCATCATGTTTTTTTGCTTCTTTTTCAAACTCTTCAATAAAAGCATGACCAATGATTTTTCTTTTTTGTTCAGGGTCAGAAATGCCTTCAAGTCTTCCTAAGAAGTTATCTACAGCATCTACAGTTATTAGAGGCGTTTTGAGGTTAATTTTGAAAACCTCTTCAACTTGTTCTCGCTCACCTTTTCTTAAAAGTCCATTGTCTACAAAAACAGGAATAAGCTGATCACCTATTGCCTCATAAAGCATTGCGGCAACAACAGAGCTATCAACCCCTCCACTTAAACCACAAAGAACTTTTCCAGTTCCTACTTTGTTACGGATAAGTTGAATTTGTTCTTTTAGAAAATGCTCCATCTTCCATTTCTCAGTTACTCCACAAATCTTTCTTGCAAAGTTACGAAGCATTAAGTAGCCCTCTTGCGAGTGTTGAACCTCTGGATGAAATTGCATTGCATACACACGCTTTTCTTCATTTGCGATAGCGGCATAAGGAGAGTTCGCAGATGTAGCGATTGGCGCAAAACCTTCTGGAAGTTTATCTACTTTATCAGAATGTGACATCCATACAATTCTATCATTATCACAATCGGCTAAAAGAGGAGAAGCAGTTTCTAATTTTAACTCAGCTTTTCCATATTCATGGTGTGATGAACGGATAACGCTCCCACCAAAATCAACAGCTATTCTCTGCATTCCATAACAGATGCCAAGAACAGGAATACCCATAGCATAGACATCTTGATCGACTTCATACGCGTCTTCATTGTATACAGATGATGGACCACCACTAAGAATAATACCCTGAGGATTTTTGGCTTTTATCTCATCTACAGATGCATGATAAGGTAAAATTTCACAGTAAACTTTATCTTCACGAAGTCTACGGGCTATAAGTTGTGTGTATTGAGAACCAAAATCTAAAACGATAATGCTGACATTTTTCATGGAAGAGGCCTTTAAATAAATTATAATATATAAATGTGAAAGGATACAGTAAGTAAGATTAATTTTTGATTTTAAAAAGAGAAGACTATATCTTTAGATATTAGTTCCCAGTCTCGAAGCATGGGAACTAGAGAAAACTAAAGAACTAGTGTCCTATATGAAAAACTTGGTATTGTAGATACCAAACGCTACAAGAAACAATATATCCAATTAAAATAGTCCAAGAGTATTTCATATGCGCACCAAAAGTATAAATACCTGGTAGTTTACCCATAACACCAACACCGGCTGCAGAACCAAAACTAATAAGAGAACCACCAACCCCAGCAGTAAGTGTAACAAGCATCCATTGATCAAGTCCCATTGTAGGGTTTGCTTTTAGTACGGCTGACATTACTGGAATATTATCTACTATTGCTGAGAGAAAACCAACTCCGATATTTGACCATGTTGGACCAAGAACTGATGGATCGTATACTACAGCAGCAAGAGCTAACCAACCGATAAAGTAAAGTGCACCAACAGCTGCTAAGATACCAAAAAAGAACAAGAGTGTGTTATTCTCGATTTTTGCAAGCGCTTTATAAACTCCAAAACCTTCTCCGTGTTTCTTTTTAAGTCTGTAGTCGTACATTTTAAGTAAAGCTAAACCAAACATCATACCCCACATAGCTGGAAGATGTAAGATCTGATGACTCATTACAGCAGAGAAAATTGTAAATATACCAAGTGCCATCACAGTTTTTGCACCATTTGCCATTACTGGTTCAATTTCTTTAGATAAATCTATTTCAGGTACTGTGTTTGGAACAAATCTTGAGAGCAAGAATGCAGTAACAAGATAACCTACAATTGCTGCGGGAAATAAAAATAAGAAATCAGTAAAAGTTCCTTTTCCTGCTGTCCATGCCATAAGTGTTGTAATATCACCAAAAGGAGACCAAGCACCACCAGCATTAGCTGCAACAACAATGTTTATAGCACCTGGAACTAAAAACTCAATCTTTTTCTGTTCTATAGTAATAATAACAGTTGCTAAAATAAGTGCTGTTGTTAAGTTGTCCGCGATAGGAGAAAGGAAAAACGCTATAAAGCCCGTAATCCAAAAGAGTTGCTTATATGTATAGCCCTTTGAGATTAAACTATATTTCAACTTTTCAAATACATTCATATGAATGAGCGTTTCGATATATGTCATAGCAACAAGTAAAAAGAAGAAGATACCAGCAATTTCTAAAATCAAATGGTTTGCTTCATAATGAACTAAATCCATATTTATACCATTAAGCGCATAATACACCGCAACAAGCATCATCATAAATGTACCAATCAGTAAGGCTGGTTTTGCTTTATCTATATGATACTTTTCTTCCATTGCAATAAAATAATAACCAATTACAAAAATCGCTAAGGCTGAAAAACCAACCCAAGTCATAGTTATATCTGAGTGAGCCATAGCTTCACCGCCACCCCCACTTGCCATAAGTAAGCCACTGCTTAGACTAAGCATCATTAAAAACTTTAACATTCTTTCTCCTGTATTATTGTATGAACTCCGATAGAGTCCTTTCTTAAAAGTGCCGATTGCACTATCTCTTTAGCCGTTAGTAAGCGAAATTTCAATAGTCTACCTATATTTTCATTTAAAAGACTATTAATTTCGTCTAAAGCATCAGTTAATCCACTTTTTGTACGTACTATTGATACTTTTTCCCACATAATCTTACGCAATCTATTCTTCTTTTCTTTATCTTCTTTAGCGCTCATCATCTCCTTTGTCACATCAAAACTAAGTTTTTCTCTCTCGCAAGTATTATTTAAAATATTTATAACTGCTTCTTTTGCAAATACTAAACCTTCTAAAAGAGAATTTGAAGCGAGTCTATTTGCTCCATGAACTCTCGTAGATGCAACTTCACCAATGGCATAAAGGTTTTTTACACTCGGAATTCTTCCGTTAAGCTCACTCGTAATACCACCTATTGCATAATGAAAAGCTGGTGAAATAGGAATTCTATCTTCAGGAAGTTTATAGCCTAGATCTTGAAACTTTTTAAAAATATTTGGAAATCTTTGTGTAAAATAGTGGTACTCAAAGTTCTCTACATTAAGATAAATTTGAGAGCCGGTTTTTTTCACATAATCATAAATAGACTTACTTACAATATCACGCGAAGCAAGTTCACCTCGTTCATCATAATCAAATAAAAATCGTCTTCCATCTTCATCTTCTAAAGTAGCACCCTCACCACGAAGCGCTTCTGTTAGTAACATTTTTTGAGCATTATTTGAATCTACAAAAACAGTGGGATGAAACTGCATCATTTCCATTCTTTCTAGTGCTATGTTTTTGAGGATGCAAAGACCTTGTAGGTCAGCGCTAATACATGGTGCATTTGTATGGTAAGCATATAAAGACCCTACTCCACCACTTGCGATGATGACATCTCCTGCGTAAATATTATAGCTTTTTCTATGATCGAGCACAGTTACACCGTAACAGATGCCATCTTGTATCAAAAGATCAACGACTCTGCTGTCTGACAATTGTGCATGGGGATTGTTTTTTAATAAAAAATGATGAAGATAACGACCCGTAGCATCTCCACCTGCGTGAAGAATTCTTTCACACGAGTGCGCAGCTTCTCGTGTATACAGTAAGTTTCCATCTGCATCTGTATCAAACTCGAACCCACGCTGTATAATATCGTCAATTACTTCTCTGGAATTTGCACTTAAAACATTTACAGCATCTTCACTACAAAGTCCATCACCAGCATCTAGCGTATCTTTAATATGAAAAGGAATGTCATCATTATCCACTGCTAATGCGACTCCACCTTGGGCATAAAAACTGTTACACTTGAAAGTTTCTCGTTTGTTAATAACAAGAACTTTTTTTTGTTTTTGGAAAATTCATTGCCGCGTAAAGACCTGCGACACCTGCACCGATAATAATTACATCATATTGCTTTTCTACTTCTTCTTGACGCACGCTGCACTCTCATTATTTTCTACATTTATTGTGTTGAGTTTAAATGTAACATTTTCATCACCTAAGGGTGCATCCTGCGTATAAAATGGAGATGCTTTGTATCCACATCCATTTAAACCTAACAAAAACATTGCTATAATAAGAATATGAAAAATATTACTAATACTGCTTATGGAATTTTTACTCATAGATTAAATTCTTCTTTTTTTACTCATTATACTAAAAAATATTAAAAATACTACTACATGACTTTAGAAGAAAAAATAAAACAGCTTCCATCTTCAGCTGGCATCTACCAATACTTTGATAAAAATGACAATTTACTTTACATTGGTAAAGCAAAAAACTTATCCAGTCGAGTAAAAAGCTATTTCACATTCAGCCCCATTCTTGGTGCTAAAGCCAATCTATCCTTACGAATAAATAAGATGATTGGACAAACAGTTTCGATGAACTACATAGTAGTTAACTCAGAACATGATGCCTTGATTTTAGAAAACTCCCTCATTAAGCAACTTAATCCAAAATACAATATTTTGCTCCGTGATGACAAGACTTATCCTTATATTTACATCGATAATTCTCTCAAGTATCCACGCTATGAAATAACAAGAAAGATTATAAAAAGTCCTGATATCACTTACTATGGTCCTTATTCCACAGGTGCGCGAGATATTTTGAATTCTATTTATGACATTTGCAAACTTGTTCAAAAAAAAGGATGTTTAAAGTCAAAAAAACTTTGTCTTTACCATCAAATAGATAAATGCCTTGGTCCTTGTGAACTTCCTATTTCTCAAGACAGATACAAAGAAGAAGTAGATTTAGGTTTAGAACTTATTCAAAATAAAAAGCTGCTCATCAAAAAAATTGAAGAAAAAATGTTGTTTTATGCGGAGGAGATGCGTTTTGAAGAAGCAGGAGAGTTAAGAGATAGAATTCAAACAATATCTCGCTCTGAGATAAAAAGTGAAATTGACTTTGCAAGTAAAGAGAACTATGATATTTTTGCCGTTTTAAACACACAAACGCGCGCTGTTGTAGTTCGAATATTTATGCGAAATGGACGAATAATCTCATCTTCACATGATTACATTCAACTTAATGAAGGCTATGATGAGAGTGAAATTTACCAGCGGGTACTTTTAGACTTTTACAAAAATGAAAAGCCTCCTATTATCGCTCCTATTTTAGTTGCGAATGATTTTAAAGATATGGATATTATTAAAAATCATTTAAGTACTGTTTTTGAGAGAAAAGCGTCTATCGCAAAACCACAAAGAGGTGATAAAAAACATCTTATTGATTTAGCACTATTAAATGCTAAAGAACTGCTCAAAAAAGAAATCGCGCATGATTCTAAAAAAATCATGCGTGAAATTCAAGAATTACTTGACTTACAAAGGCTTCCTTTACGCGCTGAAATCTTTGATAACTCGCATATGGCGGGTGTTGCCACAGTTGGTGCTATGGTTGTGTACGATACAAATAGGTTTGACAAAAAATCATACAGAACCTACCATCTAGATGCTAAAGATGAATACGCCCAGATGCGAGAAACACTTACAAGAAGGGTTCAAAGTTTTTCTAAGGTTTCACCGCCCGATATTTGGATTATTGATGGCGGAACTACGCTTTTAAAACTTGCAAAAGAGATACTAACAAGTGCCGTTGTAAACATAGATGTAATCGCAATTTCAAAAGAAAAAATTGATGCAAAAAGTCATAGAGCCAAAGGAAAAGCAAGAGACATTCTTCATACGCTCGATGAGAGTTTTTCCTTACTTCCTAGCGATAAAAGACTACAATTTATTCAAAATCTTCGGGATGAAGCGCACCGAAGTGCTATTACTTTTCATAAAAAAACAAAAGTTAAACTCGATAAAGAATCAAAACTACTCAACCTTCATGGTATTTCTCATGCAAAAGTCATCAAACTCCTCCAGCATTTCGGAACCTTTGAAAGTTTAAAAATGCTACATTTAAGTGATATAAGTTCTGTTTTAAACGAAAAAGATGCCAAAATAATAAAAAATATCTACAAATAAGTTTTATTTTTTGTAGTTTATGTTACATTAGATATATGATTATCTAGAGTATTAAAATATAAGGTTTTATTATGAGTAATGTAACACCCATAAACGAAGAATTTCTCTTCGAAGGTAGTAGTATTATCAGCCAAACTGATTCCAAAGGTGTCATCACATTTGCAAACAGAAAATTTGCTGAAGTCTCTGGTTATAGAGTAGATGAACTTGTTGGGCAAGAACACAATATCATAAGACATCCAGATATGCCTCGTGATGTTTTTACTAAAATGTGGAATAACATTTCAACAGGGCATACATGGAATGGACTTCTTAAAAACTTAAGAAAAGATGGTTTATACTATTGGGTTGATACAGAGATACTTCCTATAGTAGATGATAACAACAATGTTACTGGTTTTATAGCTTCAAGAAGAACAGCTTCAAGAAAAAACATCCAAGAAATGGAACTTTCTTATCAAAAAATGAATGAATTGCAGGATTAATATATGTTAGTTTTTAACCATAAAAAAGAATTTGTAGGCATAGATAAGAACGATTTAGAAGCATTAGGTTTTAGTAATCTTTCTCAGCTACAAGCAGAAGCAGATGAATTTGCTGATATGTTTGTTAAAAAACCTGGGTTTATACATAACTTTAAGCATGTCAATTGGATTGATTTTGTTGAATGTGCAGATTCTCCACAAGGTGCAAAAGTTATCATCAATGCCAATGCTAAGAATTTTCAATGCTTTATGAGTGTCCAAACAATATACCTTACAGATGAACCATTTTCAAAAGCATTTATTATTCATCTCAACAACATTAACGAACTTACCGATAATGAGACCGAGTATGTTGCAGTCAATTTACTAGAACAATCGATTCCAGAGCCTATACTTCCTCCTATGGAACCAGCACCTGTCAAAGCAGAACCTATTATCAAAACTATAGAGCCTGTACTTCCTTTAGATTTGGATTTTACTAACGAGAAAGAAGAACTTCAAAATGATGTAAAGCTCGAAGATGATTTCAAAATAGACTTAGAAGTTTCACAAGATGCTGAAGCCTTAACTGTATATGATAATACTTACATTTTTGATCCACTTATTGCATCTAACGAGCTTGGCTTACCTGTGGACTTGATAGAAGAATTTATAGAAGACTTTATTGCCCAAGCAAAAGAATTTAAAGATGATCTTTATAATGCACTCAACGATGGAGATATTGACAACTTAAAAGCCTTATCCCATAAACTTAAAGGGGTTGCTGCTAATCTTCGAATTGAAGATGCACTAGAGAGTTTAACTATTATAAATACATCAAGTAATAATGATGAGCTCAAAACAGAATTAGACACATTTTATAAAATTGTTTCTAAATTTTCTAATGAGCCAACTGAATCTACTCAAGCAGTTGAAGTTACACCTGCAATAAGAGAAGAAGAACTCGATATATTTGCTAGCCCTCAAGAAACAGATATAGATGACTTTGAACTTTCTTTTAAAGATGAAGAGAGACTAGAGCATATAAATATCCCCGAACTTGCAGACGATGATTTCAAGACACCTATTGTCACTTATTCAAAAGAAAATATAGCAAACGAGATAGGCTTAGATCAAGAAACTTTTAACGAACTCTTTGAGGAATACCTTTTAGAAGCTAAAGAACTTTCAAACTCTATAGAAACAGCTATTCAAACTGAAAATACTGCTACATGGAAGCATCTGAGTATAAAGTTAAAAAGTATGAGTGATAACATGAGGGTTGTCGACCTCACAAAAGACTTAGAAACCTTAATAAACACGCAAGAAGCTTCTGTCGCAAAAATAGCTAATGAGCAAGTAATAGCGTGTATTAATCTACTCTCAACAAACAAGGAATAAAAATGCAAATAGGTTTAAAAAATAGACTAAGACTTATCAGTCTCCTCCCAATCTTCGTTCTCTTTGTTCTTACGAGTTACTTTGCATATACTTCATTTATAAACTATAAAACAGCACAGCTACTTCAAGATAAACTCTCAGAGAACAAACAGCTCAATGAACTTGTTGGTAATATTTCAAGAGAACGCGGTATGACAGTTATGTACCTTGGTAGTTCTTCTAAAAATACATTCAAGTCCTTAGAAAAACAAAGAAAAGTAGTCGATGAAAAGACTAAAACATACCTTCAAAATACAAAAGAAAACACAAGCCTACATGATCATTCAGCTGCCTTAGAAGCCTGTATAGCATGTAGTCATATAAATTCAATCTCTCATTCTATTGAAAAAATAAAAGCGCTTAGAAAGCTTGTAGATAAACAAAAAGCAAGTTTTAAAGATGTATATGAAAATATTTATGGTAAAGCCCAAAACAAAGCCATTGCTCTTATAGAGCAAATAACAAAGGATCAAACTGACCCTGAGATTAAATCACTTTCAGCTACATACATCTCATTTGTCAGAGCAAAAGAATCTACGGCATCTGAGAGGGATTTGATTTCATTTACGCTTGCTCGTTCTACAAAGTTAAAAGCAGAGGAATTAAGCTTATGGATTTCACTCATTGCAAAATCTGAGCTTATTAACTACGATACACTCGAAGATAAACAACTCGTAAGCACCTTACATAAACTTTTTGAAGATGAAGACAATAGTGAACTTTTTGAAGATATTAATGTAGAAAGAACTGATATTATTTCTTCTACAAGTAATGGTGAGTACGAAGCAAGTCCAGGTATCTGGTTTGCTATGCTTTCTGAGAAAGAGAATATCATTGCAGACGCTCAAGAGCTTGTTTTAGAAGCAATGGATCAAAGAGCACAAAAAGTTCAAGAAGAAGTTCTCCAGATACTTATTATTTCATTGACTTTTTGGTTTATATCTATAATCTTAGCTATTTTAGGTCTTTTGCTTTCAAATGAAATCGCAAAAAATATCAAAAACCTTGAGAATGTACTCAATAGTGTTGCGCTTGATACTAAAGGTACACATGGTCATGATATTGATATTAATTTACAAACAGCCCAAGGAACGAGCGAGGCTTATAAACTCCTTGAAACCATCATCGATCAGACCCGAGAAGATAAAAAATCTGCCCAAGAAGCAAGTGAAGCAAAATCTATGTTCCTTGCAAATATGTCGCATGAAATTAGAACTCCACTTAACGGTATTGTTGGCTTTACTGAACTTTTAAAAGATACAGGTCTCCAAGAAGAACAAGCTGAATTTGTTGAAATTATTGAAAAATCATCAGAAAACCTTCTTGAAATTATCAATAATATTCTTGACCTTTCTAAAATTGAAAGCAACAAGCTTGAAATTGAAGATATTATATTTGATCCTATTGAAGAATTTGAAAGTGCGGTTGAAGTGTACGCTGTGCGTGCAAGTGAAAAACATATTAACCTTGGATGCTATATAGATCCTGAGCTAGAACAACCTATTAAAGGGGATCCAACTAAACTAAAAGAAGTTATCATTAACCTTCTTTCAAATGCTGTTAAATTTACAAGTAGTTCGGGAAGCATTAATGTAAATATACGAAAACTTGAAACAGAAGAAGCAGGAAGAACCCGTGTAAGATTTGAAGTTCAAGATAGTGGTATTGGAGTAACGAGTGAGCAAAAAGCTAAAATTTTCGAGGCTTTTTCCCAAGCCGATACTTCTATTACTCGTAAATATGGTGGGACAGGTCTTGGACTAACAATTTCGAGTAGATTTGTTGAACTTATGGGTGGACAACTTGATTTACATAGTGAGCCAGGTCAAGGTACGACTTTCTTCTTTACTATTGACTTTGAAGAAGTAGAAACGCTTAACGAAACACATAAAGGTAGTTTTTCAAGTCTTAATGCTTTAGTCCTTGATGATTCAAACAAGTCAAAAGCACAGTCTACTTATCTGCGTGAATACTTAGATTTCTGTGGTGTGAGTTACACTTTATTTACAGATAAAAATGAGCTTGGGCAGCTAGAATCTCAGGTTGATTATGACTTGCTCTTTGTAGATTATGATTATTGTTCTGAGGATGACTTAGTTTCTTACTCTGCACAAAGTCAAGAATTAGTTGTACTCACAAAATCAACATACATGAAAAAGCTTGAACTCTTAAAACTCAATGCATTTAAAACACTTTACGAGCCTTTAAATTACTCTAAAATTAAGACGCTTTTAAATAACTATCATTCTCAAAACTTTCAATCCCAGAGAAGTAAAAAAGTTAATCGTAAAAAGTTTAACGCTAGCACATCAAAATTTAATGCAAATGTTTTAATAGCAGAAGATAATATAATTAATCAAAAGCTCATTAGAAGAACCCTAGAAGAGCTAGGATTAACTATAGATATAGCAAGCAATGGTCTTGAAGCTTTTCAAAAACGAAAAGATGGGAACTATGATTTAATGTTTATGGATATTCAAATGCCTTTTTTAGATGGGGTTGAATCAACGCAAGAAATTCTAGAATACGAAGAAGACTACAATCAACCACATGTTCCTATTGTAGCGCTAACAGCCAATGCACTCAAAGGTGATAGAGAAAGGTTTTTAGACGCAGGTTTAGATGAGTACACAACCAAACCTTTAGTAAGGGATGAAATCATCTCTTTACTAAATCATTTTCTAGCTGATTATATAGTAGAGAATGATGCTATAGAAGAAGTGAATGCAGAGGCTCCGATCGAAGCTAAGGAAGTTCCAAAAGAAAATGAACTCGAAGAGTTAGCCATAGAAGAAGAAGTGGCTATTGAACCAATAGTAATACCTGAAACTAAAATAGAAGAACTTCCTAGCTATAAAGCAGATATTTTACTAGCAAAGAAAAATTCTTTTGAAGCAAAACTTTTTGCACAAGTTCTTAAATCTTTAGGATATAGCTATGATATTGCAAATTCTCAAAACGAAATTGATGAACTTCTCAATAATGGAAGCTACAAAGCGATACTCTTTGATAAAGAATGCGAAGAGCTTGAACTTTCAGAGTTTTCTCAAAAAGTCAAAGATTCCAACAAAGAAACTACTTTGAGTACAAGTCTTATTTTAATCAGTGATCCCTCTACACAAGAGAATCCAGATGATGCAGCCTATGTAGATGAAACAATCAAAAATGTAGTAAACAAAGACTTGCTTCGATTAGTTTTTGAAAAATTTATTCAAGGATAAAATAAATGAAAGATAACTTAAAAATTTTAGCTGTTGACGATGATATAATCAATCTAAAACTACTCAAGTCTATGTTGATGAAAAATAGCCATGTTAGTGAAGTCTTAGAAGCAAAAAATGGTGCAGATGCAGTTGATATTCTTAAGGGCAGAAGTGACATAGATTTAGTCTTATTAGATATTATTATGCCTATAATGAATGGTATAGAAGTTTTACAAGTTGTACGCTCAGATGCCAACCTTCAACAGGTTCCGATTATTGTACTTACTACAGATGAGACTAAAAAAGGTGAAGCACTCGAATTTGGAGCGAACTCTTTTTTAATGAAGCCAATCAGAAAAGACGATTTACTCGCTAAAATGGAAATTGTAATCGTTTAAACAAATCCTTTATATAAGGATCTGCTTTAACACCTCTTCAACGCGTGACACTCCAACTAACTCTACGCTATCTTTAACTTCTTGTGGAATATCATCAAGATCTCTTTCATAATTCTTTGCAGGAATAAGCGCCTTTGTCATGCCAGCCTTATGCGCAGCAATAAGCTTTTCTTTGAGCCCACCAATAGGCAAGACATCTCCACTCAATGAAACCTCTCCAGTCATCGCAATCTCAGAACGGATAGCTTTAGAACTAAAGATAGAAGCTATTACACTCACCATCGCGATACCAGCACTCGGTCCATCTTTTGGTGTTGCACCATCTGGAACATGAATATGAAGGTCATAACGCTTATAAACTTCACTAGGATCTACTTTTATTTTTTCTTCTAGTTCTTTTGCAGTTAATGGAATATTACTTTGTTCAATTTTTAATTTTCTTGTATCTATTAATGTTTTAACAACACTCATAGCAATTTTTGCAGATTCTTTCATAACATCGCCAAGACTACCAGTCAATTGTAATCCACCTTTACCACGGATTCGAATAGATTCTATCTTTAAGACATCCCCACCAACCGCTGTCCATGCAAGACCATTTACAACACCAACTACAGGTATCTTGTCTGTTTTTTCTATTTCAAAAACAGATTTATCAAAAAATTCTTTAAGATTTTTCAAGCTTACATTGATTTTTCCTAAAGTAGCATCTTGTAAAATATCTTTAGCAACTTTTCTGCTTAACTCAGCAAGACGACGACGCAAGTTACGAACACCAGCTTCACGCGTAAAACTATGAATAAGCTCTTTTAATGCTGGTTTAGAAATACTAACTTCAGAAGTTTTAAGCCCATGCTTTTTAAGCTCTTGTGGAAGTAAATAACGCTTTGCAATCTCAAATTTTTCTTGTGGTGTATACGAGCTTATGCTTATAAATTCCATTCTATCTCGCAAAGGCGATGGAATGCGTCCTACATCATTTGCAGTAGCAATAAAAATCACATTACTAAGATCAATATTAAAATTTGAGTAATAATCTCTAAACTCACTATTTTGTTCAGGATCTAAAATCTCTAAAAGCGCAGCAGTAGGATCCCCTCTCCCTGAACGCGTGATTTTATCTATTTCATCAAGTACAATAACAGGATTCATTTTCTTAGCATCTATGAGTCCTTGCGTAATACGACCAGGCATTGCGCCAACATAGGTTCGTCTATGTCCGCGTAATTCGTTTACATCTTCAAGTCCACCAAGTGCGATTCGAATAAGAGGGCGCTTTAAGGCTGTAGCAATAGAGTTTGCCAAAGAAGTTTTACCAACACCAGGAGGTCCTGAAAAACAAAGAATAGCACCTGCAGAATTTTCAGCTCCAATTCCACGAAGCTCTAAAAGCTCTTTCACCGCAAAATACTCAACAATGCGTTTTTTCGCTTTTTCTAGGGAGAAATGATCTTTGTCGAGTTGCATTTCTACATCAGTTATTTTAAGTGCTTTTGTAGATTCTTCACCAAACGGAATCTCTAAAACCCAGTCAAGGTATGTTTGGGTCATTGCTGCATCTGAAGAGTCTGGATGCATACGAGCAAATCTTTGGATTTGTTTATGTATTTCTTTGTAAGCATCTGCACCCATCTTAGATTTTTTAGCTTCACATTTTTTACGGTACTCTTCTATCTCTTCATCACGGTCAGTGTCAGTTCCCAACTCTTTTTGAATCTGTTTTAACTGCTCTTTTAAGAAGTACTCTTTATTTACTTTTTCTATGTGCGAGTGAACTTTTCCACGGATCTCTTTTTGAAGTTTATTTGCTTCTATCTCACCTACAAGGTAATCAATAAGAAGTAAAAATCTTTTTTCAGTATCTGTTTCTAAAAACATTGGATAGGCTTGTTCTTTTTTGAGTTTTACAGTTGAGCATATTAAATCAATAATGCGGTTATGATCATAATTTTCTTCAATAGTTTTTAATAAATCTGGTGGAAAATAGTTACTTACAGTTGAAAGTATCCTAACCTTTTCTCGCACTATTTCTAAAATAGCATCGATTTTTAAAGTATTTACTTCATCACCCTCAAGAACATTTACATGTGCGATAAGTGGACCTTCGCTCACTTTATTTACTATTTTAGCACGTGCTAAACCTTGAAAAAGCACCTTTACTCTTCCATCTGGAAGTGCAACTTTTCGCATTATAGAACCAACAACACCAACATCATAAAGTGAATCATACTCTCTTTCACCCTCATGTGATGGCTTTGTTGAACATACGATTACTAATGTGTTTTCATCAATGGCTTTACTCGCTGCTTTGATATTTTTTTCATCACTTAAAAAAAGTGGTGAAATCATAAATGGATATAAAAAAAGTTCGTCTTCAGCTATAACAGGTATATCTGCTGGAAACTTTCCGTAGTTACTTAATTGTAGAGTAGACATCGCCACCCTCCTTTTTATTTAATTTAATATTTCGGAGGTGCAGAATGCCCCTCACAGAACCGTACTTGAAGATTTCCCTCATACGGCTCTTCAATTTAACTCACAAACTTATGAGATAAAGTGTAGAAATTATGTTTTATACTTGGTTGTGGAAGTGGGTATAGAGTTAAGTAATTATATAATTTACTCCAACTCATACTTTTCTTCTGGCTTCTACGATTTAACCATTTATGAACCATTTTTAAAGCTAAAGAGTAATACCTTTTAATAGATGGGAAGTTTCCACTTACTCCATAGTATTGAAAGTGTCCTCTTAGTTTAGCTTGTAGTATTTTCCACCACTCTTTTGTAGGGACTAAGTTTCTTATCTGTTTTAACCAAATATTCAACTCTTTTATTTTAGCTCTAAATTTCTTCATTGCTGTTTTTCGCCCTACTTTAAAGTATCCTTTTCTTGTTTTATCACTAAAGTGAGTAAAACCTAAAAAGTCAAATGTATTGGCTTTACGATTTTTGATTTTGAGAGTTACCTCTTTCAAATCTACCAAACGAGAAGACTCTTGTTTTATCAGGATGTAGCGTTAATCCATATTTGTTAAATCGTTTGTATAGTGCTGATACTATTTTATTAGCATCATCTTTATATTGAACTAAGCATACGAAATCATCGGCGTAGCGAACAAGTTCGCAGTATCCTCTGATATGTGTTTTTACCTCTTTTTCAAACCAAGTATCTAAAACATAGTGCAAAAATATATTAGCTAATAGTGGACTTAAGATACTTCCTTGAGGAGTACCTACATCTGTTTTAATAAGTAGATTATCATCAATATATCCTGCTTTTAGAAATCTCTTTATTAGAAATATCAAACTACTGTCTTTTATTCTAATATTTAGGAACTCTATCAACATATTGTGGTTTACATTATCAAAGAAACCTTTGATGTCTGCTTCTACAATATGATTTACAGGTTTACTCATAATAGTTGTATCTATTTGGTTAAGTGCTTGATGTGTATTTCTTTTTGGTCTACAACCATAAGAGCAATCTAAAAAGTCCATCTCATAGATACTTTGCAATATTTGTGATATACCACTCTCTACTATCTTATTTTCAATAGTTGAAATTCCTAAGGGTCTTGTTTCACCATTCCCTTTAGGGATATACACTCTTTTTGCAGGAAGTGGTCTAAAAGATTTATTTTTCAATCTTTGCACTAGCTTTCTCAGATTTTCATCCAAATTACTATTATAATCTTGCCAGCTTACTTTATCTATTCCTACTGCCTTGTTTCTAGCAAGGTTGTTGTAGCAATCTTTTAGGAACTCTACATTTAGATGATGAGCTAAGCTCTCAAACTGAAATGTTTTATTCTCTTTCGCACACTTTGATAGAGAAGATAATTTATACAAAGTGTTATTCAACTCCGAGTTTGACATTGTTAAGTTACCTCCTTACATTAAATTGTTAATCCCTTCGAGTGGTTTATTTCAACCTCAATAGGCATTACCCTATTTACACCTCTACTATGGATTAATCCGACTGCCTTGTGAAATTACACCCTAACCTCTTCGGCTCTAGGCATAACATTCAGAAATCACAAGGCTCTCCCAAGTTCCAAAACAATCAATTCATCTACCCGCTACGGACTTAGACCCCGACACCTCTTGTCTAAGCTAACCTTTTCTTCTTTTATTGGGCTAGTGTTAAAAACTAGAAAAACACTTTTTAATTTCGCTTATATAAATGCTGACTTCCAGTAAATGAAGACTTTGGTCAGGTGTGACGATAAATATTACGGGGCTCAACACCTTCACGCCGAAGCATTGTGGCTGATAGACTGCCCTTACTACAGCTTCATATTATTTGTTACCGCCTAATATGTGTAGTTTGGTTTCAGGCTGATGGCTAATCTTTACCTGAGCTGGATTGTCCAGCTTGATTGCCTTAGCTTTGCTTGGCACACTCATTATTTATTCCCTAATATTTATTTTAGTATTTCTTTTTTTAAATTATTAAATTCTTCTTCACTCAATATACCCTCATCAAGTAAATCCTGAGCTTTTTTTAATTCTTTTTCTTGTTTTTTACTCGTTTGGGCTAAGTCTTTACCTTTAAAATAAGGTTCATCATTCGCTTGAAGAATCTCTCTTTCTAATTCTTTGTATTCATCCTCGCTAAGAACTCCAGCATCCCGTAAGTCTTCAGCTTTAGTGAGTTCACTTTTTTGTTTTTTACTTAGCTTTTTCTTTTGGACACTTTCTTCAATTGCGGATGCATCTATTGCATCTGTTTTCCTAATTTCTTCAAGTGAACCAGGAACGAAGTCTTCTTGATTTGTGTTACGAGAAACAACACTTTGTGTGTCTGGAACCATAAATGCGTACCAACTTGCAGTACCATCACCCTCAAACCATTCTCGATACCAAGAAGTATTTGCTCGATCTATATCATCCCAAACAATCCATTTTTGTGGTTTCATATTTCTATAGTACTCTGCACTTCTGGGTTTGTCTAGACGAATATATAAATCTGCGATACTTTCATTTAGTAAAGCTTCAGCCATTCTTAGATTTGTAAGCATAGTATCGACAACAGGATAGTACATTGAACGGGGGTACATTCGCTTAAAAATACCACTTTCTTTAATTGCATCTTGAATTAAAACTTGATCTCTTCTAGGATTTGGAAGCGCTCTGTATTTTGCCTTAATCTTTAAAAACTCTGCAAATTCTTTTTCATTTGCATTTGCATACCTTTTAACATACTCGTTTGCAAAGTGCTCACTGAGTAAATACTCTTCATAATGCATATGCGCAATTGCAAGAATCATAGTTGCTTCTGGTAAAAGAGGCGAACCAATATGCTCACCTTGAAGTGAACTGTAATAACTGTCTGCCTTTTCTAAATCTCCGTTAGACACAGAACTAATCATCTCGCCGTACCAATAAACAGCGGGTTTATTGTATTCGTCGACATCTTTAGAACATCCACCGAAAATCAATAAAGTTGCTAATGCTAGTATTGAAAAAATTGTTTTAAATTTCATATATTGAATTCCTGTTAAAAATTATTTCTTATTCTATCTAAATTTTATCTTTTAAGTGCTACAATAGACAAAATATTTACAAAGGTTCTCAATGAAATTTGATATAAGTGTGCCTCTTTTAGGCTTTAAAGATGTTAGTCAGGTAGAATTACAAAAGATTGATGAAGTTTTCATGAAAATGCAATCAACAACAGATGAGCATATATCTTTTACGCTCATAAACCCTTTTATTTTAAGAGAATATGACTTTGAAGTACCCGAGCATATCGAAGAAGCACTCGGTGCTACTAAAGATTCAAACCTGCTTATACTCAACATCGTTCTTATTCAAACACCTATAGAAGATTCTATAGTAAACTTTGTAGGTCCCCTTATTTTTAACACAGACAACAACAAGGCTGCACAAATAATTCTTAATGATTCTAAGGAATACAGCGTTGCAGAGAAGATTTCTAGCTTTTTGAATAAAAAAGAAGTATAATTCTTATTTAAGCTATTTAGCTCTATAATCAGAACTATACTTCTGCTGAAGGAAAGCTTTTGACACTTATAGAACTTTCAAATAAGATAAAATCATTACGAAAAGAGAAAAAATACTCCCAAGATCAGTTGCAAGCGTTTTCAAGCATCACAAAACGAACCATCTCTAAAATTGAAAATGGATTTGTTGATGAAGTTGGGATAAAGAAAGTAGAAACTATCTTAGATTTACTAGGATACGAGTTTAGCATCCGTCCTAAAAATCGTCCTAAAACCTTAGAAGAGCTCCAAGATGAACGAAAATAATTTAAAAGTTTATGCAAATAAAGCTCTTTGCGGAGATTTAAGTTATGAAAATGAGCACTTTGTTTTCAACTATACAGAGCAAGCCAAAGATTTAGTCTCGCTTACTATGCCCCTACGCTCTTCTAGTTGGCTTTCAAAAAAACTTCACCCTATTTTTGAAATGAATATGCCAGAGGGTGTATTAAAAGATGCTATAAAAAATCATTTTTCTAAACTTCAAAAGATGGACGATATCAATTTTTTAAGGCTCATTGGTCCTTACATGTTAGGTCGTGTAAAATTCAATACTCCTTTACATACAAAAGAAAATCTTCTCCTTGAAGATATTTTACACAGCAATAAAGAAAACCTTTTTGAAGAACTTATGCAAAAGTTTGCTATTCGTTCAGGTGTTTCAGGGGTACAACCTAAACTACTTCTAAGTGCTCACAACAAAACCACAATGAAGTTTGAGCACTACATTGTTAAATCTTTTGAGTCGAACTATCCACAACTTGCACTCAATGAATACTTCTGTATGCGAGCAATTCAAAATGCCAACTTAAGTACGCCAGAGTTTTATCTCAGCGATGATTTAAGTATGTTTATTATGAAAAGGTTTGATGTTAAAGAAGATGGTACTTATCTTGGGTTTGAAGATATGTGTGTACTTACTGCCAGATCTACAGATGAAAAATACGATGGAAGTTATGAAGAATGTGCGAGAGTTATAAAAGACATCATACCTCCACAAAACAAAAAAGCTTCTCTACAAATATTTTTTAAGGCTATAGTTATGAATCATCTTCTTCAAAATGGGGATGGGCATCTAAAAAACTATGGTGTACTTTATGACAAGGACTACCAAGATGCAATGCTCTCTCCTATCTACGATGTTATAACAACAACTCTCTACATAAAAAATGACATACCTGCTTTAAAACTCAGCGATGCTAAACTTTGGTTCAAAAAAAAAACCTATAAAGCATTTGCTTTTCAAAGCTGTGGGCTCTCCAATAAAGAATATGAAAATATATTAAGTGAATGTGAAGATGCCATAGTAAAAACTAAAAAAGAGATAAATAACTTTAAACATCAAAATAGCGAGGTGAAAGAGTTTTTAATACATTTGAAAGATGCTTGGAGAACTATTAGATAGTATCTTTTTTCTACTATAGTTAATAAATTTATGCTTAATATAAAAATCCAAAGAGCCAAAGAGGGATTTTATTATCAAATCCAATCTCAATATTATCTGCAACTACATATCCACAATCATTATTCTGTAATTGTTTATTTGTTTTAGAAGCACCCCCAACCTCAAACACAAACTTATCATCCACTATAAAATCACCCTTATCAAAAAAGTGAACTTGATGTGCTAAACCAAGCTGTGACACAAAATAACTCTCTCTAATTGAACCACTATTAGCATCCCCACAAAGAATTCTAAAAAAATTAGGATTATCTAACAAAAGCTTATCTGGTTTATTAACTGCTCTCATTCCTACACCTCCTCTTACTATGTGTATAAGACTACCTGCATCCATTCTCTCTAAATACTTTGCTAAGGTTGGCCATGAAGCACCTACAGCAGAACTTAACTTTGATATATTTAGCTCAAATGGTTTTGTAGTGCAGAGCATATAGAGAATTTTTTTTAGTTTATCAATTTTAGATGGTTTAATATTATATATAGTGCTTAAGTCAGAATCAATAGTAAGGTTAATTACTTCTAAAAGCTTTTGATTATAGTCAATAAGTGACTCTTGAAAAAATGGATAACATCCATGATTAATATAATTAGTAAATTGTTCTAAGGGTCTAATTCTCTTCATAATTGATGCAGCTATTTCATAATGACTTTCTCGTAACTCATCTAATGTGTAGGAAGCGAACTCTTCACCTGTTTGCATCTCAATAAACTCTCTTAAGGAGAGGACACCTAAGTTATGAATAACGGCACGTCTTGATAAGTCTCCACTAGCATGTTCAATTTGTAGTGCTGATGAACCAGAAAAAATAACATTTAAATCAAATACATCATAAATAGCTTTTAACTCTTGAGAAAAGTTTTTATGTTTATGTATCTCATCAATTAGAAGTAACTGCCCTCCTCTTGCATAAAAATGCTCAGCTATTTCATAGATACTCTCCCCACTTAATGCTGGATGATCACAAGTAATATAAAGTATTTTAGAGAGTGATATTTTAGACTCTAATGCATGTTGAAATAGAATTGTACTTTTACCAGAACCCCGTGGTCCTTTAATACCTATGAGCTTTGAATTAAAGTCTATTTTATTAAAAAGCCATCTTTTATAAGTAGGTCTCTCTTTACTTAAAATTTGAGCTGATATTTTTTTGTAAAAGTTCTAAGTTCATTTCTAATCCTTTTATTATAAAGTCTATTTACTAATTATACATACTTTATTGTTAAATTCATTTTATAATAGTTGAAAATATACTAATATTTATATATGCATGTAGAAATTGCTACAGTAAAAGAAGATTTCTTAATAAACTGTTTTAATGAGATTTATTATAGTGATATTGGAGATTTTAAAATATAAACCGTTATTGAATTCTATTTTCCAAAAATAATTTCTAGTTTATCAAATCCCTCTGAATACAGTGGGTACGAAAAATCCTCTAGCTTATTAAGAATTCCTTTTTTATGAATGGTTTTTTTTAATTCATGTGAGCGCTTTTTATCTCTTTGTATTAAAATAGAATATGGGGTCAGAAATAAAACTACAACAATATCATGCGTATCGCTAAAGCGTTCTATCCATTCTTGTCGTTTCTTAATTGTCAGATTAGGATTATCTATTATAATATCTAAATTTTGAGAACGAGCAGCTTCATCGTGCCCTTTTTTTTCCATAATATCTACTTCTCTTTTTATATCTTTATTATTATCTATAAGTTTAAAAGCTTCATCATGTGTATATTTATTATATTTCCTTCCGATTTCATCTTCAATATCATCTCTGCAAATCAGTATATAATCTTTTTTATAGCTTTGAATCCAAGAGGTTTTTCCAGAGCAAGGGGGTCCAGATAGTATGTATAGAGTTCTTTTTTTTAATTTCTTTTGTTTGAATGATTTTTTTTGTTTGAATGATTTTATAAATTTATTACATTTTCTTATATTGTAATATTCTTTCATACTTGGATCTATAAGTCTTCCAAACATATCACATTTCATATATTCCAAAAGGTCTTGAGCGAGTTCATTTTCATATTCTAAATTTTTTTGTAAAGATTCAAGACTCAATGTATCATAGCGCATAAAATCTAAAATCATTAGATGGTATGAAATAATCTTTACTATGCGTATTTTTTCATTTGATTCTAAATCACTTGCATCTAAAACTTCTAAAGCAACATAACAAGAGACTCCTGAGTAGTTTCCAAAACTAACTTTCTTATTTTCATCATCCACTCTTCTTGTATAAGTTCTTCCTATATCATGAAGTAAAATAGCCCACAATACATATTTTGAAACACCTTGCATTAGACCTTGATTATATGCCATCATACTATGCGTCCAAATATTTTCTTCTAAATGGTGGTAGTGAACAGAACTGTTATTATAGTTATAACTGCAACATATCATTTTTTCAACATAATCGGGGTATTTTCTTAAAAACCATTTCAGCATTTCTATTTTACCCCATCAGTACATTAATTATCGAAGTTTGCTCAGCTATTTGTTATTCTAGTTTTCATATGAATACTTTTGCTTACAAGAAGAACAGTCTTTCTTTCCATGCTTTGAGCACTTTGCAGTTGAATTACTTGAATTACTTGAATTACTTGAATTACTTGAATTACTTGAATTACTTGAATTACTTGAATTACTTGAATTACTTGAATTACTTGAATTACTTGAATTACTTGAATTACTTGAATTACTTGAATTACTTGAATTACTTGAATTACTTGAATTACTTGAATTACTTGAATCTATAGACTCAGTATCGCTTGGAATAGAGACTGATGAATTCTGTGATACATCCGTAATATCTGCAGCATTTACATTTGACAACAACAATGTCGCAGCAACAATTGAAATAGCTAATGGCTTATTCATATTAGTTTCCTTTATATTAGATATCATTAACTTACTGTTTCTTATAAGAAAAGTCAAGACAACTTTTTTAAAATTTAAATTATTTCTAGGTAGCGTTACTTTATGTATCATATTTAAATACTTTTTCCTATTAATCAAAGAAAAACACATACCAATACATACAAATTCTTAGTCTTGTTCTTTATTTTGCTATACTTATCTAGACAGTTTTTATAGAAAGGATTTTTCATGAAAATATTCATAGTATCACTTCTTACCCTCTTTGTAGTCACACTTCAAGCATCTGAACAAAATTTCAATGAATCTTATAATGCAAATGTATATGGAAATGTAAAAATGATTGGTAACACAATGCTGGAGCCTGACACTTCTAAAGATGTAAATGATAACAACTTTTTTTTATCCGATGATGGCACCGCTTATGGTAGAAACATTTCTAATGGACAAGTCCAAGATATTTGGAACGGTAGTTCTTGGGTAGATGTAAGTAGCTACGATGCAAATAACTTCACCTACTTAAAATATATAAATATTAATAATGACGCTAATGTTTCTATATATAATTCATCCAGCTCTACACTCACACTTCCTGCAGGAAGTAAAGTGGTTTTTGCTCGTCGTTTATTGGGCGGGAATGATTCATAACTCAAATTCTGGAAATTCTATTGATTTAGACAAAACAGCTTCTAAAAGTATCTTGATTAAATCAGATGCTATTGATTTAGGAAATGGAATCAATACCTATGTCCAACTTACGGCGAATCAAACAAATGCATATACTTCAAGCGAAGGTTGGAGTGAGGTTTATGAGGAAAGTTCTAATCTTTACTACTCCCGCTATTCCGCATATAAAGACATTAATCTTAGCCAAGTAAGCTTTGATGGAGGTCCTGTGACTATTAGCATCGCAAATGTACAATCCCAAGAAGGATGGATGCGTAACTATGGTAACTATGGAGCTTGGAGTATAGTAATCGTTTATGATAATTCTAATGAAACACTCAAAAATATTTCAGTGCATACAGGCTATAAATCTGTTTACAATGACACACTTGACTTTACTCTTTCAGGCTTTATAACTCCACTTACATCAAGTGTTTCATCAAGTATATCCGTTTTTGCTGTAGAAGGTGAAAAGTCATCTGCTTTTGGTGATGACTCTATGAAAATCACTGATAATGCCGGCGTGCTCCAAAATGTGAGTGATAACTTAAACTATCCCAATCAAAGTAATAATATTTTTGATTCAACAATTACAAATATAGAGACTAAAACACCTTCTATAGCTAATACTATGGGTATAGATATAGACACCTTTGAAGGTTGGAGTAGATGGTAATACTACTTCTCATCCACAAATCATTGGTAACGCACAAACAAGTACAACTATTGAGTTGTCTTCAGATGGAGATGCATACACGCTTCATGCCATCGCTATAGCAACAGATGTGTATGTTCCAAGATTTTGTTATGACTATGCATACCAACAAAATAACAGATATTTCACAGAAGACAACAATGGAAGTAAAGACCCACGAATTGAAGGTTCTGTTTCAACAGGTTCTAATGTAGCTGTAAGTATATTTATCCGTAATGAAATAGAATCTGATCTAACTGCAACAGATATGAATGTTAGTATTTTAGACATAAATACCACTCAAGCTACATATATAAATAACTCAACACAACTTGCTAAAATTGGTGATACCCAAGCGAATACTGTTGCAGTAACAAGTACTGATAGCAATATTACAAATATATTCGTTGGTGATGTCGGTCCTAGTGAGCATTTTTATATTTACTATAGCTTAAATCCAAAACAAAGTGATCTAAATATGTCACTCAATGTTCAAGCCAACTATAATTTAACACTCAATGGAACAACACTCGCTTACACATTAACACTTGGCGCAGAGATTCCACTTTGTACAGATACAAATTTTATCTACACACCTGAAACGGGGGTATTCAATGTAGTTCACAATAATTACTATCCACATAATGATGGAAACAACTACTACAATTTACCTACACAGGTAACACAAAGACCTGGTAACTTTAAAGTAATCGGCTTAGATGAAAATGACCACAACCAACTCGCTGGTAAATCTACTATCGTTGCAGTTGAGCTCATAGATGCGGCTGCTTTTCATAGTACATATGCCTCGTGTCAAGAGCAAGAAAGCGCTATTAGTGAAAGAATTTGGATTAACTTTGATAATAATGTAACTCAAAGTGCCTTTACTCAAAGTGCCATCAACACAAGCATAGGATTAAACAATACTATAGCAGATGCTAAATCTTATTATAAAGAAGCACGAGAAAATACTGCCTTTCGAATATCTTATAATGTTAATCAAGATGATGGCTCTCTAGTACAAACAGAAGAGTTGAATGGAGAATACAAAATACTTAACTATGCAGAAATTGTAGGAGTTGTAGGAGAGTGTGTTAACAATGTAATATACCCTCTTAATAACGAGAATAATGATATCGTACAAGCCTGTGGAAATTCTGGAAACTATATTTCTAAAGCACATCTTCAAGCATGTATGGAGTGTATTTATGGTACTTCTGTACGACGAGTATGCTCTAGAGATAATTTTTCATTACGCCCAGAAGCTTTTTTGATAAATATCGACGACCAAAATCAATCAAATACAAGTATTCAAGCGAGACTCACGACAGGCACTCTTCCTCCCGTTTTAAATTTAGCAGCTGGATACAACTACAATATAGAAATCAATGCAACAAATCATCAAAATGATGATGCGTCTCCTGGTTATTCACAATTTTTTGATTCCTCCATTAGTGATACTGCATTATATTATTGGGAAGGTCCCACTTCTGGAGTATGTAACGATGAGGCAGACAAAAATGTTTCTGCAAATTTCATCAATGGAGAAATAGATACAAATACATCTGTAAATCAAGTCGGAGAGTATAGGTTAAGTCTTTTAGACACATCATGGACATCTGTTGACAATACAGAAGTATATATGAAGCACCATACAGCACCTTATTTTCTCATAATAGACTCAATAACTGGTGGCTTTGAAGAAGATTGTATTGTAGGTGAGTCATCTACTGAAACTATAAACTCTCTTACAAAAAATGGTTGTAATATTAGCAGTGAACATATAAATCCTTTAAATAGTAAGGAATATAAAGATATAAATATAAGCTTTCATCCCTATTCCTTTGACTTAAGTGATTTAAATCGTTCTGTTGGATTAAACCATACTCCAGTCTCTTCAAATTCATACATCTATATGGCAGACCTTTCAAAAGATCAAAATATGTCCTATCATATCAATGGACAAATACGGGCTAGAGGGGAAAATAACGAGTCACTTAGTAACTTTGTAAGTGGCTGTTATGCAAAAGCACTCGATATAAACCTTACAAAAACAGATACTACTAATACCGTAGCGTACCAATACATAATCAATAATTCTAATGTATCTGACTTAAACAACACAAACAATATAATTAAACTCGGTGAAGGGAATTTCACAAAAATATTAGCTGGTTCGAGTGATACAATTCTTAATTTAAATTTTTATAGAGATATAAACAACTCTGTAAATCCAGAATCTCTAGACTTTTCAAAGTATACTGTGCATTGTACGGATGGAGACCTTAATTGTAAGTACACAGCAGATACTGATGGAACAACTATCAAATATAAAGAAACAAATGCTTCTTTAGACCTCAACGATACAGTAGCTCATTATTATGGTCGAACAAATGCACCACGAAGTAGATTTAGTGCAAATACTGCTCAAAAAGCTTTTATTTATTACGAAGTTTATTGTAATGGAAATAATTGTGATAAAACATTCCTTCAAAATAATAACGCTTCAAAATATACTGATGATCCACGATGGTTCATAAATGAAAACCATAGCAGTGATTTTGGGACAGCAGGAACAGTGACTCAAAAAGGCAGTGCAGGACTAGTAACTGTAGATGCTGGAGGTGCTCCTACTGGAAATCATCCAGATTTTGTAACAATAACTTATGATGGAACTAAAGGAAATCCATACAAAACAACGATGGAAAACGATGCTTCAAGTTGGCTACTCTATAACAAATACAACAACTCTGACACGAACAATGAATTTGAAGTAGAGTTTGAAGGTCCTCCTAGTTCTTGGGCGGGGAAACATGAAACGAATACTACAACAAATAGAAGTGGTACAGAAAAAGTTAACAGGAGAAGCATGTGGTAAGACATTCCGCTTTTACGATGATAGAGCTTATTTTTGCTATTGTCATCATCGCTATTTCTGTTTTGTCATTACCTATGATGAGTCAGATAACTTCTAAAAACATTGAGGGGAGTCTTGTACAAGAAGCAATTTTTGCTGCATCTGCTGAACTTAATCAAATCATATCATTTTCTTGGGATGAAAATTCAATGGATACAAATACTTTTCTTTCTCGTGTAGCTTGGGGAAGCGATTGTAATGCAACAACAAAATTACGATCAGGTCATATTAGCCGACCCTACCATAGACGCTGTACAGACAATATTCTCGGACCTACTGCAATAACAAATGGAAGTTCAACTTTTCTTAATGATATAAACACAACAGCCCATTCTATTTTTATAAATTCTGGTGGTTCTTCAACTGGATATAAAAAAACATATAATTCACAATTTACTGTTAGCTACGCCGCTTTTGAAACAGGCTTTGTACATAACAATAATATAAAAAAAATCGATGTAAACATTACAGATACAACAACAGGTGATTTAGTTACTAAACTTACTACTTTTAGCTCAAACATAGGCGAAATAGATTACTACAAAAGGAGCTATTAATGAAGCGTTATGCCTTTACTATGCTCGAACTTGTATTTGTTATAGTTATTATAGGTATTCTTGGTAAATTTGGAGTTGAGTTTATTGCTAAAGCTTATAAAAGTTTTATATTTACAAGTGTGAACCACAATCTACAATCAAACAGTGCAATGGCTGTAGAAGTTATTGCGTCTCGTTTACAATACAGGATTAAAGATTCTATTATCGCTAGACGACCTTCAAATCCTCCTCTGGCTACTGACCCTTTTGATGCCCTTGCTGATGTAAATAATACAATTGCAGCACAGTACACTGTTTTAGAATGGATATCTGCTGATATAGATGGATTCCGTGGAGATTCCAAACCTTATTGGAGTGGTATTGCTGATGTAGACAACCCAGCAGTGCTACCTCCCCCAATCACTAATCTTTTAATATCTCCTGAGACAAATACAACTGCTATAAATAATCTCATTCAAATATTATCAGATGATGGAAATGTAGGTACACCACCAACAACTATCGCAAATGCCGCACTTTATTTTATAGGCTCTAATAGTGATATCATCGATGACTATGGGTGGAGTGGGAACGGTGCTTATCAACAAGCATTGACCTTCAACAAGGAGCTATGCATCCTATTAATTACACCGATGGAGTTCTTAAAGAATTTTATACCATGATGGAACTAGTGATTTTTCTAATGTCGTTGTATCTGAGTACTATAAATTAGCTTGGACAGCAAATGCGATTGTCTTATCATCAGATGGTAATTTAACGCTTCATACGGACTACCAACCATGGGAAGGAGAAAGTTATACTGTAGCAACAAAAAAAGACTTACTTATGCAAAATGTAGACACTTTCCAATTTATGGCTATCGGTTCAATCGTAAAAATTCAAGTTTGTGTTAATAGTCCTCTTATCGATGGAGATGCAACGGGAGGTTATTCACTATGCAAAGAAAAAACCATCTACTAAATAAATCTCGTAGAAGCGGAATTGCTATGATTATGGCGATTATGGTTATAGTCGTTATTTCAACTATCATGGCACTAGGTCTTAGACTTAGTACACAAACAACAAAATCTACAGTTGATTTATATGTATATGAGCAAGCTATTTTACTATCAAAAAGTGCTGCTGAGTATGCACTTCTTAGAATTTCGCAAGATAACAATGCAACAAATCCATGTAATGTCACTAATTTAGATTTTAAACCTGATATGGACAATGATGGAGTTGTAACTAATGCTGATTATTATGATATAAATGTATCAATTCAATATATTTATACTGCTTTTCCAGCAACTTGTGCTGCTGCATCTCAATACGCAACAGTTACAACCCCCGAACAAAATGGCTCTGTCCTAATGGACATAACAGTAAGTGTAAGCGACACAAGCATAACATCCGAACCAATAAGATATTTCAGAAGAAGTATTCAAAAACTTTAAGCTTTGTAAACCTTTTCGTGATATAATAATTACATATACAAACGAAAAGGATTTTTAAATGAATATCTCTCTAACAGGAAGACAATTAGAACTTACAGATGCTATCAAAGAGCATATGAATACTTCGATAGAAACACTCAATAAGTTTAACATGGATATTATCTCTGTAAATGTAGTTGCATCTGCTCAAACTAAAAAAGGTAAAGAGCACTCAATGGTTGAGTTTGTTATTAACCTTGCGCACAAAAGCTCTATTATTATCAAACAAAATGATGACGATTTATATGCAGCTATCGACAAAGCAATCTCTCGCGCTCAAAAAGCAATGCGAAGAATGCATGACAAAGACTCAGGACACCACAAAGTTGGTCTCAACGAAATCAAAGCTCAAGATGCTGATGTAAAAGCAGCTACACTCGAACAAGAAGACGAAATCGTTCCAGTAGAACTTGCACTTTACAAACCTCGTGAAGTTGAAGATGTTTTAAACGACCTCAAAGACTCAAGTAAAATGTTTGAGATATTTATCGACCATGAAGATAAAACACGCGTACTTTATAAACGCGATGATGGTAAGTTTGGACTTTATTAAAAACAATTAAGATATTATCTTACAAAGTGAGTTTTGAATAACTTCTAACTCACTTTTCTTTAAACTTGCTAATTTTTCTTTTACTCTCTTTTTTGACAAAGCTCTTATCTCATAAATACAGGCATCACAATCTTTATAAAGTTCCTCTCTTGCAGTTATTAAAAATCTATATGGGAGCGCATTAGATTCAATCACGGTAGACAATGGTATTACGATTACTGTATCTAAAATACTATTATCTTCTTTATCACTCAAAATTATTGCAGGTCTTAACTTCCCAATTTCTCCACCTTGAGCAGGATTAAAATTAACAAGATATATCTCACCTCTATTTAATTCCATCTTCAATAGCTCCGTCACCTACAATATCTTTAGCACTAGCTTTTGCTATTCTTTGAAGTAGTTTTATTTTTTCTGTTTTTTCTACATCATTCAAAAAGAATTCAAATTTTTCTTTTAAATAGTTTGGAATAAAATAACCAATATCTTCTTTTTTCCGACCATTTACAATATGAATAACTTCTTTTGTTTTAAAAAAAGAAGAAGATTTTCGTAAGTCTGCTAATGTAGCTTCTATCATGTATTATCCTTTGACATATTAATCTTACATAATATTATAACATAACAAAATTACTTTTACAACTCCAACAAAACCGTATCGCGCCGTGTTGCGTCAAACTTTCTACATCCACTCTCAAATGCAGCGCCCTCACCTACGAGTATACATTTATGTTTTGCTCTGGTAATTGCGGTATAAATAAGCTTAGTATTGTGCATGATAAAATGCGAAAATGTCATGGGAATAACGACTATATCATACTCCATTCCTTGAACTTTATGAATGGTTAGCGCGTAGGACAACATCAAATACGATTTAATCTCATTGTATTCATACACAACGACTATGTCTTCATTTGGGTAAAACACAAACACTTGTTCATCCTCTTCTTCTATTTTAAAAAGTAATCCACTCATTCCGTTAAATATTCTACGCTGATTTGATTCTTCACCCGCCTTAAAACAATCGCCACTCCAAGAAGTCATGTTTTCATTCTTAATATGCACGACCTTGTCCATCAGGCGAAATTCAGAGCTACCTTTTTTTACACATTTTTTTGGATTAGGATTAAAATACTCTTGTAAAACTTTGTTAAGATTTGTTGTGCCCAGAGTTCCACCTTTCATGGGGCTTATCACTTGAAAATAATTTAGATATTCTTTGATTTGCTTGTTCTTAAGTCTGTACCTTGCTTTTTCAATGGACTCCACAACTCTATGGCTAATCTCAGCAATGATAGCCTGTGCATTTTCTTCTCTTTTTTCTTGTAACTCCTGCGTACTTAAAGCGTTTTTCATCCCATAATAATTTTGCATACTCACTTCTACAAACTCAAAGTCATCGTATTTTTCTCTATACTGTGGAACTTCACCTTTACGAATATCATTTGCGATAAGCGTTATCGCCTGTTCTTCACTTTGACGGTAAATCTTTGTAAGTTTTACGATGGGTGCTAATTCTAAAGTAAGCACATCACTCAAAACATTCCCCGCACCGATGGGAGGAAGTTGAGCGTCATCTCCTACAATGATTAAAATCGCTTTTCTATCGACCTTTGCAAGAAACCTAGCAAATAAAGAAGAGTTAATCATAGAAGCCTCATCAATTAAAATGACCGAGTAAGGAAAACTATCGCTCTTTTCATGTTTAACGATGAGAGACTGTATAGTCGCGCTCTCATAGCCTGTTGTGTCAGAGATTCTTTGTGAGGCGATTCCACTTAAAGCGCATGTCATAATTTCTTTCGCGTCATAACGCGTGTTTAAAAGATTAAGTATACTCTTACTCGTTGTACTCTTACCTGTTCCTGCGTAACCAACTAAAAAGAGTATACTTGCACCCTCATTTATTTTCACAACAGCTTCTCGTTGTTGCTCACCAAGTTTAAGTTCAGAATCTTTTAAAAATTGATCTACATCTTTTACATAGCCACCGTTATCCATCTTAGAACGGGAGATAAAAGTATCGTACAAAAACTTTTCTGCATCGTAGAGTCTAACAGGAGAAAGTCTATCGTTTTTCATCAACACTATATTTTGCTCTGCAACACGCTGAACTAAAATACTCTCATAAAAATTCTCTTGATTGCTAAACATCAAAAGTTCATCTAGTTCTTTAAACAAAATGTCTTTTGCAACACAGGAGTTCCCTTGTTGTTCACAGTAATTTAGCAGAACATAATCCATAGCAGATGCTATTCGGTTCTCATCTGTTTTTTCTATGCCCATTTTAAGTGCTAGCTCATCCGCTCGTTTAAAACCGATGGAGTGTATGGAAGTAAGCACATAAGGATTATCTTTGATTTTTGCACAAGGTGCATCTACATCTTTCATAGCTGTGGCTATTGTAGTTAAAAGCACAGGTGAAACATCAAAAGGGCTTAAAAACTCACCAAGTTCTCGCATAGAACGAAACTTTTTCCACGAGTCTTGAATCTTTTTTAAACGCTTTTCTTTGATGCCCTTAAACTCTAAAAGTCGTTCTATATCATTGTCTAAAATATCAGCAAGTTCGTCGGCTCCAAACTTTTCTATCAGCTCTGAACTTAACTTTTTCGTAAAGCCTTTTACTATCTTGTTTAAAAAGAAAAAGAGCTGGTTTTGGTTCACTTTTATAGAAGTAAACTTAAATGTTTTTCCATACTTCTTATGTTCTTCCCAAACTCCACTTAAAGTAATAGCAGAATCTTTAATATGCCCTACTTCACTTTCAAAGTAAGTTCCACTCACTTTTTCACCAGTCTTTAAAACTGCAATAAAAAAGCCCTCTTCTTCAAAAAGTATCTTATCTATTTGACCTATAAGTGTTTGTGTCATGCTACGCTCTTTTTATAAAGGTTTATCGCTTTTAATGTAAGCGAAGATAGCGCATTTTTCTCTATTGTATCAAGTGCTATCCACTTAACATTTTCATCATCGGATGCACAAAGATACACATCTACTTGTAAACGAAAACGCGTTACGCTGTGTTTGTATCTTCCTATGTGAGTATCTTGTAAAGGACTTTCTAAAGATGGAAGTTCTAGCATATTTTTAGATTCGACCATTGCTATGCATCTGTCTTTCACATCCACTCCAAATATAAGTTTTTTATCCTCATAAACAAGAGACTTTTTCTGATGATACAAAGATGGGTTCTCTTTCCCTATGCATGACTGGGTTAAAGGACAAAGTTCACACGATGGATTCTTCGGAGTGCAAACTATCGCACCTAAGTCCATTAAAGCTAAGTTATGTTCTGTTGGATTTTGTGTATTTAAAAATCATCTGCGAGTTGCCAGACCTCTTTGTCACTTGGTATTTCTTGTGCAAAATAGCGTTTTAACACTCTTTTGATATTTGTATCGACAACACTCAATGTCTGCTTATAGCCAAAACTACAAATAGCAGATGCTGTATACTTTCCAATGCCAGGAAGTTGCATAAGTTCACTCATCGTTGATGGAAGTCCCGCAGGTGAGAGTTGTGCCGTAGCATGAAGATTTTTAGCGCGTCTATAATAACCAAGTCCACTCCAAAGAGCATTCACTTCTTCTATAGATGCTCGTGACAAAGATAAAAGTGTAGGAAATCGTTGTAAAAATCGGGGATAATACTCAGCCTCAACACGAGAGACCTGCGTTTGTTGCAACATAATCTCACTCAAGTAAATATGGTAAATATTTGTAGTAGTTCTCCAAGGAAGACTTAGTCTAGCTTGTTTTTCATACCAATCTAAAAGGCTTTTTTGTGCGTTAGACACTTCAAACTACGCTTTAACTCGCTCGATTCTATCCGCTTCTTGTGATTTATAAAGCTCTGCGCAGCCTTTAGATAACTCACGGATTTTTAGCATGTAGTTTTGTCTTTCTGTTTGAGAGATTGCCTTTCTTGCATCGAGTATGTTAAAGGTGTTCGATGCCATCATACAAAGGTCATAGGCTGGTAATGGAAGTCCTGCTTCGATTGTTTTTAAACACTCTTCGCATTTTGCATTAAACTCTACAAAAAGTTTTTCTACATCTGCCACTTCAAAGTTGTATTTTGAAAACTGAATTTCACTTTCTTTGTGAATATCTCTATAATAAGTCTTCCCATACTCGTTTTCGCCCCAAACAATGTCAAAAATATTATCGACACCTTGAAGGTACATCGCGAGTCTCTCAGTTCCATAAGTAATCTCAACTGCAACAGGATTACATTCGATTCCTCCGACTTGCTGAAAGTATGTAAACTGTGTTACTTCCATACCGTTAAGCCAAACTTCCCAGCCAAGACCCCAAGCACCTAAAGTTGGTGACTCCCAGTTGTCTTCTACAAAACGAATGTCATGTTGTGAAACATCAAGACCAAGATATTCTAAAGATTTTAAATAAAGCTCTTGAATATTATCTGGAGATGGTTTTATAAGCGCTTGAAACTGGTAGTAAGAACCTAAGACGATTAGGATTTTCCCCGTAGCGTCCATCAGTAGGACGACGCGATGGAGCTACATAAGCAGTAGCCCAAGGAGTAGAATCGAGTGAGCGTAAAAATGTCGCTGGATGAAAAGTTCCAGCACCAGAAGGAATATCGTAAGGTTGAAGTATATTACAGCCTTGTTTCATCCAAAATTCTTGTAACTTTAAGAGCATCTCACTAAATGTAATCAAATTAAATCCTTAATCTATTTTGCAAATTATATCACCGATTTCTTTATTTAAAGAATTTCCCACAACCTGACATTTTACCTTGAGTAAGAAACAAATATTTTTTCTATGACTCGGAGTTAGGCACTCATAATTTCCCATACCCTTTGAGATAACTAAATCTGCTGTATCAAACAAGTCTTGAGCCTCTTTACTTGCACGGTTGTATGCAAAACCCGGGGTATCTACTCCACTGTCTACAAGATTACAAAGTGTGTCAAATCCAGCTTCTTTTGCTTCTTTGATTGTGACATCATTTATAATGGGTTTTCCTCGCACCATATATGTATAATTAACATTTGGATAAAGTTCTTGTAAAACTTCAATAAACATATAATCAAAAATATGCTCACCTACATTATCACCTAAAATCACGATACTTTCAGCTATATCTAACTTCAGTACTCAGGAGTTCAAAATCATTATATGCAAAACCTCTATCAAAAACCTTTTCGAGTTCTTCACCTAAGTCAAACTCAACGGCTGCTGCTAAGTCGATTACATTTCCCGCGACTGCTATTTTTGTGGCTGTTAGAAGTTTATGATCAGAGACAAAAAGTTTCTTTTTTAAAAAAGGTACATAAGAAAGTGCTTTTTTTGTTGAGCGTTCTTTTACTTCATCGTAAAGGTCTGTTTTATTTGCTAGTTCTGCCATTTGAGCATACACATACGATGCTATTTCTGGAGGATTTTGCTTAAAAGAAAAGTCTTTACTTAAACGCTCAACAGTAGAAATCATTTCCCCTGCAAGCTTTGCATCTGCACCTATTGCAGCTGATACCTTTGCGCTTTGGTTAATTATACAGCCAACACAGGCTTCATCTATATTCATAAATCTTCTTTTTTATTTTTTCTATTTATCTGCATGTTCTTCTATGGTTTTGTTCCACATAAGTTTGTATTTTCTTCGCATAAATTCAACTTCATCTTGAGAAAGTTTAAGTTGTTTTGTAAGCGTAGCGATTGTGAGTCTGTCTTCATCATAAAGTTCTTGTAAAGACTGAAGTGCCTCTTTTAAAAAGTCGTTTTCAACACGCACTGCGTCAAGTGTTTCATCTTTTGCATCTAAAACTTTTTCATGAAGGTTTATAATTGTACCTATCGTTTTTTCTATAAACTCAGGTTGGACAACTAGCTCTTGGGTATTTCTCTGCGCTAACTCTTGAAGTTTTTGAGGGATCACAGTGCTAATAGCACCATGCGAAGGATTTATCATTCGGATGCCATCTTGAACAAGTACTGTTAGTTTTTCATTTTCAACTAAATCATCAAGAGACGACATACTCAAACCTGTTAACTCACAATACGCTTCATCACTCATCCATTCCATAAATATCCTTTATAAGCTAATAATTGTTTCTATTTCAGAAGAATCCATCTCAACTTTTTTAGCTTTTGCAATTCTGTCTTCTTTAAGTTTTACTGATAATTCTTCGTTTGCAAGAGAAAGAATCTGCATTGCTAAATAGGCTGAGTTAATTGCACCTGACTTACCTATAGCAACAGTAGCAACCGGCATTCCAACTGGCATCTGAACAGTTGACAAAAGAGCATCTATTCCACCTAAGGCAGATGCTGACATTGGTACACCAATGATAGGCTTGACAGTTTTAGAAGAAAGTACAGCAGCTAAATGGGCAGCCATACCAGCAGCAGCGATAAAAATCTGTGCACCCTTTTTCTCAGCATCTATCACATACTTAGCGGTTCTCTCAGGTGAACGATGTGCTGATGAGATAATCATCTCATAATTTACACCAAATGCTTCAAATGTGTCAGAGCATGATTTCATGACTTCATAATCACTTTTAGAAGCCATTATGATTGATACAAATTTCATTACTTACTTTCCTTCTTCGGGTTAGTGCCCATGTCAATGTTTGCTGGAACTCTTAAAAATGTATAGGCTGGCATTTGAGTTGGAAGCGTAATTGCATTCGTATTTCCACTATGAATTACTTCATAAATCTTTTTATTTTCTGCAAGTAATTGCTTAAACTTTAAAAAGAGTTTTCCATCTTTTTCATAGGTAGTTCCTATCTCATTATCTACGAGTTCTATTTTAGCATCTAGGGGAGCCATGATTTCGATTTCATCATTTGGACTTGTTTTAAACTTACATAAAAAATGCGTACCTGCATCCGTAATAACACCACTTACTTGGTGTGTTCCTAGTTGCATAGAAAAGTCTAAACTTTGTGTATCGTTTCGCTCAAACGGGCGAGAAACTAAATAAGCATCCGTATATCCGCGATTTTGTAAGGATTGAAGTTCATACTGATAACGCTCATGGTTAAAATCTTCTTGATAATAGTCATCTATTGCCATTCTGTATGCCTTAGCCGTTGTAGCTGCATAGTAAGCAGTTTTCGTGCGTCCTTCTACTTTTACAGAATCAACAACATTTGCATCGAGTATTTCTTTCATGTGTGAAGCAAGGTTTAAATCTTTTGCATTCATAATGTAAGTACCAACACCCTCGTCTTCTTCTAAACGAAAAAGTGTTCCAGTATCAGGGTTTGCTGCATACATTTCGTACTCAAATCTACAGTCATTTGCACATGAACCACGATTTGGAACACGCCCACTTTGAAGGGTAGAAATAAGACAACGACCACTGTATGCAAAGCACATAGAACCATGAACAAAAACCTCAAGTTCTAAGTCTGGAAGTTCCTTTTTTATCGCGACTAAATCTTTTAAAGAAATTTCACGCGCAGTAATAATTCTCGTTGCACCCATCTCATGATAAATCTGAGCATCTAAGACATTCATAACATTAGCTTGCGTTGAAAGATGCAGCGCCATACCAGGAGCTAATTCATGACATAATTTAAGAACACCAGGAGTAGCAACTATAAAAGCATCAGGATTAAGTGCTGCCATCGCTACAATATGCTTTTTCAAAAGTGAAAGCTGTGAGTTAAAAGGGAAACCATTAATAGTTACATACACTTTTTTACCCCGTGCGTGTGCATACTCTATACCCTCTGCAAAATCTTCCATAGAAAATTCTTTTCCAGAACGAATACGAAGTGAAAAATGTGACACTCCACCATAAACAGCATCTGCACCAAAGTCAAAGGCTATTTTTAATTTTTCTAATGTCCCTGCCGGAGAGAGTAATTCTACTTTTTTCATTAACTTCCAAACTGTTCTAAAAGTGCTTCGATATCATCCGTAGATGCTACATCATTATGAGTATCACCTGCGATATGCTGTGCCGATGAAACTCTATCTGCATCATCTACCTTACTATCAAAGAGTGTGTTCATATATTTTGCCAATGAGCGCATCACATTTATTACCCGTTCGATTTTTTGTCTATGGATGTCTTGATATTGCATGATGTCCATAACGCTCATAATAGAATCACCGCTAGATTGTAAAATATCTAGTGTAGCATTCGCTTCTTCTAAGGCTTTTTCATTTTTTTCTAACTGTTGGCTAAATGCTTCAACATCAGGAAATTTTGCATGAAGTGTTGTAAATAAATCAACATTGGATTTTAATACATCTACAATAGAACTAATGTTTTCTTCTTTATCCATAAGGTCGTTACTGATACCCTCTATAATGTCAAAAATTTCACTTGCTTTTTCTTCACTTTCTTTTGTAACATCATCAAGTTGATGAACCATCTTGTTTTCATCAGTCGCAGGGAGAGGCCATTGTCCTTCTGGATGATCTTCTTTGGCTTCAGCCTCTTCAGGTTCAGAAGCACTTACTTCTTCATCAACTTCAACATCACTCTCTTCTTCTTCAAGACTCTCTAAATCCATCGCATCTAGCGTATCGATTTCATCCGTTGCACCGTCCATTAAAGCATCTAATTCTTCTTGAGTCATATAAATCTCCACAGGATAAAAAAATTTAAAATTAATTATTTAACACTATAATATCATAAAAAAGATAAATTCAGGAGACTAAATGATTGTTGACCTACATAACCATACCGTACTGTGTAATCATGCTGAGGGTACTATAGACGAGTACATACTTCAAGCTATAAAAAACAAAACAAAAGTATTTGGATTTTCTGAACATGCTCCTATGGATTTTGATCCAAAATACCGCCTTCATTTTTCACAGATGCAAGAATATAAAGATGCAGTCTTCTCCGCCAAAAAAAAGTATAAAGACCAAATAGAAATACTTTTTGCCTACGAAGTGGATTACTTAGAAGGTCATATGGATGAAAAAATATTAAATGCTGATGTAGACTATCTTATTGGTTCGGTTCATTTTATAGAAAAATGGGGCTTTGATAATCCTGAGTTCATTGGTAGATATGAAGATGAAAACATCGATGAAATTTGGCAAAAATATTTTGATGCTATTGAAGCAATGGCTAAGTCTAAACTTTTTGATGTAGTTGGACACCTAGACCTTATAAAAGTTTTTAAATTTATGCCAGATAAAAACATCTTAGAAATTGCAAGCAATGCACTTAGGGCGATTAAAGACGCAGATATGGTTTTAGAAATAAATATGGCAGGATATAGAAAACCAGTTAAAGAAGCCTACCCATCGCCTGAGCTTTTAGCAGAAGCTTTTAGGCTAGAGATTCCAATAACATTTAGCTCCGATGCCCATGCCCCTAAACAAGTTAGTTTATACGCTAAAGAAATTGTCGCTCTTGCACGAAGTGTAGGCTACACACAATGTGCTACTTTTAAAAAGAGAAAAAGAAGTATGCTAGATTTTTAAAGACGATATATAAACTAATCTAAAAATAATCATTAGCTTAGCTTATCTTAAAGTTAAGTACAGTATAATTCACTTATCAATTAAAAACATAAGGAAATCTAATGAAAAAAATAATATTAACTATACTAAGTGCTACTTTACTTCTGGCATCTACTTCTGTAACAACTAACAACACTGAAGATTCTACTAAAGTTTCTCGAGATGCAAAGCTTTCTCAAAAACAAGAAGCAAGAACTTCTAAAATCGAAGCGGCTATTGCAGAAAAAGAATTAGCAAGAGCTAAAAAACTGCAAACGATAGAAGATAGAATGAACAAAATGGACGAAATGCTTCAAGCAAAAGCTAAACAAAGAGCTGAAGCATAATGAAAACTTTAGTACTTCTCGTTTTAAGTACTATCGTTTTATTTGCGCTCACTCCAAAAGCAGATGAAAAAGTAGAACTTAAAGGTGTCCTTGACATCAGGATTAAACATACTGATCGAATGGAAAAAAGAATTGCTAAAATTCAACTTGAACTTGATAAAAAAGCAGCCGAGCGACTCGAAAAAGAAAAAATAAGAGAAGCAAAACTTGCCAAACGAGATAAAGACCTTCAAGCAAAAGCAGATGCACGCGATAAAGCTGCAAAATAAAGTCTTTTTTAAAGCTAAAAAATGTATACTACATTTACATATAATTAATTAAAAGGAAATATAAAATGGGAAAATATATAGAACTAACAGCAGGCGATTTTGAAGCTACACTTTCAGAGGGTGTATCATTAGTAGACTTTTGGGCTCCATGGTGTGGACCTTGTCGTATGATTGCTCCAATCATTGAAGAACTAGCTGAAGACTTTGATGGTAAAGCCAAAATCTGTAAAGTAAATACTGATGAGCAACAAGATATTGCTGTTAAATTTGGTATTCGTTCGATTCCAACTATCATGTTCTTCAAAAATGGTGAGATGGTAGATCAAGTTGTTGGTGCTCAGTCAAAACAGGCACTTGCAGATAAAATCAATGGTCTTTTAGCTTAATCGATAAGAAAACTATAACACCGAGGAAAAAAGGTAAAAGCCTTTTTTCCCTTTCGACTCTTCTTGCCTCTTTTTTTGGTGCAGCGATGATTGCTTCAGCCTTTGCATACTTTAACTTCAAATTTTCAGAATACAAATTTATCGACTTTAAAGATTGGTCTTTTTATGAAAAAAGTGCTATTTTCAAAGCAGATGCTGATAAATACATAGTTGTTTTTTACTCTTCAAAAGAAAAAGGGACTATGGATAAACTCGCTAAAATTAATCTAAATCTACCGATTTTAGCCATAGACTACTACAATCAAGTACGCAAAAACAGTGAACATACCACTTTTTTAAGAAGCGGTACAAATAATTCTCTTAGGTTCATTCAAAGATTTAATATTTACGAAGCCCCATCTATCTTTTTTATTAAAAAATCAAAAGACACCCTTTATAAACAAGATAGTATGATACGCAAACTCGATAATTTGGATGAATTATCTAAACAAGTACGACAATTATAAGGAACTAAATAAATGATATTAGATTGTGCAATTATTGGGGGTGGTCCAGCTGGACTAACTGCAGGACTTTATGCAACGCGAGGTGGCTTAAACAATGTGGTCATGTTTGAAAAAGGTATGCCAGGTGGTCAAATAACAAACTCTTCTGAGATTGAAAACTACCCTGGTGTTACGGGCGAGATTACAGGTATGGAGTTAATGAATCCATGGCCTGAGCAATGTCAAAAATTTGGTCTTAAACATGAGATGGTTAATGTTACTCGACTTACAAAAACTGGTGATATTTTCACAGTTCATAAAGAAGATGGCACAACTACAGATGCATATAGTGTGATTATAGGTACTGGTTCATCACCTCGTCGTGTAGGTTTTTCTGGTGAAGATGAACTTTTTGGTAAGGGTGTGAGTACCTGTGCAACCTGCGATGGTTTTTTCTACAAAGGAAAAGAGGTTGCAGTTATCGGTGGTGGAGATACAGCTTTAGAAGAAGCGCTTTACCTTGCAAAAATCTGCTCTAAAGTTTACCTCGTACACAGACGAGACACTTTTCGCTCAGCACCTAACACAATCCAAAGAGTCAAAAAAACTGAGAACATAGAGCTTGTTTTAAACTCATCTCCAGATGAAGTGTATGGAGATGCTATGGGTGTAGTAGGTCTTAAAGTTAAAAATAAAGATGGCGAAATCCGTGATATCGTAGTTCCAGGTGTATTTACATTTGTTGGAAACGATGTAAATAATGAAACACTCCTTCAAGAAGATGGAACTTTTCTTTGTTATATGAATGAGCAAGGACAAGTAATAGTCGATATAAGTATGAAGACATCAGTTGCTGGACTCTTTGCAACTGGAGACATGCGAATCGCAGCTCCAAAACAAGTTGTATCTGCAGCTGGTGATGGTGCTGTAGCAGCACTTCAAGCCATTTCATTTGTGGATGAGTTACTCAACGATTAGTAATTATAAATCAACTCAATTTGAAATAGTCTATCGGTCGAGACTGTTCATTTTGTAGTGTGTCTTCATTTCTTTTTAATAAAGGAATGTTTCTAGAACAATGTATATATGCTTCTTCAACTTCAACAAGAATCCAAAATGATATTATTTGAGAAGAGTGTGTCAATTGTACATCTGAAGCTTCTTTATCAATAAATAATAACAATTCTTGATTATTCATAATTTTCGCTTTACCGTTTACATGTAAACCTACTTTATTTTCGAAAAAATCTATAAAAAGCATTCCTATATGTGGATTTTCGGAAATATTTCCAGCAGATGCTAAAACTCCATTTCCCTTGAACTCTGGGTATACAAGATATTTTTCATTTATCACTCTAACAAATCCAAAATCCCCAGAACGAAAAGAACTGTCACATTCTCCATGCTTATCTGAAGTAGAAATAAACACCATTCTTTGCTCAGCGATAAAAGTTTTCATATGTGGAGCAATAGCATCTAACATTTGTCTTTTATAGAAATCTTTTGCTTGATTTTGAGTCTTAAATTTTTCTTGCATTTTATGCTCTCCATCTGATCCTGGGAGTAAGTTACTATCCACCATATATCTCGGTTGTATATGTATAGCCTGAGTTAGTAACATTCTTACCTGAGCCTTTTACTTCAAGTTTTTCTCGGATTAGATTGTATTGGTCACAGGCTTGCGCATATCCAAGTTCACAGGAGCGTGAATAAAACATTCTCGATCTTCTAATATCTTTTTCTATGCCGAATTCTCCACGCTTATAAAGTGTGCCTAGATTGTAGCATGCTTTTACATACTTCTTTTTACAGCCTTTTTCAAAGAGCTTTTTTGCCTTTTTAGCATTTTGTTTTACGCCATCTCCTGTATAATAAAGTGTAGCTAAGCTAATACATCCATGCATGCTTCCATCTTTACATGCTTTTTTATACTCGTGTACTCTACTCTGCGTTTGGTTTGCCAAGACTCCAAAACTTAGGAGCAAAAATATCATTATTTTTTTAGTCATATTCATCCATTTTTATTTTTTAAGAAAGCTTATTTTAACAAATAGCCCTCTATAAATCGCTTAAAGAAACTGAGAACGCTTCAAGTGTATGAAAATTTTCATAATCAAAAACAATGAAGGGATAAGTCTTTTCATTCACCTCAACATTGATATGTAATTCATAATAATCACCTCGAAAAATAGCATCTTTTAATACAGCCTTATAGATGCCATCTTCTTTTGTTAAAGTTATTTGACTGAGTCTATAACACTTCTCATCAATAAAATTAGCGACTCCAAAAAAAGATGCCAACTCTTTTGACTTAGGCTGATGATAAATATTTTGAGGTGTATCGTACTGAATAATCTCTCCATCTTGTATAAATGCTATTTTATCACTTATCGCTATCGCTTCTTTGGGGTCATGTGTCACAAATATAGCTGTTTTTTTTGCTCTTTTTTATAAGGCTTAACAAATCTTTTTGAATCTGTGTTTTAAGAAGCGTGTCTACACTAGAAAAAGGTTCATCAAAAAAGAATAATATCAGGCTCAGTCGCAAGTACCCTTGCAATACTAATACGCTGTTGTTCTCCACCACTAAGTTCATATGGATACTTTTTCTCATAGCCTACTAAATCAACCATCTCTAAAAGCTCTTTTACCAAGGTCTTGTTCTTCTTGTTCTTAACACCAAAGAGAAGATTCTTTTGAACATTGAGATGCGGGAAAAGTGCATAGTTTTGAAACACAAAACCAATATTACGCTCCTGCGCTTCTATATTCGTTTTCTTATCAAAAATTATTTTTTTATTTATCTCTAATGAACCACTACTTGCACGCTCAAATCCTGCGATGATATTAAGCAAGGTGGATTTTCCACTTCCACTTTTTCCAAGAATAGAGATAATCTGACCTTCTTGTATTTCAAAGTTAACATCTTTTAATACCTGTTTGTCAAAACTTTTGTTCAATTGTTTGAGTTGTAAAATCATTTTTGAGCCTTTAGGAGCATAATAGTTAAGGGGATAAGTGAAATTATAATAATACTTAGCGTATATATAGATGCCTCATGAAGCATCTGCGAGTTTGCGAGTGCATAAGTCTTTGTTGCTAATGTATCGTAGTTAAAGGGTCGTAAAACTAGAGTAATCGGCAACTCTTTAATCGTGGAGACAAAGACTAAGACAAAGCCAAATAAAAGTGCATTTTTCATTAAAGGTAATTCCACTTTAAACATCGTTTGAAAATAGCTTTTTCCAAGCGACCTAGATGCACGGTTAAGATGAATACTCACTCGCTCAAAACTAGAATCAACCGTATGGATGCCAATGGCAGAAAAACGGATAATATACGAAAATAAAAGTGCGAAATACGAAGCACTTAAGAATAAAGTTGTGGTAAAATAATTGTCAATCAACCATGTGTCAATATCTGCAAATAACATAATAATACCGATGGCAATAAGTGCTCCTGGCATCGTAAACCCAAGCGAGATAAACTTACTGATGTAACTATTAAAAGCTGTGGGAAAGATACGACTTGTGTAGCCCACAATAAATGCTAATAGCATAATAAAAGAAGCACTTAAACTTGCAGATATAAAACTATTTGTAAGAATTCCTATAAACTCTGCATCAAGTAGATTTGCTGCATATTCATAAGAGTACACACTCATCCAAATAAGAGGAATAATAAAACCAAAAACGATGGGAATACTGAGGAGAAAATATGTTAAGTAAAGTTTATAGCCTTTTAGAACTTGTTTTTTTACCTCTGCACCTGAACTTTCAACTTTATACTGAGCTTTGCCACGACTGATTTTTTCAATGCTTAAAACAATTAAAACCATAAGCATCGCTACGACCGCCATATATGCAGCACTTGCCGAGTCATGTAGTCCAAACCATGTGTTAAATATAGCAACTGTGAGGGTCTTAACATTGTAATACTCTGCGATTCCGTATTCACTTATTGTTTCCATCATAACAAGAGCGAGTGAGCCAATGATAGCGGGACGAGATAAGGGAAGAATGATTTTAAAAAAGAGTTTTTTTCTTGAACTTCCTAAACTAAGAGCAGGATTCACTAAGGTACTTTTACTTTTCTCAAAGGAAGCTTTTACGATTAAATACACATAAGGATACAGCGCTAAACTCATAAAAATAATGACCGAATTAATATTTAAAACATTAAAATAGCCCGTTATTCCCATAGAGCGTAAAAAAAGATGAAAATGATTAAAATAACCAAACATATCTGAATAAATATAACCCATTATATAGGTAGGAATAGTAAAAGGTAAGGCTAATGCAAATACAAAAAATCCAACAAACCTAAACTGATAAAAAGTAGTTATATACGCACTCCCTACTCCTAAGATAAGTGTCAAAAACCCAACACCAAAAACTAAGATAAGCGTGTCTGTAATGTATCCTAAGAGAACTGTGTCTTTTAAATGCCCAAGCATCTGTGTCTCATTGCCTAAGGCGTGATTTACAACTAGGACTATAGGTAACATCATAATTAGAGTTACTATAAAGTTAAAAGAAGACCAACGGTTTATCAAATTACTTCCTTTTATCATTAGTTAATTCTTTAGCTTGATATCATCTCTCATTTGACTTTTCCTTTTTATTTTCATACAATTTTAGTATGGCATCGAGTATATTATCCATTTGAGGTAAAGCTTGGATTTTTCTATCTTTTTAACTTCATACTTCATTTAAATAAGTATCTAAAATGTTTTCATTAATACTTAGCTTTTGTAATTTATCGTAAATTAAAAGATTATTATTTCTATATTATTCTTTACAATTGTATCAAAATAATATCTATTTTAAAAAATGAAAAACTTTCAACTCGCCCCTATATATAGCTATATGCCAACTTTGATAAATTTAAAATGAATAAAAGCAAATTAGCTTTACTAGGAGTCTGTCGGTCTCCTAGCGGCAATTTATTAGCTATCTTCAACCGTTATCTGCTTAAAAGACTAAAAGTTCATAAAATTAATTCCACCCTACTTCATTAAATATTTTCACAGCCTTAGCATTGTTTTCACCTAATTTATACAGCTCAATATTATCTTCTTTAAAACTACCCCATGATTGTAAGAGTTTTGAGGGTGCTACATTTTTATTTACTGGATACTCAAAATTCACAGAAGTGAAGATTTCTTGTGCCTCGGGTGAGCATAAAAATTCTATAAACTTGATTGCATTTTCTTTATTTTTCGCATACTTAGTGACCCCGATGCCTGATATATTTATATGTGTTCCGCGCTCATTTCCACCTTGATTTGGGAAAAATATTGCGATCATCTGAGCTACTGCCTTATCGCTAAAGTTTTTTGAATGAAGTAACTGCCCTACATAGTATGTATTTACAATAGCGACCTTAGCTATACCCGCTGCGAGTGCTCGCATCTGGTCACGGTCACCGCCTGTTGGCTTTCTTGCAAAATTATCAGTTACATTTTTTGCCCACGCTTTAGCTTCTTTTTCACCCTTATGGGAAATGATAGATGCGAGTAGAGATTGATTGTAAATATTTGAAGATGTTTGCGTTAAAATCGCATCCTTATATTTTTCACTCGCCAATGCTTCATAGGTAGACAAGGCTATAGGTTCATCAACATTATAAACAAGTACTCTCGCTCTCTTTGTTACACCAAACCAATAACCCTCTTTATCTCTTAGATGCGAAGGTATAACTTCTTCTAAAAACTTTGAGTGGATGCTTTGAAATAAACCTTTTTCTTTTGCATAATAAAGTCTGCCTACATCTACAGTTAGCAAAAGATCTGCTGGAGTGTATTTTCCCTCTTCCTCGAGTCGCTTCATGATTTGGTCAGAATTTGCTTGAACAACATTGACTTTGATTCCAGTTTCTTTCGTAAACTTTTTAAATAAAATTTTATCCGATGGATAATGTCTATGTGTGTAAATATTAACTTCATTTGCATCGAGTGACACAAATAGTATAAGTAAACTAAGTAGTATTTTTATCATTTATCT
>JAUZSC010000003.1 GCA_030949825.1 Sulfurimonas sp.
CTCCACAAAAACTCCCGTTAGTGCAGTCGATGTTCCATCACCATTATCATAATCCCCACCTGTAAAAAATACTTGAAGGTTTCCAGGATTAGCATCTAGCTTTTCTTCTATAACGCTTTTGTCAACACTCATTATTCCGTATTCATCTACATCGAATCCAAAGTCATAAAGTGAACCAACACTTCCACCCGAGCTACCTATCATACTTTCAAGAGCTGATTTCATACCTTTAATGGTGCTTTCGCTCGAAAATATCCCACGAGTTGAACTTTCTGTACTTATCTTAGTCAAAGTATTAAGCTCTTTCATTGCTGCATTGTATTGAGAGACAAAGCTATCAACTCTCCCTAAAATTTCTTCACGGTTTTGTTCAACACTTACTGCTGAACTACCAAGTTCATCTAAGCTAATCTTATAGCCTGTTACTAAATCATCTACCTGATTGGATGTTCGAGTAATTGCTTGACCATTAAATTCAAAGTTTGCATCTATTCCAGTTTGCACTACTGCAAAAGCACTTGTAAGATTCACCCCTCCAGCTGTAGTTCCTCCATCATCTGAAAGAAACCCACTTGTATCTGTTAATGTAATATCTTGTGTTGCTCCTGTTGCAGATGAACTCAAAAAGAGCCTATTATCCCCATTGGCAATCTGAACTATTGTCGCGTCAATAGCTACACCTGCTACATTATTGATCGCCTTTTTTAAATCATCTAATGTTGTCGTTGCATCATAATCTATAGTGAAGTCTTGACCATCTACATTAAGATTTAAACTTCCAGCTGCAGTTGCTATAAGGTCACTACCTGCTCCAAAAGAGCCGGATTGTTCTATCTGTTTTGTAGCTAGCTGTGTTACATTAAGCGTAAAGTCCTGAACATCACTATTTGCATCTGCAGTAATAGTTACAGATGTCCCTACTACAGTAGCGCTTCTCTCATCATAAAGCGTTCCTGTTTGTAGCTCATTAACCGCATCTGAGAAGTTCTTCATGGATGCTTCAAGCGTACCGAATGCCGTTTGTTTGTCTTTTTCATTTAGAATACTTAAATCCATTGGACCAATTCTTCCAGCTTCATCAGCTTCTCTAAGCTGATCTAATACATCCTGTGTTAAGATACTCGATCCTACACCTAGTGAACTAATTCCCATAACAAATCCTTTTGTCTTAATTATCTTTCATAATTATATTATCTTAAAGTATAATCGACATTTAAACAAAAATCTTTACTAAAAAATGGTATCATTTTTGCTATTACTTTTGAATAATAGCAGGAGAAGTAAATGTTAAATGGAAAAAATATTCTTATAACCGGTGGTACAGGTAGTTTTGGAAAGCAATATGTCCGTACAATTCTCAAGAGATATAAACCTAATAAAATAATAATTTACTCCCGCGATGAGCTTAAACAATTTGAAATGGCTCAAAAATATAACGATAAATGCATGCGCTATTTTATTGGTGATATTCGCGACTTAGCTCGCTTGCAAAAAGCGATGAATGGTGTAGATATTGTTGTTCATGCTGCAGCACTTAAGCATGTTCCTATTGCAGAATACAACCCTATGGAGTGTATTAAAACAAATGTTATGGGTGCTCAAAATGTCATCGATGCATGTATAGCAAATTGTGTTTCACACACGATAGCTCTCTCAACAGACAAGGCTGCATCTCCTGCAAATCTATACGGAGCTTCAAAACTTGTTTCAGATAAGTTGTTTGTTGCAGCAAACAATCTAACAGGTGGGCATCAAATAAAATTTTCTGTAGTTCGATACGGAAATGTACTCGGTTCGCGTGGATCGGTCATTCCATTTTTTGAAAAGCTCTTAGCTGATGGGGCGAAGGAACTTCCAATCACAGAAGCAAATATGACACGCTTTTGGATTTCTCTACAAGAAGGCGTAGACTTTGTCTTAAAAAACTTTGCGCGTATGCAAGGTGGAGAGATATTTGTACCAAAAATTCCTTCTATGAAAATGACGGACTTAGCACGAGCTATCGCACCAGATACAACTCAAAAAATCATTGGCATTCGTCCAGGGGAAAAACTTCATGAGCTTATGTGTCCTGTTGATGATTCACATATTACACTCGAGTTTGATGATCACTTTGTTATAAAACCAAGTATCACCTTTAGTGAGCCTATTGACTACTCTACAAATCTACTCAAAGAAAAAGGTAAACTCGTAAAACAAGGATTTGAGTACAACTCAAAAGACAATACCCTTTGGCTTAGCGATGAAGATTTACTTCAAAAAGTACAAGCTACTAAAGATGCAGAAAAATAAATGTCTAATCTTAGCTACTCCACCCAATGTATAGAACAAGATGATATCGATGCCGCTACCCAAGTCCTTAATGGAACTTTTCTAGCACAAGGTCCAAAGGTCAAAGAATTTGAAGATAATTTATGTGCTTATACAGGTGCCAAATATGCCATAGCCTTTAATTCAGCTACTTCTGCTTTACAAGCTTCTTATCTAGCATCTGGAATTCAGCAAGATGATGAAATTATCACAAGCCCTATCAGCTTTGTATCTACCTCAAATATGATGATAGAATGTGGTGCTATTCCTGTTTGGTGTGATATAAAAGAAGATGGAAATATAGATGAAGACAAGATAGAAAAACTTATAACCTCTAAGACAAAGGCTATTGTGCCTGTTCATTTTGCAGGAAAACCTGTTTCGCTCGAAAAGATTCATGCTCTTGCAAAGAAATATAAACTTCTTGTTATCGAAGATGCAGCACATGCCCTTGGTTCAAGCATTTACAGAAAAAAAATAGGTTCTTTTTCAGATATGACAATCTTTAGTTTTCATGCGATTAAGCCCATTACAACAGGGGAAGGCGGTGCAGTCCTTACGGACAATGAAGAATATGCCAAACATCTAAGACTCATTCGTTCGCACGGTATGGTAAAGAAAGACTTATGGAATTCAGATATGATTGAGCTGGGCTATAACTTTAGAATGCCTGAACTTGCAGGAGCATTAGGAGTGTCCCAACTAAAAAAACTTGATAAATTTGTTGCTCTTCGCTGGGAAATATCTTCTTATTATGATGAAGTATTTAAAGATGAAACACTTTTTAGCACTCAAAAAATAGAAAAAAATCAAGTAAGTTCTCGTCATCTTTATCCCATTCTATTAGATCGACAACTGCATCCTCATAAAGAAAAAATATTTAAAGAACTTCAAGAAAATGGTCTCGGTATACAAGTCCACTATAAGCCCATTTATCAAAATTCATTTTACATAGCTAAGTTTGGAAAAACTTCTCTTCCTGTGGCTGATGATTTTTATAGAAGTGAGGTATCCATACCATGCCATCAAAAAATGAGTCTCGATGATGCGAAATTTGTAGCTGACACACTCCTTAAAATCTTAAGTAAATACGCGCGATAATGAGAAAATCTGCAATAGCCATCATACCTGCACGAGGTGGAAGTAAACGCATACATAAAAAGAACATCAAAGACTTTTTTGGGAAGCCACTTATCGCGTACAGCATAGAAGTTGCATTAGCATCTAAGCTATTTGAAAAAGTGATTGTTTCAACAGATGATGAAAAAATTGCAAGTATCGCAAGAAAGTATGGGGCAGAAACTCCTTTTTTGAGACCAAAAAACTTGAGTGATGATTTTACGGGTACAGATGATGTTGTAGACCATGCTATTGAGTTTCTTAAAGATAGCGGTGAAAACTATGAGTATGTATGCACACTTTACGCAACTGCTCCTTTACTTCAAAAAAAATATTTAATCCAAGGCTATGAAGACTTAAAAAGCTCTAACGCCATTAATGCCTTTAGTGCTACAACCATGCCTTTTCCTATTCAAAGGACTTTTAAGCTAGATGCAAATGGTAGATGCGAAATGTTTACTCCCGAGCATTACATGACACGGAGTCAAGACCTTGAAGAAGCGTACCAAGATGCTGGACAATTTTACTGGACAAAAATGCATCAAAAATCTGATAAAATAATGTTTGCAAATGATAGTATTCCTATAATTTTACCTCCTCATTTAGTTCAAGATATAGATACTTTAGAAGATTGGACTAGAGCAGAAAGTTTATACAAAAATTTGTATCCAAATCTATTTGATATATGGAATAAAAAGAAACAGAAACTAGAGATACAAGAGCCTGTACAATTTAGTGAAAGAGAAATTCTCTTTATTTCTATGGGAAAAAATATTGGTTATGAGCAGTATGGGAAAGGAGAAGATTTTTTAAGACCTGTTGTAGTTATAAAAAAAGTTTAATAAACATCTTTTTTTAGGCATACCGCTGAGTAGTAAATTAAAAAATGGATACTTCTTTCATAACATAACATTTAAAAATCGTATAAATTCTGCATTACTACTACAGTCTAGGTCCTTTGATTCAAAGAGAATAAAATACAGACTTGCTAAACTAAGTGAAAATGAATTTAATAAATTACTTGAAAAATATTGTGATGTAGTAACCCCATCTTTAAAAAAGAAAAGGGAGCGCCTAATGGCGAATTTCAGTAAAAATTATAGCGTAATACCTAGAGTAATGTCAAATAAATTAAACACTATTCTCTTTAGAACAGACTCTTCCTCGAGTATAGGGACAGGTCATATTATGCGAGATTTAGTCTTAGCATCTCAGTATTCAAGTTCTAAAATCATCTTTGCTACACAAAATTTAAGTGGAAATATAAATCATCTCATATCTCAAGCAGGATATAAAGTAAAGACTTTGAAGTCTAATCGTATTGATGAATTAGATACGCTTATTAAAGAATATAATATTGATTTATTAGTAGTAGATAACTATGATATAAACTATAAGGATGAGAAAAAACTCAAAACTCAAAACTCAAAACTCAAAATCTTAAGTTTTGATGATACCTATGAAAAACATTACTGCGATATACTACTTAACCATAATCTTGGTGCCGATAAAAAAAGATATAAAAATTTAGTTCCAAAACATTGTGAACTGAGATGCGGAAGTGAGTATACGCTATTGAGAGATGAATTCCTAGAAGAAAAAAAGAAAAAAAGAGTTTTTATCGCAATGGGTGGGGCTGATCATACTAATATCAACATTAAAATTCTAAAAGTACTCAACAAATTTGATAACATAGAAGTAAATTTAGTAACAACAGATGCCAATAAAAATCTTACTAAACTCAAAGAGCATGTTAAAAGCAAAAACTGGATTCATCTTCATATTAATTCAAAAAAAATAGCACAACTTATGAAGCAAAGTGATTTTGCTATTGTAACTCCAAGTGTTACGCTTAACGAAGTTTATTTTATGGAGTTAGCATTTATCGCAATAAAAACAGCTGATAATCAAAAAGAGATGTATAAGTACCTTAAAAAGATGACAAAACCGGCGCTTAAATATTTTGACAATAAAAAATTACATGGATGTATAAAGAGGCTCTTAAAATGAAAAAACATATCTTAATAACGAGTATATCAGCTAAAGTACCTCTTATTAAAACAGTTATAAAATCAAAAAATAAATTTGATAAGAGTATTTCCGTTTATGGTGGAGATATAGATGAAAATTGCATTGCTAGATATTTTGTAGATAACTTTATTTTCATGTCAAATTTAGAAATAATGTCTATAGATGATTTCATAGCAGTTTGTGATAGCAGAGAAATAAAATACATAATTCCAACACGAGATGCGGATGTCTTATACTTTTCAGGGTATAAGAAAAAACTATTAAATAATGGAATTTATTTATTTGCTCCCAATATAGATACAGTAAAAATATGCTTTGATAAGCTAGAATTTTCTGCAAGAACAAAAGACATGCTAAGTATACCATCCTCTAAAGATATACGAGAGATCAATAGCGCCAAGTATGTTGTCAAAGAAAGGTTTGGCTCTGGCTCAAATAATATAGCTCTAAATGTAGATAAAACAACAGCTCTAAAGTTTTCAAAAAGATTAAAAGAAACGATTTACCAGCCCTATATACAAGGTCAAGAATTTAGTATTGACTCCTATGTTGCAAAAAATAAAAAATGTATCGCTTGCATAGTGCGTTCTCGAGATATTGTAAAGAATGGGGAATCACAAATTAGCACCTATGTTTATGATGAATTTTTAGAAAAAAAAATCATCTCATTTGTAGAGAGTTTAAACATTACTGGTCATAGCGTTACCCAAGTGATTAAGCATAACAATACATACTCGATAATTGAGTGCAACACTAGATTTGGAGGAGCATCTACGCTAAGCTATAAAATGGGATTAGAAAGTTTTTATTGGTTCTTATTGGAAGTTGCTGATGAAAAAATTAACTTTAAATTAAATAATACAAAGCTCCAACTAGTGAGAATTGCTGAGGATCAGTATTTTGAATGTTAAAGTAATAGTTTTTGATTTAGATGACACATTATATAATGAAATAGATTATGTCAAAAGTGCTTTTATGGAGGTATCTAAGTATTTTTCAGACACATATAGATTTGAAAAAAATAAGTTTTTTACGCTAATGATGGAGAAATTAAATCAAAATGGCAGAGGAAAAGTTTTCGATGACACCCTCGCCCACTTTAATATTTTAAACAAAGCCAATGTAAAAAAATCTATCTCTATTTACAGGACTCATATCCCAAATATCAAATTACCACAGGCCTCCAAGGATATAATTAATTATTATACAAGGTTAGCTATTCCGCTTTACATTGTAACCGATGGCAATAAACTTGTTCAATTCAATAAAATAAAAGGACTTAACATTGAAAACTCCTTCAAAAAGATACTTATAACACATCGTTATGGAATCAAAAATGCTAAGCCATCAGTATACTGCTTTATAAAAATAGCTCAATTAGAAAAGGTGAATTATTCTGATATCGTATATATAGGAGATAATATTAAAAAAGATTTTATTGCTATTAAAAAACTAGGGTTTAGAACTATTCGCATAAAAAATGGTATGTACAGGAACCTTGTATTAAATAAAGAATACCATGCTGAAATAGACATTCAGAGTCTACAAGACATACAAAATATAATCACAATAAAGGAATAGAATGAAGAAGAGTATCAATGTTGCAGTGGGTTCAAATAATACCGAAATTGATTTAAGAAGTAGTTTTTTAAATCAGTTTAAAGAATGCCCGATTCCAGATACGGAAATACTACAGAACTTAGGTTTATTTATAAATAGGCAATCCCTTTCAAGAATTTTATTTATGCATGAACTCTACAAAAAGATTATTAATGTAAATGGTGTTATTATGGAATTTGGTGTTCGGTGGGGACAAAACCTAGCTCTCTTTGAATCGCTCAGAGGTATGTATGAACCATATAATTACACTCGAAAGATTATAGGCTTTGACACTTTTGAAGGTTTTCCTTCAGTCCATAAGAAAGATGGAGATAAAAAGCATATAGAAAAAGGTGCTTATTCTGTTGTAGATAATTATCAAAACTATTTAGAGGACTTACTCGATTACCACGAATCTGAATCTCCAATCGCACACAAGAAGAAGTATGAATTAGTCAAAGGAGATGCAACGAAAAGTATAATCACTTACCTAAAAAAAAATCCCCAGACTATAATCTCTTTTGCTTACTTTGATTTTGATATTTATGAGCCTACAAAAAAATGCTTAGAGGCTATTCTTCCCCATCTTACAAAAGGAAGCATTATTGCATTTGATGAATTAAATGACCCTAATTTTCCAGGAGAGACAATTGCATTTAACGAAGTCCTCGGAATATCTAATTATAAAATAATAAGATCACCGCTTAATCCACTTATATCATATATAGAATTTTAAGGATTAATTATGCACGATAAACTAGTAAAGAGCATTCATGGCTACTACTCCATCAAAGATATGCCCTCTGAAGAAACTTTAAAAAAACACTATCAAGACAAGTATTTTCAAGATAATAAATCTGTCTATACGCACTCATATTCTAAGGCTGAATTATCTTATCTACAAACTAAAGCAAAGGTTTCTGAGTATATCTTCTCTAATACATTTCATGAAAAAAAGCTTCTCGATGTAGGAGCTGGTGAAGGTTTCTTTGCCAATTATTTTTTAAATAAACAATGGGATATTACTACATTGGACTATTCTAGTTATGCAATTAAAAATCACAACCCAGAATTAGAAAAGACATTGGTGCAAGGGGATATATTCAACTCACTGGATAATTTAATACATCAAAAAGAATATTATACACTTATCAACTTATCAAATGTTTTAGAACATGTGATTAACCCTATACAACTTCTAACACAGCTTAAAATACTGTTGAGCAAAGGTTCATTATTAAGAATATCTGTTCCAAATGATTATTCAGATTTTCAAAAACTCCTTTTGGAACAAGGAAAAACAAGTAATACCTGGTTTTGTCCTCCTGAACATTTACACTACTTTACATTCAACTCTTTAATAAAGCTACTTGAGTCATTAGATTATGAAATAGTTATTAGTATGGGAGAATTTCCTATAGAAGTATTTTTATCAAATGAATCCTCTAATTATGCCAAGAATCAGCAAAATGGAAAAGCAGCACACCAATCTAGAATAGAAATTGACAACTTTATACTTGGACAAGGGCTTGAAAAATACATCAACTATTACAAAGCATCTGCTGACATTGGTTTGAGTCGACAAGTTGTAATCTTTGCTAAAATAAAGAACTAAACAGAGGAAATAAAAGATGAATATAGGTGATTTTAATGTAGCGACAGATGGTATATATATCATAGCAGAACTCAGTGCTAATCATAATGGAATTTTACAAAATGCATTAGATAGCATAAAAGCAGCTAAAGAAATAGGCGCTAATGCTATTAAGCTCCAAACATATACAGCCGACACCATAACGCTAAATTCTAAGAAAGACGACTTTATAGTTAAAGGGGGAACGCTTTGGGATGGGAAAAGTTTGTATGAACTTTACCGGTGGGCATATACTCCATGGGAATGGCACAAAGAATTATTTGACTATGCAAGAAAAATAGGTATAGATATATTTTCATCTCCCTTTGATAAAACTGCGGTTGATTTTTTAGAGCAGTTTAATCCATCAGCTTACAAGATAGCTTCATTTGAGATTACAGACTATGAACTTATAAGATATATTGCATCTAAGATGAAACCAGTCATCATAAGCACAGGAATTGCCACAATAGATGAAATACAAGATGCTGTAAACATCTGTAGAGAAGTAGGAAATAATAATATTGTACTCTTAAAATGTACAAGTGCTTATCCGGCGGCATTAGAAGATGCTAACTTGATTACCATAGCAAACCTTGCTCAGACTTTTGGAGTAGTAAGTGGTTTTTCAGACCATACACTTGGGAGTACTGCACCAATCGTTGCTGTTACACTAGGTGCTAAAGTAATAGAAAAACACTTTATACTTGACAAGTCAATAGGTGGAGCAGATGCTGATTTTTCTATGGATAAACAAGAATTTTCAGATATGATAAAAGCTATCAGAGATACAGAAAAACTTTTAGGTAAAGTAGATTATAGTATGACTGAACAAAAAAAGAAAAGTAGACACTTTAGCAGAAGTCTTTACATCAGCAAAGATATAAAAAAAGGTGAGCTATTTAGCGAGCAAAACATACGAAGTATTCGACCCGGAAATGGACTGCATCCAAAGTACTTAAAAGATATACTTGGGAAAAAAGCCAATAGAGATTTAGAGTTTGCCTCCCCTCTTAAAAGAGAATACCTGCAATAAAAATTCTAAAATGCTATAATAAAAACAAGGATAATACTATGCCAAAGAAAGAGAATATACTTCTTGAAAAATTACAAAAGGATATGGAGAAACAGTCTCCTCTTTATAAACCAACAACTTTTTGGAAAGAAGCATCTCAAATAATTATAGATGAACTTTTAAAGAAAGATTTAAAAGATTTTCGTTCTTTTGATTCAGCCTTAGGAATGTTCGTTCCAACATTTGCATTTCCATATTACCTCAAAGATATACAAAGGTTTAAACCAGTTCAAAAGCTGCTCCAAGAATTAACAGAAGATAAAAAATCAAACTTGAAACTTGACTTACTCATTAAAGGGGAAAATCAAGCATTCGCAGATTACAGAGTTCTTCAAGCAAGTAATATTAACGCAGCACCCTATTTAGATCAAGTTTCTGAGAGTTCTATAGGTAATCCTCTCGAACAATTTGAATTTAACAAGAGAAAATTTTCACGATCCTTTCTTAATTACCTCCTTGGTTTGTCATTTTTAAAACAAAATATAGATACAAGTGAAATAAAAAATGTTTTTGAAATCGGTGGTGGATTTGGTACGCTTGGAGAGATTTTACTTTCTGAAAGTAGAAACAAGGATTATTTTTATATAAATGCAGATATTCCTCCCGTTGTTCATATCTCAAGTTATTACCTTAAAAAAGTATTTGGAGATTCCAATATTGGAACATACGAAGAACTAAAAGATTATGATGAACTTAACATTAAAGAACTCAAAAAACAGTATAAAGCACTCAATATCCCCTCATGGCAAGTACCTAAATTAAAAGGCACTATTGACCTCTTTGTAAACTTTATATCTTTTCAAGAAATGGAACCAGAAGTAGTGCAAAACTATTACAAACATATATCTCGTCTTCAAGCTAAATATATACTCCAAAGAAATATCCTTGAGGGCAAGAAGAAACAAAGTGCTGACGCTCCCTATGGTGTAACAGAACCAATAACCGGAGGGAACTATGACACATTCCTTCCCGAATATAAACTTATTGCAACAGATAGCTCAATCTTTGGCTTTAAAACCGAAGATAATTTTCATTCACAATTGAGACTTTATGAAAGATATTAACGCTACTATTACACAAAACTTTGAAGATAATATCAAGTACTTTGAAAAGGAGCATCCACAACTTTTTGGAAAATTATCTGCCCTAGATAATGCCATTGAAAAAAAATTTTATCAAGAAAAGTATGAACTTGTTTATGAAAATGATGGCTTTGATGTTTTAGAAAAAGAGAGTGGAGTATACCTCTATGCAAAAGAGAGTTTAGCGCATAGCATCATCACTACGGAGAGTGTAAATTTCAAAAAAGATGTTAATACTTTTGAGGGTTTTATTCGACACCCAGAGAGTTCAATAAAACTTCAAGAAATGGAGCATATCGAACCTTCACAAGAACATTTAAAATCTATACTTCCCATAACAGCTTTTATTCAAGAAAATGAAAAAGAAGATAAACTTCTTCAGTCCATTGATAAATTCATCTTCTTTGGAAGTGGCTTGGGTATGCATATAGAGAAAATACATGAAAAAATAGCTGCAAAAATTTACTTTATCATAGAAGATGATTTAGAACTTTTTAAACTCTCTCTCTTAACAATAAACTATAAAAATATTGCTAAAGAAGCAACCCTACTCTTTAGTGTTTTTGAAGGAAAAGAGGAGTTTATGAACTCCTGTGCAGTTTTTCTAGATTTGCACTATGAGTATAACCATTACCTCAAATTTTTTCATCTACTCAGTCATAAAGAAAAAAAGCTTGATGACTTTGGGTTCTATTTAGCTTCGCAACCGCATATAAGATTTTTATTTAACAACTTAACGCTTCAATATACCCAACCATTTAATTATATTTTTGATGATTACAAGTTTCTCAATAAATCACTTAATTTAAATAATTCTCCATTCAAAAAATTTCCTTTTTTACTTCTTGCTTCGGGACCATCCTTGGAAGAAAATATAACTTGGTTAAAAAATAATGAAAAAAACTTTCTCACTATTGCAGTCTCTTCATCCTTAGCTTATCTAGAAAGTCAAAATATTATTCCAAATATTATTATTCATATAGATCCTTTTGAGTGGGGAATCGTCTCTTTTGAAAAGCTAGACTCTATAGATTTTATTAAAAGTTCACTTTGCTTTTTTTCTTCTACTACTCCAAGTAACATCATGTCACTTATAGATAAAAAGAACCTTTACCTTTTTGAGACTGGAACAAACTATAAAGAAGATTCATTTAAACCTTCTTCTCCTTGTGTAGGTTCTCTTGCCTATCAACTTTTACTCATAATGAATGTACAAAACATTTACCTCTTAGGTTTAGATCTCGCAGTTGATGAAAAATCAGGGAAAACTCACGCAGGAACACATCAGTCACTCAAAGAGCTCAAAAAAAACAAAAACCTTAGCACGAACTCTTTTTCATACAAAGAAAGTCTCCTTGATATAGCAGGCAATAAAAGTAAAATAGTTCAAACAACCCCAGGATTCTACTCTTCTGTTTATGTTATAGAGCAGTTCACAACACAACTGAAAAAAAGTTCACAATTAGTTTATAACTTAAGTAGTGGTGCTAAATTTACAGATACAATCACATTCAACACACAAGATATGCATCTTAAAGAGAAACAAATCCAAAATAGTAAGCTAGAAAAGTTTAAAAAATACTTGCTCTCCAATTCTATAGCTAAGCTTTCTAGCAATGAACTAAGTCAGCTCAAGCTAAAGCATCAACATGCCCTTAGCCTACAAAATACTCTTATAAAAATAAATATAAAGAGCTTTCCTAGCATTGAAACCTATATTGATTTTATATATACAAAAATAATACCTAAACAAGATGTACTTACTTACCAATTAAGTCAAATACTCGATACATATCTACATTATATTCTTAGTTATATATATGATTTTTTTAATCTCCAAGAGAGTTACGAGACTAAAAATTTACATACTTTGATAAAACTTCTTAATCAAGAGCTATCTTTAATAAGCGAGGTCTACTTAGACTCCTTCTCAAATAAACTAATACACGAGGTCTAAATGCAAACTATCGAAGAAAAAGCCATTCATACTTACACAAAAAATTTAGAATATTTCTCTAGTAAACATCCCAACATAGCTCAAAAACTTGCCCTTCTAGATGTTCTAACGGAGTCAGGTGAGTATACAAACAAATACGACCTTGAATATCTAAAAGACTATTTCGATGTCAAAGAGCTTCAGAGTTCAAAGTATTTGTATGGCTCAAATAGTTTGGAAGTTTCTAAAAAGTTAAATAAAAAAGTAAACTTAAAAAAAGACTCAAATTTATTTGAAGGCTTTCCTCTTTATTATCAATATGAAAAATTTACTTCTCTTATAGATAAAAGTGAGGCACTGAGTGGTATATACCCACTAATGACTTACTATATTGACCATACATCAAAAGATGATGAGATGAAGATGATAGAGAAGTTTATTTTTATTGGTCTGGGCTTAGGAATACACTGCATAGCTATAGATAAAAAAATAGCAGCAAAAGAGTACCTCTTTATTGAAGATGATTTAGAACTCTTTAAACTCTCTTTATTTTGCACCCCTTATTATGAGTTGGCAGTAAGTAAACGACTCTCCTTTAGTATTGCAGAGAATGACACTCACTTTATAAATACATTTAATACCTTCTTGCAAGATAGCTTTTTTTCTAAACAGATACTTAAAATACTCGTTTTTTCCATCACACTCCGATACAAAGATAAAGCTTATTCAAAATGTCTTAGCATCCCAAGACTTTACAACGTTCCCTTACAAGACTCTACTAAATAAATATTTACGACCATTAGAGTTTTTAAATACAGGGTACAATGTACTCAATCTTTCACAACATTTTAAAAACAATGAAGTTTTTTCAAAAAAACCTCTCATCATTATAGCCGCTGGTCCATCTTTACAAAAAAATCTCTCTTGGCTTAAAGAAAATCACGAGCGCTTTATTATCATGGCTGTGTCATCAACTTTAAAAATTCTCTATAAAAATAATATTGTACCTGATATTGTAACTCACCTGGATGGATTTGAAGGAGCTACGAGCTTATTTGAGGACTTTCCAGTTCAAGATTTTTTAAAAAATAGTATTTTGATATTTGGCTCATTTACCCATACCAAGATAAGAGAACTATTTACAAAAGAACAATCTTTTTGCATAGAAGAGGGTACATTTTATAATGAAAACTTTAATTCAATCGTCGGTCCATGTGTTGGCTCAACAAGTATATTTATAGCAACTCTTCTTGCTACATCTAAAATATATCTACTTGGACTTGATTTTTCCATTGATAAGCAAAGCGGACGGACACATGCAGAAGGTCATATTACAACAGACAAAGTTGACTTAAGCCAAAAGGAATCGATCTCAAAGACTATCTCCTTTAGAGGAAATGCTTTTGAAGTAAAAGGAAACTTTACGCAAACTGTTCATACTATACCACTCTTCCAAGATTCTATACAAACAATCAACAATAAGCTCCCAGCTCTTAAACAAGACAATCAAGAAATTTACAACTTAAATGATGGAGCTTATCTCGAAGGTACTATTGCAAAAAGAGCAATTGATATCGATACTACGCAAGATTTACACATAGATAAAAAAGAATTACAAATAGGTATTTTTTCTGTGTTAAATACTCACTCAAAAAATCAATTAAGTGATAGTGATGTTAAATCTATGAAACTAAGACTTACAAATACTCTACATACAAAAGAACTTCTTCAAAACTATAAGCTTCATGTTAGCTATGAGAATGTTGACGATTACTATTATCATCTTTTTGGTCTTATCTCAGATATATCTAACAATAGAGAAAGAG
>JAUZSC010000004.1 GCA_030949825.1 Sulfurimonas sp.
CATGCAGCAACTACAAGATATATACATCAATTTCACACTAAGTTCATTTGGAAAAATAGAGATGACCAAGCTTTCAAAGATTACAGGTAAGAGCCACGATGTCTTTACTAAACATTTATTACTAAATGACTCTCTCGATGACGACAAGCGATTGTGGAAATCAATAAAACCATTTTTAAGAACTTATGAAAATGAAGATAGCGGTTGCATTATAATAGATGATATGCTTATGCATAAGCCATAGACAAACATAAATGATATTGTTTGCTGGCACTATGATCATGTATCCCAAAGAATGGAGAAAGGCATCTTGATGCTAAATTTTCATTATACAGATGCTAGTGGTATATCTATACCTTTGGGATATGAGATTATCACAAAGACAGAAGAGATATGGAATGAGGAATATCAAAAACATGTGAAGAAATCTCTCTACACAAAAAATGAAATAATGCAAGACAAACTAAATATTTTATACTATCATAATGAAGTCAAATTCAAATATATACTCTTTGATAAATGGTTTGCAAGCACCAAGAACTTGGTGTTTATAGAAGAAGAACTCAAAAAGAAATTTGTATGTCCAATAAAAAGTAATAGAAAAGTAGCATTCACTTTAGAAGAAAGAAATAATGGAAAATATGTTAATATCTCAAGCATAGATATAGAGGGTGGTAGTAGCCGTTTGGTATATCTTGAAGGTTATAAGAAACCTCTAAGACTTATCAAGCAAGTTGTCAAAAACGGCGATGATGGCGAATCTATTTATCTGTATCTTGTTACAAATGATATAGACTTATCTTTCAATGAAGTACTCAAAATCTACAAAAGACGGTGGAAAGTAGAGGAATATCACAAATCACTCAAGCAAAACCTCAAAATAGAACATTCTCCTACAAAAGTTGAAACATCACAAAGGAATCATATACACTTAGCAGTACGTGGTTTTATCAAACTAGAAAAACTTCGCTTAAATTATAAAATGAATCACTTTGCTATTAAGGAAAAAATCTATCTTGAGGCTCTAAAAGTAGCTTATGCAAAAGTTGGGGAATTGATGGTTGCGTGAAATTGTAGCATTCTTAAGAATTTTATAATTTAGATTATCGTAACATCAGTTACTGATTTAGAATCAGTATTTAAGAGTTTAAAGTCTGAATTAGGATTAAGACCTATATTTCATCAAACACAGACTAGAGTAGATGGGCATCTCTTTATTACTCTTTTAGCTTATAGTATTATCCATACAATAAGGTACAAACTTAAACAAAAAGGTATTCACTATAGTTGGGATACGATAAGGCATATTCTGAGAAATCAAAAAAGGATTACTACCAGTATGAAGTGTAAAGATGGCTCAACACTCTATATACGACAAAGTGCAGAATTAAATGAGAAGCAAAAAGAGATTTATGATGCACTTGAGATTAAATACGGAGCAGGAGATGTTACTAAAACTTTTATAGAATAATATAGATGTGGTACAGGTAAAATATTTTAAAAGGCTTTAAAGCCCTGAATATAGGTCTTTTTTAATTTTAGATGATGAAGTTGGGTTAAATACCATCCAAACAACACGACCCAGATGTGAATGTGTAAGACGGGAGAAAAAGTTTGACCAAGCGAGAGAACCAGCATACGCATTCGTCACATTAATCTTGATTTGAGAAACTACAACAAAAAATGCAACAGCTCCTAATGCAACTTCTGGATTCTCAAAAACATACTGATAGCCGACATAGTACGTTTGAATGGGCGCTTTTGCCTCATAAAGAGAGAGTCCCGAGAGAAGTACAATTCCTGCAAGAAAAATTCCACCCATCTGTTTTAAAAAGCCTAAGATAATCCAAAATAAAGTTCTAAAGCCTGCGCCATAATAGCGGCTTCAAGCGCAAAAAATATAAAACTAAAAGAAGCATAGATAAGTGAAGTTATCGTCGAGCCAAGATATCCAAACCCTGCACTTCTTGTAATGAGGTCAATGTCTATGTTGTATTTAGCCGCATGATAGCTAATAGGAATGGCAGTTAAAAAGATAATAATCGAAGCAGTGAGAATAGCCCAAAACGCAGTTAAAAAACCGTAATGAATAGCGATAGATGCACCAATAGCCGTGTTTGCTATTAAAAGTTCTGAAAATTTACGAAATGATTTTGATTTTTTTACCTTTATTTAGATGTAAGTATTATATCTTATAATATCCGCAAAAGGAAATATATGAAAACAATGACATGTAAACAATTAGGCGGTGCTTGTGATGAAAAGTTTCAAGCTGAAACATTTGAAGATATGGTTGGATTAAGCAAACGCCACGGTATGGAGATGTTTCTAGCAGAAGATGCAGCGCATCTTAAAATCATGAAAGAAGTACAAGAACTTATGCAAAACCCAGAAGAGATGATGCGATGGTTTAAGACTAAAGAAGAAGAATTTAACGCTCTTGCAGAGGACTAAAAGTCTTATTGCATCTTTACTCTGTGTACACCTAACCAAAATATTTAATTATATTTTAAAATGATACAGATACTATAGCATACAAATTAAATTTTAAGGATTAAAAATGGCAGTTCGTATTACAGACTTATGTATTTCATGTGACGCTTGTTTAGAAGAGTGTCCAACAACATCGATAGTTAACGAGGATGATAATCCAACAGGAGAGGATATGTACTATGTAGACCCTGCTACTTGTTCAGAGTGTGTAGGTGATCATGACACTCCAGCATGTCAAGCTGCATGTCCGACAGATGGTTGTATAGTGTGGGATCTTCCATTCGATGATGCAAACAGAGCTCATTTCGAAGATAATGATGTCTATTCACTAGGAGACGGTGCTGATAATAACCAACCATCGCGTCCAGAAATATCAACGGAAGATAGAGAAGCCGGAGATGTTGAGTGTACTATAGAATAAGTTTATAGAGAGAGGACAAAACCTCTCTCCTATTTTCTAAATTCAACTTCGGATAAAAGTATATTTTCAAATACTGCAGATAAAGAAGGAAGTATAAGAATATTCTCTATATGATCAAGCGCAAGGTCTTTAATTTTAACCTGTCTTAATTCCTCATCACCATCAACTCCATATGTGTCCCAAACAATATTTTCTCTAATAATATTAAAATCATCAGTAGTATATATTGAGGCATCTTTATAGTCTTTCTTATCGTATAAAACTTTTTGATATGCCAGACCACCCTCGAGTCCATAGTAATGACCATTTTTGTCTGTATGTTCGCCTAAGTCATCCATAGCTCTCGAACAAATAATAGTACCATCGGGAGTTTGAATTCTACTTAATAATAGTTCTTTCTTAATCATTTACTAACCTTTTTTTTATTAAAATAATATCTTGAATATAAAGTAAATGATACCATATATAGATATTAAACTAACATTTAATGACCACATCTTTGAAAATACATCAAATGATTTAGCATTTAAGCAATTTAGCTATAATTTCCTTAATAAAAATAGTGTTTTAAAAGGTAAAAAATGAAAGTAGATAAATATGATGTTTTGGCACAATCCGGTCTATCCTTATGGATTATAGTAAAACATGGAACTGATATTAACAGTGTTAAATTACTAGATGGCTATTCAATAAAAGGCTTTGTTTAAACATTTGAATTTACTAGGAGTCTGTCGGTCTCCTAAAATCTAAATTCAACTAAATGTACTTCCAAACTGAAAAAAATACCTAATAAGTCTAAATTTCAGTATAGTTTACACTTTAATCATCATTGCAACGCTATTCTTAACTCCTTTTATCCTCTAATAGTATGTAACCTCTTCAAGTTATATGCTATACAGAGTAAACTCCATTCACCTTTTGCTTTTTCAAAGCCTCTAAGCATGAACTGTCTAAACCCCATTACATGTTTCATAATACCAAATACAGGTTCAACAGTACTTTTACGCTCTGCATAAATTTGTTTACCTTCTTTGGTTTGAAGTCGATGCTTCATCCTTTCCACTGAAGTAGGATTGTCCGGCAGTGGTTCTTCTGCTTTGAACCTTTCTTCAAGTGGTTGATTATGTGAATCTTTACCGAAAGAAATATAGGGTGTGATCTTAGTATTTTCACATTGAAGAATGTTATGCTCACTAAAGTAACCAGCATCAGCTAAGAATGAAGATGGTTTAAGCTCAGGGTTTTCTTTAAACCATTTAAGCGTTGGGGTGACTTCTTGTTTATCGTTTGCGTTTTGAGTGACATGCTTGTGTACAATCAATCTTGAATCGTGTTCTACTGATGCTTGCGCATTGTAGCACTGTTCAAACCCACCACCAGATGTTTTCATAATACGAGATTCACTATCAGTGAGATTTATTTGATCCTTAGGTAATGGAGTAGCTGTGGGAGGCTTTGGAGTTCTTCCTTTTGGTTTCTTACCCGTTGTACTCTCTTTGGCTTTCCTCTTATCCATCTTTTCTTGATACTCGGCATTCTCTTTTTCATAACGCTCTTTGGCTCTTAGCTCTATTTGTAACTTAGCTTCTTTAATTACTTTAAGGCGATCTTCCCTTCGTAGTAACTCATCAGGAATATTCATACCATCATCAGGTTTCTCATTATCTGCTTCTTGTGCTTTTTTCATGAGGGTTGCTACTTCTGCTTCAAGTTGTTTTTGCAGTTTTTCTATATATGCATAACTGAGAGCCTTATGTTTAGAAGCATTCGCTTTAATCTTTGTCCCATCAAGACTTACTTTACCTACTTTGAGAACTCCTGATTCTTTAGCAATCATCAAGATTTGAACAAAGAGAGATTCTAGTTCAACAAGGAATCGTTTACGAAAGTTAGCAACTGTATCATGGTCTGGATGGGTATTAGCAGCAATATAGCGAAAAGCAATAGAATCATAGGTGGCTCTCTCTATCTTTCTACTTGAGAATGTTCCTGTTGCGTAGCCATAAAATAGTAGTGATAATAATACTTCAGGATTATAAGCTTTAGAGCCACCTTGTCCACCATACCCTTTATGAATATTTGATAAATCTAACTCTTTGACTATCTCTACAATAAAACGAGCTAAATGCTCTTTAGGTAACCACTCATCTATACTTGGTGGTAATAAATATGCTTGTTGTCTGTTTGAACTAAGGTAATCTCTTGCCATGTATAAATCTTTTTTTGTTGTATTTATTAGTTCTTATTTTAGCATTTTATTGCTTTTTATTTGATGAGTGGAGTCCGACAGACTCCTAGCTATTTCTTACTTTTCGTAAGGCTATTTGTTTATGGGCAAATAGTTTTAGGTTTGAGGCTAAGCAAGCTATTGTAAAATTCATATTATTGCGGACTAATCCAGTATACCTACTGGTATGATATTTCATTTGGGTTTTTAGACGCGCAAAGCTATGTTCAACCTTTGCCCTGATTTTATGTTTTGGTTTTTCTATCTCTCTTTGTGCTGCTCTCTCATCCTTAGTCATCTTCTGTGTCTCTTTGAGACAAATCTCATTTTCTATTTCATTCTTCTCTAATAGTTCATCTACTTCTTTAGACTTGTATGCTTTATCTCCATAGAATGCTTCTATATCTTCCAGCTCTTCTACGATGGTTTGGACAACTGATATGTCAGATGTATTTGCAAATGTCATTATTGGTTTTAGTATTGCACCAGAGTCTGAGTCTGTTGCTATGTGTCCCTTGTATCCTGTTGCATATTGCTTTGTACCAGTTTGATATCCTGTTCTTACCTCTTTATCTACTTTGTCGGTTTGATCATAACTATCTTCGCTATTTTCTATAATATTTTTTGAGGTCTCGATATCTTTAGTATCTATGCCTTGTAGTTCATCTAGCTCTTGATTTTTAAATGTTCTTGAGTTATGTTCTTTCTTTCGTAATAATTTATCTACTTTTTTTCTTGATGGTTTTGCTTTCTTGAGTTCTTCATTTATTTGTAAGTCAAGGGTTCTATTGGCTTCTTCTACTTTTACTCTATTGGCATTTCTTTGCTCTTTATCCTTATCTTTAACTCCATCATTCAAAGATTTAATCAGTGGAGGGTTTAATTCCCCGACCCTTGGGTCGTGATATAAGATAATAACCTCTGGATATACCACTACTTTTTAGTTTACGAAAAAAAGTTTTAGCGTTTAGCTAAAAGGCTTGCCTCGGGGTTGTTGATATCATCACCTAATATAATTATCTTGTATTCTCTTTTTAAGAACTTTAATATATCAAATGTATCTAACCATCGCTTCGTAGCATTAACTTCACAGTCTTGTTTTACATTCCCATCTTTATTGGTAATGAACTCCTGAAATAGTGCTAAGACTTTGTTTAACTTTGGATGTACAACAGTAGGAGTAATAGCTACATGAGAATATGTAACATCCCCTGTTTTAGTATCTTTCTTAGTCTGACAACATTTACAATGTATGTTTTTAGAAGAGTAATACTGTACGCCATCTACCGCGACCAATAGATACTTTTTCATAAATATAAATTGCTCTATTATCTTTAATCTCTCACACTCTAATAAGAAGTCATCATATACTTTCTTGAACACTTTAGGTTCTAATTTATCTAATATGTTTTTAATATGATTCTCAACTGGAATATTAATAAATGCCTAACCAAAATTAATGTCATATTCTGAACCGAAGCCATCAAGCATTTTTTTAATGTGCTCATGAAAGTTATCAAATGAGTCCATAGCATTCAAATCCGTCCATGTATATTTCATTTCTCTCCAGAGCATCTCAATAGGATTTAGCTCTGGGGAGTAAGGTGGCAAGTATAATATATGTAGTCCTAACTCTTTCCATTCTTGAAGCTTAGCTTTAAACTTTTTACTAGGAGTCTGTCGGACTCCACTCATCAAATAAAAAGCAATAAAATGCTAAAATAAGAACTAATAAATACAACAAAAAAAGATTTATACATGGCAAGAGATTACCTTAGTTCAAACAGACAACAAGCATATTTATTACCACCAAGTATAGATGAGTGGTTACCTAAAGAGCATTTAGCTCGTTTTATTGTAGAGATAGTCAAAGAGTTAGATTTATCAAATATTCATAAAGGGTATGGTGGACAAGGTGGCTCTAAAGCTTATAATCCTGAAGTATTATTATCACTACTATTTTATGGCTACGCAACAGGAACATTCTCAAGTAGAAAGATAGAGAGAGCCACCTATGATTCTATTGCTTTTCGCTATATTGCTGCTAATACCCATCCAGACCATGATACAGTTGCTAACTTTCGTAAACGATTCCTTGTTGAACTAGAATCTCTCTTTGTTCAAATCTTGATGATTGCTAAAGAATCAGGAGTTCTCAAAGTAGGTAAAGTAAGTCTTGATGGGACAAAGATTAAAGCGAATGCTTCTAAACATAAGGCTCTCAGTTATGCATATATAGAAAAACTGCAAAAACAACTTGAAGCAGAAGTAGCAACCCTCATGAAAAAAGCACAAGAAGCAGATAATGAGAAACCTGATGATGGTATGAATATTCCTGATGAGTTACTACGAAGGGAAGATCGCCTTAAAGTAATTAAAGAAGCTAAGTTACAAATAGAGCTAAGAGCCAAAGAGCGTTATGAAAAAGAGAATGCCGAGTATCAAGAAAAGATGGATAAGAGGAAAGCCAAAGAGAGTACAACGGGTAAGAAACCAAAAGGAAGAACTCCAAAGCCTCCCACAGCTACTCCATTACCTAAGGATCAAATAAATCTCACTGATAGTGAATCTCGTATTATGAAAACATCTGGTGGTGGGTTTGAACAGTGCTACAATGCGCAAGCATCAGTAGAACACGATTCAAGATTGATTGTACACAAGCATGTCACTCAAAACGCAAACGATAAACAAGAAGTCACCCCAACGCTTAAATGGTTTAAAGAAAACCCTGAGCTTAAACCATCTTCATTCTTAGCTGATGCTGGTTACTTTAGTGAGCATAACATTCTTCAATGTGAAAATACTAAGATCACACCCTATATTTCTTTCGGTAAAGATTCACATAATCAACCACTTGAAGAAAGGTTCAAAGCAGAAGAACCACTGCCGGACAATCCTACTTCAGTGGAAAGGATGAAGCATCGACTTCAAACCAAAGAAGGTAAACAAATTTATGCAGAGCGTAAAAGTACTGTTGAACCTGTATTTGGTATTATGAAACATGTAATGGGGTTTAGACAGTTCATGCTTAGAGGCTTTGAAAAAGCAAAAGGTGAATGGAGTTTACTCTATACTGCCCCAAGAAAAACAAACAACATTTTCTAAATCGTTATTCCTAAAAAGCTAAAATAACACAATAAAATGAGAGGGTAATATCATGAGCAGAAAGAGAACAGTTTATACAGCGGAGTACAAAACAAGGTTAGTATTAGAAATTTTAGAAGAAGAAAAACACTAGCAGAAATAGCAAGTGTAAATAAAATAACACCACTGAACCTACAGAATTGGAAGAAGATATTTCTTGCAAATGCAGAACTAGCGATGGAACCAAGTAAAGCTATAAAAGAATATAAAGAAGCGAATACAAAGCTACAAATTGAAGTAGGTGAATATGCTAAGAAAGTTGGACAGTTAACGATAGAAAAGGACTGGCTTGTGGAAAAGCTAAAAGACTTGGACTTATCTAAAAAACTAGAAATGGTTGATGAATCCAAGTCTAAAGTAATGTCAGTAGTAAAACAATGCGAACTACTACATCTTAGCAGAAGTAATATTTATTACGCACCAGTGGTGAACGAACATAAACTAGCCATCAAAGAAGAGATAAAAGCTATCTTTGAAGAGATACCAATATATGGAGCTAAAAGGTATATCACCAACTCAAAGAGAACGGCTTTAATGTGAGTCTTAACACAGTCACATCTTATCGTAAAGAGTTAGGCTTAAGAGCTATTCTAGCTGTTAGAGAGCCTATCTCACTTACTCAAGCAAACATTGCACATCCTAAATATTCTTATAAACTAAGAGGCTTAGATATAGTGAGAGCTAATCAAGTGTGGAGTACAGATATTACCTATATTAAGATAGCTGGTGGTATGGTTTATCTAGCTGCTGTGATAGATTGGTATTCCAAGGCAGTACTTAGTTGGCGAATATCCAACACTATGGATACAGCTCTTGTGATGGATGTCCTTGATGAAGCACTTCTAAAGTATGGGAAACCAGAGATATTTAACACTGATCAAGGGAGTCAATATACTAGCTATATTCACACTCAAAAACTCAAAGACAATGGCATCATAATCTCAATGGATGGAGTTGGTAGAGCAACAGATAATATAGTAATTGAGAGGTTCTGGCGAAGTGCTAAAGTAGAAAGAATTTACTTAAACCAATACAACACAATTAAAGAGCTAAAAGAAGATGTAACTGACTACATGCAGTTTTACAATTACAGGAGATTTCATGAAACACTTGATTACAAAAAACCGATGAATGTTTACTATGAGAGTTTGAAGATTAACAAGGATATTTTTAATATTGAAGAGGAAAGTGTAGCCTAAGGTTACATACTAAGAATGAATAAGGATTTTGGAAAAGTTGTCTTGACTAATTGGGGTAGTATACTCTGTATAGCATATAACTTGAAGAGGTTACATACTATTAGAGGATAAAAGGAGTTAAGAATAGCGTTGCAATGATGATTAAAGTGTAAACTATACTGAAATTTAGACTTATTAGGTATTTTTTTCAGTTTGGAAGTACATTTAGTTGAATTTAGATTTTAGGAGACCGACAGACTCCTAGGAAATATGATAAGAAATAAAGGGTATTTAGATAACTTTAAAGATGAGAATCAATTTATGATGAAAATTAAGCAGATATATTTGAGAGATTTCAAAAAAATATTTTAAAATTAGGATTGGGGTAGTGTTTGGGGTTGTGCAGTGGTCTCAAAATGGTTTTAATATGTCCTATCTTCCAACATCAGACTTTGAAGCTAATTCCTTCTACTTTGCTATTGGAACATTAGCTTACAATCTATTTTTACTCTTCAAACAAATACTTGATAAAAGCCTACAACACCATACCGTAAAGACAATTAGATATAAACTTTACAATATCGCAGGTAAGGTCATCTCTCATGCGAGAGAGACAGTACTTAAAGTTAATGAGCAGTTTATAGAACTGCTGCAAAATATTAGAGCTAAAGCTTATCAGATGAGTTTAGAATGACTGAAATATATCAGAATAAAAATAAAAGCACCAATTTAAAAATGCCTCTACTAAATCACTTGAGGATACTATTGTCTAAAAATCAGGAAATTAATCCAAAATCAACTAAATTTGAATATTTTAGAGGTAAAAATATGTAGCCTATGATTTTATAGCCATAAATGGCATTTTTCTTTTAAAAAAATGTGAGAATCTTGTTATTTCTGAGTGTGGGATTTTTTATGGATTGATTTGGGTTTTACTGGAGATGGACAAATCTTCTCGTTTGATGCACTCTTAACTCAATCAAGTATTTTAAACACGATTAATGCTCAAGGGAATAAATACATAGCTAAACTCAAAGGTAATCAGAAAAATCTAAAACAAAAAGCTATTGAAACACTTGAGGCATTTGAGAGTGCAACTGATGTTTATGATAATGAGGAAGAATATCTTAATGAGAATAATAAAAGAGTTAGTCGAACGGTAGAGATATATCAAAATAAGAGCTGTAATCATGTGATGCACCATGAGGTATTCAATAATATTCAATCGTTAATAAAAGTGACTAAAAAATTAATAGACCCTACAACAGGGGAATCTACACAGACAATACAATACTCAATGGCAAACTTTAAAACAAGTGCTCAAGATTTTCATGAAAAGATATTGCAACATTGGCGTGTTGAAACATATGCGGTGAACGAAGTGAGGAAATACTCTTGGGGTACACTATCATCTGGACATGTTGACTGAAGAAGATAAGTATATAGCCTACAAAGAGCCTTTTTCAATAGCTATTCTTAGAAGCTTTACTATCAATCTTTATCAAATATTTTTAAATGCCAATAAAGATAAAAAAGTTCTACCAACAGGAAAAACTACAATGGCTGAAATCAAAAGAAATTGCCTTTATCGAGATGATTTTACTGCTGGTTTGTTTGAGCAAGAAACTCTCACTTAAGGTTTATTTTATATTTCATCGGATTTACCTATACTCACAGAGGGCTCTTTTAGCTTTCAGTCATCCCTTAAGATATTTTTTGTATAATCTTCTTAATTAATTTTAAGGACTAGTAATGGATTGGGGTAAAGTAATATACGTCTTTTTTTCTTTGATGAGTTTAACATCAATTGCAGGGTTTTTATACGAGCATAGTGCAACGGCACTTTTTATGGCGGCGAGTTTAAATCTTGTTTCAACATTACTCAAAATTGGTGTAAGAAACTTACTCTCAGCAGAACTTCTAGCATCTTCACTTGTAGCAGACTTACACCTTATTCCAGCATTTATTTACCTTGAACTTGCAGGAAACTTAGAATGGGCGATTGCCTTAACATTGGGAGCTTTACTTGCAAACCTTTTTTCAGTTGGTTTGCTTTATGTTGAAAGCTTAAAATCAAGAGAAGAGTATTAACTTTGGACTATAACGCAAAAACAATAGAAAAAAAATGGCAAAATTATTGGAAAGAAAACGATAGTTTTGAAGCGAGTGAAGATTTCACAAAAGATAAAAAATACATTTTAAGTATGTTTCCATTTCCAAGTGGTCGTTTACACATGGGGCATGTAAGAAACTACTCTATAAGCGATGCACTTGCGCGTTACTACAGACAGCAAGGCAAAAATGTACTCCATCCCATAGGCTTTGACAGCTTTGGAATGCCTGCTGAAAATGCAGCTATAAAGAATGGTTCACATCCTAAGGGCTGGACTTATGATAACATAGACTATATGAAAAATGAGTTTTACTCGCTAGGTTTTTCTTTTTCTCGTAAGCGTGAAATGGCAACAAGTGATGAGCTTTACACAAAGTTTGAACAATCTTTTATTATCGATATGTATGAAAAAGGTTTACTCTACCGTGAAAAAGGTCTGCTTAACTGGTGCCCAAATGACCAAACAGTTTTAGCGAATGAACAAGTAATCGATGGATGCTGTTGGAGATGCGATACTCCCGTAGTTAAAAAAGATATGAATCAGTACTATTTTAAAATTACAAAATATGCAGATGAACTTATAGCCGATTTGAAAAAGCTTGAAAATGGCTGGCCAAAACAAGTTTTAACGATGCAAGATAACTGGATAGGAAAATCAAATGGTTTAGCCTTTGATTTGTTCTTTGATGAAGATTCAAAAGCAAAGCTAGATGCTACATTTAAGAGTTTTGATGTTTTTACAACACGACCTGATACTATTTATGGAGTTTCATACACTGCTTTAGCACCAGAACACGCTATTGTGACATATATGATTGAAAACAAACTTTTAAGTGAAGATGTAATTGCCCAAATAAATAAAATGAAAGCCACTTCTTCAATTGACAGACAAAAAGAAAAATCAGGTATTTCACTTGATTTAAATGTTGTTCATCCATTAACAGGAAAATCTATCCCTGTTTGGATAGCAAACTTTGTTCTGATGGACTACGGCTCAGGTGCTGTTATGGCAGTTCCTGCTCATGATGATAGAGATTATGATTTTGCAAAGAAGTATGACTTAGAGATTAACGCTGTTATAAAACCTTTTGAGGGTGAAGCAGATGCTGACAAGGCATACACTGAGGTTGGAGAACTTTTTAACTCGCAAGAATTTGATGGAATGAACTCTAAAAAATCTCAATACAACATCATTAAAATGTTTGAAGAAAAAGAGATTGGTAAAAAAACCACAAACTACAAACTAAAAGACTGGGGAGTTTCGCGCCAACGTTATTGGGGTGCTCCGATTCCTTTTGTTCACTGTGATACATGTGGTCTTGTTATGGAGAAAAAAGAAAATCTTCCTATCGCGCTTCCCGATGATGTTGAGATTACAGGTGAGGGGAACCCACTTGAAAATCATCCAAGGTGGAAACATTGTGCGTGTCCAAGTTGTGGTAAAGACGCGATTCGTGAAACAGATACTATGGATACTTTTGTAGAGTCATCGTGGTACTTTTTACGATTTTGTGCATCGCCTGCAACCTTAGAAAAAGCAGCTTTCACCCAAGATGAGATAAAATACTGGATGGGTGTTGATCATTACATCGGTGGGATTGAACATGCAGTTTTACACCTTTTATACGCAAGGTTTTTTACAAAAGTTTTTCGTGATTTAGGTTACTTAGATTTTGATGAACCTTTTGATAACTTACTTACACAAGGAATGGTTTTAAAAGATGGTTCTAAGATGTCTAAGTCTAAGGGAAACACAGTCGACCCAGATGCAATCATCGCTAAATACGGAGCAGATACAGCAAGGTTGTTTATACTTTTTGCAGCACCTCCAACACAAGAGTTAGAATGGAACGACAGTGGAGTTGAGGGGTCTTTTAAATTTATTAAGAGATTTTATGACAGAAGCTCAAACATAGTTGCTTGTGAGAGTATTCCAAGTATTGAACATTCTACTCTAAGTAAGGAAGAAAAATTCGCTAGGAAAAAAGTTTATGAAGCTTTAGTCCGTGCAAATGAAGTCTATGAGAAAAAACATACATTCAACACGATGATAGCAGGTGTAATGGAGGCTATGAACGCTTTAAATACGCAAAGTAACGCAGATGTATGGTCTGAGGGTTACTGGATTTTAAGCTCAATCATGGAACCAATTATTCCTCATGTTGCACATGAAATTAGTGGAGAATATTTTGGATTAAAAAACCTGAGTGCTCAAGTAGTTTTAGAAGAGGTGTTTGTGCAAGACAGTGTAACACTAGGTGTTTCTATTAACGGAAAACGAAGAGCTGAAATAGAAGTTGCTACGGGTGAGACTAAAGAAAATATTATCGCACTTGCTAAAGATGCTGCTTCAAAATGGTTAGAGGATAAAACAATAGTTAAAGAGATTCTCGTACCAAATAAACTTGTAAATATTGTAGTAAAGGGCTAAAAAATGAGAAATATTTTAATCATTTTAATCATGCTTCTTTTAACTGGCTGTGGTTATACTCCAAGTGCAAAGCATTCGCGTGCTGTTGTAGGTGAAAAAATAAGTACAAGTATCGTTATCTCAATGGTAGATCCTGAAAATACAGTTATCATTAAAGATGGTGTAGATGCAGCAGTTATTGAAGTTTTTCATGCTTCATTAGTTAGTAAAGTAGAATCTACAACACATTTAACACTTACTTTATCTAATCCATCTTACGCGCCTATTCAATACGATGCTGATGGTTTTGTAGTCTCTTATCGAACTACGATTAACTTAGGGATTACACGAAGTACTCAAGGTGAAGATTCTAAAAATTATAATGCTCGAGGTACCTATGACTTTAGTATTCGGGCGAATGCTATTATTTCAGATAAGCAAAGATTTGACGCTATTAAATTTAGTGCAAGCAAGGCGATTAAGTCTTTTGTAGCGCAAGTATCAGCAGAAGGTGCACGAACTAAAAGGGGTGAGACATGACAATTCAAAGTATAATAAAAAAAGCGATTAAAAGACTTGAACTCGAAGGAAAACTTTTAACTCCAGACTTTTACGCAGAAGCTTTTTGTAAAGAAGCACAAAAAGCTGGGATGATGACCGAGGACTGTAACCATGTTGCGCAAGCCTCTAAAACTATGAGTGCAGATCTTCAAAAAGAGATAATAACTTATAGAGTTAAAACAATGAAAGAGCTGAGCCGTTTTTTAATTTCAAAGTTGAACAGAACGAGTCCTGTAAAGTCAGCCGAGATACTTGAGTCGCAAAGTGTTCTTCTTAAAAGGATTTTGCAAGTAGTTGAAGTACTTCACAACAAAGAAGCGAGTGATTTAGCAAAAAAATCACAAGAACTTTTAAAAACAATGCCAAAGGCAAGTCAAATTGATCAATTTAGACAGCTTTGGGTAAATTTTCTAACAACATACGATGATACATTTTTACAAAATTTAAGTGATTTTGGTACAATAGATACGAAAAATTTAAAAGAAAGTATAGAAAATTTAAACATAGAGTCTTCGGGTGAAGTCCATATAAGTGGAAATATAAACCTGTCAAAAATCTCTTCGCTTTTAGTAGCATCGTTAGTTCCTTCAATCGCTTCAAGCGTGAATGACACCATCGCGAGTGTGAGCCAAAAAATAAAAAAAGACCCATCACTTTTAGATACTCCGAGCATGGCAGATGAAATCAAGTCAGCTATATCATTTAGAATTGCACTTGACAAAGACAGCGTTAAAGAGATGGTCGAGTCTATTGACGGTGTTTTAGATAAGTTATCGCTTCGTCTTATAGACATGATAGAAAAGTCTGACAACTCAACAGTTGAGATACAGAAAATAAAGATAGACCTAGAATCTTATAATGAAGAAGATACTACAAACTTTAAAATTGCACATAAAAAACTCTTTACTATTGCCTTAGCCTTAGAAGAAAATACACAACTTTTGAGTAAAGATTTAAAAGATCATAGTGGAGAAGTGGATAAGTTAGCTGTTAAAATAAAAAATCTTGAAAAAGAACTTGAAGCGGCTAAACAAGATTCAAAAGAAGACTTCTTAACAAAGCTTTACAATAGACGAGCACTTGATGAGCATTTAGAATTAAAAGAAGCAGAGTTTAAAAGATATGGACATAACTTCTCAATCATTATGTTTGATTTAGATAAATTTAAAGATGTAAATGACAACTACGGACACGATGCTGGAGATGCAGTGCTAGCCGCATTTGCTAAAATTATTAAAGATGAAGCGAGAGAAGTAGATATCATTGGTCGTTTCGGTGGTGAAGAATTTATGGCAGTTTTAAGTGCAACTGATACTAAGGGTGGTGTAATTTTTGCTGAAAAAGTTAGGCGTCATGTAGAAAAAGCAAAATTTATGTACAAAAAAGAAAGAATCCATGTAACGGTGAGTTCTGGAGTTTCTGAGAGAAAAAAACATATTTCAGTTCAAGCAGTTGCAAACTCTGCTGATGAGTACCTTTATAAAGCAAAAAATAGTGGACGAAATAAAGTTGCTTATAAATAAACATGACACTAAGTGAGTTTTTAGAAGAAAAACCTTTGTACTATGCAAAGATAGATTATAAGCGTATGCCGCGTGTCTATAAAAAAATAAAAGAACACTTTTGTTGTTCTAAAATTATTCATCTAGTGGGAACAAACGGAAAAGGAACGACAGGACGATTTCTTGCATCTGCGCTGTATAAGCTTGGATATAAAGTAGGACATTATACCTCTCCTCACATTATAAACTTTAATGAAAGAATTTGGCTCAATGGACAAATAGTATCAGGTTCACTTTTAGAATCTTCGCATCAAAAACTTCAAAAACTTTTAACAAAAAAAGATGCGGAGTCTCTTTCATTTTTTGAGTACACAACATTTTTAGCAATGCTTGTGTTTAACGATTGTGAATACATTGTTCTTGAGGCAGGTCTAGGTGGAGAACATGATGCAACAGCTGTATTTCCTAAGAATTTAACACTTGTTACACCTATTTCTTATGATCATGAAGCATTTTTGGGGAGCACTATTGAGTCTATTGCTACAGAGAAATTAAATGCAATCCAAAACAATGCGATTCTTGCTCTACAAGAATATACAGAGGTCTATGAAGTAGCAAAAAATTTAGCTAGAAAAAAGAATTTAAACATCAGTAAAATTTCTGAATATATTAAAACTTCAGATGAAGCTAAAATACAAAAAATATCAAAGAGATTATCACTTGTTTTATATTTGAGTGAAAATTTAAAACTTAGCATAGCGTGTTTGAATTTTTTAAATATAGACTATGATGTAGAACACTTTGATAATGCTCGTTTATTTGGAAGATTAACTTCACTCAATGAAAATATTATTATTGATGTTGGGCATAACCCACTAGCAGCGCATAGTATCAAGAAAGCTTTAGAACCTCAAAAATATATTCTAGTTTATAATACATACGAGGATAAGGATTATTTCACAATATTGGACATTTTAAAGCCAATTATTGAGCATCTTGAAATTATAGACATAGATGATAAAAGAATAGAAAAAGAAGACAAACTTCAAAAGGTTTTAACCGATTTAAAGATAAAATACAAGCCATTTAAAAAGCATCAAGAAAGCAAAAAATATTTAGTTTTCGGCTCATTTAAAGTAGTTGAAAAGTTTTTAAAGGTATACGATGAATAGTCATTTTACAGTTACAATACATGATGATAATGGTGTGAAACAATATAACTTACATAATTTTGTTAAAAAAGCCATTTTGTATATGATTGTGTTTTTAGGCTTTATTGCTATAGTTTCTGTTGGTGTTATCCTTTATTTAAATAACACAGTTGATAATATTGAAGTAAAACGCTTGGCTGAGCAAAAAAACTATGTACAGTTACAAGATACAAACAAAAAGTTAAAAGAAAATATTTTAGGTGCTCAAGATAAATTACAAGACAAGAAAAAAGAGTTAGATAAAATCTCAGATTCTATAGCAGAAATAGAATCTCTTATGGGAATTTCACCTGTTGAGGACATTCCTTTACAAGAAAGAGTAGATATTGCAAAATTAAATTCTAAAGATATGGCTACGCTTTTACAATTTATTCCAAGTGGCTCTCCTGTTCCTTACCGAGGAATTACAAGTAAGTACGGTTACCGTATGCATCCAAAACTAAAAAGACGAGAGTTTCATCGTGGCACAGATATGAAAGCTAAGATGAAGACACCGGTGTATGCCACAGCAGATGCAATGGTGGAATATGCGGGGTATCATAAAAAAAGTGGTTATGGAAGACTTGTGATTTTAAAGCATAACTACGGATTTAAAACATTATACGGTCATTTAAACAAAGTTGTGATAAAATCAGGTACATTTGTACGCAAGGGTGATTTAATAGCATACACTGGAAATACGGGCATGAGTAATGGACCGCATTTACATTATGAAGTACGCTTTATGACACGACCAGTAAATCCATTTTGGTTTATAAAATGGAATGCAAAAAATTATAATGAGATATTTAAAAAGGAAAAGAAAATACCATGGCAATCTTTAATAACGGCGACAGCCAACATCAGAGTACTAAATCCGACTCAAGCACAACCATCATCACTGTTGGAGCGTCCATCAAAGGTGAAATGATTCTTTCTTGCAACCTGTATGTAGATGGAGAATTTGAAGGAACAATTAATTCTCAAAATGAGATTAATATTGGTAAGCATGGGCATATAAAAGGCGATGTGACTACAAAAAGACTTGTTGTTCAAGGTTTTGTTGAGGGTAGTATTAATGCTGATAAGGTAGAGATTAAATCTGCTGGACGGGTAAGTGGGACTATCGAGTCGGCTGAGCTTATCATCGAGTCTAAGGGTATTTTCGAGGGTAATAGTGTTGTAAAAGATTTAAAAGCACTTCCTGAGCGCAAAAAAGCACAAATATCAAAATCTTAGAGTACTAAAAAACGAATGTCACAAAGCGCCTTTTACAACTACTACAAAACAAGTCCTAAGCCAGACTTAGAACTTCTGATCTGTGAAGATGCTAAAGAGGCGGATGAACTTCTTAGCGTAGCAAAATTTTTCAAGCGTGAAACAATAGTCTTTCCAGATTTTCGTCCTACTTTTGGAGATGACTTGCGTGTTTACAAAGAAGAGTTACATCAACTTTTCTCTTGCCTTCGAGAGTACAATAAGCTCGAGAAGAAACCACTCATAATCGCACCGCTTAAAACCTTACTTTTTCATTTACCTTCAGAAGAATTATTACAATCAACACTTATAGAATTTGGTGAAGAAATCAAGCTTCAAAAGTTCAAAGAACAAATGCTTTTTTGGGGTTATACATTTGTAGATATGGTTCAAGTAGAAGGTGAAATATCTTTTCGTGGAGATATTGTAGATATATATGTTCCTTCCTCGCCCAACCCTGTTAGAATTTCTTTGTTTGATGAGACGATTGAGCAGATTAAATACTTCGAATTAGAGTCTCAAAGAACTCTGAGTGATGATTTAGAAAGTTTAGAAATATCAAGTGCTTTTTATTCGCTTGATGAGGCTAGTTTTAATGCACTTCAGGCAAAAGTAGAATCTTCAGAGTTTGACTCTATGACAAAAGATATCGCTTCACTTGGTTTATGGCATCTAGAGGATAGGGCTTCAAACTTTTTAGAGGGAAAAATCACTAAACTCTCAAGAGACCTAGATGCTACACTTATAGATGCTTATGGTATCAACGAGCCGCAAATTTCAAGGGAATGCTTTGAGATAGATGCACTTGAAGTAAATGATGATGTTAAAGAGTTGATGGTAGCCGATATTGGCTCGCTTCTCAAAGTTCATAAAAATAAAAAGATAACAATAATTGCAGCGAATAAAGCTGTAATGAAACAGGTGGGTCTTTTTGATTTTAAAAATATTACTGAGGTTTATGCGCCTTATATTTTAAATATTATCACACCGACAGAACTTGTCGTATCTTTAAACAAACCAGAAAAGAAACGAAGAAGACGCAAGTCAGCGATACTTTTAGATGACCTCAAAAAAGGCGACTATGTAGTCCATGAGGACTATGGAGTAGGAATTTTTGAGGCTATTGAGCAGATGGAAATTCTAGGTGGAATGAAAGACTTCATCGTTTTAAAATACATTGGCGATGACAAGATTTTACTTCCTGTTGAGAACCTTGACTTCATTGACAGATACATCGCAGCAGGTGGTTCTACTCCAGTTCTTGACAAGCTAGGTAAAGGAAGCTTTGCTAAGTTAAAAGATAAGGTTAAAAAAAGACTTTTTGAAATTGCAGGAGCTATATTAAACACAGCAGCAGCACGGGCTTTAATTAAGTCGCCTAAAATTAAAGTAAATAAACAAGAGTTAAAAGAGTTTCAAGCCCTAAGCGGTTTTGAGTATACAGAGGATCAAACGCAGTCTATTAATGAGATTCTAAGCTCAAGTGGCATCTGGACATATTATGGATAGACTTTTAAGTGGGGATGTTGGTTTTGGTAAAACAGAAGTTGCGATGAACGCGATTTTTGCTTGTTATAAATCAGGCTTTCAAACTGCACTTATCGTGCCAACGACACTTCTGTCTTCTCAACATCATCGTTCTTTACTCGAACGATTTGATGAACTTGGGATTCGAGTAGCAAAGCTTGACAGATTTGTAAGTACAAAAGATAAAAACCACACGATAAAAGGTTTAGCATCTGGAGAAATCGATTGTGTTGTTGGAACGCATTCTCTTTTTGGACTAGAGTTTAAAAACCTTGGAATTACTATTGTTGATGAAGAACATAAGTTTGGTGTAAAACAAAAAGAAAAGATCAAAGAACTTTATCATAATGTGCATATGCTAAGTATGAGCGCCACACCAATTCCTCGTTCTTTAAACCAAGCGCTGAGCTCTATAAAAACAATGTCGCAACTCCTTACTCCACCGAATGAGCGTCAGGGTGTGCGAACCTTTGTAAAAGAGTATGAAGAAAAGCTTGTAAAAGAAGTGATTTTACGAGAACTTCGTCGTGGTGGACAGGTTTTTTATGTGCATAATAGTATTGACCATATGCCGATTAAACTAGGCGAATTAAAAGCACTTTTACCTGATTTACGCGTAGTTATGCTTCACTCGAAAATCCCAGCAGTTCAAACTGAAAAAGAGTTACTCAAGTTTGAAGCAGGGGAGTATGACTTGATGATTGCGACTTCTATTATAGAGTCTGGAATTCATATGCCAAATGTAAATACCATTCTCATTGATGGAGCAGATAGGTTTGGAATGGCAGACTTGCATCAACTTCGTGGTCGAGTAGGGCGTGGACATGTGGAAGGTTTCGCATATTTTATAGTTAAAAATAAAGAGGCTTTAACAGATGACGCTAAAAAGCGACTTCTAGCCTTAGAGTCTAACTCATTTTTAGGAAGTGGCTCAGTGTTAGCACATCATGACCTTGAAATAAGAGGTGGTGGAAATTTAGTCGGAGATGCACAAAGTGGACATATCAAAAACATAGGTTATTCACTTTATTTGAGAATGTTAGAAGATGCTATAAAAGAGTTGAGTAATACTAAAGAGAGTAAAAAAGTAAAAGTAGATATAAAACTTACTATTTCAGCTTATATATCTGATGAGATTGTAAATGAAGACAGACTTCGTCTTGATATTTATAGACGACTTTCACAATGTGAAGAGGCTATAGAGATTTACGAAATAGAAGAAGAACTCATCGATAGATTTGGCGAGCTAAACGAGCCTACAAAGCAGTTTATAGAACTGATGGTTATTAAGCTTTTAGCACTCCAAAAAGACATAAAATCTATAATGAACTATGGACAAAACATTACGATTAGCTACTTTAACGACTCAAAAGAAACCATAAAAGCCGACTCTAAAGATGATGACGACATCATAAAAGCCACTTTATTTTATTTACGAAACAATAAACCTAAAACACTTTAGGTGTTTTAAAACGAAAGTTCTATCAAATATATTTTAGAGTAGTAAGCTATTTGCTATTAAGTTTATTTACTAGAGCCACTTGCAGATTCAATTTCTAAATATAGCTAATATTTCTTTATAGCCATTTTTGAGTTTAAATAAATGACTAAATATTTAATTCCTGTATTTTACGCTATATTTCTTATTAAATCATATTTTCACTCCGTGCTTTTTATTTCGTGCTAATAATCTTCTAATTTTACAGTTCCTTCTGTTTAGTTTATGTTACAATCTTTAAACTTTGATGAATGCACACAGAAAGTATTCCAAAGGCTAACACAGAAGCTACTTTCGTAGCTCCTTGATAATAAATCTTATCGCAGCCAAAGTCATCCTTTAGATATTTATTGACTCTCTCAACCATACTTCGTTGATTGTAGCGTTCAAGGCACATCAACAGGTGGCTTTACTGAGTATACAAACAGTGGTGACTCAAGTGTATCATTAAAAGTAGAAGATCAAATAGATACTTCAATAGGTTTCTAATTTCCCCTAACTAGTTCCCAAGATCTCCACTTGGGAATGCCTACCTCATTCTCATCATCAAGTATAAATGTGTTATAATGACAATATATTGACAAAAGGTGAAATTATGCAAGCAGTTTTATATTCTCAGGCTAGAAATAATTTAAGAAGTATTATAAATCAAGTGTGCGATAATTTTGAAGAGTTTATTATCACAACAAAAGACAAGCAATCTGTAGTCTTAATATCTCAAGAAGAGTATAACTCGATGAAAGAAACGATATATTTGCTATCTTCAGCAAATAATAGAGATAGATTACTAAATGCAGTTGACCAAATAGACAACTCTAAGTTTATAAAAAAAGATATTGAAATATGATTATAGGATTTGCTGATAAGGCTTGGGAAGATTATCAGTACTGGCAACAAAATGACAAAAATGTATTTAAGCGAGTTAACCTTTTAGTAAAAGATATAAAACGAAATCCTTATGATAAAGATGGTTTGGGAAAACCAGAAAAATTAAAAGAAAATTTTAATGGCTATTATTCAAGAAGAATAACATCAGAACATCGATTAGTATATAAAATATTAGATGATCTAATTATCATCGCTCAATGTAGATTCCATTATTAACCCGTTCCCAAGCTCCCCGCTAGGGAATGAATATATCTGCTAACCAGTCATTATTTTACTTTTTTATTGTATACTTTTGTCATGGCGTATAAAGATTATTTACTAAAAGAAATTGACAATCTAAGAGACAGAAGAAATCAGGCATTTAATATGTTTTTTGCTTTGATTAGTGGTTCCGTAGCTATGATAGTGTATGTATTGACTGGTGATAAACCAATTTATTCTTTATTGATAGCTCTTGTAGGTTTTATGATAGCAATTTTTGCTTTTACTAAAGTACATAGAATGAATATCAGTATAGACAGTTTACTTGAAAAATTAAAGGATGTAGAATGATAGAAACAATTGCATTTATTGCTGGTGTTGCGATGTTGTTATTTATCGGTTATGCTGTTTTTGATGTCTCCAATATAAAGAAACAAGAAATATAGCTCGTTCCTAAGCTCCCCGCTTGGGAATAAGTACTTATGTTATTATAAGCAATGATAAGAATTTTTATCAAGGAAGTATCCCTGTGTTAAGTAGTAGAGAATTTGTTCAGAAATATATAGATGATTAAAGGCAGAAAATGCGAATAGCTTTTATAGGCGACATTGTCGGTCGTCCTGGTCGGGACATGTTGAAGATGCATCTAGCAAACATACGAGAAGAACATAAAATAGACTTTGTAATAGCAAACTATGAAAATGCTTCACATGGTTTTGGACTTACACTTAAAAATGCGAATGAACTTGTTTCTTACGGTGTAGATGCTATGACAGGTGGAAACCATACTTGGGACAAAAAAGACATTTTACCCTTGTTCGATACACACGAAATTTTGCGTCCACATAACTACCCAAACGAAGTACCGGGAACGGGTTGTAAAACTTATGAGATACACGGTGAGAAACTAGCAGTTTTAAACCTGATGGGTTACTTTTCTATGCCGATGACTGAAAATGCATTTGTATGTGCAAAGAAAACTGTACAAGAACTTCATGCATCTGGAATTACAAACATATTTATAGACTACCACGGAGAAGCAACAAGCGAAAAGCGTGGAATGATGATGTTACTCCAAGGTCAGGTGAGTGCAATCATAGGAACACATACGCATGTCAGCACAGACGACTTTCAAATCGCACAAGGCACAGCCTACCTCACTGACATAGGTCTAACCGGTTGTAGAGACAATGTCATAGGCATGGATGCAAAAATCCCTCTTAAACAATTTTTAACAGGAATGAAAGGACATTTTGATATTCCAAAAAAATGTAAAAAGATTCTTCAAATTGCAGTTATGGATTTAGAAGATGGAAAGTGTACAAAAGCTTTTAAGTTAAAATATTTAGACGATAAAAAGATTATAAAAACAGATGCATGGGTAGAAGAAGATTAGGCAGTTACTTTATAGTAGTTGTCATTAGCGATGTAAGTATTTACCATTTTGTGACGCATATTTAATTCTTTGACTTCTTTAGGCTCTTGTGGAAGTGTTTTTTCAAAGGATGGCGTTTGATTTAAACTCGTACTTGGCAACTTAAAGAGTGAAAACATTTTGGAGTTTCCTTCATAAGCACCCTTAGAGTTTATAAGCGAATTTTGCTGCGTAAAATTTTTTACATTTTCTTGCGTAGTTTCTTGAACTTTGTTTTGTGCTTTATCTAGGACTTGTTTGTTGCGTAGTACCGCTTTTGTAGATATATAGTCTACATGTAAAGCAGTCGTTTTAACATTTGAAGTACTTGCAAGTTTAAGTTCTTTAGCAAAATACATTTGCTTTAGAATCTACTTTTTCTACTCTTTTTGCGATATTTTATCAGAAGTATTAGCTTGAATATAAGTACTGTAAGATGATATAAACAAGTGAACTCCTTATGGTTTTTATTATTATTTACTATGATTATAAATCTTTTATGCTTAAAAAAGACTAAAACTCACTTTATGCTCACATAATTAATGTATGATTATGTTATGAAAACTTTAAAAATATTTTTACTTTGCATCATATTTATAAATCTCTATGCATCTGAGATAGAATTAGAAAAAATAAAACTACAACTTCAGTGGAAACATCAGTTTGAGTTTGCTGGTTTTTACGCGGCACAAGAAAAAGGTTTTTATAAAGATGTCGGACTTGATGTAGAGTTTGTAGAGTTTGATAATGATACAAATGTTGTAGATAGTGTACTTACAGAAGATATAGACTATGGTCTTTCCTATTCATCGATTATTGCCGAGTATCTTCATGGCAAAGAAATAGTTTTTGTAGCAAACTTTTTTAAACAGTCTCCTCTTGTACTCATTACACAAGAAAACATCACATCGCTTTCTCAACTTAAGGCAGCTAAAATCCAAGGTCTGTCATTTAATATAAATAACCTTAATCTCTACGCAATGCTAAATAAATTTGACATTAAAAAGGATGATATAGAACTTATTCCTTTGAACTTTTCTCTTGAGGCTTTTAAAAACAAAGAAGTTGATGCAATCGCAGGCTTCTTAAGTAATGAACCTTACGCCCTTGATAAAATGAATGTGAAATATAATATTTTTGATCCAATTTCCTATGGAATAACCTACTACGATACGAACTTACTTACAAGTAAAACAGAAGCACAAAATCATCCAGAGCGGGTAGAGTCTTTTAAAGAAGCATCTATAAAAGGATGGACTTACGCTCTAAAACACAAAGAAGAAATCATAGACCTTATACTAAAGAAATACAATACTCAAAACAAAACAAAAGAAGCATTACTTTTTGAAGCGAATCAAGTAGAGCATCTTATGTTAGTTAAAGTCCACGATATTGGAAGTATTGACATTTCAAGAGTTGAGATTTTGGCGGAAGATTTTATGCAGTCAGGTTTTGTAAAAGAAACTTCAAAGTATAATATACAAGACTTTATCTTTAAGTCATCCAAAAATACGAGTCATCTTACAAAAAAAGAACGCAAATACTTAGAAGAAAAAAAAGTCTTAACAATTTGTGTAGATCCAGACTGGATGCCAATAGAAGCAGTCGTAGATGCAAAGCATGTGGGAATTGCTTCAGACTATTGGAACCTATTTGAACAAAAACTAGATATACCCATAAAGATTTTTAAATCAAGTTCTTGGAATGGTTCTTTGAATGCAATGGAGCAGGATAAATGTGATGTGCTTTCCTTGTCTGCACCAACAGATCAAAGAAAAAAAACAATCCTCTTTACTGATTCTTTTTTAGAACTTTCATTTGTAATCGTAACACAGATAGATAAAAACCCCATACTTGACTTTTCTTTACTTGATGGCAAGTCGATAGCCGTAGTACAAGGTTATGCACTTATAGACTCCATAAAAATACGCTACCCAAATATAAGGCTTGTTGAAGTTCAAAACCTTGAAGCAGGACTTAAAAAAGTTACAGATGGTGAAGTGTTCGGATTTGCAGATAGTGCTGTTGCTATTGATTATGCATATAAAAATGGCTCCTATAATGACTTTAAGGTGAGTGCTCATTTTGATGAAAAATTGAACTTAGGTTTAGGTGTAGCTAAAAACAATACGCAGTTATTTACAATACTGCAAAAAGTTGTTCAAAGTATTAGTTATGAACAAAAGCAAAATATTTTAAGAAAATGGTTTTTTACTAAATATGAAAGTAAGTTTAACTACACGCTTTTTATTCAACTGATGATTTTTGCTTTAGGAGTACTTTCTTTTATACTTTATAGACACTACTCGATTAAAAAACTCAATAAAGAACTCAAGATACAAGTACAAAAAGAACTTGATAAATCCTCAGATAAAGATAAAATGATTTTTCATCAAAATAAACTCGTAGCCATGGGTGAAATGATGGAAAACATAGCCCATCAATGGAGACAGCCTCTTTCGCATGTAAACTCTTGTGTCTTAGTTATAGATGATACCTTAGACGAACAAGGTATTCGTAATGAAATTATAGGTGAAAAACTACACGAGATAGAATCTTTAACATTATATATGTCCAATACGATTGATGACTTTAGAAACTTCTTTGACCATAATAAGATTAAAACAAACACTATTATCGAAGATATTATAAAAAAAGCATTAGCAGTACTTAAAGCTAAAACTGAGTCTAACGGTATAGAGATACTTATAGATTTAAGAATGGCACATGAATTTTTTACATACGCAAATGAACTTCAACAAGTATTTTTAGCGATTCTTAACAATGCTATAGATGCCTTGGTTTCAAATGATGTTAAAAAACCAAACATAAAAATCGAGATTCAAAAACAAAAAGAAAAGTTAGTGATTAATATCTGTGACAATGCAGGTGGTATTGCTCTAGATATAGCGGATAAAATTTTTGAACCTTACTACACAACAAAACATAAAGCCCAAGGAACAGGTTTAGGTTTGTACATATCAAAGCTTATCATTGAAGACAGTTTAGCTGGAGAACTTAGTGTTAAAAACAACTTTTCTGGTGCATGTTTTACTATCAGGTTGGGGGGGGTGAATAATTGGAAGAAAAATTAAAATACAGTATATTGTTTATCGAAGATGAAAAAGATATACGAGATAACTATACAAGGTACTTAAAAAGACATTTTAGTAGGGTGTATGAGGCAGAAGATGGCGAAGATGGCTATAAAATATATAAAGAAAAAAAACCAGAAATAATCATTTTAGATATTAACCTTCCAAAGTTAAATGGACTAGAACTCTTAAAAAAAATCAGACTTACAGATCAGACAACAAAAGTTATAATGCTGACTGCTTATTCAGATACAAAATACCTTCTCGATGCTGCTGAGTTAAAACTGGTGAAGTATTTAGTAAAACCTATAACAAGAAATGATTTAAAATCAGCCTTAGAGATGGCGGTCCAAGAGTTTTCAAACTTTGATATAGTTTCCAAGAAAGTGATAAATCTAAAAGATGGACTCAGATGGGACAGTGAAGAAAGTAGACTCTATAGGGATGGTTTAGAAATTTTGTTTACAAAAAAGGAAATACTAATTATTGCATTGCTCTTCTCCTCTCCTAATAAAATTTTTACTTATGAAGATATCATTATGGAAGTTTGGGGTGATTACGAAATTGATAATCTGAGTCCTCTTAAAACAATTATAAAGAACATAAGAAAAAAGCTACCAAAAGACACTGTAATAAATGTTTTTGGAGTGGGATATAAGTTTTAAAAGTATTTTGTGTAAATACTCACTAATAACTCATTAATATTTGATATAATAATATAATAATAATATAAAGGGGAAAAATTGTTAAACAATAACATTCTTAAACTACTAATGTATAGTTCCATAATTATCACATCAGTTACTGCTACATCGCTGCAAGAGACGATGGTGGAAGTTTTAGAGACAAGTCCTGTAATAAAAGAAAGGCTTAGAAATTATAGAGCGACACAACAAGATTTAGGTATTGCAGAGTCTGAATATTATCCATCCATTGACTTAAGTGTAGCAGCGGCCCATACAAGAGCAGGAAACTTAAAAACTAGTGGAAACAGTGACTTTAATCATGCTGTTGTCTCTAATGCATACAATAGTTATGAAACATCCCTGACATTAACTCAAAATATATTTGATGGGTATGGTACAATGAATAAAGTTGATTATGAAGAGGCTAGAATTCTTGCAGCTGCGTATAAGTACCTTGAAGTTGCAAATAACGAAGCATTCAAAATGACTAATATCTACTTAGAAGTTCTAAGAGCTTATGAATTAATTGGATCAGCAGAAGAAAACTTAGAAATTAATGAGCAAGTATATACTAAAGTTAAAGACCTTTTTGATGCAGGATTAACAACAGAATCTGAAGTTCAGAAAATTAAATCTTCTGTATCATTAGCCCGCTCAAACTTGACAGTTGTAACAAATAATGCAAAAGATTTTGAATATCAATATAGAAGAATTCTTGGACGTATGCCGGATGTTAATAATATGGAAAAACCAATTATGGAAAGAGAATTTCCCCAAAGTATAGAAAGAGCTTCTTTATACGCAATAAAAAATAATCCAGCTATTATTGTTTCCATATATGATACGCAGGGTGCTCAAGCACTTTGGAAACAAAGAAAAAAAGATTTTTATCCAAAAATAGATTTTGAACTAAGACAAGTATTTAATGACAACGATAACGCAGCGAATGCTTTTTCACAAGCAGATGACCGTACTACAGCTCGTGTAGTGTTAACATATAATTTATTCCGAGGTGGGGCTGACACTGCTTTAGTGCAACAGCATGTCAGTAAAATTAATCAAGAAGTAGACATTCAAAGAACTTTAAGAAGAGAAACTATAGAAGGACTTGATTTATCTTGGAGTGCTAATGAAATGATTCAAAAGCAACTTAAAGATTTAAGAGACTACAAGCAATATTCTGAAAGAACATTAGACCTATATAGGGAAGAGTATGATTTAGGTAGAAGATCGTTACTTGATTTGTTAGCCGCTCAAAGTGATGTGATTAATTCTCGTTCACAAATTATTACAGCGGAATATGATCAGTTGTTTGCTAAGTACAGAATACTAGATGCTATGGGACTCTTAGTGATTGCTGTTAACGGAAGTGCTAATGAGTTTTCATCTAAAGTAAATCTTTATGGTGATAGTAAATCACATGAGATTTTAGATGTTATTCCTGTGTTTTTGGACAGTGACAATGATAAAATTGCTGATGATATTGATCTTTGTGATAATTCTCTCTTAGAAAATAATATTATGCCTTATGGTTGTAAGAAAGTTGCACAAGATGATGATAAAGATGGTGTCTTTAATAGAAAAGATAAATGTCCTGAGACACCATTAGGAACAAAAGTTGATATCCTTGGTTGTGAACGCATTAGAGATAAGGATAGTGACGGAGTAATAGACACTTTAGATGAGTGTAAAAATACTATAAATGGAAGAAAAGTGAATGGAATAGGTTGTGAGTTAGATGGAGATGAAGATGGTGTAGTGGATGTTGATGACAAGTGTTTAACTACTCCATTAGGCTATTCTGTGGATATTGATGGATGCACACTTAAAGTAACATTAGAAGTAAATTTTGAGCGAGATAGTGTGAAATTACCATCTGATTTAGATCAAAAAATTAAAAAGTTTTCAGCATACTTAAAAGCTAATCCAGACTTAAATGCAAATATAGTAGGGTTTACTAGTAGAACGAAAATAAGCGGATACAAGTATAATCTAAAGCTCTCTAAGATGCGAGCAAAAAGAGTAAAAGATGAGTTAGTGAATAAATATGAAATTAATACAAATAGATTGACTTCAGATGGAAAAGGATATATGGAACCTATTGCTGATAATCTAACACTCCAAGGAAGAACTCAAAACCGTAGAGTTGAAATAACAGTTTTTAAAGATGGGGAGAAAATATAATGAAAAAATATTTTTTAAACTTACTGCTAGTTGCTTCTGTATTTGCAGGGACTTATAATGATCCATATACGGGATTAGATAAAAAAGATTTAAATGTTACTCATGAATTAGACCAGTTTATGTATGGTGATTTTACTGAAATTATAAGATTTAATATGTTGGATTTTACTGATGGTTACTTTAATGATAATGCTAGAGAAAATTTTGATGTTATTATAAAAACTATTAAAAGTTATATAAAAGACAATCGAGTAATTAAGATTAAAGTTATTGGGCATGCGAGTAGAAGAACTGATTACTATAACGAACTTTCTATAGATTCTAAAACATATGCAAATAAAATCCAGAATATCTATAGGTTCTCTCAAGATTTAAATGAAACATTAGAAAATTCTCAAAATTTTTCAAATAATATTGCGAAAAGTTTAGTGGATAATAATATTTCCAAAGATATTATTTTTATTGAATACAGAGGTTCTGAAGAAATGGCATTTACAACTGCTACCGATGAAGGAAGAGACATGTCTAATCGAGTTATGATAACAATATATGTCTTAGATATTAAAAATACAGATACAGATACAGATGGAGATGAAGTACTTGACTCCAAAGACAAGTGTTCTAAAACTCCAAAAAATATTATAGTTGATAAAGTCGGTTGCCCTCTAGATACAGATAAAGATGGAGTATTCGATTATAAAGATGACTGTCCGAAAACACCGTTTGATGTTAAAGTTGATTTAGTTGGTTGTCCTTTAGATACAGATGGGGATGGAGTTTTAGATTATTTAGATAAATGTCTAGGTACATCAAAAGGCTTAACTGTAGATATGAATGGTTGTCCATCAATAAGAATACTCGCAGTGAATTATGAAAATGACTCAGCAGTAATCCCGGAATTAAACTATAATGATATATTAGAGTTCGCTGAATTTATGAAAGCCAATGTGCCATACAATGCTAAAATTATTGGTCACACAAATAGCATAGGGACAGATAGTGATAATCTAGATTTATCAAGAAGACGTGCAAAAGGTATAAAAGAAGCTCTTGTTAAAGAAGGAATAGCTTCAAAACGTTTAGAAGCTATAGGAAAAGGTGAATCGGAACCTTTGTTTAGTAACAATACAGAAAAAGGTCGTATAGCAAATCGACGTATAGAAGTTCAAATAGTACAATAAGCTTAGAATAAAGGAAGTATGTTGGGAAATAAGTCAATTTTAATTAAACAAGATTCTTTATTAGATTCCTTGGTTTTATATACAAAATTATTTCATAAGCCATATACAGCAGAGGCATTGATGGCTGGACTTCCTGTTCATAACTCTATGGAATCTCAAGAGCTTTTCTCAGTAGAAGGATCAAAGTCTCTTTTTTCTCGTGTTGCAGGTAGGGCAGGGCTTAAGTCTGCATTAATTCAACGACCTATAAGCAAAATACTTCAGCTTCAACTTCCTGTAATTTTGTTACTTAGTAATGATTATACTTGTATTTTAGAGAGTTTCTCAGCTGATAGAAAAAAAGCTAAGATTATATATCCTGAAGGTGAAGGTACTGAAGAATGGTTAAATCTCGATGACTTAGAAGGGGAATACTTAGGTTTTGCCTTTATGCTCAAAAAAGAGTTTCAATATGATAATAAGGAAAGTCGGACATTACAAATAAAACAGAAGCATTGGTTTTGGAATACTATACTTTTGTCTAAACATATTTATGTAGATGTAATTGCAGCTAGTTTACTAATTAATATTTTTGTGCTAGCTACGCCACTTTTTACGATGAATGTTTATGACCGAGTAATTCCCTATAATGCGCAGGAAACATTAATAGTATTTACTATTGGAATTGTAATGATTTATTTAATCGATTTCTTTTTAAAGTATACAAGAAGTTATATGTTGGAAGTAGCTGCAAAAAAGAGTGATATTATTATGTCTTCTATTATCTTTGAAAAAATTCTTGATTTAAAGCTATCCTCTCATCCTTCATCTGTTGGTTCCTTTGCGAATAATCTTAAAAATTTTGAAGTAGTAAGGTCTTTTTTTACATCAGCAATGCTATCAACAATTATAGATTTACCATTTGCAATTATTTTTCTTTTATTCGTCTATTATATTGGAGGTAATTTAGTTTTAGTTCCATTAATAATTATATTTTTGATTTTATTAGTAGCATTTTCTTTACGAAATAAATTAAAAGAGACGATAACTGCATCACAAATTGCAGGGTCTAAGAAAAATGCTAGATTGATTGAAACATTGCAAAATATTGAGACGGTTAAATCAATGAGTATGTCAGGTAAAGTACAATGGGAATGGGAAGAAGTAACGGGTGAAATAGCTGAAAAGAATTTTAAATCTAGAATGTTTGCTTTTATAATACCTAACATAACAGCTTTCTTATCACAATTAAATAGAGTGCTCATTATTGTTGTGGGTGTATATATGATACAAAATTTCGAGTTAACTATGGGAGGACTTATCGCATGTATGCTTCTGTCTACTCGAGCGGTCTCCCCAATTGGTAAGGTTGCTGGATTATTAGTTAATTATGCAGGGGCAAAAATTGCTTTTGTAACTCTAGATGAAATTTTGTCCCGTCCATCAGAAAGACCTTCTGGTCACCAGTTCTTAGAAAGACCAAAAATTACAGGAAATATAGAATTTAAAAATGTTACTTTCACATACCCTAACTCTACAGTACCAGCGATAAAGAATGTTAGTTTTATTATTAAACCTGGAGAAAAAATTGCAATTATTGGTAGAATAGGTTCTGGAAAAAGTACAATAGCAAAGTTAATATTAAGACTTTATGATGCTGATGAAGGAGCAATCTTGATTGATGGAATAGATATTGGGCAGATAGATCCTGCAGATTTGAGGCGCTCTTTGGGCTACATACCTCAAGATGTTCATTTATTTAACGGAACATTAAAAGATAATATTATTTCTTCAGAAAGACACCCCAGTGATAAGGATGTAATTCGTGCTTCTATAGTGAGTGGTACAAATGAATTTGTACATACACATCCAAAGGGATATGATATGCTTATTAGAGAAAGAGAATCTGGTTTATCTGGTGGAGAAAGACAAAGTGTCGGTATTGCTAGAGGCTTATTAACTCAAAGCAAGATAATGCTTATGGACGAGCCAACAAATTCAATGGACCAAACAAGCGAAAATAATTTAATAAATAATTTAAAAGATGAATTGATTAATAAAACAGTTATTTTAGTAACTCAAAAGTTTGCTTTACTTTCTTTAGTTGATAGAGTAATTGTTATGAGTCACTCTAAGCTTATAATGGATGGTCCAAAAGATGAAGTGACACAAAAGCTAAAAGGAAGAACTGGTGTCTAAGGATTTAAAAAATAATTTATCAGAGCGTGATTATGAATTTATGCACTCTTTAAGTTCAGCAGTTCTTCAAAGTACTCCAAATAAGCTTCGAATAGTGATGTACTTTTGGATTTTTACGATAACTGTTTTATTAACTTGGTCATATTTTGCTGAAATAGATGAAATTGCTAAAGGTCAGGGAGAAATTGTTCCAAGTGGATCAAATCAAATAGTACAAAATCTTGAGGGTGGTATTATAAAAGAGATTTTAGTAAGAGAAGGCGAGATTGTTGAACAAGGTCAATTACTAGTAAAGATAGACAATCAAAAGTCAACATCTTCCTTTAGTACGAATGCTATAAAGGCTGATGCATTGGAAGCTAAAATAATAAGACTTCGTGCAGAGTCTAGTGGTAGAAAATTTACACCAGATAAAGGAATGAGAGAAAGAATACCTTATATTGTAGCAAATGAAGAAAGTTTGTATAATACAAATAAAAAACAATTACTTTTTCAGACGAAGGCATTAGAAGAAAGGTTATCTCAAAAAAGGCAAGAACTTGCAGAAGCTAGAAGCACAAAAGACAGTATGAAAGCATCTCTTGTTTTTATTAATAAAGAAGTTGCTATGACTAAACCAATGGTTATAAAAGGTGTCCGTTCTAGAATAGACTTTTTAAAACTACAAAGAGAAGAAAATGAGGTCAAAGAGAAGTATGATTCTGCAAGGTTGTCTATTCCAAGATTAAAATCAGCAATAAAAGAAGTTCAAAATACAATAAAAGAAGTAGCTTTAACTGCAAGAAGTGAAGCTAAATTAAAATTAAATGAAACGCTTTCAGAATTTAAAGGTTACAAAGCAAGCTCATCAGCTTTGAAAGATCAAGTAACCAGGACATTAGTTACTGCTCCAATGAAAGGTATTATTCAAAAAATGTTCATACATACAATTGGTGGAGTTACTAGACCTGGTGCAGATATATTAGAAATTGTTCCAACTGATTCAGCACTTCTAGTTTCTGTCAGTATCAAACCATCAGATATCGCCTTTATCTATTTTGGTCAAAAAGCAATTGTTAAATTTACTGCTTATGATTTCGCTATATATGGTGGACTTGAGGGTAAAGTGGTTTTAATTAGTCCAGACACAACGAAAGATGAAGAAGGTAATACTACTTATAAAGTAAGGATTAAAACAAATAAAAATTACTTAACTCGAAATGCTAAAAGGTTGAAAATTATACCAGGAATGACGGTGTCTGCAGATATTATAACAGGTAGAAAAACTATTCTTGACTATATATTAAAACCTATACTCAAGACAAAACAATATACATTATCGGAGCGTTAAATGAAATTAATAATACATAGTGATGACATTCAACTTTCAGAGTACTGGGAAAGTATATTTAAACATGATTTTATTCTTATTGATAATATAATTGATTTATTAGATGTTCAAAATAGTTTAATTCTGCTTAATTTCACTTCACTTACTTCAGGATATGAAGATATCATTGAAAAGTTAAATACTGGTAAAAATAAGTTATTAGTGCTAGACCGTACTGCAAATATTGATAAGGCTAAAAATCTTTTAAGGCTAGGAATTAAAGGTTACGGTAATGCAATGATGAAAGAGCACTTTATTTTATCGGCAGTTGAAACGATAAGTGAAGGTATGATTTGGTTATATCCTGCATTTACAACAATGCTCATAGAAGAAATATCTTCTTCAAATAAAGTTAAAGATATAGATTGGAGTCAGTTGAGTGCAAGAGAAAAAGGAGTTGCACTACTTCTAAAAGATGGATTGACTTATAAAGTTATAGCCGACAGATTAAATATAAAGCCAAGAACGATTAAAGCGCATGCTAAAAGTATATATACAAAACTAAATGTCAAAGATAGACTCGGTTTAGCTCTCCTCATTAAATAATTTACTTCTTTTTTAATATTGTCCCTAGGGACAATAGATATTATATTTTTAATCCTCTATACTTGTAAAAATTAAAGTATTCCTTAGGAGATCAGTTATGGCTAAAGTAATCGGAAAAGTAGAAAGTTTAGAAGGCAAATTTTTTGCGATGGATGAAAATAGAAATATTGTTGAACTAAATATCGGTGATGAAATCACTAGCGGAATGAAAGTATTTGGAGCTGAGGGGAATATAGCTTTAGATATGATATCTATTACTATGTCGGATGGTAATAGATTGAGTCTATCTGGAGTTAATGAACAGATTTTTGATGATTCTTTAATTAGCAAAGATGGGCAAGAATCAATGGATTCTTTATCTGAAGAAAGTATTAGTGGTTCAGCAGGAATTTTGACGGCACTAGATAATAATGAAAATGCTACTTCAGTTAGTGAAGAAGATATAAATGAAACTGCAGCAGGAGATAACACTGTTGAAACAAGCGATGGAAGGGAAGCTGGATTTATAGAGAGGGATGGTGATAGTACTGATATTATTGCTGATTTACGTGATGCGGAATACACTACAAGCGAACTTACTCCTGAATTAGATAATATTATCCTTGAGCTAAATCCCCTTATAGAAGGTGACACGGACACAGACACAGACACTGATACCGACACGGATACGGATACTGACACAGACACAGATACGGATACTGACACAGATACAGACACCGACACAGACACAGACACGGATACGGACACCGACACAGATACAGACACAGATACGGATACAGATACAGATACAGATACAGACACAGACACAGACACAGACACAGATACGGATACAGATACAGACACAGATACAGATACAGATACAGATACAGATACGGACACTGATACGGATACGGATACAGACACAGACACAGACACGGACACAGATACAGACACGGATACTGACACAGATACGGACACCGACACAGATACGGACACCGACACAGATACAGACACAGACACAGACACAGACACTGACACAGACACCGACACAGACACCGACACAGATACGGATACAGATACAGATACAGACACAGACACAGACACCGACACAGATACGGACACAGATACAGACACAGATACAGATACAGATACGGACACTGATACGGATACGGATACAGACACAGACACAGACACGGACACAGACACCGATACTGACACAGATACGGACACCGACACAGATACAGACACAGACACAGACACAGACACAGACACCGACACAGATACAGACACGGATACGGATACAGACACCGATACAGACACCGATACGGACACAGATACAGACACAGATACGGATACAGATACAGATACAGACACAGACACAGACACCGACACAGATACGGACACAGATACAGACACAGATACAGATACAGATACAGATACAGATACGGACACTGATACGGATACGGATACAGACACAGACACAGACACGGACACAGATACAGATACAGATACGGACACTGATACGGATACAGACACAGACACAGACACAGACACGGACACAGATACAGACACGGATACTGACACAGATACGGACACCGACACAGATACGGACACCGACACAGATACAGACACAGACACAGACACAGACACAGACACCGACACAGACACCGACACAGATACAGACACCGACACCGATACGGACACAGACACAGATACGGATACAGACACCGACACAGACACAGACACAGACACAGACACGGATACGGACACCGACACCGATACAGACACCGACACAGACACAGATACGGATACAGATACAGATACAGACACAGACACAGACACCGACACAGATACGGACACAGATACAGACACAGATACAGACACAGATACAGATACAGATACAGATACGGACACTGATACGGATACGGATACGGATACAGACACAGACACAGACACAGATACAGACACCGACACAGATACAGACACGGATACGGATACAGACACCGATACGGACACAGACACCGACACAGATACAGACACGGACACAGATACTGACACAGACACCGACACAGATACTGACACAGATACGGATACGGATACAGACACCGACACAGATACAGATACGGACACAGACACTGATACCGATACGGATACGGATACAGACACCGACACAGATACGGACACAGATACAGACACAGATACAGATACGGACACAGACACAGACACAGACACAGATACAGACACGGATACGGATACAGACACCGATACAGACACCGATACTGACACAGATACGGACACCGACACAGATACAGACACAGACACAGACACAGACACAGACACCGACACAGATACAGACACGGATACGGATACAGACACCGATACAGACACCGATACGGACACAGATACAGACACGGACACAGATACGGACACAGATACGGACACAGACACAGATACGGATACAGACACCGACACCGATACGGACACAGATACTGACACAGACACCGACACAGATACAGACACGGATACAGACACCGACACCGATACGGACACAGATACAGACACCGACACGGATACTGACACAGACACAGATACGGATACAGATACAGACACTGATACAGACAACGATAGCGATTCAGACAATGACTCAGATAGCGATTCGGATTCAGACAACGATAGCGATTCGGACAGTGATTCAGACAATGACTCAGATAGCGATTCAGATACAGACACCGACACAGATACAGATACAGACACCGACACCGATACGGACACAGACACAGATACGGATACAGACACCGACACAGACACAGACACCGACACAGATACAGACACGGATACAGACACAGATACAGACACAGATACAGACAACGATAGCGATTCAGATTCAGACAACGATAGCGATTCAGACAATGACTCAGATAGCGATTCGGATTCAGACAACGATAGCGATTCGGACAGTGATTCAGACAATGACTCAGATAGCGATTCAGATACAGACACCGACACAGACACCGACACAGACACCGACACAGACACCGACACAGATACAGACAACGATAGCGATTCAGATTCAGACAACGATAGCGATTCAGACAATGACTCAGATAGCGATTCGGATTCAGACAACGATAGCGATTCGGACAGTGATTCAGACAATGACTCAGATAGCGATTCAGATACAGACACCGACACAGATACAGATACAGACACCGACACCGATACGGACACAGACACAGATACGGATACAGACACCGACACAGACACAGACACCGACACAGATACAGACACAGACACCGACACAGATACAGACACCGACACAGACACCGACACAGATACAGACAACGATAGCGATTCAGATTCAGACAACGATAGCGATTCAGACAATGACTCAGATAGCGATTCGGATTCAGACAACGATAGCGATTCGGACAGTGATTCAGACAATGACTCAGATAGCGATTCAGATTCAGACAACGATAGTGATTCAGACAATGACTCAGATAGCGATTCAGATACAGACACGGATACAGACACCGACACCGATACGGACACAGATACTGACACAGATACAGATACGGATACGGATACGGACACAGACACCGACACCGACACCGACACCGACACAGATACAGACACAGATACAGATACGGATACAGACAACGATAGCGATTCAGACAGTGACTCTGACAACGACTCAGACAATGACAACGACTCAGATAGCGATTCAGACAGTGACTCTGACAATGATTCGGATTCAGACTCAGACAACGATAGCGATAGTGATTCAGACAATGACTCAGATAGCGATTCAGATTCAGACAGCGATAGCGATTCAGACAATGACTCAGACAGTGATTCGGATTCGGATTCGACTCAGATAGCGATAGTGACACAATCGATGGTGAAGATACATTAGAATATGCTAAAGGTGATACTATTGACTTTGATAATATTGATAATATCGAGATAATAGATATGGATAATGAGAGTGCAGATACATTAGAACTATCTCTTGATGATGTCTTAGACATAACAGATGGTGATAATGATCTTATTATTATCGGTGATGACGAAGATAGTCTTGATTTAGATACAACTGGTTGGGATGAAACAGATAGTACATCTGAAAATGGACAAACAACTACTACATATGAAGATCAAGATTCAGATGAAATAGTTACAATTACTCTGGATGATGATCTTGTTGACTAGGATAAGTTAAAGTAAGTCATATACTCATTCTTTAGAGTGAGTATAGGCACTATGGTTTTTTAGTAAATTACTTTTTTTAGCTACAATACTTATAGATAACTTATAGTAAAAAGGTCATTATGAATCACTTATTTAGAAATATTAGAAATTCATTACTAGTTAATGAAAAGTTTAAACTTCCATTAGAAGTCAGCATAGACTTCAACCCTCAAATTTCTCAAATATATATAACTTTATTTCAAGAAAATATAAATTCTTTGCGATGGGGTTCTAAAAAAGAGACCCTAGAAAAGACTATACAAAGAATTATTTTTAAATTAAAATCAAATCCAAAATTTCAGTATTTTAATGTGTCGAGTAGTGATGATTGTAAACTAATGTTTGAAATCGTTACAAAAGAGTATCCTTGTAATATAAGAAATTTAACAACAATGAGAATGAACTCCCCAAATAGATTTGAATCAGGTGTAAATGGGTTTAAATACAAGTGCGAAAATGTAACAAGATTTTTCATGCCAAGTGATGGTTATACTAAGTCAATAATGAGCGTTAATCAACTTCTAAATTATATGTCAAAACAATGTGGAATTGCTAAAAAAACAAATAAAATTAGTGAAAGAGTACATCTGATGCGAAGAGAAGATATAGAATATATCTTTATAGAATCACGTGCATATGTGACATATAAAGATGAAGTATTAGAACTGGAACGTGGTTACCCAAAATCAGAATTAGATTTTTCAAAAGATATTATGTATGACAAGACTATTAAAAGTTTAGACTGGCTTGTTAAAAATATGAATGATGATGGAAGCTTCTTATACTACTATGACCCCTATTTAAATACAATTGTAGATGATATTCACCCCAAGATGATTGATCCACTTTATAACAATATACTACGCCATAGCGGTGGTACAGTTTCATTAATACGTGGATATGAGATAAGTGGAAGCAAACTTTACTTAGAAAAAGCAAAAGAATCAATAGAGTTTCTTCTCTCAACATTTAAAACACATACATATAAAAAAGAATTTGCTTGCTATCCATTTTTTAACCAAAAATCCAAGCTTGGTGGTGCTGGAATAGGGCTGATTGCTATGATGCATTATTACCTACAAACAGGGGATGAATGTTATAGAAAACAGCTTGATGGATTAGTCCGACACATACTCAGTCGTGTGGATAAAGCGGGAGAGATGCTAGGTTATTATATTCATCCTAAATTTAATGATGCAAAAGCTTTATTAAACCCAAGTGATGAAGTTAAAAAAGAGTTATTTTCCTTTTACTACCCAGGTGAGGCTTTACTTGGACTTGCTCTGTATTATCATCATATTCAAAATATTGATAAAGTTTTAAAAGAAGATATACGACTTAAATCTGAAATGGCATTAGATTTTCTAGTTAATGTAAGACCTATTAAATATGACTATATGTTTGAACCTTTACCTGCGGATGCATGGTTAATGCAAGCGATAGAAGAATGGGTTAAAGTAGATGGACTTAAAAAACAATCGTACATAGATTTTGTTTTTGATGATACTAAAGCTATGTTTGAACATATGTATACGGATAAAAATACAAAGCTAAATAATAAAGATTATATTGGTGGGTTTTATTATGACTATGGTGAGCATGTATACCATGATGCATCAAGATGTGAGGGTGTAGTAAGTGCTTATTACTTAGCAAAGTATTTAAAAGATGATGCAAAAGCATCTTGGATTATGAAAAATATGCTTTTAAGTGCAAAAGGTTTGATGAAAACTTTTCATAATGAAAAATCTGTTTATGCTCATAAAGAGCCTAAAAGAGCAGTGAATAGCTTTCGTTTTAAATTAACTCGTCAGTGGATTCGAGTTGACTCTGTTCAACATGCTTCTTGTTTTTTTGCTAGGTTACATCAGGTTATCTAGTGATAAATAAAAAAATCGACAATTATTTAATCTTAGAAAAATTAGGTGATGGTACCAATGGTTCTGTTTATATTGTCGAAGATAAAAAGAAGCATAAATATATCTTAAAGTATTATTCATTAGTTAAAGATGATAAAAAGCTAGCTAATGAAACAAAAGTTTTAGAAACTTTAAATAATTATCCAAATACTATAAAATATATAAAAAATTCTAAATTCCAACAGGGACACTATATTTTATTTGAATATTTAAAGACTAAAAGTCTTCAACACTATATTAAAGAGAAATATGAATTTAGTTTAAATGAAGCTATGCAAATGATAAAAGATATAGCAATTATCTTAAAATATTTATTAAAAAATAATATTTTACATACTGATATTAAAGCTGGTAACATTGTGTACGATGGAAAGAAATTTTATTTAATTGATTTTGGTCATGCAACATATGGAACATATATAAAAAATTTAAATGTAGAATTTAATTCTTTATATAGCGCACCTGAATTGTATGATGGCGTTAGAAGCATAGAGTCAGAAATCTATTCCTTAGGATGCATTTTTTATTATATGCTAACTGGGGGTGATATTAATAGTATGTTCGGATTAACAAATAATTCAACAAAAGCTCAAAAAATATATGCACATATCTATTTAAAAGCAAATTTGGATACATTACCATCTAAATCAATACCATTATGTCAATCAATGACGGCTACATTAGCATCTAATAGGATTACTTTAGAAGACTTACTGTTACTTGATTTGGAAATTTTTAAAGTCTCTTTAAAAACATGTGATTCTACATTCGATATTTATAAAAAAATGGCTGAAGATAATATAGAATATGGACTATATAAAATGGGTTTATTCTATGAAAAAGGTTTTTATGTGTCACAAGACCTAAATAAAGCTAAAGTATTTTACAATAAAGCTATTCTAAAAGGAAGTGTTAAAGCATATTTCCATTTAGGACGTTTACTCTTAGAAGACAATCCGAGCAAGGCTAAAGAATATTTTCAAAAAGCCTATGCAATGGGTTTTCAAAAAGCTTTGATATATTTAGATAATATAGAAAATAAGATTGAATATTTATTTAAAGAATATGAAAAATTTAAAGATAAAAAAAATTATGTACAAGCAATTAAGTATATGCAATCTATTGTTAAATTACAGCCAAAGAGTAGTTATTATAATCTTTTAGGTATATTGTATAAGCGTGAAAATAGAATAGCAGAAGCAATAGAATCCTTTAAACAAGGTTTACTTTTAGAAGCTGGTAAAAAAGTAATTCTAATGAACTTAGTTGATATATATAATAAAATTTATGATTTTGACAATGCTGATAAGAGTTTACAAATTATTAAAAATTTATATCCAAATGATGCTGCAACATATAGAAAATATGCGATACTCTATAAGAATAAGAAAAAATTTCCATTAGCCATAGAAGCATACGAAAAAGCTTTAGAATTACGACCTCAAAGTGCTGAAATAAAAAATGAACTAGGACAGCTTTATATATTAGTGAAAAATTTTAAAAAAGGTTTTGAATTACGTGAGGGAAGATTGGAACTTGCTAAAAATAAAAGTATTAGTTCACTATGTAATTCTAAAAAATATGAAGGACAAGCATTAAAAGGTAAAACTATTTTTGTTTATAGGGAACAGGGTTTAGGTGATACTATCCATTATATAAGATATTTGCCTTTGTTGCAAAAACTATGTAAAAAAATAATATTTAGAGTTGAAGCATCTTTAAAAGAACTATTAGAAGAAGTGAACTATACTGATGAAATAATTTTAAACAATGAAAGCATAAAAGATTTAAAATATGATTATCATGTTTCCCTCTTATCTTTAGCACATTTTTTCTTACAATTCAACTATGAGATTCCTAATACAACTCCTTATTTAAAACTACCACAAGACTACTCCTTCCCAATAAGTATAAATAAAAATAAGTTTAACATTGGAATTGCTTGGGAGGGCGGTGTAAAATCTGTTAATAATAAACTAAGAAATATAGATTTAAAATATTTTTCACAATTATTTAGTTTTAATGCTATAGATATTTATAGCCTTCATTTATCTAGGCAAAATAAGACAATATACGAATATAAATATGAAAATAACATCATAGATATTAGTGGTAAATTACATTCAATGATGGATACAGCCAAAGTGATTCAACATATGGATTTAGTTATTAGCGTTGATACATCTATTTTACATTTAGCAGGGGCATTAGGAAAAAAAACATGGCTACCTATGCAATATCTTCCTGAATACCGTTGGGGCTTAGAAGATGAATACTCTTACTGGTATCCTACTGTGCAGATTTTTAGAGAAATAATAAGAAAAGAAGATGGGAATTGGGATAGAGTATTCCAAGATATAACAAAGCAATTAGAGATAACATTAAAGGCTAGATAATGAAATATATATTTACACTTGTTCTGCTTATGGCTACATTATTTGCAGATAAACTATTACCTGAAAAAAATAATCAAATTATTATTTATTTAAACCAAAAAATAAAAAAGCCAACTTTTTATATGATATTTAGCAAAGAAGATATAGCGTATAAAAATATTACACAAAAACAATTAGAAGTATTAGTAAAATCCAAAAACAAAGATTTATTGCTAATCAAACTTCATTCAAAATCTTCAGTGAAAGCATATAAATATCACTATTTTTTTGGAAATAAACAAGAAGACAAAAATAAACCATGGAATAATGGTGAAGAATTTAGTTGGAAAAGCTGGAAACAATACGATGCAGATATATGGGACAATGTTTCTGTAGTTTATGTACCCAAAAACTTAAAAGAAAAAACTGTTTATATAAAAAATATTGTAATAAGAAGAGGTGGTTTTAGTTTATTAGATACACGAAAAAAAGAATCTCTTATATCTAAAAATAAAATATCATTTAAAGTTGAAAAAAATAAAAGTGTTATATCGGATGGTGTATATAATGTGTACCACTTTGGGAAAATGATGGAATCATTTAAACAAAAGTTTTATGAGATTCGTAGTCCTGTTTTAAAATTGGCTATAGATGATTTAGGACAAACAGATAAGAAAAAGTATGTTAGCAGGGGCAAAAATTGGTGTTCTGAATATGCAGCTTATTTATATAATGAGAATGGCATTATTGCCCCCAATCCAAATAAAAAAGACTTACATTTTAAGAACTTAAAAGTTTTTTATGAAAAAAATGGGAAAGTTTATAGCTTTTTAGATGTTATAAAATGGAGTGATTCTAAAAAAGTTAAGTTAATAAAACCAGGAACATTAGTATCGTTTTGTGTCAATGATTGTAAGAGTGCACATACTGTAATATTTAATAGTTGGACAAAAAATAAAAGTGGTAAAATAACAAAATTTTCTGCGCTATCTGGAAACAATAGAGGAATGGTATATTTTCATAAAAAACTACGATTAGATATGTTTGATAAAAAAATGAAGCATGATAAAAAATACAAGACAGAATTTTTAAGAAAATCTTATTTTGCTGTTCCAAATGGATTATAAATTTACACCTTTAAGCTGAAATATTAATTTTTTTTAGTAAAATTATTTAAATAAGGAATATTCAAATATATGCAAATATTAATTTTAACTAATAATATAGAGAGTGAAGTATTTAATGATATTCTTTCTTACCATAAAGCACTTGCACAAAATGTATTACTCGTAGATGAATCAAGTCTTTATGAAAAAAAACAATTTATTTATGCCAAAGAATGTATGGTATTAAATAAAAGAAAGATACTTGAGAATATCCTTCTTTCACCCTCGATAGTAATTGATATGACTCAACCTTCAAAAAATATTCGTTTAGAAAACTACCTTAAATCATCTTGGATAAATACGCAGCAAGTATTTTATGAAAAAGAAAAACTCCATAAAATAGAAGAAAATAAAATTAGTTTATTAGCATCAAAAAATTTATCTAATTGTGTTTGTTATATTGATAATAATGAGATGCCGGTTTTTAAAGTTATTGAAGATAGTATCACTCTTAATATTGACTTTGATTCTTTAACTCCCTTTAATAGCATGGGTCTTATCGAACAGGCAATTACAGAATTTTTTGCAGACAATAATTTTTTTAGTCAATTTGAATGGTCTAGAAATAGAATAGTTTCAAATCATCAAAGTATGGCTTTTTTTATTCAATTTGAAATTTTACAAAGATATGGAGATTATACTATTGAAAATATTGAATTTCAATCTTTAAGTTTTCCTCAGTTATTGGAGTATAACAAGATATTTGTTTTTAATTATTTTGATACTTTATTGGATTATAGACTTGATCGATATATCGAACAAGTAAAATTTAGAACACATATAATCAAACTTTGTGATGAATACAAAATTGATCTTGAACCTTCGTATAATAAAACTTTTATTTTGAGAAAAGATAAAAATATTGGTTTACAGCGTACCTACTATAGTTCAGTAAACAGCCAAAATGGAATTTCAATTATCAATGATAAGCATAAAACAAATGTATTTTTACGTGAAAATGGTTTTAATGCTAATTTATCTTATGAATATATATTAGATGATTTATCAGATAAAAAATCTATTGAAGAAATTCCTCTTGAATATCCAATAGCACTCAAGCCTACAGATAAAAAAGAGGGCTATGGTGTGGTGACTAATATCCTTAATGCAAAGCGTATGCTTATATCTGTTGAAAAAATGTTAAAACTTGGAGATATTAAGCCCGTTTTATTAGAAGAATTTTTTGAAGGTGTAACGTATCGAGTATTAGTTGTTAGTGGCGAAGTATCGGCAGTTTTAAAGTATATACCAGTAAGTGTAATGGGTGATGGTGAAAGTTCTCTTGAAGATTTAATTAAAGCAAAAAATATTATTTCAAAATCTAGGGTAAGAATAAATAATGCTCTAAGACTTAGTATTTTTAATGATTCCAAAAGATGGGAAACAATCTTGCCTAAAGGTGAAAAATATATAGTGAGCCATAATTCGCATGCTTCAAATGGAGGACAATCTATAAATGTAACAGATATTTTTGATGACAGATATAAAAAAATATCAGAAGAGGCATGTAAAAGCTTAGGTTTAAAATTAGCAGGGATAGATATGATAGTTAATTCAGATGGTGAATATAGAATTATTGAAATTAATTGTGGACCAGCCTTAGCAATACATGTTAATCCAAAGCATGGGACATCAATCGCTACATATACTAAGGTATTAAACTCTTTACTTAAAGAGGTAGATATTGAAAAAGAAGAGAACAGTTACTTAAAGGATTTAGTACCATATCATGAATAAATTAAATATATTAAAAGAATTTGATCACCGTCAGTTATTTCGTTTTTTTGTTGATGGACGTTTGTATACTAAAGAGAATGGCTGGGAAGGCTATGAGAATAGACAGCCTGGTTGTATAAAAGGTATGAGTTTAGCGTATACACACATGCTAAATAATTTTGAATTAAAAGATGGATTAACTTTAGAATATATATCTAAACTACACGATCTTACATTTTTTAATATTGATAAAAAATTACGTAAAAATCGTTATCCAGGTGAAGTTAGAGAATTTAGAATTAGTTTTTTAATTAAACCGGTAGTGACAAAAGAGGGAATAAAAGAATTAATGGGAGATAGAGCTCTTACAGATGCTTTTAAAAAAGGTATACGAGACTGCAACAATGCTGAAGATATTTATAATGCAATAATAAATGGTAAAAAAATTCGTTATATCTCTGAAGTTGGTGAATTGTCTTATGAATTGAACCAAGCATCATTGGATAAAGAACCTAAAGATTTATACCTGCAAGCTAGAGCACAAGTGAAAAAGAACATTACGCAAAAGCTTATCTCCATAATTGATGAGTATAATAAAATAATTAATACATTAAAAAAAGAAGAAAAACTCTACTTTATAGTTGATGTAGTTAAAAGCTTAGATAGATTACACCCTTTTGTCGATGGTAATATCCGTGTCTTTGTTACTATTTTATTAAATCACTTGTTAATGTTAAATGATTTTTACCCAGTTATTTTTGAAGAGCCAAGTATTTTTGATGCATATAGTACAAATGAAATTCTTGTTGAGATTGAAAAAGGGCAAAAGTTAGTTAAACAGTTAATTGAAAATCCTGAAAGTAAAGTATTTGGACATTCTATATCTGATGAAAATGAAGTAAATATCAATGAGATTTGTACGCTTATGTCAGAGTTTATCCAAGCAATACAAAAGTATGATAATTAATAATGCAAATTTTATTTTTAGTTGAAGATAATGAAAAATCCTGGCAAGAAGCAAGTGCTAGATTAGCTTTTATTTTACAATATGACAAATCTTTATCCCAAAATTTTATACTCACAGACCGTAAGTATATATCAAACAGTATTGCTAATAAATGTTTAATTGTAAATACGAATATAATAACAAAAAAGGTGCTATTATCTCCTTCTTTAGTTGTGAATTTATTTAATCAAGAAACACAAGAAGACATAGAAAAATATTTTCGTGTTAAATGGTTGAATTCGCAGTTTGCTTTTTGGAAGACTAGGGATACAGGTAAAAATAATTTCTTTTTAAGTACTTCAATAAATGAAAATAAAACCTTGACTTGCCTATCGTATACAACAAATTTAGAATCATTAGAGATTGCATTACTTGAAAATAGTGTAGAAGATAATAAATATATCGGTCTCATAGAACAAGCAATAACTGAATGTTTTGCAGATATGAATTTTTATAAATACTGGAAACTTAACCCAACAAACAAAATATTAAAAAATAGAAGTCTTGTTTTTAGAGTTAATTATGAAATTATAAAAGAAAATGCTGATTATAGTATTCATATTAGTTCCCTTACTCTCGTAGACTTGTTTGAATTATTTGATTTAAATGTTGAATACATATATGAATATTTAAATGCTCTATTGAAATTTAGATTAGATTACTATGTAGAACAAGTTACACTTAGAAAATATATATTTAAATTATGTGAAGAACAGGGAATAGATTTTGAACCCTCATTATTAAGAACTTTTGTATTATTAAAAGATAACAAGATAGGTTTAGCGCGTCCATTCTTTGGTGGTGTAAATGATTTAAAAGGTATCGATACTATTAATGACAAGCATTTGACAAATGTAATCTTAAATGAAAAAGGATTCAAAACAAACTTATCTTATGAATATATGCTTGGTGAATTAAATGATAAAGAAGCGATAGAAAATATTCCTTTAGCATATCCATTAGTCCTAAAGCCAACAAACCAGAAAAAAGGCTATGGGGTAGTGACTAATATATTAAATGCTGAGAAAATGCTTTTTTCAGTACAAGAACTACTAGCATTAGGTGATATAGAGCCTGTTCTAATCGAAGAATTTTTTATAGGGATGACATATCGAGTACTGGTTGTTGGTGCTGAAGTTATTGCGGTATTAAAATTTATGCCAACATATATTATAGGAAATGGTGTATTATCCATTAAAGAGTTAATTGACTCAAAAAATTTACTTTTAAGATCTCGTATTCGTGTCAATGATGCTTTAGAACTAGGTATTTTAAATGATGGTTACAACTATAGTACGGTACTCAAAGATAAACATAAATATATTCTCAGTCATAACTCACATGCAACATTAGGTGGACAGGGTACAAATGTCACAGATATATTTAAAGAAAAGTATAAAAAAATAGCGTGTGATGTATCTGCATGTTTAGGATTAACACATACGGGCGTTGATATGAATATAAATGCCAAGGGCGATTATCGTATATTAGAAGTTAATTGTGCTCCAGCTTTGTCTTCTCACGTATATCCAAAATATGGAACTTCTATTGATACATATACGCAAGTACTGAATGCATATTTTAGCCATACAGATTTAGACAAAGAAGAAAACAAATATTTATCTGAGCTTATGAAGTATCATAAATAAAATGATAAACATATTGTCTAATCCATTTTTGCAAACGAAACAACTTAAGTCCATTGGGACTAGAAATACTAAAACTACAAGTAGTGTTAGTTTAACAACCGCCATATTATCACTTTTTACATTAACAGTTGTAAGTTATATATCGTTTTGGATACTCTGTAACGAACTTATTTCAAGCAATGATTTAGCACTTTCTGATATTAAGAATTTTACTCTTGTAAGCGGTATTATTTCTTTAGTTATTACTTTTTTGTCTTATTATAAATCTGAATTTTCTTCATTCCTAGCTCCTTTATATGCAGTTTTTTCAGGTGTATTTATTTCAGGTCTTAGTTTTGTAGCGCAAGAGAAGTTTCCTGGTATTGCTATGCTAACAGTTGAGATAACCTTGGCTACTTTTATTGTTGTTTATTTAGGCTATAAGCTTGGTATTATTAAGGTGTCACAAAAGTTTAAAGCGATTGTTTATACAATGATAGGCGTTATCTCACTTATCTATTTGTTAAGCTTTGTACTAATGTTTTTTGAGATAAAAATACCTTTAATACATGATACGGGGATAGGTGGTGTTATATGGTCGTTGTTTATTATGATTACCGCTTCATTTCATCTAGCTATTGATATTGATAAAATTGAAAAATATAGTTCATCGGATGGCGATAAAAATTGGTCTCTAGCATTGGGACTTATGGTTTCATTAATATGGTTATATATTTCTACGCTTAAAGTTGTATCTCGAATCAGTAGCTTAAAATAAATCTAAGCTATCTTTTCCTCTCTCTCTATAATTTTCTAAAGTTCTCTTATTTTTTTAAAGATAGCTGGATAATTTTTCTCTCCATCAGCAACTCTATTCCCCTGAGGGTCGTATTGATGAACAAAGTGCTTTTCAACAACATGTACTAATGGTTCAAAATATTTAGATAAAGATGTATCCGTTAGTCTATAGTTTCCATTGTAAACTACAAGAAAACCACCAACCTTAAGACTTTCAGCTAGGATACGAAGCATTTTTTCAAATTCATCAAAAGGATAAATATGGCTTATATTTTCCATATCTTTTGTCATTTTCCATCTGCACAATACTGAATTTGCATAGATAAGGTCAAATCGTCTGCCAGTCATAGCAACTTCCAAAGATGTTGTAAATAGTATTCTATCTCCAATATCTGGATAATATTTTTCCTGTAAAGCCTTTGCATCGGCTATATTTTCAGGGTTAATATCTACTCCCACTACGGTTGCTTTTTCTGCTCCCTTATATAAAAATTGACTAAAGCCTTCATAGCCGATTGAACAACCGAAGGACATAATTATTCCATTTTTAGGAAGCCTATCTGTACATTCTTTAAACAATTTTGGATATCGATTCCAACTTGTAGAATTATACATTTGGGCAACATTTTCACCAAAAAAAGAGTTTGTTGTTCCTACTGTTTTTTTGTCGTTATGCCTTTCTTCTAAGGCTTCATTTTTATCAAGCATGATTTTTACCTTTTTATATTATACAGTAGGCTCACATAAGTTTTGAATATCTCTTACTCTAATCTTTGTTTCATATTTTATTTTATTTCCATCTTTATCTTCAATTGTAAAAGATTTGGCTACACCTGAGTTTAAAAAGTCTAGAGTAGCTACTTCCGTAATCATTGGATAAGTGTATCCCGATGCTTTTGCTTTAATAATCTCTAATTTATTTTGTAAAAGATATTTGTTCTTAGCTATTTCAATTTGCTGTAATTCATTAAGTTTACCTTGCGTGTGCTCTTCCATCTTCTGTAAAAATGAACCCGATAATTTTTTTGCTTTAAACATAACTTTCCTTTTATTTTTAATTGAAGATAATTATACTCTAATAATTATAATATTAGCCTTTAGAATTCGTGTTTAACCTATTACTTATTCCATCTGTGATAATATTCATATAACTTATAAACTTAAAAATAAAAGGTTTAAAGAATGATGTTTCTAAATTCAGAACTAATTTCTAAAATTACAGATGGAAAGTGGTTCCACCTAGACAAAGATATAAAGTTTCATGGGATTCGAGTTAATATAAAAAGACTCCAAAAAAATGACCTTTGTTTTACAACAACACCTGAGCAGTGGGGTAAAAAAATTATTAACTCTGAACTCGCTCTTAACAAAATATTTGATAATGGTGCAAGTGCTGCTGTTATTTCAGATGAAAAGCTTGTTGGGACTATTGATAAACCTCTTTTAGTGGTAAAAGACAGTAAAAAAGCTTTGCAAAAGATAGCTTTTTATGTAAGAGATAATGTAAAAATACCACGAATACTAGTAACTGGAACTGAGGGGAAGACAGGATATAAAAATCAATTGTATACGCTTCTGTCTTATCAAACTAAAGTACATGCAAAGTTAGATAGTTCAAATCTAAATGTACCTATTATGTGCTCTATGGCGAGTTTAGATGAAGATGCTACAGTTGAGATTGTAGAAGCTTCTATTGCTGGTCCAAATGTAGGAGTAACTCGAAGTAATTTGGTAAAACCAAACATATGTGTAATTACCCAGATTGGGCTTGCCCATATTACGACACATGGGTCTATCGAAAATATGATTTATAATAAGGCATCCGTTATTGATGCACTTGAAGAAGACGGTATATGTATTGTGAATGCAGATAGTGAAAATTACGATGCAGTAAGAGAAGAGATATATAAACGAAAGTATGTAGATATTAAAACTTTTGGTTCAGGTGAAAAATGTAATGCTCGAGTTCTTGAGTCAAACTTTAATGAAAACAAATTACTCTGGAATATAAAGGCAACGATAGAAGGTATAGAGGTAGAGTACCAAGTCCCTTTATTAGGGGATTATGTCCCCGTTGCAAGTTTAATACCACTGCTTACAATACACTACTTAGGATACGATGTAAAAAAAGCAGCAGCTGATTTTATTCATTTTAAAAGTATGGATACGATGGGTGGATTAAGTGAGATAACTACAAAAGATAAAAAGTTTAAATTTTTCGATCATTCGCATAGAGGTTCTATGCTTGGATATACATCAGCACTTAAAGATTTTGCTTTTATGAAACCCCAAGCAGGGGCTAAAAAAATAGCGGTTATTGGTCATATGATGAATATAGGTAAAATATCAAAGCAAGCGCATGATGATTTAGCAGCACTTATAGAAGATGCTAAAGTAGATAGAGTTTATACTGTTGGTAAATTTGCAAAACGTATTTATGACAAGTTAGAAAATAAAGCTATTCTTGTAAAGCATGGTAATAAGTATCAAGATATTGAAGAACAGTTTTTAGCTGATATAGAGGATGGAGATATTATTTTTATGAAAGGAAATCATAGAATTTGGCTCAAAGAGTTAGCGGCTAAAATATACGATATGGGGGAAAGAGATGCAATCAGATAACAATGTAGATATATTTTTCTTGGGAGATACTTACTTTGGTGAATGGCATATGCGTTTACGTGGACGAAAAGGTCAATCAAATATATTAGAAGAAAAAGGCTATTTACATTTTGGTCAAAATTTCGAAGAAATATTAAGTGATGGGGATGAGGTTTTAATGAACCTTGAATGTTCAATTACAGATATAGAGCCATCACCTTTAATAGGTACCGAAAAAAAACATCTTTATTCTGCAAGAGAAGAGGGGACTATAAGTGCTTTTAAGAAATTAAATATAACTACCTGTATGCTTGCAAATAATCATGCAGTTGATTATGGTAAAGCTGGTCTTATGGATACTATAATGGCTTTAGAAAACGCTGGAATAAAGTATATTGGTGGGGGAAGAACAGAAGCTGAAGCGGCAAAGCCATTGATTTTTGAAAAATCTATTGATGGAAAAATATTTAGAGCAGCCATTGTCTCTTGCTATAATTATGGTGTTGCATCAGATAATTATGGCTTTTATGCAAAAAATAATATCCCTGGTGTAAATAAAAAAAGTCTCAAAAGTGTCACAAATCAAATAGAAGTACTGAAGAAAATTGATAAAGATTTAATGTATATATTATCTCCACATTGGGGACCAAATTATGTATGGAGAACTTTTACTCAACAACAGCAAGGTGAAGAGTTTATTAGAGCTGGAACTGATCTTATAGTTGGACATAGTGCACATATGATACAAGAGATAGAATACTATAAAAATAAACTAATCATGTATAGCATAGGTAACTTCTTGATAAATGGAAATGGTGAATACAAGCGAAGAAAACTTCCTCCATATAGTTTCATAGCCCGACTCAATGTTCAAAATATAGATGATGTACTTGTCAAAAAAATGATAGTGTACCCAATCCTTGTAGATAATTTAGCAACAGATTTTACTCCTAGGTTTGTAAATGAAAAAGAGTTCATTCATGTAAAAGATATCATACGATCGCATGATATTACAACAGATGTTTTTGATGATAAAGTTAAAATAGGTGAAGATAAATATGGTAAGTATTTTGAGTACTTTGTATAAAAAGATAAAGGAGTTATGAAATGCAAGCATTAATATTAGCAGCAGGTACAGGAAGTAGACTAGGTAAGCATACCAAAGAAAATACAAAGTGTATGTTAGAAATAAATGGTGAGACATTGATTAAGCGAGCATTAAATATATTAAATAATATAGGAATAAAAAAATTAATACTCGTTGTTGGATATAAAAAAGATAATCTGATTAATCATCTTGGAACGCAATATAAAAATATAAGTATTGAGTATGTAGAAAATCCAATATATGATACTACAAATAATATATATTCATTGTTCTTAGCTAAAGATAAATTAGCTGAGGATGATACTATTTTACTCGAGAGTGACTTGCTCTTTGAAGAAAAAATAGTATATGATTTAATGAATGATAAAAGAAAATCACTAGCTGTAGTAGATAAATACCAAGCATGGATGGATGGTACTGCGGTTACGTTAAGTGAGAATGATGATATATTAGGTTTTTATGGAAAAAAAGCATTTCGTTTTCAAGATGTTGATAAATATTATAAAACTGTAAATATTTATAAGTTTTCAAAAGAGTTCTCAAAAAACATATACATACCTTTTTTAGAAGCGTATTCAAAAGCTATGGGTGATAATGAATATTATGAATCTGTGTTAAGAGTTGTGTTAATGCTTGAAGAACAAGAATTAAAAGCACTTAAACTAAAGGGTGAAAGATGGTATGAAATAGATGATATACAAGATAAAGCGAATGCAGAAATAATCTTTTCAAAAAATCCTAAAGAAAAATTAAGATTAATTCAATCACGATACGGAGGATATTGGAGGTTTCCAGAGTTAAAAGATTTTTGCTATTTAGTTAATCCTTATTTCCCAACAAGCAAGATGCAAGAAGAGATGAAGGCATATTTCTATGAACTTCTTTCTCAATATCCATCAGGACAAGAAACACAAAGACTTCTTGCTGGAAAAATGTTTAAAGTAGAACCGGAAAACATTTTAGTAGGTAATGGGGCTTCAGAAATTATAAGAGGATTGAGTACGGCGATTGATGGAACATTTGGATTGGTTTTTCCTACATTTAACGAGTATCCGGAGAGTATAGGGCATGCTAGAATAATTCAGTTTATGCCTCAAAATGAAAATTTTACTTATGGCGTAAGTGATATACTAGAATTAGCAAAAAAATGTGACAATGTACTACTTATAAATCCAGATAATCCAAGTGGTAATTTTATACCTAAAAAAGATTTACTCGAAATTGTGGATAAACTTCAAAAAATGAATAAAAACTTTATACTAGATGAGTCATTTGTTGATTTTTCAAGTAAAGGTGAGATTGAGACGATGGTTACTCAAGATATATTGGATAAATATGAAAATCTTATTGTTATAAAGAGTATATCCAAGAGTTATGGTGTTCCCGGTGTAAGACTGGGTGTTATAGCAACATCAAATAGTAAAATTATGTCTGCTCTTGAGGATGAAGTAACAATTTGGAATATTAATTCTTATGGTGAGTTCTTTTTACAAGTTATTGGAAAATATAAAAAAGATTACAATAAAGGATGTAAGGAAATTGCAGATGAAAGAGATAGGTTTTATAAAGAATTTCAAGAAATTCCATATTTAAAAATTATACCTTCTCAAGCAAATTATTTTTTACTGCATGTAACTAGTAAATTTACAGCATTAGAACTTACTGAGATACTACTAGATAAATATAATATCTATATCAAAGACTTAACAGGAAAAGTTGGTTTTGAAGGAAAAGAGTGCGTAAGAATAGCAGTAAGAGGTTATAGTGATAATGAATTTTTAATTCAAAAATTAAAAATGTTAAAGTAGCGCTAAAAATCCAACAATTTGACATATTTTCAAGCATTGTCAAATTCTTAAGCTATATTTCTACTCTTAGGAGTAAAAATGAGAGATTTTCAAGATATTTTAAAAGCACTAAAAGTTCATTTAGCAAATAACAAACATGTAAAAGTCTACGATAAAGATGTAGCAAGTTCACTAGGAATCACCCAGATGAACTTTGCAACACTTAAAAGAAGAAATTCAATTCCCTATGAAAATATTATAAATTTTTGTAAAAAAGAAGGCCTGTGTTGCAGTGATGTTTTTTTTGATTAAATCTTCAACTGTACAGTTCTTTTTGTAGCTTCAAAAAGTTCAGTTGCGCGTTGAACGATAGGGTCGTTTAAAATATCTGCACCATCTATCTCAGGCATAGGCTCACCAGTAGGTGAACAACCTGTTACACAGCTTCCACTTCCACCAATCTCAGCCTCTTCAATCATAGAAGTATTCTGAGGTTCTGGCATTGTGGGCTGTTGTATATTCGCTGCGTGCATCTCCTTCCCATGCTCAGCTTGGGAACGCATACTTATATCTCTACTACAAGCCATAGACTTAATCTTAGTATTAAACCCATACACTTCTCGCACAAGTTGTTTAATAGCCGCATAACCATGCGTTAAAGACTTTTTAGCCGCATCTCCTGCACAGCTTTCCCATGTCAAAATATTTTCTTCATAGGAAATAAATTTTATTGATGCACTAAATGTATCTGCAAGCTCAGGACTTCTATCTTTTATTTTGGCTATGAGTTCATCAAACTCTTTGTTAGATGCTACAAGAACTTCTGGAGTAGGTGTTTCTTGTGAAATCTTAATCTTTGGCATCTCTTTTTTTTAAAGCTTCCACTGGAATTTCAGTTGGAGTGCTTGGAATTTGAGTAAGCGTTTCATCAGCATAAGGAATGACAAGACTCGGTCTTTGTACTTCTTTTTGTAAAGACTCTATCATCTGGTCTATCTCTTTGATACGAAGCGCTTCCATCATTTTGAAAAACACCATAGAAAGAACAAAAGAACCATCAGCATTAATGCTAAAGAGATATTTAGACTCACTTAAAATTCTAAAAAATCTATCTAAAACAAGTGTTGAGAAAAGTGCATCATGATTAAACATTTTATCTTTAAGGTAAGCTATAAGCTCATCTATAACCATCTCAGCTTCATAGTCTTGAAGCGCTTTTGTATGCTCTATTACTTGATTATAGTCTTTTGCAAATACTGAGACAAAAATATCAGCTATAAACTTAGGGTCAACAAGCCCTAACATATCTGTGACAGTAGCCACATCAACATGATTTCTTGAGTAAATGATGGCCTGGTCTAAAAGTGTAAGTGTATCTCGTAGGCTTCCATTACCGCTTCGAGCTAAAATCTCTAAGGCATCATGCTCAAATGTAACCTTTTCTAAGTTGAGTATATAGGCTAAGTGGTCTATGATTTTGTTTGTAGCAATGGACTTAAAGCGAAAGTGTTGTGTACGACTCAAAATAGTTGCTGGAAGTTTTAAAGGGTCCGTTGTCGCTAAAATAAATTTTACATACGCAGGTGGTTCTTCAAGTGTTTTTAAAAGAGCATTAAAAGCTTGCGTTGTAAGCATATGTACTTCATCGATGATGAAGATTTTAAAACGCGCAACAGCAGGTTTATACTTTGTTTGCTCAACCAAATCACGAATATCGTCTATACCACGGTTTGAAGCCCCATCCATCTCAACGATGTCCATATGACGATTTTCTATCGCCATGACACAGTTAGAACACACGCCACAAGGATGATGACTCATTCCCTCTTCACAGATAAGAGCTTTGGCGAAAATTCTTGCAGTTGAAGTTTTCCCACTCCCCCTTAAACCTGAGAAAAGATAGGCATGCGAAAGACGGTTTGAATCAAGTGAAAGTGAAAGTGTTTGCGCAATAGTCTCTTGACCAATAAGCTCATCAAAATTTGAAGGGCGGTACTTTCTAGCGAGTACTTCTGAGGCTTCTTTCATTAAAAACTCCTATTTCGTTTTGTGAGCCATTTTTTAGCGATGGCTTTAAGTGCATCTGGATTTTCAGAAGCAAAGAATTTCATTTTAGGATTTCTAAATTTTTTATCAAATGTGAAAACTTTTTCAAGGTACTCAACTATAGCATCACCAGAATGAATCAGCTTTGTATTTTCACCAAAATACTTTTGCAAGGCAGGTGAAATAAGTGGAAAATGCGTACATCCTAATATAACTGCATCAGGAGTATGCAATGATTTAAAATAGTGCTCAAAGCTAGCATCTACAATAGCACCATCAAAAATCTCTTCTTCAACAAGTGGAACAAATAAACCAGTCGCCTTGGTTTGTATGTTTGTAAATTTAAGAGATTCGAGTTCATCGTTATATGCTTTAGAGTTGATAGTCGCCTTTGTAGCTAAAACTAAAATATTTGCTTCTTTGTTTTGAAGTGCATTTGCAGTTGCCATCACTCCAGCTTTTACAACACCATAAACAGGGCATTTAGAAATCTCTCGCATCTCACTCAGCGCGTAAGCACTCACAGTATTACATGCGACAATGATTAAATCAAGTTCAAAGTTTTTGAAAAATTCTACAGTCTCAAGCGCGTAACGAATGATGGTGTTTTTGTCTTTGATGCCATAAGGAACACGCGCGGTGTCCCCGTAATAGATGATTTCTTCAAAAAGTCGATGTTCCAGAAGTGACTTAACAACAGTTAAACCACCAATTCCTGAATCATAAACCCCGACTTTCATAGTTCTATTTACGCGTCCATATTCATGCTATCAAGAAATTCATCATTGGTGGCATTTTTACCCATGGTATTGTAAATAAACTGAAGTGCTTTAACTTCATTGTCTTGTTTGTGCAGCATCTGACGAAGTATAAATACTTTTTTCAAGTTCTCTTTCCCGATAAGTAGTTCATCTTTACGCGTTCCAGATTTAAGAATATCAATAGCTGGAAATATTCTTCTATCTGCGATTTTACGGTCAAGAATTACTTCCATATTACCAGTACCTTTAAACTCTTCAAAGATAACTTCATCCATACGACTTCCAGTATCAATAAGTGCAGTTGCAATAATAGTCAAACTTCCACCATTTTCAATGTTTCTCGCAGCACCAAAGAATCGTTTAGGACGGTGTAGGGCATTGGCATCTACACCACCTGAAAGTACTTTACCACTTGAGGGTGTCACAGTATTGTAAGCGCGAGCAAGACGCGTGATAGAATCTAAAAGTATAACAACATCACGACCTATCTCAACACGCCTTTTTGCTTTTTCTATAACTAAATCAGCAACTTTTACATGGTTTTTTGCAGGCATATCAAAGGTAGAACTATAAACTTCACCCTTAACTGAACGCTCCATGTCTGTCACTTCTTCTGGTCGCTCATCTACAAGTAAAACCATAAGTTCTATTTCTGGATGATTCGCAGAAATTCCATGTGCAATCTCTTTTAAAAGCTCTGTTTTACCGCTTCTTGGAGGTGCCACAATTAAACCACGCTGCCCTTTACCAATAGGGGAAAACAAGTCAAGCATACGCCCTGTTAAATGTTTTTCTTTGTACTCGAGTTTGATTAAGTCAAGAGGATAAATCGGTGTAAGGTTTTCAAAAAGAGGGCGTCTTTTGCTTTCTTCTGGAGGAAGAGAATTTACAGCTTCTATCTTTATAAGCGCATAGTAGCGTTCTTGATCTTTTGGAGGACGAACTTGACCAGTTACGACATCACCGTTTCTAAGTGCAAACCTTTTGATTTGTGTGTTAGAAACATAAGCATCGTTGATGCTTTCATTAAAAGCTTTATCGATTGAACGGATAAAACCATAACCATCTTGCATGATTTCTAAGATACCAGCGAAAAGTATAAAGCCACCTTGAGCAGTTTGTGCTTTTAAAATCTCAAAAATAATATCTTGACGCTTGAGTTCATTTGGATGTTCGACTTTTAACTCTACTGCCATTGCAACAAGAACTTCGATATTTAAAACTCGAAGTTCATCTATAGTTGCACCTTTAGCCGGTGTATGTGAACGGGATTTGTTGTTAGATTTTGTGTTTGTATTCTTGCGAGCTTGTTGTGAATTGTTTTCACTCATTAATAAGTACCTTGAATCGTGTGGGATTTTTGTTAATTGAAGAAGTTTTTATAAGCAAATTTTACTCTAATCATAGAATTTAGTCAAGTTTAGTGTGCAGAAAACTTGATTTTCGCTTCACTTAATGTCTCTTGAGTCCGTTCTGCAAGTTTTCTTACTTCATCTGCAACCACGGCAAAAGCACGACCATGCTCGCCCGCTCGCGCTGCTTCTATGGCAGCATTCAATGCTAAAAGATTTGTTTGGTCGGCTATGTCTGAAATGGTATCAAGAACTTTGAAAATATCTTGACTTTGGTACTGTAGGGTAGAAATTTGCGAATTTAATTCTTCTTGATTTTTATTTATTAGGTCTTTAGCATGTGCTTGGGATTTTAATGCTGCTTCTTGTTTATGTATTTTTAGGCTTTGAATTGACAAATCTTTTTTCAGAGTTTCTTTTGTGCTTTTAAGTTCTTCAAGCTCTTCATTTAAAGATGAAATAGTCTTTATAAGTGTTTGGTTTTTTATAGAAAAATCATCAAGTTCTTTTTTAGTTTCATCAAAAAAAGATTCTTTGAGTGTATTTGTAGATGCTAGTTTATATGAGAGATTTGTATTTTCGTTTGTTAATGCTTCTATTTGTAGTTTAAAGTCTTCTGCATCTACAGATATATGAACTTTTTTACTTTTTCTTAAAAAATATCCTATAACAAAACCAATGATAAGCGTTAAAAAACTAAAAAGAAGAGGAGAGAGTAAAAACGATTCTTCTTCTTGTATAACTAGCTTTTCTTTAGGAGTAGCATCTAACATAGATAAATAAAGTAGTTTAATATTTTGTGAATTTTTTATACGAGAAAGAACTTCAAGCATTCTCATTTGTAGAGTGTCAGTAGCATCTCCATTAAGTAGTTTGTTATGTGTTGCCAAAGTAAGGTAAAAAACTTGTATCTTTTTCTCAGGACTAAGCTGGGGTGAAATGTCTGTTAAAGCACTATTTAAATCTTTATAAGTAGTTTCTAAAGAAGATGCAAAGAGAGTAAAAAAGAGCAAGGCAATTAAAATAATTATTTTCATACTCAATTAAAAGCATAATCTATACCAAATTATGTATAATACATCCAAATACATTTAGGAATATACATGCAAAGAATACTTTATCTTCTTCTTTTAACGGCTTTTTCATTTTCTCTTGAGGCATATTCAAAAAAAATTATTTTAGCTTCGTTTAGTACAGAGCAAAGAGCAGATGCTATGATTGCGTCACTGCCCCAAAGAAGTCCTAGTCTTTATAAACTCTCCCAAAAATATGATTTTGATATAAAAATAAGAGTATCGGGTAAGTATTACATTTTAGTAGCAGAGGTTTTTAGGGATAAAAAAGTATTAGATACAGCGTTTAAGAGTGTTAAAAAACGATTTAAAGGTTCGTATATTACAAACTATAAAGAAATAGAGACTCTTAAAGTAGAAAAAAAAGTAGAAAAAAAGTTGTAAAAAAAGAAATAATTCTAGAAATTCAAAAAGTTATACCAAAAATAAAAATAATGCCAAAAGAAATAACTAAAGAAAAAGAAATAGTTGAAAATATAAAAGTAGAACCCTCAGATAGCATGAGCAGAACAAAAGAAAAAGCACTTATGTTTTATGAAGAGTATAAAACATATTTTTCTTGGTATTATATAGTTATCTTTTTTATTTTAAGCATCCTTGCTTACTACTACATAAAATTCAAAAGAATTTATGATGAGTACTAAGCATAAAAGTTTTTGTTAAAGTCATTAAACTCTTGAAGTGTTTTTTCGAGTAGCTTTTGCGTGTCTTTAAACATTTTTTCTAGTAAGTCTTGGGTGCTTAGTTTCTCTGGAATTTCAACTTTTTTCAGAGCATCATCAAACATTTTTACAATATTTGTTTTAATGTTATTTTTAGCATTTTCATCGCGTTCTTTATTTGGCTCAAATAATCCTGCTATTTGGTGTGCTAGTTGTGTGACTGGTGACTTAGGTGCGGAGTCTTGAAGCTCTTTTAAAAAGTCATCTATAAAAGGTTGTGCAATCTTCATAAAAGCATCTATCTCTTTTTGATCTTGTTTATCGATTCCATTTGACTCTATACTAAATTGAAACGATTGCATTGAAGAGAAGCTCAGTGGAAGTACTTGAGCCATTTTCATTTTTAGTTTGTCTAAAAGAACTGGACTCTGCATTGGAGAAATCCATCTTTATAACATCTCCGCTGGATGTTTTCATAGCTATATTTAAGTCGTGTGATCTGTATGCATCTAGTGCGTAAGATGTATTCATTATGTTTCTCCTAATCAGTTCTTGGAGTAAGTATCGGATTTTTTTTAAATTTTTTAAAATTTTAAGTTATATAAACAATTTTAATGCTATTATTTGCAGACATTAGGAGTTTTTCATGACAATCAAACGCAAACTTATTGGAATTATGGTTATTTCGGTTATCTCTATCGTAGCAAATATTTATATAGTAAACTATATGCTCAATCAAAGTGGGGAACTTTTAAAAACCAAGACATATATTTATGAACTCACTGCTGATATGAAAACCATTAGTAAAGATAGTCAGGACTTTACCGATTTAAAAACAAAGGCACTCGAAGATGCTTTTCTTACGAACCATGCAACTATGGAGAAGCGTTTAAAACAGTTTCGAATAGAACTAGGCAAGTTAGATATAGAAACACATACCTTAGATGTTGTTGAAAACTTTATAGGACAGTACAAAGAAGGTTTTGAAGAACTCGTGCAGATACAAAGAACCATAGGTTACACAGCAAAAGATGGAATAAACAAAGACTTAGCAATCTCAGTTAAAAAAGCAGAGATAGATGCTAAAAAGTTACAAGATCAAGACATCTTTTCTATGGTCCTTACACTTATAAACATCGAACAAAGATTTAAACTCTCGCATAATAAAAAATACCTAAAGAAATTTAAACGATCGTATAATGCACTTATATATTATATGGACCAAAGTAATCATGATGTAGCATCTATGAAAGCAAATTTGGCTTTGTATAAAAAGTATTTTGGAGTCTATGCAAAAGCTATAGAAAAAAAAGGACTTGACTCTTCAAAAGGTATCTTAGGGCATATGAATGAAGTTTCTTTTGCTAATGAAGAACTTTTTAAATCAATGCTCGAAGAATATTCACCTATAGTAAATGAGAAAATAAGCTATCTTCAAACACTTTCTCTTATGATTCAGCTAGCTTTTGCTCTTATAATTATAGTGCTTCTAATTATCACCATTGGTAGTATTGTTGCTCCGATAAAAAAACTTATAAGTGCTACGAAAGGACTTACGCAAGGAGATGGTGACTTAACGATACGACTTGATGCAAGTGGTAATGATGAAATAGCCGAAGCAAATCTTTATGTAAACAACTTTATAGAAAAAGTACAAACCGTTCTCTCAGGTATTATCAACTCATCAGCAGATAATTCAACAATTTCAAATAAGCTAGCATCTACGGCGCATGAGGTTGAAAAACGCTCAGAAGTTGAAAACTCTGAGCTAAGTAAGGTGGTAGATGCTACAAATATTATTAAATCAGATCTCATTGACGCGATAAGTGAAGCCGAACTTGGTAAGGACAACTTAATCCGTTCAAATGAAAACCTAGAGGGAACGAAAAAAGATATTTTAGTTCTTGTAGACAAGGTTCAAGATAGTTCTCAAGTACAGCTAGAACTCGCAGGTTCTCTTTCTCAACTCTCCACAGATGCAGCAGAGGTTAAAAATGTTCTTTCTGTCATTTCAGATATTGCCGATCAAACAAATCTTCTTGCATTAAATGCTGCCATTGAAGCAGCCCGAGCGGGTGAACATGGGCGTGGTTTTGCTGTTGTTGCTGATGAGGTAAGAAAACTTGCAGAACACACACAAAAATCTTTAGCAGAGATCAACGCAACGGTAAATATTATCGTTCAAGCAATCTCCGACAGTTCAACACAAATGGATCGTAATTCTAAAGAAATGGAAGAACTTGCTACAATATCTTCGAATGTTGGTGAAAAAATCAACGAAACAGTAGAAATTATGTCAGATTCCACACAGATGTCTGAAAATATTTTAAAAGGTTATAGAGAAAATGCTGCTAAAACTGACAGTATTATCGATAAAATCCATCATATAAATGAAATTTCAAATGACAATATTAAAAGTATTGACACAGTAGCAAAAGCGAGTGATACACTCAGTCAAATGACTGTAGAACTTAACAACAAACTTAAAGAATTTAAAGTTTAGTATGACTCCACTCGTTTACATTTTTAGCACGCTACTTCTCGTGCTAGGAGTAACTTTTACTTCTCTTATACTTTCAATGAATACTAGGCATATTTCTGCAAAACCTTCTTTTTTAAAAGTACATGGTATCTCTTTATCTAGCTCGTATCTTTACGATTCAAATCATTTTCACAAGTATGTAAGACAAGACAATTATATGAGTTTCGTATATGCTAAGTAAAGCCTATCTTCATTTTTTAGCAGTACTTCTTTTTAACAACAGAGTGAAACATACTTGGGTTATTTTTATTTCATCTTTACTCATTGCGCTTTTAGCCTCTTTTCTTTTTCTTAAATCATCTTTAGAAGAGGCTACGAAACAAAGTATCGAGTCACAGCCAGATTTTATAGTACAAAAATACAGAGCAGGACACATTCAAGATATGCAAAACGCTTGGATAGATGCCTTTGCTAGGATTGATGGAGTAGATGCAGTAAAAAAGCGTGTTTACGGTCATCATTATTATGAGCCTTTAGAATCTCATTTTATGATAGTGGGACTTGATTTTTCTGATGAAAAAGAACTCCAGCAAATGAAAGAAGCATTTCCAGATTTTAATCTTAGGGATTTTTTAAGCAAAAACAATATGATTCTAGGAAGTGGAGTCAAACAGCACTTTGATTATTATGAGTACACAGATAACTATAACTTTAGACCACCAGACAGAAGTATAAAAAAGGTTTATTTTTATGGAACTTTGCCAAAAGAATCGCAACTTTTTACAAACGATATGATTCTTATGGATATACATTTAGCCCGAACGATATTGGGTGTAAAAAGTGAAAACTCTACAGATGCATCTATTAATATTATAAATGAAACAAAGTTTGAAGATGTAAAAACTGCTTTAATCCTTTCTCATTTTGATATGCGTATTATTTCAAAAAAAGATGTTTTTAAGCACTCTGAAAATCTGTTTAACTACAAGGCTGGGGTATTTTTATCGCTTTATATTGTTTGTCTGATTACATTTGCACTTATTCTTTTCCAAAGATATACAAATATTTTACATAGCGATGCAAAAGAGATAGCCATACTCCGTATGTCAGGTTGGAAGATAAGTGATGTTATATACCTCAAGTTAAGTGAAAATTTCCTAGTTGCGATTGTTTCTTATTTATTAGGTGTTATTTTGGCGTATGCATATGTGTTTATCTTAAATGCTCCTTTAATTCGAGATATATTTTTGGGTTTTCAAAACCTTCAAAACACTGTAAGTTTTACACCCCACGGAGCATTTGCATCTTTGGTTTTAATCTTTTTTTTGTTTGTAGTTCCTTTTATGCTTGTTATCTTAATTCCTGTGTATAAAATCTCTATTACGGAACCTGTAGAAGTTTTACGATGATTGAACTTAAAAACATTAGTAAAAACTTTAAACAAGAGTGTGTTTTACATGCAATAAATCTGCATATAAAAAAAGCTGAGTGCGTTGTTTTAAGTGGAGTGAGTGGAAGTGGGAAGTCGACACTGCTAAGTATTATGGCTACATTACTCAAAGCAAGTAATGGTGATATAAAAATTAATACTTTAGATATTTTGAGTTTAAATGATGCCGAGCTTTCACAGCACAGAACATCGACTATCGGTTTTGTTACACAGTCATTTTATTTATTTGAGAAGCTTAGTGTAAAAGACAACTTACTTGCATCGCTAATCATGTCATCTTTGAGCTTTGAAGCGATAGAGTCTCGACTTGAATATGTAATGAACTTAGTAAATATAGCACATAAAAAACACACTATAAGCTCGAAACTCTCAGGCGGAGAAAAACAAAGATGCATGATAGCTAGAGCGCTCTTAAATGAACCTAAGATACTTTTGTTTGATGAACCAACTGCCAACTTAGACAATGAAAACAGCCTTGTGTTTTCTGCTATTTTAAAAGACTTAAAACAAAGTGGAAAAACAATAGTTATCGCAACGCACGACCCTTTTATAAAAAACTTAGACTTTATAGACAGAATCATCAAAATAAAGGAAGGTAGACTTGAATAGTATACTTTTATCAACAGAAGTATTAGTGGGACTTTTTGTAGAGTCTTTACTTATTCTAACGCTGAGCTACGCTCTTTTTCAAGGGCTTTTAATTTTACAAAAAACAAAGTTAGCAAGTACACGAGAAGTTCAAGATGCACTCGATAAAAAGTCTTATCTTATGAGTACATTGGTAAGTCTAGCTTTTGTAGTAAAGGTTTTACTTCTTGTGTTTTTTACATACACTTTAGATGAACTTACTCACATTATTCCAGGGGCGATGTGTGTAACAGGAGTTTTAGGTACAAACCAGTACGGCACGCCTTTGTTTTTGCTAAAAGTTGCGATTCTTTTAAGTAGCTCTTTATGGTTAGTTATGAGCAAGAAAGACTTCTCAAAAAGAATTTTAGTATTTCTGGTTTTATATATTTTGATTGTAAGTGAATTTATTTTAACACTTAGCTTTTTGAGTAATATATCTACAGAGTCTATAGCCTCATGTTGTTCTGTAAAGTATATAAGTGAAGACAATCCCATTCCTTTTGATTTGTCTCAAGTGACTCTTGTTCAATTGTTTTATCTTTTTTTATATATTTGTAATGCTTAGCATCTACAAAAAAAGCAAATTATTTTTGTTTTTAAGTGTCAGTGCCTTTGTGTATATAGCGTATTACGCACTTGTGTATTTTTTTTGGAACCTATATCTACGCAGATGCTGCACATAAATGTCCATTTTGTATGTTAAAGCAAGAATATAACTTTATTGGCTACTTCATATATGCATCTTTATTTCTAGGAGTCTTCTTTAGTCTTATATATATAATATTTAATAATGATAAATATATGCAAAAGAGGGTGTCAATTGTCTTCACACTATTTCTTTTACTACTAAGTGTTAATTTTATAATAAGTAAAGTTTTCTTGATGTAAAATCCTTACATATACAAGGAGAACGAATGATTAAGAAAGTACTATTAACATCGTTAATGGCTACCTCACTAGCAAGTTCATTAAGTGCTACAGAAGATATGGAAAAATGGCTAAGACCATCAGAGGTTCCACAACCAAAAGATAACAAAATAACACCTAAGCGTGTAGAGCTTGGTAAGCTTTTATATTTTGATACAAGACTCTCAAGTACAGGAAAAGTTTCTTGTGCAACATGTCATCATCCAAAGCGTGGATGGACTGATTTAGAAGCAGTTTCAAAAGCTGTTGGAATTAATGGAGAAAGAGGTCCTAGAAATTCGCCTACGGTAATGAACTCTGCCTACCAAAAACACCAGTTTTGGGATGGAAGAGCGAGAACTTTAGAGCAACAAGCATTGGGACCAATAGAAGCAGATGTAGAGATGAATATGCCTTTAGAAGTTTTAATTCCTAAATTAAATAAAATTCAAGGTTATAAAAAACTATTTGCAAAAGCATATCCTCAAAGTAAGGGCGAGATTACTGAAAAATATCTAGCAAAAGCCATTGCATCTTTTGAACGAACTGCTGTTTCAGGAAACACTCCATTTGATAAGTACATTAAAGGCGACAAAAAAGCCATCTCTGCAGAAGCTAAAGAAGGTTTTAAAATCTTTAAAGGAAAAGCTAACTGTGTTTCATGCCATGAAGGCTTTAACTTTAGTGATGGCTCATTTCATAACTTAGGTATGACTGATGGTCAATTAGCAGGTAAAGATGTGGGTAGGTATGCAGTTAAGAGAAGAGCAGCTTGGTACGGTGTTTTTAAAACTCCTACATTAAGAGATGTAGCTATAAGCCACCCATATATGCATGATGGAAGCGTTAAGTCTTTAGAAGAAGCCTCAAGAATTTGTAATGAAGGAAAATTCCCACATGTTAAGAACTTTAGTACTCAGGTTCAAAACAAAGATTTAACTGATGATGATTATACTAAGATGGTTAGCTTCTTAAAAACACTAACAACTGAAAATAAAACTAAAATTCCAACAAATTTTCCACAATAGGTACACAATTATTGTGTATACTAAGAAAAATATAACTCAAGGACAAAAAATATGAAAAACATAATCTTATCACTTCTAGTAGCAAGTAGTTTATTTGCAGTAGACCATGTAATCGATCAAAAAGGAAAGACATTTATTCCTCACGCTATAACAGTTGCAGTTGGAGATACTTTAACATTTAAAAACTCAGACCCTTTTGCGCATAACGCTTACACAGACGATGAAGCAAATGAGTTTGACACGGGTATGCAATCACCAGGAAAACCTGTATCTGCAAAAGTTTTAGCTGCTGGAGTTTTTAATGTAGAGTGTGCAATCCATCCAAACATGCTTTTAGAAGTAACGGCGAAGTAAGTTGAACATTTTACTAGCAATACTCTTGCTAAGTGGATTTGTTTATGCTGGAGGAAGTAAGTTTGACACAGGAGAAAAGATTTACAAACAAACCTGTGTATCTTGTCATGGAGTTGATGGAAGTGCAAATACTGGAATAAGCTTTATTGTAAATCCAAGAAACTTAAATAGAACAATTTTAACTGAAGAACAATCGTATCAGATTATCAAAAAAGGAGCACATTTTAATGGTGCTTCTGCTGATATAATGCCTTCATTTGAGTCAGTGTTCAACGAAGAAGAATTGCGTAGTGTTACGGGTTACATCACGAAGAATTTTAACACTGAGTCTGAGCAAAGAGTGAAAAAACTTATGGATGAAAGTGCTAAAATCGATCCAGCTAAAAAAGCTAAGATGCTAAAACGCGGTAAGAAAATCTATGGAAGAAATTGTTCTTGGTGTCATGGTGTTATTGCTGATGGTAATGGCGATGCAACAAGAAATCCCGAAATGTCAATATTTCCATATAATTTAAACAAGTCTCTTTTAAGTAAAGATCAAATGTTCTTGTATTCTAAGCATGGCGGTAAATTTTGGGGAACAGCTAAAAACGATATGCCATCATGGTCTAAAAAATATGATGATTACACACTTCATTCAGTTGTTATGTATGTTAAAGAAGTTTTAGGAGCTAAAAATGAGACAGATAAATAGTTTAATACTCCTTATCTGTTTAGCTTTAAGTACTAGTTTAGTCGCAGAGGATTATCTTTATGATGATGGGAAAGTGATTTATAACGCTACTTGTGTGAGTTGTCATGGAACACAAGGTGATACAAATGATGCGATTATGCTTATTGTAAAACCTAGAAAACTAACGCAGACAATTTTAACAGAGGCACAGTCATTTCAGATTATAAAAGAGGGTGCTCATCATTGGGGTGCTCATGCTGATATGATGCCAACTTTTAAGTATATCTATAAAGATGATGAAATAGAAGGTATCGCGCATTATGTTTCTAAAGCATTTAATCCCAATGGAGAAGCTCGTGTAGAGAAGCTCCTTAAAGAAAGTAAGCCTATCGCAAAAGCAGACGAGCATAAGATGCTAAAAACAGGTGAAAAGATTTTTAAGCGTAACTGTAGCATGTGCCATGGAGTGACAGGCAATGGAAAAAGTGAATATGTTGAAATGTCTAAGGCTGAAGATAGCTTTATGTATCCATACAATTTACAAAGAACACTTCTTAGTCAAGATCAGATTTTTCTTTATGCTAAATTTGGTGGAAAGTTTTGGGGAACGATGGAAGATCATATGCCTTCTTGGAAGAAAAAGTACAATGATTTTGAGCTTAAATCAGTTGCAAAATATGTAAATGAGAAAATTAAGAAAATCAAGTAATCTCTAATATGCTTTAGTATAAAATACTTATATGAAACAATATAATATTTTAATTACTAATGATGATGGTTATGATGCTAAGGGACTTCTTGCACTCGTGAGAAGCCTAAAAGAATTAGATGGAGTTACAGTTACAGTTGTAGCCCCTGCGAATGAAAAGTCTGCATGTGGACATTCTATTACACTTACCCGCCCTCTTCGTTTTGTGAGCGTAGATGATGACTTTTATAAACTCGACGATGGCACGCCTAGTGACTGTGTTTATTTGTCACTTTCAGCTATTTATAATGATGAAAAACCGGACTTACTTGTGAGTGGAATTAACCGTGGTTCAAACATGGGTGAAGATATTACATACTCAGGAACTGCTGCTGGTGCAATGGAAGGTGTTCTTCACGATATTCCCTCTATCGCTATAAGCCAAGTTATGGATTTTACAAATCCTGATGGTGATTTTTCTCTCGCGTGTAAAACGATTAAAGACTTAGTACTTAAGATAAAAAATGGCTCTTTCCCACTTCCATCACGAGAATTCTTAAATATAAATATACCATCAAATGCAAGTGCAGATGCTAAGACGAAAGTAACCTATGCTGGACATAGACTTTATGCAAATGACGCGCATATGCATAGAAATCCACGAGGAGAAGAACACTACTGGTTGGGACTACATCCTCTAAGTTTTGCTCCTCGAGTTGGTAAATCAGGCATGAGCGATCACGAAGCGATACAAGCTGGTTTTATTTCTATAACACCCATTATGCTTGACTTGTCGGCGTATAATAGTATGAAAACACTTCAAGACTGGTGTGAAGACTAGATGCGATACGATCGTATAAAACTTCTTCTCCAAGCAGAATTTAAAAGCCTTGAAGATGCAAAAATAATCTTACTCGGTGTTGGTGGAGTTGGAAGTTTTTGTTTAGACTGTCTTTATAGAAGTGGTGTGAAAAATATTACTATAGTAGATTTTGACAATTATGATGAAACAAACCAAAACCGTCAAATGTGGTCAGAACTTCATGAGCATGAAAATAAAGTAGAGTCTTTACAAAAACATTATCCAGAAATAGAAATTATAAATGTTAGAATTGATGAGAAGTGGGTGTCTGACTTTGACTTTGATGCATATGACTTAGTTCTGGATGCAATAGATGATATAAAAGCAAAACTAGCCCTCGCACAAAAGTGTCATAAAAAGTTAATATCTTCTTTTGGCTCAGCAAAAAGACTTGACCCAACAAAGATTTTAGTAGGTGATATATGGAAGTCTTACGGAGATAAGTTTGGTTCTAAAATCCGTTATGAACTTCGTAAACGAGGTTTTAAAAAGAAGTATAAGGTGATTTTTTCAAGTGAAGAAGCAGTTGTAAAAGAAAAAGGTAGTTTTATGGCAGTAACCGCTTCATTTGGACTTACCATGTGCGCAGAGACTGTTAAAGAAATAAGAAAAATAAAAAAGGTGTAAATAATGTTTGATTTTTTAGACAGCGATTGGTTTATAATAACCTTAGAGGTAATATTTCTTATTATCATAATCTATGATGTTAAAAAGTATATAGAGACGAAAAAGAGAGAGTATATAACAAATATAGTATTAACCCTAGGTTTCGCTATTTGGACATTATATCCAATGTATATAAGTTATTTTGGATGGGAAGATTCACAAAAAAGCGAAATGCTTTCAACCTGTACAGACTCAAATAATTCTACTCTTTGTACCTGTGTAGACGATGCAATATTTAAAGAGTATACATACGATGAGTATAAAGTAGTAGATAAAAATTCAAGTGATTATATAGAATTTATAAAAGATACAAAAGAAGATTGTTTAGATAATTCATGGTTTTAAATAATTTAGCTATAATCAAGTAATTAATTAAATAAATAAGAGAATATATTATGCAAAATATTGAACCAATGACACTTTTTGGCTATGAAAAACTTCAAGCTGAAGTAAAAAATTTAAAAATGGTAAAACGACCGCAAGTGGTAAAAGACATAGAAGAAGCACTTGAACATGGTGACCTAAAAGAAAATGCTGAGTACCATGCAGCAAAAGAGATGCAAAGAACTATAGATGGGCGTTTGGCAGATTTAGCTGAGATAATTGGTAAGGCTAAAATAGTAGATCCAAGAGAATTGGAACATACTCGTATTAGTTTTGGCTCAACAATTGTTGTGACAGATATGGATTCAGATGAAGAGTTTACATATACTATAGTTGGTGGCTGTGAATCAAATCCAGATCTTGGACTTATCTCTTTTGGTTCACCACTTGCAAAACAACTTCTTGGGAAAGAGGAGGGTGATGAAGTAAAAGTTCGTCTTCCTGGTGGTGAAAAAGAGTTTGAAATAGATGAAGTTAAATATGTGGAAATAGTTTTTGAAACACATTAATGTAGGAATCATTGGAGTAAGTGGCTATACAGGTTTAGAACTTGTAAAAATGCTTGTAAATCATCCAAGTTTTAACTTAAATTATGTGGCAAATTCTACGGGAGGCACTACTTTAAATGAGCTTCATCCATCTTTAAGCTCTGTATGTGAGTTAGAAGTTGTAAAAGCAGATGTAGATGCGTGCTCGAGCGCTTGTGAACTTGTATTTCTTGCCGTTCCTCACAAAACTGCGATGGCGTATGTAGCTCCATTTATGAAAAAGGGTATAAAAATAGTTGACTTTTCAGCTGATTATAGACTTACTCAAGAAGTATATGAAGAATACTATTGCCCCCATACAGATGCTACAAATTTAGAAGAAGTTGTTTATGGTTTACCTGAATTGTTTCGTGAAGATATTAAAAAAGCTTCAATTGTAGCAAATCCGGGTTGTTTTCCAACTTCGGCAATCCTTGGACTTCTTCCATATACTGAATATAGAACCCCAAATACGCCAATCATTATAGATGCTAAAACAGGTGTGAGTGGTGCAGGAAAGAAACTCAGTGATGTAACACATTTTGTAAATGTGAACGATAATATGTTTGCATACAATCCTTTCTATCACAGACATGCACCTGAAATCGCACAAAAGTTAAATATTGATTTTGATGAGATTCATTTTGTACCGCATTTGATACCTACAACTCGAGGGATGATTTCTTCTATCTATATTCAGGTAGAGCCTAGTCTAGATGCTGAGGCTGTATTAAAAGAATTTTATAAAGATGAACCTTATGTAAGAATCTGTAAAAATCCAGTTGATATGAAAAATACAGCAGGAACAAATTTTTGTGATATTTATGTAAAACAAAAGGGAAATATTTTATTTATCTCGACTTCTATTGACAACCTTCTTCGTGGTTCATCTTCTCAAGCACTTGCAAATGCAAACCTAATGATGGGACTTAATGAAAATACAGCAATTCCAAATATAGCGTATGTTCCATAGTCAGATACAAATAAAAGAGGGTGCATTCTTTATAACAGATGCACATTATTCTTCGAGCCGTCCAGAGCTTTTAGACTTTTTAAAAGCCATAGCATCTAAAAAACTTCTTCCAACTCAGATCTTCTTTATGGGTGATATATTTGATGCCCTTTTTGGCGGAGTAGAAAAAACCTATCAAGTGAATATTGAAGCTATTAATATAATAAATAAACTCTCACAAACAATAGAAATTATATATCTTGAGGGAAACCATGATTTTAATCTAGCATCTCTTTTCCCAAATGTAAATGTTTTTAAAATAAAAAATCAGCCTCTTCAATGTTTATATGATGAAAAAAAAGTAATTTTAGCCCATGGTGATTTTGACGCTCCACTAGGCTACCAAATATATACGGCAATCGTTAGAAATAAACTTGTGCTAAAGTTTTTAAGTTTATTTGAAATATATATACTCAAAAAGTTAGATAAATATTTAAGTATGAAAAATGATTGCAAAGAACTCCCTTGGTTTGAAGACTTTATTAGTAAAAGAATAAATAATACTTATGCAAGTGATTACTTTATTGAGGGACATTTTCATCAAAATAAAACTTTTGAGCTGACTACAATAAAGTATATAAATTTAGGTGCTTTTGCTTGCAATCAAAGATATTTTATAGTAAAATCGAGTAAAGAAAAAGAACTATTAGAAGAAAATATTTTCTCTAAGGAGACATAAATATGGATGATAACTCGCTCAAAGTTGGTTCCAATGAAATGGAACTTGTAGATTTTCGTATACTTAATCAGGGTGAGGATGAAGTATACGAGGGTATTTACGGTATTAATGTATCAAAGGTTCGTGAGATTATTCGTGTACCAAAACTTACGGAGCTTCCCGGTACCCCAGATTTTATAGAGGGTATCTTTGATTTAAGAGATGTCGTGATTCCCGTAGTTAACCTTGCCAAATGGATGGGCATTACTCCTCCAGAAGGTCTCGAGAAGAATTTAAGAGTTATTATTACAGAATTTAACAATGTTCTTATTGGTTTTATTGTTCATGAAGCAAAAAGAATTCGAAGAATTAACTGGGGTGATATCGAGCCGGCAACTTTTACAAGTAGTTCAGGTACACTTGATGGTAGTAAAATCACAGGTGTTACGAAGATAGAAGGCGATAATGTTCTTCTTATTTTAGACCTTGAAAGCGTTGTTCAAGACCTTGGACTTTATGAACCAGATGTAGATGCTATGCCTCAAGACTTGGAAAAATTCTCAGGTTTAGCACTTATCTTAGATGATAGTTCAACTGCGAGAAAAATAGTAAAAGAAGCGCTTAGTAAAATGGGCTTTCAAGTTGTAGAAGCTATTGATGGTCAAGAAGGTTTAGAAAAACTCGAAGAACTTTATGGAATGTACGGCGACTCTATAAAAGAGCATTTGAAATTGATTCTTTCAGATGTTGAGATGCCGAGAATGGATGGTTTTCATTTTGCAGCAAATGTAAAAGAAGATGGTAGGTTTAGAGATATCCCAATCATCTTCAACTCATCTATCAGTGACCATTTTTCTGAGGGTAGAGGCAAAGAGGCAGGTGGAGAAGCTTATTTAGTTAAGTTTGAAGCTAGCACATTTTATGATGAAGTGTCACGAGTTGTTCGTGCACATATGAACTAGGAGTAGAGATATGGATGAATTTCAGGAAATATTACAGGATTTTTTAGTTGAATCTTTTGAACTTGTTGAAAAGTTAGATGAAGATTTAGTAGAACTAGAAAATACACCCGAAGACTTAGAACTTTTAAATGGTATTTTTCGTGTAGCGCACACTGTAAAAGGTGCTTCTTCATTCTTAAACTTTGATGTTTTAACGCATTTAACACATCATATGGAAGATGTATTGAACAAAGCAAGACATGGCGAACTTATAATCACTCCAGATGTCATGGATGTAGTACTCGAGTCTATCGATCTTATGAAAGCACTCTTAAATGTTATTCGTGATACGAGTTCAGATGCAGGGATTGATGTAGCCGAATGTGTTGTTAGACTTGACAAAATATCTGGTGGAGATGGCGATGTTCCTGTTGTTGAAGCTGTAGCTCCCGCAGTTGAAGAAACTGCTCCTGTTGAAGAAACTGCCCTGTTGAAGAAGCGCCAGAAGAAGAACTTGACTATGACAACATGGACGATGGCGATATAGAAGCAGAGATAGAACGCTTACTCAATGAAAGACAAAATCAGGATAAGGCAAGACGTGCTGAAAAAATTGCTGCTGGAGAAGCAGTTCCTGAAGCACCTCCTTCTCCTATTGAAGATGAAGCTGCTGCTCCTCAAGCAAAACCAGAAGCAGCTGCTCCACCACCTCCACCACCGCCCCCTCCTGTGGTTGCAAAAGCAGCACCGAAAAAAGAAGAGCCTAAGGCTGCAGCTCCTGTAAAAAAAGCACCGGCGCAAGTGGAACAAACAATCCGTGTTGATGTAAAAAGACTTGACCACTTAATGAATCTTATCGGTGAGCTTGTTCTTGCTAAAAATAGACTGATTAAAATTAATGACGATGTTGAAGAGCGTTACGAGGGTGAAGAATTTTTAGAAGAGCTTAACCAAGTTGTTTCTATTGTTTCACTTGTTACAACTGACCTTCAAATCGCAGTTATGAAAACGAGAATGCTTCCAATTGGTAAAGTATTTAACAAGTTCCCTCGAATGATTCGAGATTTAACGCGTGAACTTAACAAAAAAATTGAACTTGAGATTTCTGGTGAAGAAACAGAACTTGATAAGTCAATTGTTGAAGAAATTGGTGATCCGCTTGTTCATATTATCCGTAACTCATGCGATCATGGTGTTGAGATGCCAGATGTTCGAGTAGCTGCAGGAAAACCAGAAACAGGAACGATTAAGTTAAAAGCATACAATGAAGGTAATGCTATTGTTATTCAGATTGATGATGATGGTAAAGGTCTTGATGTCGAAATGCTTAAAAATAAGTGTTTAGAAAAAAATCTTATCACTGAAAAAGAAGCTGATAATATGAGTGACAAAGAAGCCTTTGCTCTCATATTTAAGCCTGGTTTTTCTACCGCGGCAGCAGTTACAAATGTATCTGGTCGTGGTGTTGGTATGGATGTTGTAAAAACAAATATAGAAAAAGTTAATGGTATTATTGATATTGACAGTGTGTTTGGTACAGGTACATCAATAAAATTAAAGATTCCTTTAACGCTTGCTATTATTCAAGCTTTGCTTGTTGGCGTTCAAGAAGAATACTATGCGATTCCTCTATCTTCAGTGCTTGAAACTGTTAGAATCTCTCAAGATGAGATTTACACAGTGGAGAGTCGTTCGGTTATGCGACTTCGTAATGAAGTTTTATCGCTTGTACACATTGGTGATATTTTTGAAGTAGATAGAATTCTAGATTCTGGAGAACATGCCTATGTAGTTGTGCTTGGCTTAGGAGCACAAAAACTAGGTCTGATTGTTGATTCTTTAGTAGGTCAAGAAGAGATAGTTATTAAATCACTTGGTGATTATCTTAAAGGTATTGAAGGTGTTGCTGGAGCTACGATTCGTGGTGATGGTGGAGTTACTCTGATTGTTGATGTTGTAGCACTCATGCATATGGCAAAAGGTGTGAAAGCATCTGCTTCAACACAAAGTAGTGCTGGGCAGATTACACATGAAAAATCAAAGGCAAGTGATTACAAAGTAATGATAGTTGATGATTCTAAAACAGATAGAATGATTATGACAAAGGCACTTGAGCCATTGGGCATTTCTTTAGTTGAAGCGAGTGATGGGCAAGAAGCATTGAGTATTTTAAAATCGGGTGAACATAATTTTGATGCAATGTTAGTTGATATTGAGATGCCAAGAATGGATGGATATTCTTTAGCAACTGAGATTAAAAAATACAACAAGTACAAAAACCTTCCACTAATTGCTGTTACATCGCGTACAGGTAAGTCTGATAGAATGCGAGGTGTTGAATCTGGAATGGTTGAGTATATTACAAAACCTTATTCGGCTGACTACTTATCGAGTGTAGTTCAAAGAAATGTTAACTTTAAATCGGAGTTCTTATAATGAGTGATAAATTAAAAGATATTATTAATAAGCAGAACGAACAACAAAACACAGGACTAGACCAATCGGACGATATCGTTCAATTGGTTGGGTTTGTGATTGGTGAAGAAGAATATGCGGTGCCTATTTTAACGATTCAAGAAATCATCAAGCCAATTTCATGGACACGCGTTCCTCAAACTCCTGCTTATGTTCTAGGAGTCTTTAATCTTCGTGGTTCTGTTATTCCCGTTATTGACTTACGCGTTAAGTTTGGTTTGGGTGCTAAAAACCATAACGATGAAACAAGAGTTTTTGTATTGACACAAAATGATGAAGTAGCTGGTTTTGTTATAGACCGACTCACCGAGGCAATACGCATCAAAAAAACAGATATCGGTCCTCCACCTGACACTATCGCATCTGAAGATAGTATGATTGAGGGTGTTGGAAAGCAAGAAGGTAGAATCCTGACTATTTTAAAAGTGAACAAACTTCTCGAGAGAGATTTTTAGTACTTAGTATGAATAGTTCTAATTTAACACTATCTTTAAAAGGTACTGAGCTTCTTATGAATTTTTCAAAGAACTTAGACCTCTATACCATTGCTTCTTTAGAAAAACAGACAGATGCCATAGCGACTATAGGATTAAAAAAAATAGAGATAAACCTATCGGCAGTAGATATTTTAGATACTGCTGCCGCTTTGTATATAAATGGCTTACATCGATATTACCAAAGAAAAAATATTGAAGTTCAACTTAAGTGTAGTAATGAAAACATAAATGCTACCTTGCATCTCGCACACGAACAAACTTTAAAATCAAGCCCCTTAAAAGATAAACTCGAAGAAGCTTTTTTTGAAAAACTTGGTAAATCAGTTTATCTTAACTATCTAGGTCTCTTGTCCTTTTTTAACTTTTTAGGCAACTTATTCGCTACAAAATTACACTATTTAAAATCATTTAAAAACATCCGTTATAAAGAAATAGCTTTTGAAATAAATGAAACAGGGATTAAAGCACTTCCTATTATTGCATTAACAAGCTTTCTTATCGGACTTGTTGTTGCCTACCAATCTGCGTACCAACTAAAAATATACGGCGCAAATATATTTTTAGTTGACATGCTTGGAATCTCAATCTTGCGTGAGTTAGCTCCTCTTATAACCGCCATAGTCATAGCTGGACGAAGTGGTTCTGCATTTACAGCCCAAATAGGAGCCATGAAAATAACAGAAGAGCTAGATGCTATGCGTACAATGGGTTTTGATCCTTATATATTTTTGGTGATGCCGAGAATTATTGCGCTTATGATAGTTCTCCCTCTTTTAATATTTGTTGCAGATATGATGGGAATTCTTGGTGGAATGCTTGTAGCGAACATGGATTTACAAATAAGTCCGAGTTTATTTTTAGATAGATTTATAGAAGTTATTGCGATTAAGCATTTTTTCATAGGAATTATAAAAGGTCCATTCTTTGCATTTTTAATTGCAAGTATCGGAATCTATAGAGGTCTTATGGTTAAAAACGATACGCAAAGCATAGGTTTTAATACAACAAAAAGTGTTGTTGAAGCGATTTTTGCTGTTATAGTTTGTGATGCACTCTTTTCAATTGCCTTTACAAACTTAGGAATATAATATGAATATTATTGAAGTTAGAAATGTGCGAACAATTTTTGATGAGAGAATTGTGCATGATGGACTGAACCTAAGTATAAAAGAAGGTCATATTTATGGGCTTCTTGGTCCAAGTGGATGTGGAAAAACAACACTTTTAAGAGAAATGGTTATGCTACAAAAAGTACACAGCGGTAGTATAAATATTTTAGGTCATGATGTGGCTAATATCTCACATGCAGATGCGCAAAGTTTACGACGACAATGGGGCGTTCTTTTTCAAGCAGGCGCACTTTTTTCTTCACTAACTGTAGCTGAGAACATAGCACTTCCTCTCATCGAATACACTGATATTTCAGCTAAAATGATTGATGAAATAGTTCGGTTTAAGATTAACTTAGTTGGTTTAAAGTCTTCAGATGCAGCACTTTATCCCTCTCAAATAAGTGGTGGAATGAAGAAAAAATCAGCACTCGCTCGCTCACTTGCAATGGATCCTAAGCTTTTGTTTTTAGATGAACCAACAAGTGGACTTGACCCAATCTCAGCGCGAGATTTTGATGGACTTATTTTAAAACTTCGAGACTTACTCGGTCTTACAATTGTTATGGTTTCACATGATTTACAATCAATCTACGATACACTTGATAGTGTTGCCATTATTGACAATAAGAAGATAGCTTATGAAGGAAGTTTAGCTGATATAAAATCAGTCAAAAACGAATTTATACAAACATTTTTCAAAGATAAAAGGACTTAACGCATTATGAATAATAAAGTAAACTATACACTCGTCGGATTTTTGGTTTTAGTAGGTTTTATCTTAATGGTATCTTTTACATACTGGCTTATGCAACCCTCATCTGAGGAAGAAGTTAAAAAATACTATATTCACTTTGATGAATCAGTACTGGGCTTAAATATAGATGCTCCAGTAAAATACAGGGGAATAAGTGTTGGTAAAGTGAGTAGTCTTAAAATCAATCCAAATAATATGGAGCAGGTTCAAATACTCATAACAATTTTAAAAACAACACCCATAAAAGAAGATACAATTGCAAAACTGACAGCCCAAGGAATTACGGGTCTTAGTTATATAAACTTGAGTATGGGTTCTCGTGATGCAAAAGAATTACTCGCAAAAGAAAATGAAAAATATCCAGTTATTAAAACCCTCCCTTCTTTTTTTGAAAATATAGAACAATCATTTGGAAGTGTCTCAGAAAAAGTCTCCATAGCATTAACCCAAACAAACAAGTTACTTAATGATGAAAACCAAAGAGAATTCTCTTTGATTTTAAAGAGAGCATCGAGCCTTTTAGAAAAACTAGATAGAACCTTAGATGAAAATACAATTAAAAATATTCAATCGACTGTGAAAAACTTTGATGATATAAGCGATAAGGCAAATAGATTAACTCCTAAGTTTGGAGCCTTTATCGATAGCAGTACAGAGTGGGAAGATAAAATTGCAGGTTCTTTTGATTCTATTATGCACAGTTATACCGGTATTAAAGGCTCGATGGCGGAGATAAGGAGAGCAGTCAAAAGTGGTGAATTTAATATAAAGGATATAGCCAGTGACGTAGTTCCTACAATGAACAATACACTCATAGATGTCCAAGAATTAATAATCAGACTTGATGGTTTACTTGAAACTTATGAGCGAAGTCCGGGTGATATACTCTTTACAAAAGAGAAAGCTAAAAAAGGTCCAGGTGAATAATGCAATACATTTATTTATTATTTATCAGTACTGTATTTATTGCTTGCACGAACATTATTCCTTCTAAAGTAGAATACAGAGTCAACTCTCAGGTAAATGTAAATGTTCTTAGCCAAAGTGGATGCAAAACGAAGTCATTACGCGTTGCACAAGCATTTAGTTCTAGTGCTTTGCGTTCTCAAAGTATGAGTTATAGACTTGGTGATTCCAAGCAGTATACTTACTCAGAGTCATTATGGTCGATGAGTCCAAATAGAGCGCTTACAGCTGAATTTTTATCGATGATTAGAGCTTCAAAACTTTTTAAAAATGTAGAAATATCAAAATCCAGAAGTAGAAGTGATATTATCGTAGAAGTAAATATCGAAGACTTTATGCAGTATTTTAACGATGCATCTACGGAGTCTTTTGTAAATGTAGTGATAAGTTTAAGCCTTATAGATGCAAGAACAAATACTGTATTCGCAAATGAAACATTTACAAAGAAAATGGATGTAGATGAACTTAGCTCTTACGGTGGAGTAAATGCCTTAAACAAAGCATTAAAAGATATTCTTTTACAAAGTAATATTTGGTTAGGAGAGGTTTGTAATGATACAAGAAACTGAGTATGAAAAACGAAGAACTTTAGTAGCTAATTCTATGAAAAAGCACTCTGTTGCAATTGTGCATAGTGCAACACATAAAACGCGTTCAAACGATACTGAATATCCTTTTAGACAAGACAGCAATTTTTATTATTTGACAGGTTTTAAAGAAGACAATGCTTGTTTAATGATTGTCAAAAATAAGAAAATGTTTAAGACAATTCTTTTTGTAGAAAAAAAAGATGCCATAAAAGAACTATGGACTGGAAAGCGCCTTGGACGAGTAGATGCTAAACAAGTATTTAATGTTGATAAAGTTTATGAAATAGATTTATTTGAAGATATATTTGCTAAGAACAAAGAACTCAAGCAACACCTCTATTTTGATTTTAAACTAAATTATTTACGCTTTAAAGCCTTAAAAAGAATTTCAAAGGGTATAAGCACCCATATAAATATCGCAAAAAATATTGAAAAAATGCGACTTATAAAGTCAGATGCAGAAGTGAAACTTATAAAAAAAGCACTTCTTATTACAAAAAAAGCACATCACAAAGCAATGCGTCTTGAGAAGTTAGGTAAAAATGAATACGAACTCCAAGCATCTATAGAAAATATCTTTAAAAAGAATGGCGCATATAGTGATGCGTATACATCTATAGTTGCTGGTGGAAACTCTGCAAACACACTTCACTATATAAGCAATGATAAGACTCTAGTTGATGGAGATTTGATTCTTATAGATGCTGGATGTGAATACGACTACTATGCTAGTGATATTACACGCACTATACCAGTAAGTGGAAAATTTTCTAAGGCGCAAAAAGAGCTTTATGAAATGGTTCTTGATGTACAAGTGAAGATTATAAAAATGATTAAACAGGGTGTAATGCGAACTGATTTACATAAAAAATCTGAAGAACTTTTATGTAAGGGAATGATTGAACTTGGAATTTTAAAAGGAAATGTGAAAAAACTTTTAAAGAAAAAGGCTCATAAAAAATACTATCCACATGGAATAGGGCACTGGATGGGACTGGATGTTCATGATGAAGCACCTTATCTAAATAAAAAAGGTAATGAAATTCCATTAGAAGAAGGAATGGTCTTAACGATTGAGCCAGGTATATATTGTGACGAAAATGATAAAGATATTCCTAAAAAATACAGAGGTATAGGTATTCGAATTGAAGATGATATTTTAGTAACAAAAGGTGGCTATGAAAACCTTTCAATAGATATTGTTAAAGAAATAGCTGATATTGAAAATACTTAGTAAGCCTTGACTAAGCGTGTTATACCAATTTTTGTTTCTATAGGATAGCCAGATTTCGCCCATGCTCTTATTCCACCTTTAAGAGTTGTTGCATTTTTATAACCAATGTGTCTGAGTGAAAGAGCCGCAAGGGCACTTCTATGTCCACCACGACAATATGTCACGATAAGTGCGTTTTTATTTTTTATTTTACTCATGATAAGAAATTCTAAATCACCACGAGTTATCGCATAAGATTCATCAGAATAAATAGCACCATCAACTTTTTGATAAGCTTCACGAACATCTAAAACAATTACGTTAGCTTCGCTATCAATAAGTTTTTTTAAATCTTGCGAACTTATAAATCCAACTTCTTTTTCTGCTTCATGGATAAGTTGAATCGATAAGTCTTCATCTGCAAACACAGAACTTATAAGTAAAATAGCTACCAAATATATAAAAATATTTTTCATAATAAAATCCTCGTGTTAGATAGTACACTAAAGTAAATTTCTATCTTCTTAAATTATATTTTATTGGTAGATGCAAGCTTAGCTCTTCATCTGGTTTTGGAAACTTACCGGATAAATCTTCAAGGGTTTCAACTGCTGCACGGGAGAGTATAGCGTGTTTAGATTCTATTACCTGAATGTCATATACTTCGCCGAGTGTAGAGAGTTTGAACTTAAGCATGACGGTACCCATAATAGCTCTTTTTCTAGCCGACCGTGGATAATAAAGGTTCTCAGATAATAGTTGTGTAATCTCTTGTATATGATGCTTTATATATTCTTTTTCTAAAGATACTTTTGGCGCTAGCTCTTGAACTGTAGGTTCTTTAGTTATGGCTACACTTGTAGTAGTCGTTTCTTCTACTACTACTTTTTCTATAATTGGTTTAGCTTGAACTTGAGGTTTTAGCGGAGCTAGAGAAACTTTCTTTTTGGTTTTTTTTTGTATCTTTTTAGGTTTAGGTTTAGGTTTAGGTTTAGGTTTAGGTTTAGGTTTAGGTTTAGGGATAGGGATAGGGATAATTTTTTGTATCGTTTTGGTTTGTTTTGGAATTAAAATGCTAGGCTGTGTTGTATTTATATTGCAAAGCATGATTTTTACTCGTTTTTCAGTGCTCTCTTTTTTTGGAGTAGTATCCAATAGGATAAGCTTGTAGCCTATAAAAAGTACAAAGGCTAAAGCAAGATGAAGTACTAAAGAAACAAACAGAGAGCTACTATGCCTAATCATGTAAAAATAGTTATATCGACCGTTTAAACTCTGGGTAGGCCTCGACACCACATTCATTCACATCCATTCCCTCTTGTTGTGCATCATCCTCAGCTCTAAACTTTGATAGCTTATTGACAATAAATAAAACTACAAATGAAACAGAAAAAGCAAAAACAGCGATTACAAGAACACCTTTGAGTTGATCCATAAACGAAACACTCTCAATAAATATACCAACAGCTAAAGTTCCCCAAATCCCATTAACAAGGTGAACAGAAAGCGCACCAACAGGGTCATCGAGTTTGAGTTTATCAAATAAAGGAACAGCAAATACTACTAATGCTCCACCTATGAGACCGATGAGGATAGGAGTATAAACATCATACAAGCCAGGACCAGCTGTAACTGCTACTAAGCCACCTAAAGCACCATTTAGAATCATTGTTATATCAAAAAGTTTGTATCTTGCGTACATGATAAGTCCAGCAATTATAGCTCCTGCAAGTCCTGCTGTATTTGTATTCATAATTGTTTTAGCAACTGCGTCCGCACTTTCTATACTTGATATGGAACCAACAGAACCACCATTAAACCCAAACCAACCAATCCATAAAAGAAATGCACCTAAAACAACAAGTGGAATATTTGAAGCAGGGATAACTCGAATCTTTCCGTTGACATAACGACCTTTTCTTGGACCCATAATAATGATGGCTGCAAGAAGAGCCCATCCACCGGTTGAGTGTATAACAGTTGAACCTGCTAGGTCGTACATATTTATGTCGAGCATTGTGCCAGCGAGTATATCTGCACCCCATGTTACATTTACAACCGTTGGATAAATAAAACCACCCATAATAAGGGCAAAAATAGCTAAGGGAATAATACGAACTCTTTCACTCACACCACCACTCATAATATTTATAGTTTTACCAACAAAAGCCATCTGAAACATAAATGCAGCCCATTTACTCATGCTGTCATTTTCCCATGAACCAAAGGCTAAGTCGTAACCTATGAGAAGAAAAGCCATAGATGCTACTGCGTAAATCATTACATTTATAGTTAAAACTGAAGTAACATTTTTAGTACGAACAAGACCAGCTTCTAGCATTGCAAAACCAGGTACCATAAAAATGATGAGCACCATAGAAAATAGTATAAAGAAAGTGTCGATGATATATTTAAAATCAGATTCTAACATGTGGAAATAGCCTTTGTATTGAATAGGGCTATATTAGCGAAATTAATATTTAGTAAAAATTAAAGGAAAGGTTAAAGAGCTTTCTACATGGATTTCCATGTAGAAATTGTAGATATTTGAAACTATATAGCTTCTATATCTGTTTCACCAGTTCTAATTCTGATGATTTTTTCGATATCGCTAACGAATATTTTACCATCACCGATTTTACCAGTTCTAGCTGCTTCAACGATAGTTGCAGTAACTTGTTCAACATCTTTGTCGTCAACAACCATTTCCATTTTGATTTTTGGTAAAAAATCTACAACATACTCAGCGCCACGGTAAAGTTCACTATGGCCTTTTTGACGACCATAACCTTTAACTTCACTAACAGTCATACCTTCTATACCAATCTCAGCTAATGCATCTTTAACATCTTCTAGTTTGAAAGGTTTAATAATAGCTTCTACTCTTTTCATTTTATATCTCCAGATATTTTATTTTCTAATTGTATCATATTTAAATATTCTGATAGAAAAAGGGATGTTTCCCTTTTTCGTTCAAATTAAAGATTCATACCTTTTTCACCATGAATAGCTTCATCAAGACCACGAGACTCAGTCTCTTCATCTACGCGTCCACCACCAGTTAATGCTGAAGCGATAAAGTAAACGATAACTGTACCAACTAAAGTGAATAAACCAACAACTACAACTGATTCAAGTTGAACCATGAATTGTCCCATTCTATCACCAGACTCTTTAAGTGGACCGTCCCATAGAAGGTCATTGTCTTTAAGAGCGAAGATTGCAGTTGCAAGTGCTCCCCATAAACCAGCAAGGAAGTGGATACCAAATGCGTCTAGAGAATCATCATAACCAAGTTTCTTTTTAAGTGTAGAAACACCAAAGAAAGCAACTACTGAACCGATAGCACCGATAGCCATAGCACCAGTAACATCAACAAAACCTGCAGCTGGAGTGATTGCTACAAGACCAGCAACAACACCTGAAATAGCACCAAGAAGTGTTGGTTTTTTATAAATTACCCATTCGATAAGTAACCATGTAAGACCAGCAACAGCAGGAGCAAGAGCAGTAGTTAAGAATGCTAGACCAGCGATAGAGTTTGCACCAAATGCAGATCCACCGTTAAATCCAAACCAACCAAACCATAGAAGAGCACCACCAAGTGCAGTAAGCATAACACTCATAGGTTTCATAGCAATCTTGTTGAATCCAACACGTTTACCAACTATAAATGCTAGAACTAAACCAGCTAAACCACCATTCATATGAACAACAGTACCACCAGCAAAATCTAAAGCTCCAGCGTCAAATAGGTAAGCACCATCGCCACCCCATACCATATGCGTTACAGGAGCATAAACAGCAACAACCCAGATAGCAACAAATACTAACCATGTTGAGAATTTAATTCTCTCAATAACAGATCCAGATGCAATCGCAACTGTAATAGCAGCAAAAGTACCTTGAAATACTATAAATACATAAGTAGGGTATGTTCCACTTAAATCATTCCATGCAATTCCATTTAAGAATATATGAGATAATCCACCTGAAACCATTTGAACAGTAGAACTTTCAGCCGTACCAAAAGCGATTGAATAACCAAGTGCTATCCACATTATCATTGCAACACAAAATGCCATTAATACCATTGCGTAAGTATTAAGTAGATTTTTTGAACGCGTCATACCACCATAAAAGAGTGCAAGACCAGCAGGTGTCATAAGTAGTACTAAAGCAGTAGACATCATCATCCATGCAGTATCACCAGTATCGAGTGCATCTTCAGCAAATGCTAAAGATGGTAAAAGCATTAATGCAATTAATAGCCATTTTTTCATTTAAATTCCTTTTGAGTTCTCTTGACGAGTTATTTCAAGTGCAGTATAACTATTTTTAATCATTTCAGAATTAAAAAATTGCCTATTTTTTAATCAGGTTAAATTTTTAATGAAAACTAAGATAAATTAAGGAATTTTAAGATAAGATAAATGAATTTAATTTTTAGGTGTTTAAATGAGCGACTTGCTAAACAACGACGATATACAACAGATAAATATTGAAACAACTCTTCAAAATTCTTACCTTGATTACTCTATGAGTGTTATCGTAGGACGAGCCTTACCCGATGTAAGAGATGGACTTAAACCTGTGCATAGAAGAATTCTTTATGCAATGGATAAACTTAGTTTATCGCATGGTTCAAAGTTTAAAAAATCTGCTCGTATTGTCGGGGATGTAATTGGTCAGTACCACCCACATGGGGACAACTCAGTTTATGATGCACTCGTTCGTATGGCTCAAGATTTTTCAATGCGTATGCCATTAATCGACGGCCAAGGAAACTTTGGTTCTGTCGATGGTGATTCTGCAGCAGCTATGCGATATACAGAAGCGCGTATGACAAAATATGCAGGCGAACTTCTTAAAGACTTAGAAAAAAATACTGTAAATATGTCAGAAAATTATGATGGTACTACAAAAGAACCAGATGTAATGCCTACGCGTGTTCCAAACTTACTTATAAATGGTTCGTCTGGAATCGCAGTTGGTATGGCTACAAATATTCCTCCACATAATCCTAGTGAAATCATGAACGGTTTAAAAGCACTTTTAGCAAATCCAAATATTTCTCTAATTGAGATTATGGATCATATCAAGGCACCAGATTTTCCAACAGGTGGAATCATCTTTGGTAAAAAAGGGATTATGGATGCCTATGAGACTGGTCGTGGTCGCATAAAAGTTCGTGCTAAAACACATATAGAACAAACTGCTAAAAAAGAAGTAATCGTAATCGATGAACTTCCTTACCAAGTAAATAAAGCAAGACTTATTGAAAATATAGCAAACCTTGTAAAAGACAAAATGATTGAAGGTGTGTCTTTAATTCGTGATGAGTCAGACCGTGATGGTATGCGTGTTGTAATCGAGCTTAAACGCGATGCAATGAGCGAAATCGTTCTTAACAATCTTTTTAAACAAACAAGTATGCAAACTACTTTTGGTATTATCATGCTATCTATATTAAATCAAGAACCTAGAATCTTTGGAATTATAGATATCTTAAAACACTTTATCAACCACCGTAAAACTGTAATCATTCGTCGTACTATATTTGACCTTGAAAAAGCTAAGGCACGAGCACATATCTTAGAAGGTTTGAAAAAAGCTATAGATATTATTGAAAAAGTTATTAAAACGATTCGTGCCTCATCAAATGAAGAGGAAGCTAAAAACAATTTAGCTACAGAGTATGACTTTAGTACAATTCAAGCAGCAAGTATTGTTGCAATGAGACTTGGTCGTTTAACTGGTTTAGAAATCAATAAAATTATGGAAGAGTTAGCAGAGCTAACGAAGCTCATTAACTATCTTGAGTCAATCCTTAAAAGTGAAGAAGTTCTTCAAGGAATTATTTCCGAAGAATTTGATGAAGTTTCTGCTATTTATACAGATAAAAGAAGAACTGAGATAGAAGATGATTATGACGATATTGACATAGAAGATTTGATTCCAAATGAGCCAATGGTTGTTACAATTACACACCGTGGTTATATTAAACGCGTGCCTTTAGTTAACTATGAAAAACAAAAGCGTGGCGGAAAAGGTAAAACTGCTGTAACTACATATGATGATGACTTTATAGAAAGCTTCTTTACATGTAATACGCATGATACTTTACTCTTTGTAACTGACCGTGGTCAGCTTCACTGGTTAAAAGTATATCGAATTCCTGAGGGAAGTAGAATCGCAAAAGGTAAGGCAGTTGTAAATCTTGTAAACCTTGTAGCCGATGAAAAAATCCGTTCTATCATTCCAACTACTGACTTTAGCGATGAAAAAGGTCTTGTTTTCTTTACGCAAAAAGGTGTTGTTAAGCGTACCAACTTAAGTGAATTTTCAAACATTAGAAGCAATGGAGTTCGCGCTATTGTTCTTGATGAAGATGACGCTCTCATTACAGCAACTATTGCATGTCCAGATACTAAATACTTATTTATAGTTACTAAATTTGCTCAATGTATAAAATTTGAGATTGAAAAAACGAGAGAGCAGGGTAGAAGTACTCGTGGTGTTCGTGGTATCAAGTTTAAACATGAGGGTGATGAAGTAGTAGATGCTAACATCATTGCGAATGATGAACAAGAGATTCTTATCGTTGCTGAAAAAGGTATTGGTAAGCGTACTGAAGCTGGTGAATATAGACTTACAAACCGTGGCGGTTCTGGTGTTATAGCTATGAAAATGACAACTAAGACGGGTAAAAATATTGTTGGTTGTCTTATGGTTGATGAAGATATGGACATGATGGCACTAACAAAAGCTGGAAAAATGATTCGTGTAGATATGCAAACTATCTCTAAATCAAGTAGAAATACATCGGGTGTTTATATTGTAAAAGGTGACGAAGTTGCAAGTATTTCTCGTTGTCCTAAAGAGGAAAAAGAGGAAGACGAAGATGAAAATGAATCAGAAAGTGGACAAGCAAGCCTAGATTTGGAATAGTCTTTGCTTAAGTTTTGTAAATATTAAGGATCAAATATGAAATATTCTCTACTCTTAGTGGCTTTACTTAGCTCTAGTTCTCTTGTAGCGTTAGAAGCAATGAAGACTACATCTCAAATGGATAGTGCTTCTCAGATGAATAGTGCATCTCAAATTAATGATTTATCAAATCAGATAGAATCTTTAGAAATACGACTTGGTGAAGTGAATGAAGATGCCAAGAGAAATGTGCAAGAACAAGTTTTAGAAAAAAATAAACAAATTGTGATTAGCGTAATAGGCCAAGGTGTAGCGCCGATGAATACATCATCTCCTGCACAAGCTTATGCACTTGCAAAACGGGCAGCTGTTTCTGATGCATATAGATTGATTGCTGAGAAAGTAAAAGGTGTTCGTGTTGATGGGCAAGATGTTATTAAAAATATGATGGTAAAACGCTCAACTGTTCGTACATCTGTAAATGCTATGGTTAGAAATGCTAATGTAGTTGAAACAACTTTTAAAGAGGGTTTATGCGAAGTAGAGATGGAAATTATTATCGCTCACTCGCAATTTGCTCGTTAATATTTTTTAACTCGTTTGCGCTTTATGCAGACGAGTATCTTATTTCCTACCGTTACATTGTAAAAGATGCAGCGCTTTACAATGAATCACTTCAAATTTCTCCAGCTATGAAACCATGCCGTGGTGAAGCTACTTCTTTTATTGAATTACCTGTACTAAAAAATGAAACACTCGATGGTATTATCCAAGAGAACTCTCAAGAATTTATTGATTATTTACATAAAATAGGTCTCAACTTAGAATATCAATCCACTACTACAAACTACCAACAGGCTTCTACAGCGATCCATACACTTAAAACTACATGCTTCAAAGTCGATTTTAATGATAATTTTGTTAAAATATCGCCATTAAAATAAGGCTATGAATCTGTGAAAATTGCAATCGTTGAAGATGATATTAATATGAGAAAATCTCTTGAAATCGCTATGAGCGATTATAAAGAGTTTGAAATTAAAACATTTAAAAATGCTAAAGATGCTTTAAAATCTTTAGATGATTCTTATGACCTTATCATTACAGATATAAATATGCCTGGAATGGATGGCATAGAGTTTGTTAAAACTTTAAATGGAAGATTTGAAGTTATCATTATGACTGGAAATGCAACACTTCAACGAGCGATAGAGTCGATTCACCTTGGTGTGAAAGACTTTTTACTTAAACCTTTTGATGTAGATACCTTAGTAGCAGCAATAAAGAGAGAATGTGATGTTCAAGATGCCAAGAAAAAAGTAGTTAAAAAGACTACAAAGAAGAAAAAAAATACTTTTCTTGGAACTTCTAAGGCACTGGAATCTGCTTTATCAATTGCTATAAAAGCTGCTAAGACAGATGCTAGCATCTTACTCCTTGGTCAAAGCGGAGTTGGAAAAGAGGTTTTTGCAAACTATATTCATGAAAATTCGCCCCGAGCTAAAAAGCCTTTTATAGCGATAAATATGGCAGCAATTCCAGAAAATTTGATAGAAAGCGAACTTTTTGGGTTCGAGAAAGGTGCATTTACAGATGCAGTGGAAGCCAAGGCTGGACAGTTTGAACTTGCAAATGGTGGAACTTTGTTTTTAGATGAGATTGGTGAGATGCCTTACGGTGTTCAAGCAAAACTTCTTCGTGCTTTGCAAGAAAAAGAAGTGCGCCGATTAGGCTCACCAAAAGTTACTAAGATAGATATTCGTGTGGTGTCAGCTACAAATGCGAACCTTTCAGATAAAATTAAAGATGGTGAATTTCGAGAAGATTTGTATTACCGTTTAAATACAATTCCTTTAAATATTCCCGCCTTAAAAGAAAGAAAAGATGAGATTTTACAAATCGCAGAATCTATGTGTGAGATAAATTGTAAAAAATATGATTTTGAGTTGAAAACTTTTAGCGAAAAAGCAAAAGAAATGCTTTTAGCGTATGCATGGCCTGGAAATATTAGAGAGCTTATTTCTGTTGTTGAGCGAGCAGTGATTTTGAGTGAAAACAATGAAATACAAGTAGAAGAACTCTACATACAAAATCGAATAAATTAAATATAAGTCCAAGGAAGAATAAGAATGTCCCAAAAAAAAAATATAATGTAGCAATAGTCGGAGCAAACGGCGCTGTTGGCGAAGAAATTTTAACAATTTTACAAGAAATAGATTTTCCATTAAATAAGTTAGTACCATTAGCAAGTGCGAGAAGTATCGGTAAGTCAGTAGAGTTTAACGGTAAAAATATACCAATCCAAGAACTTACTAGCGATATTTTCAAAGAAGAAGATATTGAAATAGCTCTTTTTTCAGCAGGTGGAAGCGTAAGTGCTGAATTTGCTCCAGATGCTGTAAAAGCAGGTGCAGTTGTGATTGATAATACTTCACATTTTAGAATGGATGCTGATGTTCCTCTTGTTGTACCTGAAGTAAATCCTGTGGATATTGCATTATGGGAAAAAACAGGTGTTATTGCTAATCCTAATTGTTCAACGATTCAGATGGTTCAAGCTCTTAAACCTCTCGATGATGTGTATACATTAACACGCGTTGATGTGAGTACATACCAAGCAACTTCAGGTGCAGGTAAAACAGCAATGGAAGAACTTGTTACGCAGATGCAAGATTTTTTCGCTTTTAAACTGAGTGAATCTGAACACAAGGCATTTAACCAGCAAATTGCTTTAAATGTTATTCCTCAAATAGATGTTTTTACTGAGAATGGATACACAAAAGAAGAAATGAAAATGCTCAATGAAACAACAAAAATCATGCACCGAGAGATTCCTTTGAGTGCAACCTGTGTGCGTGTACCAACATTACGCGGTCATGCTGAGGCAGTTACTTTAACATTTGAAAAAAATGTAGATGCAGATGAGGCAAGGGAAATATTAAAAAAAGCTCCTAATCTTGTTGTTGTCGATAATCCTGATGAAGCTTTGTATCCGATGCCTTCTACTTGTGTTGACATGAATGAAACATTTGTAGGTCGTATAAGAAATGATGTTTATGCAAAAAATATGCTTCACCTGTTTGTAGTGGCAGATAACCTAAGAGTAGGAGCTGCTACAAATGCAGTTAGAATCGCTCAAAAATGGGTAGAGATGCAGGGAGATAAATAATGGAAAGAATATTTGAAAGCTCATTATGGGCAACAAGGTTTATGGTTGTATTGGCTGTTGTTTTTGGTCTTTTGGGTGCTGTAGTGCTTTTTATAGTTGCTAGTATTGATATATTTACAACTACAAAATATGTGTTAAATACATATTTAACAGGAGCACATCCAGAACACTTTCATGCAGATGTAGTTGGTGGGATTATCGGTGCAGTTGATTTATATCTTATAGGCGTAGTTATGTTGCTTTTCTCTTTTGGTCTGTATGAGCTTTTTATATCTGATATAGATATAGCCAAAGAAAATGGTGAAGATAATAAGATTTTAGCAATCCATTCACTTGATCAGCTAAAAGATAAAATATCAAAAGTAATCGTTATGGTTCTTGTGGTTGGGTTTTTTCAAAAAGTTTCGCATGCTCAGTATGCAACTCCATTAGATTTACTCTATTTCGCATTGTCAATAACAGCTGTTTCAGTTGGATTATATTTTTTAGGAAAGGTAGGTAAGAAATAATGGCTAATAAAATATTTGTAGATGCATGTTTAGGTAAGGAAACTCCATACACTCCAGTTTGGATGATGCGACAAGCTGGTCGTTATCTCCCTGAATATAAATTAGTCCGCGCTGAAGCTGGCAACTTTTTAAATCTTTGCCATGACCCTAAAAAAGCGGCAGAAGTTACTATTCAACCCTTAGATATTGTTGGTGTAGATGCTGCAATTCTTTTTAGCGATATTCTTGTTATTCCAGATGAAATGGGCATGGATTTAGGATTTTTTACAGGAGAAGGTCCAAAGTTCTCTGATCCTTTAAAATCACAGGCTGATTTAGACAGACTTACAAAGGGCAAAGAGGCTGCTAGTAAACTGACTTATGTTTATGACACAATTAAACTTCTTCGTACACAGCTTGATGAAAGAGGCGATAACATTGCACTTATCGGCTTTACAGGTGCTCCATGGACACTCGCAACCTACATGATAGAAGGTCAAGGTACTAAAACATACAATATTTGTAAAAAAATGATGTATTCAAACCCTGAACTTTTACATAATATTTTACATGAAGTTACACAGGTTGTTAAGTACTATATGGAGAAACAAATAGAATCTGGTATCGATGTTGTACAGATTTTTGACAGTTGGGCTGCAGCTATTGAGATAGATATGTACGATGAATTTTCTTGGAAGTATATGGTTGAGATTGCTGATTATTTAAAATCTAAATATCCTAATGTTCCTATCATCATGTTTCCTAAGGGAATCCCAGCATTTTATGACAAAGTCTATGGTAATTTTGATGTATTTGGTGTTGATTGGGCTAGTCCGATGGCACTTGCTAAAGAAAAACTAGGGGACAAGTATGTTCTTCAAGGAAATATGGAACCGTGTCGTTTATACTCACAAGAAATGACAACTGCATCGGTTGAAAATATTCATAAAGTTATGGGTGCAAAGCGTCATATCTTTAACTTAGGCCATGGAATTTTACCTGATGTTCCTGTAGAGAATGCGAAACACTTTGTAAGCGAATGCCATCGTGTCAGCGGCAAAAAATAATATAATATTTGGACCCATAAACTCACGCCGTTTTGGCATGAGTTTAGGAGTTGACCTTTCTCCAGATGCTAAACAATGCAACTTTGATTGTCTTTATTGCGAACTCGCTCCAATGCTTACAGTTGACGCTCAGTCAATTGTAGTGGAAATTAAAACAATAATCAATGAACTCAAAAAGCACTTAAGTGAGAAAATAGATGTAATCACATTAACTGCAAATGGTGAACCTACTCTTTATCCAAAACTCTCAGAACTTATAGACGAAATAGACAAAATAAAAAAGCAAACACAAACCTTAATACTAACAAACTCGGCTACTTTAATAGAAAAAAAAGTATTTGAAGCATTACTCAAGTTAGACCAAGTAAAACTCTCTCTCGATGCAGTAAGTCCTGATATATTTAAAAAAATAGACAGACCTCATGAAAGTATAAAAATCGAAGAAGTGGTAAGTAAAGTTCTAGAATTTTCAAAAATCTACAAGGGCAAACTTTTTATAGAAATACTTTTTGTACATGGAATCAATGATACAAAAGATGAGATAGAAAAACTTAATGATGTTTTACTTAAAGTGGAATGTGAACGAATAGACTTAGGAACAATAGACAGACCGCCAGCATATCCAGTTATGGGCATCTCCTATAAAGAGCTTTTTGAGGCCTCCCAGTTGTTTGGTAGTACTTTACCTATACATATCGCTTCAAGAGTACATGCTGAGCCAAATAATGCCTACTACAGCGATGAAGATATTATCAACACTTTAGATAAACGCCCTTTAACACAAGAAGATATTAACTTACTCTTTGATAAGCCGTCTGTAGAGGGATTAAATAGACTTATAGCGAGTGGTGAAGTAGTTAAAAAGAGCGTTGGAAAGCTTGAATTCTTAGTTCCACAAGAAAATAAGAAAAGAAAGCTCAAAAAGTCTTGACATTTAGGGCAGGGATAAAGTATAATTCCGCCCTAATCACATTCCGGATTAGCTCAGCGGTAGAGTAGGTGACTGTTAATCACTTGGTCGCTGGTTCGAATCCAGCATCCGGAGCCACTTTTATTTAAACCCCCTAAACACAGACTTTCAACCAACTTTATTAAAACTCGGTGTCGTTTCAGTGTCATTCGGTACACTAGTATTTTCCAAAAATGTAGCCCTTTTCTTATCATCTCGTTTCATATATCGCACTTCATCTATCGATGTCAGTCTTTGCTTTTTAATTTGATGATGCAGCTTTTATCACTATAAGTACTCTTTTTGGTTACATAAGGTATTTTTAATGGCTGTTAAACATATAAACGAAAATGCAAAACAAGAAAGTGGTATATTACTATCTGGCGATGATGCAACAAAAGTTTTTTCAATGTTTAGTAATGAAAAATCTTCTAAATATATTCAAAAAAAAACAGATAAACTAAAATCTCTTCTTGATAATGCTTTAAAAAACCTTTTCCATCTGCTAGTTAAAAGTTCTTAATGCCTTCAATAATCAGCCTTAATGATATTTCACGAAGTAAATTTGACAGATTAAAAAGAGTTTTCTTGTGAAAATAGTGAACTTGAAAGACATATCAAACAATATGCCTTTAACCATCAAAATGAGGGACTATTTCAAACATATTTTTATGTGGATGATAATGAGAATTTTCTAGGTTATATTTCGGTATCTGTTGCTACTATTGAAAGAAATACTATTGAAGATGAATTAAATATATCTTCATCTATAAAATACTCTATCCCTGCTGTAAAAATAACAAGACTATGTGTTTTTGATGACTTATGCAATAAGGGTATTGGAAGTATATTAATGACTTTTGCAAATATTTTAGCAGTAGTGCAACAAAAAACAGTAGGTTGTCGTGCTTTAATAGTTGATAGTAAATCTGAGGCAATAGAATTTTATAAAAGATTTGGATTTATTGAAATTGACAAAGAAGAAAATAGTGAAACTATGTTTATGGTTTTGATATAGCTAAACCAAGTGAAGTAAAAGAAGTTATAAACAAGATAATTTAATAGAGGTTTTGAGATAAAATTGAATTCTCAGTGTAGCCAATTCTGGTCGTCCATTACATCCCTAAAACATGTACTTTGAACGATTTTGACATCTTAAAAGATGACTTTATTACAACAAAAACACGAATACAAATTATCTTCAAGTTTTAACTAATCGTTATTATTTTCTCATTAGCCCCCTCTGTCAGGATAGTTGTCCTATACTACAACTACTAAGGATCAAGTATAAAATTCTTTTCTTTAAGCTAGAAGGATGTACTATAAATTATAAATTATAAATTATAAATAATAAGGATACCCATGTTTGGATGTAGTAAAAAATTAGAAGAACAGAATAAAGCACATAAACAAGAGGTGCATAGCCTTATATCTGAGAATGAGATGCTCAAAGCTAGGATTGCTGAGTTAGAAGTACCTGTAACTTTAGAAGATAATTCTAAAGATGAACTGATTAAAACCCTTTTAAAAAGCTATGAAAATGGAAATAGGTTTTTACAAGAAACTGTAGATAGTCCTCTTGGGATTTTAACAGATATAAATGCATTAAACTCAATAAATTCAGAGAAGATGAGTGATGTTGAGAGTGAAACAGCTGACATTGCAAGTAGTATAGATAAGATTCAAGAATATACTACTACACTTGGGGATGATTCAAACTCTTTAAATGATAGTGTTGCCTCAATTGGCGATATTATAGGTATGATTAAAGATATTTCTGATCAAACAAATTTACTTGCACTTAATGCAGCTATTGAAGCAGCGCGCGCTGGAGAACATGGTCGTGGTTTTGCTGTTGTTGCAGATGAAGTTAGAAAACTTGCAGAGAGAACGCAAAAAGCAACTGCTGAAGTTGAGATAAATATCAACTCACTTAAACAAAATTCAAACTCTCTTATAGAAATTAGCAATACTTTTAATGAAGAGTCATCAAAAGTCATGAGTATTCTAGATACCTTTAATGTAAGTGTCCAAGATGTTATGCAGAATTCATCGATAATAAAAGATAAAACACAATATGTCACAAATGAACTACAAGTAAATATAGGTAAGATAGACCATATTACGCTAAAAGTCCAAGCTTATAAAGCGATGCTTACACATACTTCTACTGATATATTAGATGAAAATTCTTGTAGATTTGGCAAGTGGTATTCAACTGCTGTAAGTACATTCCTCAAAGGGAATTCAAAACTTAACTCCATAACAAAACATCATGCAAATGTTCATCAGGGCTTAAAAGAAGCAATACGCTTAGACCTTGATGCTAAACCTGCTGAGGCAGTCGCCCGAATTCAAGATGTAGAAGTTTCAAGTGAAGATGCATTTGATGACCTTTTTGCAATAGTAAAAGATTCTCAAAAGTAATCTTAAGGACAAGGCTTGGAACTAAAAAACACTATTACGCGTGAAAACCTTAGGCTCTTGATGCGTTCTTTTTACATACGGACTCTGCACGACAAAGAGCTCGGACCTTATTTTATAAATGAACTTGGAAATGATATTAACAACGAAGAGTGGCAAGCACATATTGAACTGCTTGCTGATTTTTGGTTAGCAGAACTTTTGGGTGAAAAAACTTATAAAGGTAATATTTATGGAGCACACATAAAAGTTCCACATATAAATAGAGCAAGTTTTGTAAACTGGCTAGAACTTTTCTCCCTCTCTCTTGATGAAGTATACACTCCTGATATCTCCAATATTTTTATAGAAAAAGCGCGTTTGCTTTCTAAAGATTTTATCTGCCACTTAAATATTTAAGGATTTACTATGAAGAAATTACTTTTATTACTTACACTCTCAAGTTTACTTTTTCTATGGACTTTGATGCAGAATTTGCTAAAGCAGAGGCTGATATGAAAGCAATGGAAAGTGAGTTTGAGACAAGTAAATTAGCACAAATAAATGAGTTTGAATCGTATTCAAAAAGTTTAGAAAATGAATATACAGCATACGAGAATGAACTCAGCGAGTACTGGAAAAGCCCTGAACTCTCCTCAAAAAGAGAGTGGGTGAGTTACTCTAAGGATAACAAGAGCCGTTCTAAAGTAGATTTTGAAAAAAATCTTATTAGCATCGAAGTAATAGCCGACTCAAAAGAACAAGCTCAAGAGCAAATTCGTAAAAGATTAGAATATGTTGTTTCTAAAAATACAAAAGAAGTAGTGCAAAGCGACCCTTTACAAAAAAGAGTTGCGAGTATTAGAAGTAAAGATATTACAAAGCCTGTTATTATGGACGCTAAGCCTATTTTACAAAGTGTTATATTTGATAAAAAACCAAGTAAAAAAGATATAAAAAAATACACTAAAAAGCACTACAGCAAAACAAAATTTCAATAAAAAAGTCTAAACTTCAAGATAAGTATGTTTATAAAATGACAGTCGCTCTGCCAAAAAATAGCATGCTTAAACGCTCTAAAGTTTATAAAGATGACATTGTAAAAAATGCAAAAAGATTTAATCTTCCAGTCCCTTTAGTATTTGCGATTATGCATACGGAGAGTAATTTTAACCCATTTGCAAAGTCACATATTCCTGCTTTTGGCTTGATGCAGATTGTTCCTCGTTCAGCCGGACGCGATGTCTATTTCTACCTCTTTAAGAAAAAAGGTCAGCCTACTGCATCGTATCTTTATAATGGGGCAAACAATATTGAAATGGGAAGTACATATCTTCATATTTTGTACTACCGGTACTTGAGAAAAATAAAAAATCCCCAGAGTAAATTGTATTGTACTATAGCCGCTTATAACACAGGGTCTGGAAATATTGCATGGGCTTTTACACGAAAAAACAACATGAATAGAGCTGCTCCAAAAATCAATGCGATGACAGCCGATGAAGTCTATAATCACTTACAAGCTAATCTGAAATATGATGAGCCAAAAAACTATCTCAGACGCGTTACACAAAGAATGGGCGCATATAAAAAGGCATATAACTTATGATAGAAAATTTAGAACTTGAACATATATTTATCCCTGCAAAGGTTCCGTCAAAAAAACTGATGATTATTCTGCACGGTCGAGGGGATTCCTCAGATGGTTTGGCAGGCTTTCCCTCTTTTTTAAATATAGAGGATATGAATTATATTTTATTTGATGCACCTTTTGAGTACGCTACTGGTTATTCTTGGTACCCTTTACCTCCAGGGCAACTTCCTGGAATCGAGTACTCCTCTACGCTTT
>JAUZSC010000005.1 GCA_030949825.1 Sulfurimonas sp.
TCTTTAAAACTTATCTCTGCATGAGAGAGTGCAAAGATAAGTACGAGAGAAAGGGAGATTCTATTCATATATTAAAGAGCTCTTGCAAGTGTTGCAAACAAGAAGTCACTTAGTATGACAATAACTTGTAAGCTAATGATGATGATTAAGGGTGCTAAATCAAGACCGTTAAAATCAGTCTTAATGAGTTTTCTCACAAAGCTATACGCTGGATTCGTAATTCTGTATAAAAATTGAACCACAGGATTATACGGATCAGGCTTCACAAAACTAAGGAGTGCTGCAATAATTACAACCCATATATATACTTCAATAACGCCGCTAAATAAACCAGAAAGTTTTAAAACCAATATTCCTAAGTCGCTCATTTTACAATTTCTCCTATGTAGTTTTTAATATATTGATAAATTTCTTCAAGACTAATACCATCATTCGTGCCTGTGAATAGTAATCGTAGAACTTCAAGAAAATCTTGTTCTTTAAGCCCTGATTCTTTCATAGTATAGTTTTTAAAGTCATCGTATTGCTCAAAGTAGGGTGCAGATTTAATAGTACTTAGCAGAAGTGCTGATTGATCTTTAAGTTTCTGCGGAATTTCTTTAGCTGCAAAAATAGTAGCTATAATTTGTTTCAACTCTTTTATAGTGTTAATTTCTTTTAAATAAACTTTAGCAAGCCCACCAATCTCTTCATCAGCAAAACCAACATAACGAGAGAGTTCTTTGTTGTCTAGTTGTAAAAGATGTTTTTTATTTATGTCTCTTAATGCATTCATATCAAAACAAGCAGAAGAGCTAGATGCTTGACTCAAGTCAAACCATTCTATTGATTCTTCTAATGTGAAAATCTTTTTGGGAGGCTTGGTTCCTATTGATATTAAATAATTTGATATAGCATCTGGTAAAAAACCTTCTTCTAAAAGCCATTTTACACTTGGGAGTTCATTTCCTAAAAGAATAGGTAGCTTTACATAGTCAAGCGTTTTCTCATACTTAAGTGCTGACCTAATATGTGCTTGCTTAGATGCATTACTCATATCTTCCTCACTTTGGATGACAATAGAAATATCATTGAGCATATCATCAACTGCAGATGCAAAGCAATCCGAAGGTGTTTTATCTTCGTTCATAATTACAAAACTATCAATATCGCTTGCATCTGTGGGCTTTTTTATACGAATAGTAAAAGGACTAAGATTATCAATAACGAGTTCGGCAGGTAAGTTTGCACAGGCATCATCGTATTTATAAGGCTTTTTAGCTGCCTTTGCTTCTTTTTTCTTTCCATCAAGCCACTCATCTGAGCAAAAACAGCTAAAAGCTTCTTTATCGTGAATAAGCTGCAAAGCCATAGCAGTATGAAACCTCATACCTTCACTTTGATAAATCACTTGAGAATATTCAATCCCAAAGAGTTCTAATATTTCGAGAATCTCTTTGTCTTTAGCATCAGCATTTTTTTCTTTATCTAAGTCTTGAATTCTGACGATCAAATCTTCTTTTTTTTGTTTGGCTGTAATGTGGTTGAACAGGGCAACTCTAAGGTCGGTAATGTTAATATCACCATTTGGATTCGACGCAAATCTGAGCATTAAAATTCCTAAATATTATTTTATGAAATTTTATCCTATATACACTTAATAAGGGCACTCACTTTAAATTTTGGTTAAAATATAAAATAAATAAAATAATACGAAGGATTTGTAATGGTTTTTAAATATGAAAATGCTAAAGTAGTTCAAGTGTCAATACCACACATAACGGGCGAAGATGCTAAAAAAAAATGCTGAATGCAAAAGTTCCTAAAGAGTTTGTAAAAAAAAGCTATGGCTAGAAAATTTATTACAGTTGCTGCTTAACCCAACTTCATCATTTTCCAAGCAGAAATCCACTAAATCCTCAAATTTGACAATTCTTTTGGATATTAAACCACTTGTTTTAGGGAAATCACCTTTCAAATATACTAATGTGGTACCCGAATACAATATTATTTAAGTTTATATTAATGCTTAATTTGCTACAATCTTCGCATGTACATAATTAAAACAATCTCTAAGAGCAAAAAAGACTCAACTCAGAACTATTACACTTATAGATTAATGGAATCCATAAGAGTTGGTAAAAAGGTGAAGAAAAGAACTCTCCTTAATTTAGGAAGTGATTTTAATGTAGAACAAGAAGATTGGGCTACTTTATCCAAAAGAGTAGATGAGATTATCAAACAGGCTCCAAGTCTGTTTACACTAGATAAAGATTTAGAAACAATCGCACAACACTATGCTCTAAAAATCATATCAGCACAAGCAGTAGTAGATACAACTCTAATGATGAAGATAGATACAAGAGATAGATACAACTACAATAAAAATAGTGATATAAAAGATATAGGTATAGAGAATATACTTTATGAAACAATCAAAGAGTTAAAACTAGATGCTAAACTAAAAGAGTTAGGTTTTACAAATATTCAATACAATAGTGCAATAGGCACTCTAATAGCAAAGATTGCTAATCCTGGTAGTGAAGCTAAAGCTTATGATTACTTATGTAATACAAGTGCTATTAATGAGCTTATAGGGTGTGATTATAATAAGATATCTTCTAATAGTATCTATAGAATATCCGATAAGCTTTTAGCTCATAAAGATGACTTAGAAAAGCATCTATATACTACCCAAAAGCAATATTTGAGTATGATGAAACAAGAACTCTTTATGACCTTACTAACACATACTTTGAAGGTGGTGT
>JAUZSC010000006.1 GCA_030949825.1 Sulfurimonas sp.
TGCGCATAAGAATTATGCTTTGGTAATCTTAAGTAAGAGACCATAAGTAAGTTCATAACCAACAATATTTAAAAGGTTTAGATTCAAGGCGGAACTTTGCTTCTGGCGATGGTATCGGTCCAGAAATTATGGATGCGAGTCTTAGAGTACTTGATGCCGCTGGATGCAGATGTAGAGTGGGAACATATCGAAGTTGGTGAAAAAGTTTACCTTGCTGGTAATACTTCTGGTATCGTTGAGAGAAGCTTGGGCTTCAATTAAGAAAAACAAAGTTCTTTTAAAGCACCTATTACAACACCTCAAGGTGGTGGATATAAGAGTTTAAATGTAACTATTCGTAAAACTTTAGGTCTTTACTGCAAATGTACGTCCTGCTCTCTCTTATAATCCGTTTATACCTTCAAGATACCCAGGTATGAATGTTCTTAGCTATTCGTGAAAATGAAGAGGATTTATATGCAGGAATTGAGCACCAACAGACTCCAGAAGTAACTCAGTGTCTTAAAATCATTACAAGACCATGGTTGTGAAAAGATATGTCACACTATGCATTTGAGTATGCAAAAGCATATGGTAGAAAAAGAATCACTTGTATGATTAAAGATAACATTATGAAATTAACTGATGGTCTTTTGTAAAAGTATTCTACGAAACTGCTAAAAGACTATCCAGATATCGTAGCTGAAGATTGGATTATTGATATCGGTATGGCTAAACTAGTAGATAGCCCTGAAGAGTTTGACATGGTTCTTATGCCTAACCTTTATGGTGATGTTGCAACTGATATTCTTGGACTTATGACAGGTTCAGTTGGTATTGCGCCAGGTGCTAATGTTGGTGATGATATAGCTATGTAAGTACCTGGTCAAAAAGAATACCAACTATCAGCGAATAGAGAAATATTCTAGTGTTAGGCAGATTTTCGCAGAACTAGCTGGCTAATTCAAGGAAATCTAACGACACAATAGGATATTTCTCTATTCGCCCGTAGGGAAACCTAAAAAGATAACTACTGACTTCGTTAAAAGTACTCGAAGCTACTAGTAGCTCCTTCGCACTTTTGCCTTGCATTAGTCATCTTTTTAGGTTTCTGATAGTTGGTATTCTTTTTGACTAGGTACTTACATACCAAAAAGTTGCTCTCTTAGCAGCAAATCTCCCAAATCAATTAGCAAAAAATGTTATTTACTTACCTTTAGGAGAAGATGTAGCAACACAAGCTCATAATTTGTACCACTCTCTTCGTAAAGCTGATCATATGGGTTTAGAAGTTCTTGTGGTTGTAATGCCTTTGGATGATGGGATTGGTCATGCGATTTGCGATAGGCTTCGGCGTGCTGCAGGCTTGAAAAATTGGAGTCAAGTGAACTAAGACTAGCTGATTGGTTTGTATTTTTGATATAATAAGTCCTTAGTCAAAAGAAACCCCAACTTAAGAAAGCTAAGAAGAGTACTAATGCAAGGCGAAATTACGAAGGAGCTACTAGTAGCTTCGAGTGATTTCAACGAAGTCAGTAGTACTCTTCTTAGCTTTCCCTACGGGCGACAAGAGAGTAGTCCTATTGTGTCGTTAGATTTTCTTGAATTAGCAAAGCTAGTCCTGCGAAAATCTGCCTAACACTAGAACTACTCTCTTATCGCTTAAGTTGGGGTTTCTTTTGACTAAGGACTTAAGATACAAAACATCGAAGGTAGTACATGGCAGAGCTAGAAGAAGAGATAATTATCATTGATGATAATGGTGCTATTGAAGATTCGCATGAAAGTGATAAAGATAACACTCAAGAATCATCAAGTTCTAAACTAAAAAAACCAATAATTTTTGCTCTTTTAGCAGTAGTTTTAATAGTTATAATTATAATAACTTTTTTAAGTTTAAGCTCTCCCGAAGAAGAAAACATCTCCTTTGATGCAGACTTCTTAGATGAAAAACTATCACAACCAGATACTCCACCCTCTCAACCTAGTAAACTAGAAAATATGATTGCAAAAGCAAATTATCTCTATACTAATGGATCAAAAGAAAAAGCACTCTCCCTATATGCAACAATAGCCCACTACAGTGAAGCAATTTCGCAGTATAATCTTGGTGTAGCTCAGCTAAAAAATAAACAATATCAAGAAGCTTTCAAGACCTTCTCAAAAGCTATAAAAAATGATGAAAAAAGATGTGTCAGTGCTATTAATGCTGCTGTATGTGCAATTCATTTAGATGATAAAAAAAGTTTTGAGTACTATATTGGTCTTGCTTATGCCTATCTTCCATATGAAGTAAATTCTCCCTTGTATTCCTATTATTCTACTCTTATAAGCTACTATAAAAAAGATTATCTAAATGCTCTAAACTCATTAAAAAATTCAACATCTTCAGAGTATCCAAATATTCAAAAAAACCTTAGTGCGAAGATTAATGCTCTTTATGAAAATGATTATATAGCTCTTGATGCTATGGAAAAAAATTATGATGATTTAGATGACTTTAGTCTAGGACTACTCTATGCTAGAGTCGGTGACTTTGATCTTGCCATTAATCATTTTGATGAAGCACTTATTAAAAATATTCAACCTGTAAAAGCACAACTTGCTCTTGGTCTGATAAACATTAAACTAGGTAACTTACAAGAAGCAGCAAGGCTGATTAACAACATAACAGATATGTACCCTGATGAAGTTTACACACATTATCCAATTCATGTGAAACTCAAATCTTCCCTTTTTGATGTAGAAAAAGCACAAGAGCACTACAGAAAGAGAACGCTACTCTCCAAAAACACTGTTTATCAAAAAATATTTGCTTTTTCTCCTTACAAAATTTTTAATGCAAACCAGACAATTAGTTATATACGAAAGGGAAATGCAAATATCTATATAGATAACATCAAATCAGCAAAAGAGTATCTCCAAACGAGTTCTGCCTCATCAAATGTAAATATAGGCATAACCAAAGCAATAAGAAAAGCACTCAATTTAAAAATCCGAAATGCAAACCACGATTTACTCGCTTTAGTGAAGATACAACCTAAACACTCTATTTTGCAATATAACTTAGCCTTAACTTATGCACAGATGGGAGATTTAAAAAAGGCAAATGAGCACTTTTTGCGTTCTTACTATTTAGATGCAAAAAATTATCTCTCTGGAATTTATGCAATTATGACAAGTCAGCTTATAAATAAAAATTCTCATAAAATTCGTTCAATGATTACAAATGCTATTAACGATGAAGAGGAGAGTGAAGAGAAAGATTTATACAAAACACTTCTGTTTATTAGCAATAATAACTATCTCTCTGCCGTTGACTGGTTAGATAATGACTATAAAAAAAGGCCTTTATACCTCTTACTCAACACATTAATAGCACTCAAATTAGATAAGCTCGAAGTTGCAAAAAAATCTAGTAATACACTCACGATTTTACTTCCAAATGAGATACTCCCACATTTATTATATATTGACTCACATTTTTCTAAGCTCAAAACAAAAGAGTATGCATTTAGTGTTTTAAAATACTTAAAAGGTATAAAATTTAATTATCAGGATTTATATTATGGTCCTTACATTACTCGTTATTTATATATACAAGAGAGCCTTATCACGGGAAGACTTTACTTTTTACGACAACAACTCAAAGATGTACTTGAGAGTACAAGCGATGAAACGCAGGAGATTACAAGTGCTTTAGCCTTAGCATCATTTTTTGACAAACAGTTTGAAGAGTCCTATACTCTGTACAATCATCTCATAGATGAACTTAAAGTACAAGATGCCTATACACTGTTTTTAGGTGCACTAGCCTCAACTGAAGCTTCACACCATGAAAATGCAATAGCACTACTTGAGTTGTCAAAACTTAAAAATTCTAACTTTTATGAGAGCCGTTATGCCTTAGCCTTGCTTTATCTTGAAGCGAAGAATAACAAAGGTGCAGTGATTCAATTAACGAAGATAGAAAAAGATGGATTTATATCAAACTATTTTGATTTTGAAATAGATACAAATGAGTTACTGTTTAAGAAAAATAACCCATAAGTGATTCTGAGGCTTTAAGCTCTGAACCTACACTAATATTTATTCTAAAATTTTGAGGTAGATAAATGTAGGTAGTTCCATTTAACATAAGTCCATATCTTGCAGTTTGGAGTAACTTTTGCTCATTATGTAGTTCAATAAAAAGAGGTGCAAAACTTCTCTCAAGCCTATGTATAATTTTAAACTTATTATCTTGTGTAGCTAAAAAAGATATTTCTGCATTTTCATTAAGCATTTGGAAAAGTTTAGAATTTTTCGAGACTCTAGTTCCATTTTGCTTGACTACTTTACTTACTGTAGCATTCGTGGGAACACGAAGAACTCCAACATCTTTGTAGCTACTTTGTAGCTCTATTTTATAAGCATACTCATGGTTTTCTAACTCTACTATACTTTGAACTACTCCATCAACTGGAGATAAAAAGCTACTTGCTTCAAGTAGGCATAATTCTCGTTCTGGATTCCGAAAAGAGTAGCCTATAAGAAGAGTAGATACAAAAGCAATAAAAGCTAAGAAATCAAAATCTAAAATTAAAAATAGTCCAAGAAACGATAAACTAACAATAAAATAGTTTATACCCTCTTTGGCTAAAGGAAGTAGGTTACTTCTCATCACTCTTCGCTTGAGACTTGTCTATCATTGAAGCATCAACTTTTAACTCTTCTGATATTTCATCAAATGTATTATCTACCTTTGATTCCATATTATTTTCTTCTTCAAAACTTATAAGAATTTCCCGAACTTCTTCACCCGTAATATTTTCTTTTTTATAAAGAAGTGCTACCATATCTTCTATAGCACCTCTGTACTCTTCAAGACGTGTAAGAACAGTTTTATAGCGCTCTTGCAGTGATGACTTAATAAATTCATCCATATTCTCAGCCATTTTTTCACTATACTCACGAGGAGCTTGCTGCACTCCCCCTAAAAAGGATTGTCTTGACTTTTCTAGTACCATAAGTCCAGCTATATCACTCATACCATATGTTTGAACCATAGACTTAATAATATCCGTTGCACGCTCTAAATCATTTCCAGCACCTGTAGAAATCTCTCCAATAAACACCTCTTCAGCAGCACGACCACCGAGTAGAACATCTACTTCAGCCCATAACTCATGCTTTTGCATCATAAACCTATTTTCTTCTGGTTTATTTAAAGTATATCCAAGTGCTGCTAAACCACGAGGAACAATAGAAACCTTAGAGACTTTTTTAGCACCTATAGTTGTCTCAGCTAAAAGGGCATGTCCACTCTCATGGTAAGCAACTATCTTTTTCTCTCTCGGATTAATACGACGAGATTTTTTAGCAAGTCCAGCTAAGGCACGCTCAACTGACTCAAAAAGATCTTTTTGTTTTACAGTTTTCTGACTTTTACGTCCTGCTAAAAGAGCACCTTCGTTGATAATATTTGCTAAATCTGCACCTGCTAAACCAGCAGTTAAACGAGCAACTTCTTCAACATCAACATCCTTATCCATCTTCACATTTTTCATATGTACATTTAAGAATTTTCACACGACCTTCAAAATCTGGCTTATCCACAAGAACTTGTCTGTCAAAACGCCCAGGACGTAGTAGTGCTTGATCTAAAATCTCAGGTCTATTAGTAGCGGCTAGAATAATAACGGGAGTATCTGTACCAAAACCATCCATCTCTGCTAGAAGTTGGTTAAGTGTCTGTTCACGTTCATCATTTCCACCCATATTTGCACCACTTGCACGACTCTTACCAATAGCATCTATCTCATCAATAAATATAATACTTGGAGCATCTTTTTTTGCTTGTTCAAACAGGTCTCTCACGCGAGCAGCCCCCACTCCAACAAACATCTCTATAAAACTAGAACCAGTAACTGAGAAAAAAGGCACTTCTGCTTCACCAGCTACTGCTTTGGCTAAAAGAGTTTTACCTGTACCTGGGCTACCAACAAGAAGTACACCCTTAGGGATTTTTGCACCAATTTCTACATAACGAGCAGGATACTTTAAAAAGTCCACTATCTCTTGAACTTCCTCTTTCGCCTCTTCTACACCTGCTACATCATCAAACTTTGTGGTAGGTTTTTCTGAGTTAACCATCTTTTTTGAGTTACCCATACCAAGAAGTCCACCACCCATACTCTTTTGCATGCGACCCGCAAAAAACATCCAAATACCAATGATAATCAAAAATGGAAATAACCAGCCAAACATTTCAGTAAACCAGTTTGTTTCTGAAAAACCTTGATACTCAATACCTTTAGCATCAAGTGCTTCTACAAGTTTTGTATCACCCTTCACTATGCGTGTAGTATAAATAGTTGCTCCATCTGAAGCCGTTGCTTTAATGTAACTCTGTCCAATTTCAACCTTACTTACACTCTTAGAATCAACAAGAGATTTTAGTTCGGAGTAGCTTACTTGCTTGACTCGCTTACTTGTATTTCCCAAAGCTCCATTTGCACTTGCTCCGTCTCCAACAAGCATCTTAAATACACCTATGATAACAATTGAAAAAATTGCAAATGTTATTAAGGGATTTTTGTTAAAAAAGTTATCGTTATCGTTTTTATTTTCGTTATCAGCCATTTTATCTCTTTTTATTTTCTTTTTAAAATTAAAGTAACCCATTCATCTTGAGCTATTTTTTCTATCACTTCACAATCTTTATAGAAGTTTAATACTTTGTTCTCATACTTATCTAAAATACCTGATAAAACTAAAATAGCATTATCTTCAAGTGCATTTTTTAAATCTTTTGCAATAAAGGTTAAAACATCAGCAACAATATTTGCCACTACAAAATCATACTTCTTTTCACTAATGAAGAAGAACCTTCCCATATTTTATGAAAGACTAAGCCATTAAGTTTAGCATTTACTTTTGAGTTCTCAACTGAAATAGGATCGGTATCACATGCATCTACAGTAGCACCCAACTTCATCGCCGCCATAGCTAAAATACCACTACCGCACCCTACATCTAAAACTCTATCACCTTCTTTAACATACTTCGATATTGCTCTTAATGCAGAGGCTGTTGTCGGGTGGTGCCCTGTTCCAAATGCTAAAGCGGGGTCTATTACAATGTTAAGTAGGTCAGGATTTGGTTTATCCCATGTTGGATAGATATAAAACTTATCAATTGCTAAAGGTTTTATACTGTTTTGGTAAGATTTCACCCAGTCACTATTTTGAAGTTTTTCTTGTTTACACTCAAGTTCAATTGTTTCACCAAGTGACTTTTGCAGTGCTTCTGTAAACTGCTCCAGTCCCCATATAATGGTATCTAACTCATCTTCACTTCTTATGATAAACCCATTATCAGTCTCTTCAAAACCAACCGGCAGTGTATCTGATAAAAAATCGCAATAGAGTGAGTGATGAGAAGAAAGCGTAACTACTAACTGATAGTAGTACTCTGACATTACTCTGAAACACCCATAACAGCACCTAACTTTTCTTTAAGCACTTGAGGAGTAAAAGGTTTTACTATGTAGTTATTTACACCCGCTTTAAGTGCTGTAATAACCTCAGCTTTACCACCTTCTGTAGTAACCATAATAATAGGAGTATCTTTAAAACGTGCATCTGCACGAACTTTTTGAACAAGTTCAAGACCATTCATCTCTGGCATATTCCAGTCAGTAATAAGCATATCAATGTCCGGATTTGCATCCATTTGAGCCCAACCTTCAACACCATCAGCACCCTCTAGAATATCTTTATATCCTAGACGAGCTAAAGTATTTTTAATAATACGACGCATTGTAGAACTGTCATCAACAACCAGTAATTTCAAATGAAATCCTTTTATATAATAATTTATAAATTTTAATACTAAAATAATAGCAAAATTTTGATTTGTTTACAATTAAGTACTTAACCCAATAACTTAAACATTTTATTCAAGTCAAGTCTACCCTCATAATAAGCCTTACCAATAATCACACCCTCAACCTCTTTAGTCGCGATAAGTGCTTCTATATCACTCTCATCTTTAACGCCACCACTTGCTATAGTAGGAAGACCTGAAGCACGAGCTATATCTAAGGTAAAATCAACATTAACACCACTCAGTGTGCCATCTTTACCAACATCAGTGCAGATAATAGCCTCAACTCCTGCGTTTGCAAACTCTTTTGCTAGGTCTGTTGCTCTCATTTTACTCACTTCACCCCAACCCTCAACTGCAACATACCCATCAATAGCATCTATTCCAACTGCTATTGGATATTTTGCTGCCATATCTCTTACAAACTGTGGATTTTTCACTGCGATACTGCCTAAAATAATTCTATCTATTCCAATTTCTAACATCTTTTGAATAGTTTTTTCATCACGAATACCGCCACCAAGCTCTAACTTAACATTACAGTTTGCACGTATTTTAATAATAGAATCTAAATTTTTAGGTTCTCCTGCAAAGGCACCATTTAAATCTACTAAATGTACCCACTCAGCCCCCATTTCTTCAAACTTTTTTACAAGTTCATATGGTTCATTTGAGTATACTTTTGCACTATCCATAAGACCTTTTGTAAGTCTTACTGCCTGTCCATCTTTTAAATCTATCGCTGGGTATAATGTCATAATTATCTCTTTTCCTATATTTTTATAAAGTTTTCTAAAATTTTCAGTCCATTCTCATGGCTTTTTTCTGGGTGTGGCTGTATCCCCATTATATTCTCATGTGCTACTGCCGAGGTAAATCTATAACCATACTCAGTCTCACCAATTATATCCTCAGGATTAGCACCTGTTATATGATAAGTATGCACAAAATAGAGGTAATGATTTTCATCTAAACCCTCAAAAAGTGGATGATTTTTTGTAAACATTCTATTCCAGCCCATATGTGGCACTTTTAATGGCTCACTAAACTTTGATGTATCAAAAGCTTTTATATCACCTTTAATAAGACCAAGTCCCTTATGTTCTCCGAACTCTTCACTACTATCAAAAAGCAGTTGCATTCCTAAACAGATACCAAGAATTGGCTTCTTACTCCGTGCAAACTCTTTAATAGCATCAATCATCTTGTACTCTCTTAAATGCTCCATCGCATCACCAAAAGCTCCAACTCCAGGGAGGATTAACTTATCATACTCTTTAACTTATCTGGATTGCTTACAACAACTGTCTCTTTGCCAAGTTTAGCAAAAGCATTTTGTACACTCGCAAGATTACCCATCTTGTAGTCAACAATTCCTATCATGACTCCTCTCTAAATTGTTTACTTTTTGTAAACTTGATATAAACTGCTAAACTCATTATAAGAAGTGAAACGCCACCAATAATATAAATAGCATACATCAGCTTATTTGGATCGGTAAGAGCAAACTTAAAGACGAGCATCAGTGCTTCAATAGACAAAGCAATAATAATACTTCCTAAAAATTTCACCATAGTCTTATGAGGACCTGAAATATTATGCTCTTTATGTTGTCCCAGGACCTCTTCTTCGACAAGTGTCTTCGCAAGATCAAATATGGCTAAGGAAAGTGTAAGTAAAATCGTTGCCTTAAACATCGCATCTATTGATAATATATGTAGACCAATATTTTGTGTAAAAAAGTCTTGTATCGCATGTGTAAATAGTAAGACAGATACTGCCATTAAAGCAAATGCAAAAACAGCATATGAAAATTTGAATAGTTTCGCAAAAAACATATCTTTAGTATTCATATGAGAAATTTTCAGTACTGCTTCAAAAGGCATATCTAAACAGGCTACATACTTAAGTTCACCTGTCTCAGAAAATATTGGTACTGATGCAGTAACTGTAAGAGTACCTGTAATCAAAGATGGATAAGGGTCCGTAATAGTACATCTCTCTTCTCTTACTGCACGGTAATAGTATGCACGATTTGCACGGATTTTTCCCACATCTTCGGGAATTTCTTTATTCTCCGTGTATGTAGGAGTAACCTGAACACCTTGAGCATCTAAAAGATAGACACCCTCACAGTTTTCTAAATCTGCTTTAATTTTACGTAGACGAGGAAGAATCATCTCTTCACTTAAAGAGGGCAACCTATTTGGAATATTTTTTTCAAATAAATAACAAAAATAAGCTCTAGCCTTTGTTCGACCCCTACTAAAGAGTTCTATATCTGCTGCTACCATCACTTATGCCTTTAAATTAAAATTTTACGAATCATATCAAATTTATCCTAAATCAGTAATTTCTTTGATTGGCTGGTCTGTACTTTGAGAAGAACTTGGCTTAAAAACTCTTCTAATTATAGACTTCAGCCCCTTTTCATTTGCTTCGTACTCCGACTCCGCTTCTTGCAGTGACATCTCCCATGCAGAGGAAAACCCAGGTGCACGCATTTGCATTTTTCTTAGTGCTTGATCATAAATATTCAACAAGCGAATCTCAGAACGACCTGGTTTTTGACCTAAAGTCTGTACACTAATTCTAAGATTTTCATTCTCTTTTTTGAGTTGTTCTAGTGCATCTTCAAGATTTTTACTACCCTCGTTTGTTATCTGCATCTGTCTATTTAAGTGCTCTTTAAACTCTTTTATCTCTTTTTTATATTTTGCAACTTCAAATCTAGACTTTATAAAACTTAAAAACCAACCAATAACAATCCCACCAATAATAAATAAAATACTTCCTAGACTCAACTCCATAGCTATTTCCTTTTTTTGTATCTAATAAGTGTAACAAAATTGAGTTAATAATTAACTATTTATTATTTTCATTCACTTCAATATAAACTGGTTTTGAAAAATTTGGAACATCATCATAAGAAAAAACTGCATAGTACTTATGTACTTTTTGGCTTCCAAAGTTGTCTAAAGTATAGTTATCACTTCCTCCATATAACTTCTGTCCATCATAAGGTGAACATGGAATTCTAAAAGGATTTTTAATAACGATTACACCTCTGAACCCATCATCATCAGGATTTTTCCAAGAAAGTTTACTAATCCCATTTTCTATTTTATATGTAAGGTCTTGAACTTGTTCAGGTGCATTTTTACGCTTTTTAATGTATTGAATTATAAGAGAAGGTCTTTTCACTCTTTTAGAGTCCATCCATTTTACATTTTGAGATTTAGAAAAATCTTTTTGAGAAGAGGCTGAAATAACAAATTCGATTTTCATACCATTTTGAGAACTATTTATCATCTCATTAACAGCATAAGTATCAAATATAAATCTTTGATTTGATGAATTTTTCAAATCTGCTACACTTACATCATAACCTATTCGTTCTATAATATTACGATTTGTGACACTCTCAAAATTTTTCTCTCCACTAGAAGGAACAATCATCTCAAGATGAAAACGTATATCATTTAAAGCATCTATTTTATTTACTTCTAAATCAATATAAGCATCTGAGATACTCGTATTATCCATATCAGGTAAATTTGATAAATCAAATTCTATACAGGCATACTGATGTTTAGCATTCTTATCATATCCAGATATTAAAGTCTGTTTTAGAGTGCCCTCTTCTGAGACACTGCATTCATAAGATGATTGTATATCAATTTTTGAATTTTCAATAGTATATGCAATATCGAGCTTTGGTCTAAAGGTCAAGCCACCGCTAAACTCTCCATAACCAATATCCCACTGCATAAGTTGTGAAGACCTATCAAGTGGTAAGGATTGTGGTCCCTCCATCCTAAAGTAAGCTTCTCTGCGTTTGAGCGACTTTTGAAGTACAGCTATCTCTTGTGCCGCAAAACCATATCTTCTCCAGATACCTTGTGAGAGTTGTGAGGAGAGAGTAGGCTTTCCAATAAAACTAAGCATTTTTGCTTCTTTTATTTCATCAAAATTACTGATATTATCAATATTTCTATCATCCATCTGTCCTACACGCCACTGTCCAAATTTTTCTATTTGAACAGAGACTCTATTCATAGGATAAAAGGAGAGTGATGCCTCTGTTATGACAGCATTTTCAGGAATAGTACTAAGAGAAAAAACACTTACACCAAAACATTCACCTTTAGCCTCACTAATACCGACAAACATGGAGTTTACTCCAAAATGGTCCTTGTTCTTTTTAGTCTTCTCACCTACATAACCGATTTTATCAACTAAGGGATATAAAATTTTTGAAAACATTCCGTTTGCAGGATTTGTTCGTATGCTCACAAGTTGTGCAAATGGTGATTTTATTTTTTTATTTTTACATACTGCACGAAGATAATAAAAATAATTTGTTGATGGTTTTAGGTTTTTATCTGTATAGCTTGTTGATTTTGTAATGGCTATCCTGTTAGATGCTTGTGCAAAACCTTTCTCTTTTTTAGAGCGAAAAAGTTCAAAATAGACATCTTCTTTTTGAGTATTACTCCATGTTAGTTCAACTTCTTTTGAGCTAATTGAGCTTGCGATAAAATCATCAACTCTTAAAAGTGAGACCTCTTTTTGATAGTTTGGTGCCTCTCCAAGAGCATAAAGCAGGGCAGGAATATTTTCATTTATACTCTCAGTCATATTTTCAACATAATCACTAATATTTCTACTTCCAACCTCTGCTACGAGTGCTAAAGCTCCTTGAGAATAGTAAAACTCTCTCCCACTCCCAGAGATAAGAGCTGTTGGAGGCTTACCCATATGTACACCATACTCACGACCAGACTCTTTTCTAATCTCTTCTGCCATATTTGATGCAAGAAGATTTAAATCAATAGCATCCTCTGCATCTTCGTGGATAAAATTATGGGCTGGAAAAATACATTTCCTTGTGAGTGGTAATCAAGTGCTATGGTGATATTTTTATGAGAAAGTGCAAAATCTCGAAGAGCTGCTGTTTCAGGCTCACTAAATGGTTCTATTCCAGAGTAAACATTTGAGCTCATATTGTTATTTTTAGTAAATCCTACTTCAAAGTTTCTATTTAAATCAACACCATAACTTCCATCAAGATTTTTTCTTCTATTTTTTCTCCAAAAGGAAAAGTGGTTTCTTGAGAACTCAAAGCCATCAGGATTTGCACATGGAACCATATAGAGAGTAGATTTATCTAAAATATCGTTAAGTATTGGCTCATAATCGATATGTTCTAAAATATATTTTGCAAAACTAAGGGACAGTTCTATCCCTATCCACTCTCTGGCATGTATCGTTCCTGTATATAACAGTGCCGGTTTTTCTAAGTGTGAGGTCACATTTTTACTAATTGTTACGCCAATAATATCTCTCTCTTCCCAAGTTTTACCAATTGATTCAACCTTAAAAAGATTAGGATTCGTTTTTTGTGCATTCTTAAAAAATGTTACACACTCTTCATATGAGCTATACTGTTGTCTCAATACTTATTCCTTAATTATTTTATAAATAGTGTTTGCCACTGAAGTATACGCTCTTTTGAAGCACTTAGGTACTCGGAGACTTGTTCAAACAGTGTTAAGTTTTTTTCTTCTACTACCTCTTTTATATTTACAGCAACCTCTTCTTCCATACCAGGAAGAGTCATAAGTTCAGTTAAAGAGACTGAAGCAATATCAAACAATTTCGCTTCAGGTATAGGAGTGTTTGCAGGTTCATTTTTACCTTTGACTTCATCTGGAAGATTCTCTTCAAGGACTGGGGGAACAAGATTTGGAGGAGTATCAGAAGGTTTTGATGCCTCGGTTAATTCCATTTTAATATTTCCCTTATCTTCTAGCCAATAAGCACCATCTGCTGATGGCTCATACTCTGCAAAATATAGATGTCTGAGTGTTCTAAGAATTGATGGATCCATTTTACCTAGTTCTACCCATGAGTATAAAGGGACATGAGGCAGTCTAAACTTGCCACCACTTAAATCCCACATAATATACTGTGCTATCCAATCTCTTACATAAGGAAACGCAGCAAATGCTGTTGCACACTCTAAGATATAAGGCTCATCCGTATGCTCATCTATCGCTATATCACAAGCCCAGTACTCAGCTTTTGCAGCCTTAGAAGCTTTTACTGCTAACTCTAAAACATTCATAGGAACATTCTCATAACTCATTCTGCCACCCTGAGAAGTATTGGTAATCCATTCACCCTCTCCAGAGTATCTCCAAAATGCACAAACTGGTTTATGACCAATAAGCATAACACGAATATCCCCACTGTCTTTAAGTGGGATTGCATCTTGCGAGTAAAGAGGCTTGTACTGCTTCTCAGCCATCAATGCTTTAGCTTCTTTGTAATCATCCACTTTATGCACATAGTACCCACCATAGTTAGAAGGACCGTAACTGCGCTTAACGATTTGAGGGTAGTGACAATTTTTGAAGTGTTTATCCGCTTTTTTATCATCATAAGTAATAATTGTTTTTGGTGCTGCAATGTCATACTTCTCACAAAAAAGAGTTACATTCTCTTTTGATTTATTACAAAACTGTGTCTCAATTGATGGGATAAATCTTACATTTGGCAGTGCTTTAGCAATCTCTTTAAAAGTCTCATAAGCAGTTGCTGGAATATTTCCCACAAGTACATCAATATTTTTTCTTTTTACCTCATCAATAAATCGATTTTTATCATTTTTCCAGTGGTAAGTCACCTCTTCTATCTTGTCTGGCCACCCTTTAAAATTACTATAATCAAAAAATCTCAGTACATAATCTAAATATAAAAATCCTACTACAGGCAATTGTTGTCTCTTTTTCATCTTATAAATCCTTTTTTTGTGTTTTTTTGTCTATTAAATCAACGATTAGTTTGATTTTTTTGTTATTAAAATCTAGTCCCATTTTTTCCTGCTCTGGTGTTGCAAACGCAGGGATACCATTTACTTCAAGCACAACATACTCTTCTTTTTCCATATCATATATCATATCAACTCCAGAAATATCAAGTCCACATGCCTTCGTTGCCTCTTTAGCAATTTTTATAATCTCATCATTTGCAAAAACGGAGCAAACCGGACACCTATGACACTTCTATTCGGACACCCATGACAGTTTCATTCGGACAGTGATGGCGGAAATGATTCGGACACTTTGCTAAAAAACCGTCAACTTATAAAAATTTAAGAAAGGGATATTTTCTAAATTAAAATACACTGATTGTAAATTTATTTACAAGGGTGTTAGTAATGAGGATTATATCAATGAAACAGGTTCGTGATATTGTAAAACTCCATAGTGATATGGGGCTATCAATAAGAAAGATTCAAGGTGCTACAGGAGTAGCTAAAAGTACAGTTGCAGATTATATTAAGCGATTTAAAGAGTTAGGCTTATCCCCCTGTGTCAGGATAGTTGTCCGAAACTTATGATATAAAATCTTATCAAGGATCAAGACAATGAAATACAGTAAAGCATTCAAAGAAAAAGCAGTAAAAAAAGTATTACAGATGAGAGACACTCAAAGTATGGGAACGATAGCAAAAGAGTTAAATATTCCAAAAGCCACTCTGTATACATGGGTAAAAAATACAAGTAATAGTAGAGTAACAGATGGTGTTCTAACACTTGCTAATAAGCTCCAAATCCTAAAAGAGAGCTACAGCATGAATGATGAAGCACTCAATGCTTACTGCAGAAAGAAAGGTCTATTTAAACATCAACTCCAAGAGTGGGAAAAGGACTTCCTTAAAGCTCATAAACCTGAAGACTCTACTGCTAAGGTAGCCCTAGAAGAAGAGAGAAGTAAGAGTAAATCCTTAGCTAAAGAGTTACGACGAAAGGAGAAGGCTTTAGCAGAGACAGCCACACTCTTAGTATTGCAAAAAAAGTTTCAAGCACTGTTGGAGGACGAGGGAGAATGACAGATTCAATAGTGCGAAAAGATATATTGAATTTAGTCACACAAGCACATACAGATGGTGCACCTATGTACAAGATAGCACCTATTATAGGATGTAGTACAAGAACATTAAAAAGATGGCAAGCCAGTGAGCAAGATAAGCGAACCCAGCGAACAGACTTCGCACCAGCTAACAAACTTTCTCAAAAGGAGAGAGAATATCTCATAAGTGTAGCTAACAATGAAGAATACAAAAACCTATCTGCACATCAAATAGTTCCTAAGCTTGCTGACAAGGGGATTTATCTTGCATCAGAGTCAACATTCTATAGAGTACTCAAAGAGCATAATCAACTAACACATAGACATAAACAAAAAGTAGCTACTAAGAGTAAGCCCACACCTTTAGTAGCTGCAAAGCCTAATCAAATATATAGTTGGGATATTACCTATCTGCCAACAACAGTACAAGGTATATTTTACTACCTTTACCTCTTTATGGATATCTACAGTCGTAAGATAGTGGGATGGCAAATATACACTAAACAGAGTGCTGAGTTAGCTTCTGAGGTTATTAAGGATATAGCAATTAATGAGAACGTTGCAGTAGATACAGTAACACTCCACTCTGACAATGGCTCTCCTATGAAAGGGGCTACATTTTTAACTACACTCCAAAAGTTAGGTATTATGCCTACCTTTAGTAGACCTAGTGTGAGTAACGACAACCCTTACTCTGAGTCTCTCTTTAAAACACTTAAATATACACCATCCTACCCCAGTAAGCCATTTGATAGTGTAGTTGATGCAAGAAAATGGTGTGAGACATTTGTAAACTGGTACAACAATCATCATTGTCATAGTAGTATTGGGTTTGTGACACCAGTTCAAAGGCACTTACTGCAAGATGAAGAGATTTTAGAGAAAAGACATCTAGTTTATGAGAAGGCAAAAAAGAGTAATCCTCTTAGATGGAGTGGTACTACTCGTAACTGGCATTTTATCAAAAAGGTACATTTAAATCCAAATAAAGCAAAGGTAAATAATATAGCTGATAGAGTTTCAGATGAAAGACATTCAAGTTAGACAAAGGTGGTACTTTCTAGGTCACTTAATTTGGACCAGCCTGACATCTGCCGGTAGTGTTCAATAATCTGTGTCAGCATCGGATAATTCCTAAAATTGTATCATAAGTTTAAAGCTTTATCCAATCTCCCCTCAAAGTGAATAGCAAGTTGAGAGATAGTTAAGCTCCAATTTCTTACAGGCATAGTCCATTTTTTTGAGGCATTTTGAATACCCATAAAAAGCAGTTTAAGTAAGCTATTATCGTTAGGGAAAGCACCTTTTGTTTTAGTGAGAGTTCTGAACTGGCGGTGGACTGATTCTATAATATTTGTAGTATAAATTACTTTTCTAATATCAGCAGGATATTTAAAGTAGACTGATAAATTATCCCATTTATTTCTCCAAGAAGTAAAAACTATAGGATATTTTTTACCCCACTTTTCTTCTAATTTATCAAGTTCAATTTCTGCTTCTTCTTTTGTGAAAGCTTGATAGACTTTTTTAAGCTCTTTGGCGAACTGTTTTTGATTAGCTGAACCGACATATTTTAAGCTATTACGAATTTGATGAACAATGCAGAGTTGTACTTCTGTATCTGGAAATACGGAGTTAATGGCTTCTGGAAAGCCTTTGAGTCCATCAACTGAGGCAATGAGTATATCTTTTACACCACGGTTTGAGAGGTCAGTTAAAACTTGTAACCAGAACTTAGCACCTTCACTTTCATTGAGGTATAGCCCTAATATATCTTTCTTCCCATCAATTCCTACACCAAGAACGGTATAAAATGCTTTTGAGATATAACGACCATCTTCTTTTACTTTGTAATGAATGGCATCTAAAAATACAAATGGATATACCTCCTCTAAAGGACGAACTTTCCACTCTTGGAGCATAGGTATTATTTTATCTGTCACAGCACTTATAGCACCTTTAGAAAAGCCTACACCATAGATATCTTCTATAAGTGCGGCTATTTGAGAATAGCTATTCCCATGTGAATACAAAGCAAGTATTTTATCTTCAATCTCCCCTGACATTGTTCGTTGGTTCTTCTTAACTATCTCTGGTTCAAATGAACCGTCACGGTCTCTTGGAACATCAAGTTCAAATTCTCCATGTTCGCTTTTCATAGTTTTAGTGGCATAGCCATTTTTACGATTTCTATTAAGATCTTGTGTTAAGTGAGAATCTATTTCAGCTGCAAGTGCAGCTTCTGTAAGTTGTTTGATTAAAGAGCCTAAAGCTCCATCTTTACCACCGAAACTTTTACCGGCTTTCATATCACGAGCAAATTTCTCTACATCTATTTCTATATTCATCTGTGTTTCCTTGGGTATTTGTTATTTTACCCGATTGACACAGATTTATGAACGATCCGCAGATACAGTCTTGAAGTCTAAGATTATTTATTGCTTCTATGTCTCTATCTGCTAATTGTTTAATAATTTTTTTTGCAATCTTATCTCCGCCACCATTACTATACATCCACATACCAATTTTTCTATCTGCCACTACTCATCCTTATTGTAAATTTTTATTTTTTATAAAAAATGTAAAAAGTTTTTCACTCAAGTCAATTCTACTCTCAAAACTTTTTTTATTTGCTCTCTCTTTAATAGTATGATCACCATCACCAAAAGGACCAAAACCATCAAGTGTAATCACACCACATGATGAGATTGTATTGGCATCACTCACACCACCTCTCTCTTCATACTCTAGTTTAGAACCAGTTATTGTCTGAATGTTTTTAAGAAGTTCAAGGGACTCATCTGATGTCTGCATCATATCTCTTTGTATCGCACCAGAGAGGATTGCACTGCATCCTTGAACATTTACTGTTTTAACAATATCATCCACAGACAAAAGGACTCTTTGTTTTTCCTCTATTGTTTTGTATCTGAGCTCAAAGGTGAGTTTTGCATGTGGAGATATAGTATTTGCACCTATACCACCTTCAATTTTACCAACATTTAGAGTTGTACCTTTGATCTATATCTGTAAGGGCGACTAATTTTTGAAGTTTATAACTTGCTTCGAGGTTAGCATCACTACCGTTTAAGTAAGAGTTTCCAGCATGTGCAGCCTTTCCATAAATATCTATAAAAAAAGTACCAACACCTTTTCTGCCACTTACAAGCTCCATCTCTTTACCAGCAGCTTCGTACACAAAGCAGTAGTCATATTTTGAAGCAAGCTCACTTGTGAGATGCTTGGAATCATCACTACCACTCTCTTCATCACTCACAAGTAAGACATCGATATTTGTGATTTTGATATTTTGAGCATATACTCTACGAAGTGCTTCAAGGGCAACTATATTTCCCCCTTTCATATCACATACACCTGGACCATATACCCACTCTTCATCTTGAGAATATCTCTCAAATTTACCCTCAGGGAAAACAGTATCAAGATGACCTAAAAGGAGGAGTGTTTTAGCATTTTTATTTTGTGGAGTTGTATAATGTTTATGATTACCAAGAAGTTCTCTTGTGTAAGTAGTGACTTCAAAACCTAACTCTTCAAACCATTTATCAAAGATATCGCCAACTCTGTCGACACCAGTTTTGTTTTGAGTATAAGAATTTATTTTTACAATTTTTTCTAAATCATCTAAGTATGTCATTTATATTCCAAACTAATTTATAATTTGGTATTATACTGCTTATAGTTTAGTAACTCAAGTTTTTTACGTAACCTTAAAGTAATAAACTATCTTACAAAAGGGGTTTTCATGTCAAAAATATCAAGAAGAGGTTTTATTAAAGGGGCACTTGCTTTGAGTGCTTTACCTTTGAGTGTACAAGCAAATAGCCCACAAACACAAACACTAAAGTTTATTCATATTACAGATTCACATATGGATTTAAGTGATAGCGATAGTGTTGATGCGATGAAATTAATGGCAAGTTTTATTAACGAGAACTACAAAGATTTAGACTTTGTTATGTTTGGCGGTGACAATTTTAACAATAATGTTAAAGGAAACAGAGATGCAGAGGTTTTTAAAGAAATAATACAAACACTTCACTGCCCTGCTCTAGTTGTTCGAGGAAATAAAGAATCAAGTCCAAAACCCAAAGATGGAATCTATGCAGATGAATTTAAGTCTATGTTTCTTGAGGGGAAAAACCTTGAGATAAGTGCAAATGACTGGCTGTTAAATATCAAAGGTTACAATGTTTTAGGTCTTGATAGCTGTATCAAAGATGCGAATAATGGTCGATATACAGAAACTACAATGGCATTTGCCGAAAAAGCCCTGCAAAATAAAAAACCAACAATTATTCTTAACCACCACCCTTATACTAACTACTGGGGAGGAGTTGACCCTAAAGATATTCACAAGTATGTTTTAGGAAATACACAAGAAGCACAAAAAGACTCTTTAGGTATCACAACCTTATTTTAACACTCTCTGGACATAAGCATATAGACTCTGTAAAAGAGTTAGACCATACAAAAATGATAGTAACTCGTGGTTTTGTAAGACCTCTTGATCTTGATATGTACCCAATGCGTTATGTAGAGATACAAGAAAATAAAGTAAGTGAAAAGTTAATTTATACTTCTTAGATATAATATCATTAATGAATAAAGATATTAAAAAAATTGCAATAGTACGGCTCTCAGCACTGGGTGATATTGTCAATAGTGCTGTTGTTTTGCAGTTTATTTCTAAATACTATCCAAACGCAGAGATAGAGTGGATAAGTGAAGAAGTTTTTGCACCTCTATTGAAACTACTCCCAGAGCTTACTGCTGTTCACACTATAAATCTTAAAAAAGCTAAAAAAGAAAAAAGCCTGAAACTTTTACTTTCAACTATTAAAAGACTAAAAAGGCTCAACAGTTTTGATATTGTCATAGATATGCAGGGTCTTATTAAGTCTGCGTTTGTCTCGCGCTTGATAGATAAAGATACACATGGTTTTGATAAATCTTCTACCAAGAGAATCACTAGCAACTCTTTTTTACAAATCAACTTCACATATAAGTTATGAAAGTAATGTCGTTAAACGCAATGCTTTTGTAGTTTGTGATGCTTTAGAGTTTACTATAGATGATGCTATGTTACTTGATAAAAAGGCTATTTTTAATATATCTAAAGAGTATAAACTCCCTCATGATAAAAAAAATATTGCTTTTGTCATAGGTGCATCTTGGGAGTCAAAAATTTATCCAAAAGAACTTGTTGTACAAATTTGTAATGAACTCAAAGAAAATATCTATATAATTTGGGGAAGTGAGGCTGAAAAAAAGAGTGCTGAATGGATAGTAAAAAATACTCCTTATGCATCTCTGTCACCCTCTTTAGCACTAGATGAGCTTGTATCTTATATCTCTGCGATGGATTTACTTATAGGAAATGACACGGGTCCCACACATATAGCTTGGGCACAAAATATCCCCTCTATCACCCTGCTAGGTCCAACAACAACCCGTATGATTTATGAAACACCTAAAAACATAGGTATTAAATCTGCCTTCTGATGTCAATATTTTAAAAATTAATAAAAATGATTACTCTATTAAAGAGATAGAGAGTGAAACTATCATCACTAAAGCAAAGGAGCTTTTATATGGGCTATAGACTACTACTTATTTTAGAAAAGATACTGATGCTTTTACCAAAAAAACTAAGAAAATCTTTTTTCTCTGTATTAGCCACTCTCGCTTACCATCTCTCCAAAAAGTACAGAAATATTGCACGAGCAAACATTAAGTTTCTCTTTGGTAACTCTAAAAGTGAAGAGGAGATAGAAGAGATAGTTCGTTACAGTTTTAAAAACCTCATCTTTAACTTTTTACACATAATGGAGTTGCGTAATATGTCTCTGGATGAGTTAAAAAGTATCATCACAGTTGAAAATATAGAAGTCGTCAAAAAGTACATGATGAGGGTCGAGCTGTTATCTACATAACATCACATTACTCTTCATGGGAGTTAGGTGGAGCCTCTCTTGGTGCTTTTGTAGAGCCAGTTGCAGGGGTCTATAAAAAAATGAAAAATGAAATCTATGAAACATGGTTACTCGAAGGACGTGCAAGGTTTGGCAACACAAACCTAGAAAAAAGCCGTGTAGCCAAAGCACTTATAAAACTTATACGAGCAAAAAAGGCAAGTGGAATTTTAATAGATACAAATATAAATCCCAAAGAGGGAATTATGATAGACTTTTTTGGAAAACCACTGCGCCAAACATATACACCAGCTTATCTAGCAAGAAAATTTAATGCTGCTGTTATTCCTGTGACAATTAGAACAGATGATGAAGAGAACTATACACTCATGCTCTTTGATGAGATACCAGTTGAGCATACTGATGATGAGAGTGCTGACATCTTAAAAGCAACCCAACTTCAAGCCAAATGGCTCGAAGACCTTATAAAAAGAGAGCCAAAGTTTTGGTTTTGGTTACATAGACGTTTTAAAAATGACCATCCAGAGATATATAACTAAATATTACGATTTGTGTCCAAGCACTCTTGACTTCTTGCTTCAAAAAGTTTGAGTATTGTAAAGAAAAATGCAGTAATTGCAGGTCCTAAAATCATTCCCCAAAAACCAAATGTCGTAAGTCCCGCGATAATTGCGAAGAAGATAACTAACTCATTCATCTTTGTATCACCCTCTTTGAGTAGGCGTTGATTTATTTCTCTAATAATCATTGGTTTTACAAAAGTGTCTGCTACTATTGAAATCACTACAATAGAATAAATAGCGATAAAAATTGCATTTGTATTGTTCCCAACTGAGAATTCATAAATCATAAAAGGTAACCACATTATTATTCCACCAACTACAGGAACTAAAGAAGCAAAACCGTACATGATTCCAAAAAGTAAACCATTGTAGCCCATATAAGAGATAGCAGCTCCAAAGAGTACACCCTCAAACATAGCTGTAGTTATAATGGAGTAAAAGACTACACTCATTACATCTGACAACTCTCTTGCTAAGAGACTACTCTCTTCTACAGACATCTGCACTACTCTTTTTAAGAAATCAACCATGACTCCTCCATTATAGAGTGCAAAAAAGTAAAAAATGATTACAAGAAAAGCATTTTTTAGAAAACCTGCACTAAAAGCACCTATATTGCCTGCAATTGTGAGTGCATTAGAAGTAATCGAGTTAATATCTAAATCTTTCATAGCATCCACTAAGTAAGGTTTTAAAAAAAGTAAATATGAGGGTGGATTAGATACAAACTCTTCAAGCACAGACTCTACTTGATGTAGTGTCTCCGTCGAAAGATTATTTAGTTCTATTGTTAAAGTTGTTAAAAAGTAACCTAGGGGAGCAAAAAAGAGTACGGCTAATAGTAAACTTGATACCAAGGCTGCAACTAGTCTGTTTTTTAAATAGTGTTCCAAAAAATTTTGAATATTTGAAGTTGAAATTGCTAAGAGTCCAGCAATTAAGATAACAAGTAAAAAGGGTGAGTAGAGATAATACATCGCATATAAAGATATTGCAAATAGTGCCGCTATAAAAAATTGTGGTTTCAAAATTCTATCCCCTCTTCATTAATCAAGTCAATATTGAGTACATTATAAGTTGCTCGAGTAGCTCTTCTTCCCTTAGCTGTGCGTTCTAAGTAACCATTTGCGATTAAGTACGGCTCTAAAACATCTTCCACCGTTCCCTCATCTTCACTTAGTGAAGCTGCAATTGAACTCAGCCCCATAGCTCTTCCCTTCTGCTGCTACTAATAGATTAAGTAAACGCAGGTCCATTTCATCAAAACCATGAGAGTTTATACCAAGTTCATTCAGTGCATACTCTGTGCGTTTGTGATTTATTCCCTCTTCTTCTGCAACTTCTGCAAAATCTCTTACACGACGGAGTAAACGCAGGGCTATACGAGGAGTTCCACGGCTGCGTTTTGCTATTTCAAAAGATGCCTCTTTTACTATTTCTCTCTCTAATTTATTTGATGCCTGTGTAATGATGATAGACAACTCCTCTGCACTATAAAACTGCATACGAAAACTCATACCAAACCTATCACGCAGAGGATTTGAAAGCATTCCTGCCCTAGTTGTAGCACCGATGAGTGTAAAACGAGGAAGATCAATCTTTACCGTTTGAGCGGCAGGACCACTTCCTATAATAATATCAATTCTATAATCTTCCATAGCAGAGTAGAGTATCTCTTCAACAGCAGGACTTAAACGATGGATTTCATCTATAAAAAGTATATCCCCTCTTCTAAGTTCGTTAAAATTGCAGCTAAATCTCCACTTTTTTCTATCATCGGAGCAGCTGTGACTTTGATATTTGTATTCATTTCATTAGCTATGATAAGAGCTAGTGTAGTTTTACCAAGTCCAGGAGGACCATAAAAAAGAACATGATCAAGTGCTTCAGAGCGTTTTTTACTCGCCTCTATAAAAACACCTAAGTTTTTCTTTATCTGCTCTTGACCAATATATTCACTCCAAGCATCTGGACGAAGAGTTACTTCACTACTCTCCTCTTCCATACTGAAAGTTTCTATCTCAACGAGACGCTCATCCATAAAATCACTCATTAATAAGTATGTTCCTCTTGAGGAAACTCTCTTTTTTTAACCTCATCACAATAAGAACTAACTGCATTACGGACTAAAGAGGCTCCATCCAAATATTTTTTTACAAACTTAGGAGTGAACTCTTCAAAAAGTCCTAACATATCTGAAAAAACAAGTACCTGTCCATCTACATCCTTACCAGCACCTATACCAATAATCGGGACACTTACAGCCTCTGTAACTCTCTTAGCCACCTCAGCTTTGACACCTTCGATAACCATACAAAAAGCACCAGCAGCTTCAATAGCTTTTGCATCTTTTATGAGTTGCTGCAGCTTCTTCTTCTGTTTTACCCTTAACCTTATATCCACCCTCGCTACGAACAGACTGAGGAAGCAGACCTATATGTCCACACACAGCAATACCATTATCAGTTAAATGTTTTACAATTTGTGCTTTATCTTCTCCACCCTCTATCTTGACACAATCAGCCTGCGTTTGCTGAAACACTTCAATAGAGTTTTTAAGAGCACTCTCTTTATCTATATATGTACCAAACGGCATATCCGCAACAATAAAACTATTAGGTGCACCTGCACAAACAGCATTTGTATGATATATCATCTGTTCTAAAGTTGCACTTATTGTATCACTTTTACCCGCAAAGGACATATTAAGAGAATCTCCAACTAGAAGCATATCTGCACTCTCGCTAAGGAGCTTTGAAAAAAGTGCATCATAGGCTGTTATCATGACTAAAGGTTCTACACCTTTACGCTTTTGGATTGAAGAAATTGTTAGTTTTTTACTCATTTGATTACTCTTTATATATTAATTAAAGTATTTTAACTAAAAATTGCTATAATTTGAACTATATAGGAGAATTTGTTTATGGGTATAAGAAGTGATTTAGATGCAAACTTTGATTTCGAAATTGTTGATGAGTTTTTAGATCACTATTCAATGATGGTTGAGAGCATGGAAGTTATGATACTTGACCTTACTAAACCTAATAATTATGAGAGAAGTGTAAACGAACTTTTTCGTGTCTTTCATAATATTAAATCTGCTTCTGGTTACCTGCAGATTATCCCGATGAGTAGACTTGCATCCTTTGTAGAAGATGAACTAGAAGCATTGCGAAAGACTACACCTCCTATAAGCGAAGAGACAACAAACTGGCTCTTAGATATTAGTGATATGTTCGCAACTTGGCAGGATGACCTCAAACTAGACAACAAACTGAGTAAAATCAGATACTCCTTACTTAAAATACCAGACTTGGAAAAATAAAAATTGAAAAAATTAGTAGCATACATAACATCTGGGTACCCAGAAAAATCATTTACTGTTGACTTAGCTCTAGCACTTGGAAAAAGTGGTGTTGATACACTAGAGTTCGGTGTTCCTTTCTCTGACCCTGTTGCAGATGGTCCACTTATAGAAAAAGCAAATCACAAGGCACTTGAGGATGGCTTCAAATTTAAAGACCTTTTAGAAATTTCTCAAATTGTTGCACCTGAGGTTGATACTTTATGGATGGGTTACTTTAATAGTTTTTATCAACAAAATTTAGAAGAGTTAATACCACTAGCAAATAAGCTACAAGTCAATGGGCTTATAATTCCTGATTTACCACACGAAGAAGCTCTATTGTATAAAGAACTTTTTAAAAATAATAAAATGGCAAACATCTCTTTTGTAGCACCAACAGATAGTGAAGAACGTATCAAAGAAGTTGTAAGCGATGCTCAAAAGTTTATCTATATGGTTGCATATACTGGTATAACAGGTTCAGGAGTAGCTGAAGATTTACAAGTTTTTTTAAATAATATAAAAAGATACTCCAATACTCCCGTTTTTGTTGGTTTTGGAGTAAATGCAAAAACTGCAAAAGATAAAGTAGCTGGAGCCGATGGGGTCATAGTAGGAAGTGCTTTCATAGACATACTACTAAAAGATTCGCTCTCATACACACAAAAGATAGATAAATGTTGTGAACTTGCTAAAATAATTAAAAGTGAGATTAACTAAAGCTAAAGTGGTCTCCCCACGAGGACTCGAACCTCGAGCTATCCCTTAGGAGGGGACTGCTTTATCCAGTTAAGCGATAAGGAGAATGATTATTATATTGATTTTTTATGATTTTGATTGGTTGCGGAAGCAAGATTTGAACTTGCGACCTTCGGGTTATGAGCCCGACGAGCTACCGAACTGCTCTATTCCGCGATATTTGTAAGTATGGTGCGCCCTACACGATTCGAACGTGTGACCGCTGGTACCGCAAACCAGTACTCTATCCAGCTGAGCTAAGAGCGCACACCATCTCTTGTTTAAGAGGTTGAAATTATAGCGTTATAACCTTATAGTATTCTAAACCTCATTTTCAAATTTATCTAAAATGGTTTTTATATCTTTATTTTGCTTATAAAGCTCATAATTTTTCGTACATATGCCTGCATTACTGACTTTAGTTCATTATTACCATCGATGTTAAAATCACTTTCCATTTGTACTTCTAAAAATTCAGCAAATTCATCATCAACATCAATATCAAATCGACGACCACCAATATAAAGACCTATTTTTTTACTCTATTAAAAATTAGCCTAAGATACTTTCAATTTTATTGACTATCTCTTCTATCTCTAAATCTTTCATCGTATTTTGTTCAGATAATTTTTCAAGCTCTTGATCTTGTATTTCTCTTTGAGCTTTTAAAGTAATTAACTCATTTCTTATCATCTCGTTTTCACTTTTAAGTTCATTGATACTCTTTTAAAATTTGAGATACCTTATTATCTAGTTTTTCTAAAGTTGTTTGATTATCCATTAAAATTTCCTAATTATTTTATCTTTAGAATTCTAGCATAATTAAATCCTAGTAGGTAACTATTATCTCTACTTTGATATAATTTATATATTATGAAATAAGGGTAAGTATATATGAACAATTTTGAGCAATACTGTACACAATTTGTCCAAGCAGTGGGCAATAAAGAAGGAGCTATTTCTCCAGTTATAGCTACATCTGCTGCATTTGGATATGGTGATGCACAAACAGCTGAGGGTATTTTTGATGGAAGTATCAAAAAACCTCTATACTCACGAATGGGTAATCCTACTACTGCAAAACTTGAAGCTATTATGGCTGAAATGGATGGCGGTGTAGGTGCTGTGGCAACAAGTTCAGGAATGGGAGCAACAACACTAGCAACGATGTCACTTTTAGAAGCTGGTGATGAGATTATTAGTATTGGTGGGCTATTTGGTGGTACATATGCACTTTTTGATGAAACACTCAAACGTTTTGGCATCAACACTTCTTTTTTTTGATGTAGATGAGTTAGAAAATATTAAAAATGCTATTACAGATAAAACAAAAATTATTTTTTTTTAGAGAGTGTTGGAAACCCCAATATGCGCCTTCCAGACATCAAAGCTATCGCATCTATCGCAAATAAAGAGGGAGTTGCATTAATTGTGGACAACACTATCACTCCACTTAGTATCTCACCCCTAAAACTTGGGGCAGACATTGTTGTTTACTCCACTACAAAACTTATAGCAGGTAATGCCTCTGCATTAGGTGGGTGTGCCGTATTTCGTGCAATAAATGATGGTGAAGATAAGTTTAAAACATCTCGTTATGAGTTTATGAAAAAGCCAATAAAAGGTGCCGGTAAAATGGCTCTAATACCAAATGCAAAAAAGAGAGCCCTTCGTGACTTAGGCATGAGTGCAAATGCTAATGCTAGTTATCAAACTCTATTAGGTTTAGAAACATTAGCACTGCGTTTACCGAGAATAGTTCAAAGTGTAGAAATTATTGCAAAGAGCTTGAGTAAACATGGTCTTAATATCAATCATCCATGCTTAGATTCGCACCCTCACCATGAGAGATATAAAACTGATTTTTCACAAGGTTGTGGTACACTTTTTACCATAGACATGGGTTCAAAAGAAAAAGCATACAACTTCATAAACAAAACAAAACTTGCAACAATTACAGCAAACATTGGTGATAGTAGAACTTTAGCACTCCATATGGCTTCAACTATCTATAGAGATTTCGATACAGATACTAGAAAATTTCTAGGTATTACAGATGGACTTATCCGTATCTCAATTGGTTTAGAAAATCCTCAAGATATAATCGATGATTTTTTGAATGCAGCAGAGTAGTTGATTATGTCAGTAGCCAGAGAGTTTGAACTCCTAGAAGAGACTAAAATCAAGCATCCCAAAAAATTTAAAGTCTATTTACTAAATGATGACTATACTTCTATGGACTTTGTAGTTGATATTTTAATCACTATTTTTCATAAAAGTTATGAACAAGCAGAAAGTATTATGCTTGATATTCATAAAAAACAAAGAGGTTTATGCGGTGTATATACACATGAAATTGCAGAAACTAAAGTAATACAAGTGACAAAACGTTCACAATCAAGTGGTTTTCCACTCAAAGCAACAATGGAAGAGGAGTAATCTATGATCAGTCAACCTTTAAACGAAATTTTTCAAAAATCAATATCTTTTGCGAAAGAGATGCGCCATGAGTATCTTACGATAGAGCATGTATTTTTTCTACTTTTAAACTCTCCAGAGGGTGCAAGCATAATCACTAAATGTGGTGGTGATGTTCAAAAAATGAAAGATGAACTTTTAACATATATTGAAACAAATATTGATGCTTTTCCAGTAGGGGTTAATAATGAACCTTATGAGAGTTTAGCATTAGCACGATTAATCGATAAAATGATACGACATATTAAATCAGCACAAAAAATTGATGCAAAGATCGGTGATTTACTAGCGGCTTTATATGAAGAAGAAAATACTTTTTCATATATGTTACTTGAACAGTATGAAATTTCAAGATTAGATATTTTAGAAGCTATTTCGCATACTGATGAAGACGAGGAAGATGAAGAAGATGAAAGTAAAAAATCTTATTTATCTAAGTATTCTATTGATTTACTTGAAAAAGCAAAAGAGGGAAAAATTGATCCTGTCATAGGGCGTAATGCAGAGATAAAAAGAGTAACACAAATTCTTTGTAGACGCAAAAAAAACAACCCAATTTTAGTAGGTGAGCCAGGTGTTGGAAAAACTGCTATTGCTGAAGGGTTAGCACTCAATTTAGCTGCAGGTACTGTGCCAGAAATAATAAAAGACTCAAAACTTTATGCCCTAGACTTAAGTGCTTTACTTGCAGGAACAAAGTACCGAGGTGATTTTGAAAAACGACTAAAAGGTGTGATGGATGAGCTTAAAAAGCAAGCTAATGCCATACTCTTTATAGATGAAATTCATACACTCATAGGTGCTGGAAGTACAAGTGGAACTATGGATGCTGCAAATCAGCTTAAACCTGCTTTAGCATCAGGTGAGCTAAAATGTATGGGTGCTACAACTTTTGCAGAGTATAGAAATGGTTTTGAAAAAGACAAGGCACTCAGCCGTCGTTTTTCAAAAATAGATATAGATGAACCTTCAAAAAAGACAAGTTATCTTATTTTAAAAGGTTTACAAGAAAAATATGAGCAACACCATAATATTAAGTATACAAATAAAGCACTAATGTCAGCAGTTAATCTTTCTAAACGCTATATTACAGATAGATTTTTACCTGATAAAGCAATTGACCTTATTGATGAAACGGCAGCATCATTTCATCTCAAAAAAGATAAACGCCTAAAAGTAACAGCAAATGATATTTTAAAAACAGTCTCCTCTATCATAGGAATATCTAATTCAAATATTACTGTCAACGAAACGAATGCACTACAAAATTTAGAAGCTAAAATAAAACAAAGTGTGATAGGACAAGATAAAGCTGTACAAATTGTAGCACAAGCCATAAAAATATCAAAAGCAGGTCTAACTCCTGAGAAAAAGCCTATAGCATCTTTTCTCTTTTCAGGACCTACTGGTGTTGGTAAAACTGAATTAGCAACTACACTCAGTAAAACTCTAGGTATTCATTTTGAACGATTTGATATGAGTGAGTATATGGAGAAACATTCAATAAGTCGTTTAGTTGGAGCACCTCCTGGTTATGTAGGATATGAGCAAGGGGGGCTTCTAACTGAGGTTGTAAAAAGACATCCATATACAGTAATACTACTAGATGAGATTGAAAAAGCACATCCTGACTTAGTTAATATTCTTTTACAGATTATGGACAATGCAACACTTACTGACAATAATGGCTATAAAGCAGATTTCCAGAATGTTGTTTTAATTATGACCTCAAATATTGGAGCTACTGCAAGAAATGTTATGGGCTTTAATAAGGATGAATCACTTGCCGCTAATGAAGAACTAAAATTATTTTTTACACCCGAGTTTAGAAATAGACTTGATGCAATAGTAGACTTTGAGCCATTAAATAATGATATGCTTGAAGCTATTGTAGAAAAATTCATTAAAGAACTCAATAGTGACTTAAAAGATAAAAAGATAACTGTAACTCTCAATAAATCGGCAATTGCATTTATAGCTAACGAGTCTTACTCTCAAGATATGGGAGCAAGACCACTCAAACGTTATATTCAAAATAATATCACAAATAAACTAAGTGATGAGATACTTTTTGGTAAACTAAAAAATGGTGGTCAAGTAACAGTAGATGCAAAAAAAGAACTGGTATTAACTTTTAAAGAACTTTAGTGCAAATTCCAAAACTCTATAATGATACATTTGAATTTCCGCATCCTAATAGTGCGAATGAAGATGGTATAGTGGCTTGGGGAGGAGATCTTCATCCTTCTCGTCTTCTCAATGCATATAAAAATGGTATCTTCCCTTGGAACTCAAAAAACGACCCACTTCTATGGTGGTCACCAAATCCTCGACTTATTATGGAGCTTGATAATTTTAAGCTAAGAAAATCTCTAAAGAAAAGTATGAAAAAATTTACATATAAATTTGATACAAACTTTTCAGAGGTGCTTTATCACTGCTCAAGCATACCTAGAAATGATCAAACAGGTACATGGCTACATAATCACTTAAAACAATCCTTTGAAGTTCTACATGAAGCAGGAATTGCACATTGTGTAGAAAGTTATTTAGATGGTAAGCTTGTTGGTGGTTTATACGGCATAGTGGTAGGAAAAGTATTTTGTGGTGAGTCAATGTTCGCACATGTAAGTGATGCCTCTAAATCAGCATACGCCATACTCATCAAACACCTTAAAATGTGGGGATATGATTTTATTGATTGTCAAGTTCCAACAGAACATCTTAAAAGCCTTGGAGCTATAGAGATATCTAGAGATGAATTTTTAATACGATTAAATAATTCTAAGATAGATACTATCTCACATGATTGGAAAATAAATTTTGTATAAATAGATATAACAACAGAGTCTAAAGCTAGAGTTTAGTTTAAGTAATAATGTCTAGTTGATGAAGTGTAAGTTTGAAGTAGTAAAAAAGAAAAACAACTAACTAGGCAACGACCTACATTTCCAATCCTGAAAGGATAAGTATTATCAGCGAAGAGGGGCTTAGCTTCTGGGTTCGGAATGGGACCAGGCGTTTCCCCCTCTCTATAGCCACCTAGACAAGTTGTGTCTAAATTCATCAATATGAACTTAGATACAACTTGTTAGTAGTTGTATGAGGGTTAATGAATAGAATTCATTAATTAAAACTGTTAAAGTCAATGTTACTAAATAACTACTAAGATCAAATCTCTTATTGTTGTATTCGCATGTTATGCTAATACACTAAATAAGGTAGTGAACGAATTGTACTCATTTAAGAAATGGTTTAAAAAAGACGAACGTACTATTAGTACTGGTCAGCTAAACAGATTACTCTGCGTACACATCCAGCCTATCAAGCTTGTAGTCTTCAAGCGTACTTCAGGGATTGTTCATCTTGGAGTTGGCTTCCCGCTTAGATGCTTTCAGCGGTTATCTCATCCGTGCGTAGCTACCCAGCGATGCTCTTGGCAGAACAACTGGTGCACCAGTGGCACGTTCAACCCGGTCCTCTCGTACTAGGGTCAACTCTCCTCAACAATCCTACGCCCACGGAAGATAGGGACCGAACTGTCTCACGACGTTCTGAACCCAGCTCGCGTACCGCTTTAAATGGCGAACAGCCATACCCTTGGGACCTGCTCCAGCCCCAGGATGCGATGAGCCGACATCGAGGTGCCAAACCTCCCCGTCGATGTGAGCTCTTGGGGGAGATCAGCCTGTTATCCCCGGCGTACCTTTTATCCTTTGAGCGATGGCCCTTCCACACAGAACCACCGGATCACTATGACCGTCTTTCGACTCTGCTTGACTTGTATGTCTCACAGTCAGTCCGGCTTATGCCATTATACTCTACGGTGGATTTCCAACCCACCTGAGCCGAACTTTGTAAGCCTCCGTTACTTTTTAGGAGGCGACCGCCCCAGTCAAACTACCCACCAGACATTGTCCTCGCACAAGATAATTGTACGGAGTTAGCTATCAGAATATTCAAGGGTGGTATCTCAAGGATGCCTCATCATAATCTGGCGACTATGAATCAATGGCTCCCACCTATCCTGCACATGAATATCCCGACAGCAGTGTCAAGCTATAGTAAAGGTGCACGGGGTCTTTCCGTCTTTCCGCGGGTAGGAGGAATTTTCACCTCCACTACAATTTCACTGGATCCATTGTTGAGACAGCTCCCATCTCGTTACGCCATTCATGCAGGTCGGTATTTAACCGACAAGGAATTTCGCTACCTTAGGACCGTTATAGTTACGGCCGCCGTTTACTCGGGCTTCAATTCATGCCTTCGCCGGAGCTAAGCAATCCTTTTAACCTTCGAGCACCGGGCAGGCGTCACACCCTATACATCCTCTTACGAGTTAGCAGAGTGCTGTGTTTTTGGTAAACAGTCGGGAGGGACACTTTGCTGCGACCCTTTAATGCTTTGGAGAGTAAATCTCCTAACATGTAGGGCACACCTTATACCGAAGATACGGTGCTATTTTGCAGAGTTCCTTAACAATGGTTCATCCACGCGCCTTAGAATACTCATCTCACCCACCTGTGTTGGTTTACGGTACGGGCAACATTACATCTCGTTTAGAGGCTTTTCTCGGCACGACAGTATCGACGATTCAAACCGCTCACCGAAGTGATTGGTCTGCCTGTAAGATCTCGGTTGCATGAAGAGCGGATTTGCCTACTCTTCAACCTACTTCCTTCGAGCCACTATTCCATCAGTGACCTCGTCTAACTCTATGCGTCCCCCCATCACTCAAATGATGTAATGTCGGTATAGGAATATTAACCTATTTGCCATCGACTACCCCTTTCGGACTCGTCTTAGGTCCCGACTAACCCTACGATGACGAGCATCGCGTAGGAAACCTTGGGTTTACGGCGAAGGGAATTCTCATCCCTTTTCTCGCTACTCATGCCTGCATGCTCACTTCCATCCGCTCCAGCACTCCTTACCGGTGTACCTTCAACGCTGAATGGAACGCTCTCCTACCACTTGGTAGTAATACCAAATCTAAAGCTTCGGTGCTTGTCTTAGCCCCGTTATATTTTCGGCGCAGAATCGCTAGACCAGTGAGCTGTTACGCTTTCTTTAAAGGATGGCTGCTTCTAAGCCAACCTCCTGGTTGTCACAGCAACTCCACATCCTTTTCCACTTAGACAAGACTTTGGGACCTTAGCTGTTAGTCTGGGTTGTTCCCTCTCGACATAGGATTTTATCACCCTACGCCTGACTCCCGAGGTTACACATGAAGTATTCGGAGTTTGATAGGGTTTGGTACCGCGGTAAGCAGCCCTAGCCCTGTCAGTGCTCTACCCCTTCATGCTAATGCTCGAGGCTATACCTAAATATATTTCGGAGAGAACCAGCTATCACTAAGTTTGATTGGCCTTTCACCCCTATCCACATGTCATCCCAACAGTTTTCAACCTATACGGGTTCGGTCCTCCACTGGCTCTTACACCAGCTTCAACCTGCACATGGATAGATCACTTAGTTTCGGGTCTGCAGCATCTGACTTGTGCCACCTCACTGAAGCCATTTAGAATTTTTAGTGGTTTTAGTAATAGTTAGTAAGTGCAGAACTTTTCTTGAAGCATAGTTTACTATGCTGATGGAAAATTCTGTGCTTAATGACTCTTAATAAAATCATTACTTGTAACAAGTATCTCTCTTTGATCTTCTTCGTTAGTTTCAAACTCACGATACTAGTATCGCTACTTTAAAACTGCCTTGAATATCTTTGAGATATACTTGCTAAAACTTCTAAATGGCTTCAGTGAGGTGGCGACGCCCTATTAAGACTCGCTTTCGCTACGGCTTCTCGTTAGATTAACCTTGCCAGATACCACAACTCGCAGGCTCATTATGCAAAAGGCAGTCCGTCACACTTGTCTTACGACAATAGTGCTCCGAATGATTGTAAGCCATAGGTTTCAGGTTCTATTTCACTCCGCTCACCGCGGTCCTTTTCACCTTTCCCTCACGGTACTAGTTCGCTATCGGTCTGGTAGTAGTATTTAGGGTTGGAGGGTGGTCCCCCCATATTCAGTCAAGATAACACGTGTCCCGACCTACTCGTTCGATAATCTAGTACCACATAAATATTTTCGCTTACGGGAGTATCACCCTCTATGCTCACTCTTTCCAAAGTGTTCTGCTAATATCTATGCTATCACTATCCGCCCTATTCCCTTTTCGCTCGCCGCTACTATGGGAATCTCGTTTGATTTCTCTTCCTTCAGGTACTGAGATGTTTCACTTCCCTGAGTTCGCCCCTACCGAAGTAGGTAACATGAATCGCTCCATGCTGGGTCGCCCCATTCAGAAATCCCCGGATCAAAGCTTATTGGCAGCTCCCCGAGGCTTTTCGCAGCCTATTACGCCTTTCATCGCCTCTACCAGCCAAGGCATCCACCTATGGCCCTTAATATCTTTTTATTCTATTTTGCGTTCACTACCTTATTTAATGTACTATCTAATAGTCCCAGTAAGGAACAAAGTCCCTTACTTCCGCTTGGACCGCTGGGGTCACTAAAGCTAAACTCTTACGAGTTAGAATTATTGTCTATCACAAAAAATAAGATGAATGATCTGTTTATTGTAGTTATTTAGTTTAATAATATTTCTATTATTAAGTTGTTGACTTTAACAATTATAATTTAATGAACTTTTTGGTTTAAAAACCAAATATAAACTTTCTATTTAAAAGCTTATATTTAATTTTAAAAACTTGTTTTTGTGCTAGTCGTGCTAAAGAAACTTGCGAAGCTTACTTTCGTAAGTGAGTAAGTTTTTTTAGTGCGAATAGTGCAAAAAATGGTGGGCCTACCTGGACTTGAACCAGGGACCTCACCCTTATCAGGGGTGCACTCTAACCAGCTGAGCTATAGGCCCGAATGTTGTGCTTTCATGTCAAATGAACTCTGATCACTGAAAACTAAGCAAGTAAGAAATACTTATAGTAACTAATAAAACTATGAGATTTTCTCGTGTTGCAGCAATCAAATGAATGATTCTACTTTACTCTAGAAAGGAGGTGATCCAACCGCAGGTTCTCCTACGGTTACCTTGTTACGACTTCACCCCAGTCGCTAATTCCACCGTAAGTGGTAGCCTCCCGAAGGTTAGCTTCCCAATTTCGGGTGAAATCAACTCCCATGGTGTGACGGGCGGTGAGTACAAGACCCGGGAACGTATTCACCGTAGCATTGCTGATCTACGATTACTAGTGATTCCAGCTTCAAGCAGTCGAGTTGCAGACTGCTATCCGAACTGAGAGACGCTTTATGAGATTGGCTCCACCTCGCGGTATCGCAACTCTCTGTACGCCCCATTGTAGCACGTGTGTAGCCCTAGCCATAAGGGCCATGATGACTTGACGTCGTCCTCACCTTCCTCCTCCTTGCGAAGGCAGTCTCCTTAAAGTGCCCAGCTTAACCTGCTGGCAACTAAGGACGAGGGTTGCGCTCGTTGCGGGACTTAACCCAACATCTCACGACACGAGCTGACGACAGCCGTGCAGCACCTGTTTTCAGATTCCCCGAAGGGCACCACTCTATCTCTAGTGTGTTTCTTCAATGTCAAGGCTAGGTAAGGTTCTTCGCGTATCTTCGAATTAAACCACATGCTCCACCACTTGTGCGGGTCCCCGTCTATTCCTTTGAGTTTTAATCTTGCGACCGTACTCCCCAGGCGGTTCACTTAATCTGTTAAGTGCATCACCGAGATGACTAGCATCCCGACGACTAGTGAACATCGTTTAGGGCGTGGACTACCGGGGTATCTAATCCCGTTTGCTCCCCACGCTTTCACACCTTAGCGTCAGTAATGTTCCAGGAGATCGCCTTCGCTTTAGGTATTCCTAGTGATATCTACGGATTTTACCCCTACACCACTAATTCCATCTCCCCCTCCCATACTCTAGGTAACCAGTTTCCAATGCAGTTCTACAGTTAAGCTGTAGGATTTCACATCAGACTTGGCTTCCCGCCTACGTGTCCTTTACGCCCAGTGATTCCGAATAACGCTTGCACCCTCCGTATTACCGCGGCTGCTGGCACGGAGTTAGCCGGTGCTTATTCATATGCTACCGTCATTTTCTTGACATATAAAAGGAGTTTACACACCGAAATGCGTCATCCTCCACGCGGCGTTGCTGCATCAGAGTTTCCTCCATTGTGCAATATTCCTCACTGCTGCCTCCCGTAGGAGTCTGGTCCGTGTCTCAGTACCAGTGTGGCGGATCATCCTCTCAAACCCGCTACCCGTCATTGCCTTGGTAGTCTCTTACACTACCAACTAACTGATGGGATATAGACCGATCTCCGAGCGAAAAACTTTCCCAACTCTAATTATAAAGAGAAGGAGTATCCGGTATTAATCATCGTTTCCAATGGCTATCCCGGTCTCGGAGGCACGTTATCTATATATTACTCACCCGTGCGCCACTAATCCACCTAGCAAGCTAGGTTTCATCGTTCGACTTGCATGTGTTAAGCACGCCGCCAGCGTTCATTCTGAGCCAGGATCAAACTCTCCATAATTGGTCGGTATCGGGAGTAATCCCGCTACCTACGCTAACGCTTGGTTTTCTTCAGCAGAAAGCTCGAAATGCTAGCATTTCTTACATTCAGTTTGAAAAACTCAAGATTAGCTTTTATGAAAAGATAGTAAACTAATTACTGATCTTTTGCCCAAGAATTAAAATTCATTGGCTTTGTTTTTACTCGTACTAAACTGCTTAAAGTCTTAGTCAGAGCTTCTAATACTAATTTGACTTAGTATTAGAGTATAGTTATCTATACTATTTAGGGAACTTAAATAATAAATTATCTAAGAATTCAAATAGAATAGACGGTTGTTGTTTTATTAGTTATTTCTAAGTAATATAAACTATTGTCGTTAAACTTTAGTCTTCTTACTTGCTTAGTTTTCAATGATCTCAAACAATCTCTTAACTCTTCAACTCGAAGGGTTCGTATCCTCGTTTTAAACAAGGTGTCTCTGTTTGTGGATGGGAATTATAGGGGGTTGTGGCTTAGAGATTGCTTAAAGTTATAAATTCGAGAAAATAAATATTTAAAACCTATATACAAGCTGTATTGTTTGAGTTTAAGATACATGTATATCCTGTTTCTGGATGGACTGAGATTCTTAGAGTTATATTTGTACTGCCATCTGTTAATGTAATATCGCAATTTGATTGAATTAAGTTATTGCTTTCATATGCTTCTGTGTTCCCGCCACCACTTGATGTGCCTAATTTACCTTTCATTGGTCTCCCAAGGTAATCAAATGCTATTCTTTCACTATTACTTACTGAACACGAACTACTAAAAGTCATATCCGTAACTCCATAACTCATACCAAGGTTTAACTTTTTCATACCTGGAAAATCACTATGATTATAAGCAAGTTTAGCTTCTCCTCCACTACTACCTCCAGTCATTAACTGTGTTGCTGTTTTCTGGATTTAAGGCAATTTCTGTATAACTAGGATCTCCTGTACTTACTCCAGACTTATCTGAATAAATGGTGTATGCATGGTCGTGTTGTTTGAGTTAGTAGATTTTATAAATACCATCTGCCATCTTTTTATACCAATTTGCATCATTAGCATCATACACATCATCGACCAAAGCTAAATGCTGTGTGTATCTAATATGAGATAAAAGTTGTATCGCAGCTTCTTGAAGTGGATTAGTTTTAGTTCGTGGTAATATTACTGCTGCTAAGATACCAACAACGACTAAGACAAAAATCAATTCTATCATTGTAAATGCTTTTTTCATAACTAAAGTATATCTAAAAAATTTGTGATTTAAAAGGAGGAGAGGGATTAAATAGAGAGAAAACCTCTCTATTTATAAATATTTACTAAATTATATCTTCTGTGCTTCTTGAACGTCGTAAAGAATATCATCCATAGGATGTCTATACATTGGCATTGCAAGGCGTTTCTCATCAAGTACATGACCGATGAAGCCTATAGAACGACCAACAATAAAGAAAGCATTGAGAGTACCTGATTCAATAAACTCATCGATTTCATTCTCAGAGTAACCTAAGGCTCTCCACATATCTACCATTAAGATACCAATAGTACCATCAACATTTAAGATAAGGTTCTCTTTTTTTGAAGTAGTAAGTGCTTCAACTGTTCTTGCATAATCAAGAAGAGGCGTTGATGGAAAGTGCTCTGTAGCAAAATTCATCAATCCAGTTACACGTAAATCTGGATTTTTAAGTGATTTGATACGGTGACCGATACCTGGGATTGGCACACCTTCGCCTTTCATATATTTTAAGAAAGCTTTAGGATCAAGACCATTGTCATCTGCATATTTGAAGTACTTTGCAGCACCATCAATAGCACCACCAAAACGTGGACCAATAGTTAAAAGACCCGTTACTAGTGACTCTACTACTGATTTACCAGCACGTGCTGTTACTTTTGCATTGTGAGCACCTGAAACTGCTGGACCATGGTCAGCAACAGTTTTGATTACAGTTTCAATAAAGTCTGTAGCCCATTTTGGATACTGTTTTTTGAACCATAGAAGTGAAATAACATCACCAATACCTTTACCAGTATCTGGAGTAGCAACACTAGAGATTGGGAAACCAGCATAAGTACACTCTTCACCACGGTCATCAGAAATAGTACAGATAAACTCTTTACTTCTTCTAGTACTAGGTAGTACATTCATCGCCGGTTCTGGGATATCTTTTATAATGCCCTCAGCATGAAGTTCATGATATACAGCAGAAATGATTTCTGGTAAATCATTAAATGAAGATGGAACATGAATTCCTGCTTCTCTCATTGCATTGTTTTTATACTCAGCAGTTTCCATCTCGCCATTTGCAGAAGCACCTGCATGACCAAACTGAACACCAGAATCATAATACTTAGCGATTGTACCAATACACCATGCAATTACTGGTTTAGTAATTGCACCTGATTTAATAGCTTCAATAACTTTATACTCTTCTGTACCACCAACTTCACCAAGAAGAATCATATACTTAACATCTGGATTTTTTTCCATTCTAAGCATATTGTCAATAAAAACACTTCCAACAAATCTATCACCACCAATAGCAACACCTTCAGCAATACCATCAGCATTGATAGCGATTATGTTTGAAAGTTCGTTAAACAGCCCACCTGAACGAGTAACAAAGACCACATGAACCTGTACGGTGAAGTTTTGAGTTAATAATATTAGAAATCGTTCCACCAATGTTTGCAACTTTAAATGCACCTGGAGTGATAGCTCCAACAGTAGCAGGACCAATTATAACAACATTTTTCTCACGTGCTGTTTGATTCATTCCACGAGCTAAACGCGCTCTGGAATACCTTCTGCCGTAATCATGATTGAAGAAAAACCACCAATTTCTAATGCTTCCATTGTTACATCATAAGCGGTTCTAAATGATGCAAAGTTTAAAAGAACATCGGCTTGTGGCTGTGCTTTTTTTGCACTTGCTGTTGTCTTAAAAAGAGGAATCATAACTTCATCTGAACCAAAGAAAATTTCTCAAACTTATTTCCACTTGTAGGTGCAACAATTGCAGCAACTGATGGTGTTTTTCTCTGAATCGTGTAATCATAATCTAACATTCTTTGGATAGCAGTTTTGTTGTTGTTCCAAAAGATTGCTTGTGTATCTTTAGTATATAATTTTTCCATATTTTATCCTTACTTCTCTAGTGCCATACGAACGATGTCAGTTACGTGTGTTTTCTGGTCCATAAACTTCAATATAAAGACCTAGTCTATCTGCAGCTTCTTTGATATCTTTTAAGACCTTTTTCATAGTTAGGCCCTCCACGACGAACGTAGATTTTAAGATCAACAGCTTTCATCTTATCAGCATAAATTTCAAATGCTTGAATAATACCTGTAAAAGTTTTTGCAACATCTGTAAAGTTAGCAATAGCTCCACCGATAATCATCACTTTCCACGACCTGAAGGATCTACTTCTCTAGTCATTAAGTCAAGCAGTGTTTCTGCATAGAATTTTGTCTCACCAGTAGTTGGACCACCTGAGTACTCACCATAGTTTGCAAGGTCATCAATTCCAGCCATGTCAGCAATAGTATCAGCATATACAACTGAAGCACCACCACCTGCAACCATAGTCCAGATTTCTAGCTTCTGGTTTGAGTAGTGTTAGTTTAAGTGAAGCTCCTGTTTTAGCATCAGCTTCTTCTATCGCTGCAACTTCTGGAGACTTCGCTTCCATACCAAATGCGGTAGGGTACTCAACATCGCCCCACTCTTCTACCATCATAAAATCCAGCAGTATCATCAAGTTTTGCAACCATGTCTAAAAGCTCAATTTTATTTCCTTGCATTACGAAAGGATTGATTTCAAGGTATGCAAAATTTAGTTCACGATATGCTTTAAAGAAACCTACACAAAACTTAGCAAAATTTGCTTTTATCTTTATCTGCTACATCTGCAGGTACATTTTTCTGTAATAGCTTTAGCGATCTCTTCTTCTGTTGCAGTTATTGGGAATGCTACTTCTGTAACTTTTTCATCCCAACCCCTCTTCAACTTCCATTCCACCTTCAGCAGACATATAGATAACATCATTTTCACTACACATGTTGCAGAAACATAATATTCTTCAGCTTGTTCATGTGGAGTAAACAGGTTCAACTATAAAGTGTGTTAATTTATCTATACTTGGCTCACCAGTAGGAGTATCACCATCAAATGAAAAGAATACTTTTTGCTCTGGGATGCAGATTTTCATCAATCCAAGAAGCGACTTTTAGCTAGTTTTTACATCACCTGGCTTTTTATCTTTAAAAAGTACTAAATCATTTTACCACGTTTACCAAATAACATATCTGGCTTAGCAACTAAAGTTTTCTCTTTCAACCACTTTTTATCTTTTTCTTGCTTCAGTTAACTCTGAACCACTTTGAACCATTACAGTCTCATATGCATAAGTAAAGTCTGGAAAGTATTTATCCCAATGTTTTGCTAAGATTGACTTAGCATCATATTCGCGTATCGCTTTTTGAGCCATGTGAAATTCCCTATTTTAATATTTGTACGGTATTTTAGCATAAAGTTATTAAATTAATAGGTTCTGTTTATACTAAATATCAAAGTGACTTAGTTCTTGTCTATATTTGTAACACTTGCTCTATATAAAAACAGTATTTATGCACTTATTGTAATATCAGTTAGTTTTTTATCTATAAGGCTTTTTTCTTGAGTAAAACATTCTTACACTTAGTAACACCATAGTATTGCAAACGCTTTTGCATCTCCTTATCTGTTCTTTAGGTACAAATACTCTCTTGTTTTAAAACATTGAGAGTTCTTGGCCATGCATTTTATATAAAATGTTTTTTAGATTTTTCATAAATACATAAAAAGCTTCTGTTAAAAAAACAAGAAGAGTATTAGAGATTAAAAATATAAAAGAGAAAGTACAAATGCAAAGTTTATGTTTTTCTATGCACTTTGAGTCTTCACCCTTGGCAAGAGAGCTAATAAAAGACAGCTGCTAAAGCGCAAGGCAATTATAAGATATGGAGCAAAGTGTTCTAAGGGTAATCTTTGCTCCAAAAGAAAGAATAAGAGAAAGAATCAGTGCTGTAGAAGACAAGTACCATAGCAAATCGGTTTTTAGCAATTCAAAATATCTTTATAAAGAGTATAAACAAGGTAAATAAATATAATTGAGGAAATAGCACTATAAACACCTATTAAAAAGGTCTAAAAAGTGACCGCTAGGGAGAGCCTCTAACTTCAAAACTACAACAAGAAGCTACTAATGCACAAGGATAAAACATAAAGAAAATTATACTTCTTGTTTATGCATACTGTAGTAGACAGCCAAACCTAAGAATAGATAAACAAAACCTATATCTGGTAATAGCAAATAGAAATAGTAAAAGATTCAAATAGCGTTGCGAGAAATTCTTTTTTTTCATTTAAGTAGTTATAATAGAAGGAGTCCAAAATACTTTCATTCCTGCTGAATTTTATACAATTGCAGCACTTAATACTCCTGGTAAGAAAGTATAAACACCAATAATAACTATGTAACGCATTTCCTTAAAGATATAGCGTTAGGAAATTTCATACATTAAAACAGCACTCAATAGATGAAACAAAATCATCACAAAACGCAGGGCATAATGTTATGACCCAGAAGCTTAGAGAGAGAGAAGTAAGAAAAGAGAGAAAAGAAAAATCACCATATAAAAGAGATGCCTCTTCGTAAGATATGGAAAGATGAGAGGTTGTAAAAAAAGTATGAAAAGCATCTACTCCTAAAATCAAGAAGAAGATATATCTGCAAATCATAAATTTTTAAAAAGTTTCCTATTATTTTCGTGTCCATATTCATCATGATAGATCTTGCATGAAACTGTACTCCATATATCTTTTATCTTTCACTTTTAATGCCATAATTCTCATCGCTCGTGCTTATCGCTGTGATTTCT
>JAUZSC010000007.1 GCA_030949825.1 Sulfurimonas sp.
TAACATATATTTCCAAAGTCCTATAACAACTTCGATACCTTGTTCTGCAACAACATACGATATAAGACTAAAGACACCAATAGGAGTAAGTTTATTGTACCCACTCAGCTGCATGGTGTTGCATCGCGTTTGTTACCGCTGTAAAAGTTTCTTAACACTCGTTTTTTGAGCATGGGACTCTAGATGCAAGGAAGCTATACCAAAAAGAATAGCAAAAACGATTATTTGCATCATAGAGCCTTGTGAAAGTGAGCCAAAAATATTTGTTGGAATAAAACTCTAAAAGCATAGCTGAGAGAGAAAATTCTGCTATTTCATTTGCTTTTGTGTAGACTAAACCATCAGCAGATACCGCTTCACCTAGCGGGAAAAATATTCATAACAATTATGGCTAAAACAACGGCTAAGGCTGTTGTTAAAGGTAGAAGCCCAATGGTTCGTAAACCTATGTGTTTTAAGTCTTCTAAATTCCCCTAGTCCCATGATGGCTACATAGATGCTAGAAAACACTAAAGGCACTACAAGCATCTTTAAAAAGCTTATAAATATCTGTCCTACAACTTGTTGTTGTAAGGCAAGTTCTTGGAAAAAAGCTACCAAATGCTACACCTAAAATAATCCCTAAAATCACCAAGGTATTTGTCGTTGAATATTTTTTAATTTTTGCTATCATTTACTGCTCCATGAGTGCTAAGGCACCTTTATATATTGGTTCATCCTATAAAACCGTATTCTTCATCTACAAAACCTGTTATGCCCTCTTGCTGGTGCATCTCAAATAACTTTATTATAATTTTAGCACGATTTAACTCTTCTTCTTCATTTACAAACTTTTTATTTATCATTGTTACCTGAGTTGGGGATATACAGCCCTTAGAATCATAACCCATTTGTTTTTCTAAATCTAACCAAAGTGAAAATGCATCAAGGTTTTTAAAGTCTTGGTATACAAAAGAAACAGCTTTGACATTCATCGATTTACATGTAATTAAAAATGCGACAATACATAAAGCATAGTAGGATTATCTCTTTTAATCAAGCTTTGAGAGAGTTTCATATCTGCAAAAAGGTCTAAGATACCAAGATAAAAAGTACTTACGCGTTTATGAATTTTTAAAGTCGCTAGATTATGCCAAGACTCGAGTGTTTCTATTGAGAGATGAAGCTCTGTTTCTTCATTTAAAAGAGCTAAAACTTTCTTTACTTCGCTTGCATCTCGAATCTTTGGTACTCTAACAGCATCTGGCATAAACTGATTTAGGTAGGTTATCTCTTCATATCCTCCCTCGTTAAGAGCATTGACTCTAACTACTAGTTTTTTATCACTTTTCTTAATTCTTGATAAAAATATTGCACATAAAACAAGTGCGAAAGGTTTATCTTCTTTAGCCACACCATCTTCAAGATTAAGCATTATACAATCTGCTTCAAGTGATTCTATTTTTAAAAGATGTTTAATTTTATTGCAGGAGAGCATCAGGACTGCGCTAAAGTTTTTGTTTCGTGTTTATCTCTCTAAAGCAAGGTACAGCTAAAGCATCTAAGGCACTTAAATCTCTTTTCTTATAAGCTAATTCTATTTTTTCTAAATCATCATTTAGCATTTAGATTTTCCTGACTAAGATACAAATAAAGTGCCTGAACTTCTTTTCTTGTAAGATAATATCTTGGCATTCCGCGTTTTGCATTGTTTAATGCCTCGTAAAAAACATCAAAATCAAGTCCATTTATTTTTGGAGCACGAAATTCACGCGCTTCACCTTTGTGAACATACTTCGCAATAAGCTTTCCCTCACCATTTTCACCATGACAATTGTTGCATCCTATACCTCTTGGGTTCTTATAAAGTTGCGAAGCATACTCTAGGGGAGATATAAATGTTGACTCTGCAAAGAGAGGAATCCCTAGTAAAAATAATAAAAAATATCTGACAAAGTAAGTTGTAATTTTCATAAGTGTATAATAGCTAAAAAAATATTTATGAGGTTTAAATGAAAGCTTTACTCGGGACAATCTTTCACTCTCTACTCTTTTTAGGATGCTCAAATATCACACCACCTTCTTCAGTTAAAGTTAAAAATACAAAAAAATCTATAAGTTACATTCATGATGTTAAACCCATTTTGGATAAGCGATGTGTGAGTTGTCATTCATGTTATAACTCTCCTTGTCAAGCCAAGCTTAGCTCATTCGAGGGAATAGATAGAGGTGCTAGTAAAAATGCGGTTTATGATTCTACTCGACTTAGCGCAATGGATCCAAGTAGACTTTTTATAGACGAGCAAACAACACAGCAGTGGCAAGATAAAGATTTCTTTTCACTCACAAAAACATACGATTCAAATGCAAGTTCTAATGATTCATTGATGATATTAATGCTCCATGAAAAAAAGAACAAAAGAGAATCACGCAACCAAGTAAACAAGCACTCAAAGAAATCATAAAATGGGAAACATTCTTAAACAAGACAGATGCTAAACATGCAATCACATCAAAGTATCTTTATGAGCATTTATTTCTTGCGCATTGCTACTTCAAGTCGGCTCCAAATGAATTTTTTGAGATGGTACGCTCTAAAACCCCCTACCCTTTAGCAATAAATATCATTCCTTCTGTTCGTCCTTTTGATAACCCTAAAATAGATACTTTCTATTGAGCCACTTGCAGATTACCAAAAACAACCCACAATTTAAGCTAGTATAAATTTAAAAAAAGCTGAAATCAAACTTCGAATGCTATAATAATTTACAACAAAAACCAAGCAAAGAAGAGATTCAACTTATGACAAATGAACAACCCCGACCCAAGGGTACGGGGTATCACTTTCGTTTGAGCTTACAAGTCAAATAACAACTGACTAGTATGCACCTTTGTATATTTCTTTCCTTGATCTCGAACATAATTCCTTATGGTTTCTTCATTTGCAAATTGCCCAACAGTATTTGCGTAAAAACCACTTGTCCAAAGACTCCCACCCCAGCAACGGCATTAAGTTAAGCCTCACAAATACCATAGTTACGGACTTCCATCTGACTAATTCCCAACATTTTTCTTTTTCCTTTTAAGGTGATTTATCGAATTGGTGGCAATCGTGGATTTATGTATATCTTTATCAAGTCGTGGTTTTGATTTTCTATCAGGTCGTATAACTATTGTATTGGTTAAAAATAGCTTTTCCATCTGCTCTAGCATCTCATCTAGTGGGTTATCAAGGTATAAAAGATCAAATACCTTATGCTTTATAAGATTGAATGACACAGCTTTATTTATCTTTTGAATATACTTATTATCTTTAGTTGTCTCTTTTAACTCTTCGTTCATATCGTAAGTCATCATTGACTCATAATTTGTTAAAAATATTGTTGCAAAGAAGTCCTGCTTTACTGCAAGGGCTGTTTGACCTGTAAAGTTTTCAAGTGAGAGTCTATTTTTAATAAGGTCGAAATATGTTTCTATTCCCCATCTTAGAGCATAGAGTTCTTTAAAGTCAGATGTTTTTAGTTTATCATTACTCAGTACATTTGTTGCTAATCATTTCTACTGTACCGTTATCTAAGATAACTTGTACAAATCTGATTTTCATTTTTGTAGGGATATTATTTTCTCGTAATTCTTCTTTGAGATACTTAGGTGCATTAATTTCAAGTATTACATCTTTTCTCTCACTATGTGCATCAAACAAGGATTTTGCTTTTGAGAATATATTCTTTCTTAGTCTACAGAGTATATTTGTATTGTTATGAACTGCAGCAAACAGCTCAAACGATGGATATCCTCTATCCATGATAGTTAAATCATCTAATGTACAATCGTATAGGTGTTGTAGGGCTAAAGTTCTCTCATCATAAGCTATGAGGTCGTTATCTTCACTTTTATTCTTATTGGTGATAGAGGAATCAATTGCAATATTATTAAGTACATCAAACAAACAAGATACTCTTCCTTGAGATACATCTTTAGCAAAATCTTTTATTTGGCATTTAACCTTCATTGGATTAAACTCTTTTTTACATCTGCTGTATTAGGGAGTGTAGTTACAGAACCATCTATTGCAAGTATTCTAAAGCCTTTATAGGTTTCATACTCTCCATCTTCATAAAACATATCACGAGCTATCTCTGCAAACTCTTTAAAAGCAGTATAGTTTAATTTAGCTCTTGCTTGAGTATATGCACTATTGGTGATAGTAACATCTTCACCCAATGTTAATTGAGTGTCATTGATACTGTTTTGTAAAGATTTATTACTCTTTTTAATCATCATAGTCATAATTTTATCAAATCCTAGCTTTCTTGCTCTTGTGAATGAATTCACTCCAATCTTATGTTTAGTTTGGAATAACACTTCTCTTTTTTATTTCTCAAAACCGCTGAAAATCCAGCAGTTTTTTTTAACATAACCAACCCTTAATATAATAGATATATTATAGCTAGATAGTGCTTCAAAACCCTTTTAAATCCCTATAAATAGGGGTTTATTTGGATTTTAATATATGCTTTTATACTCTGAAAAATCCACTTTTTAAAGAGATAATTTCATTGTGTTACTTTTTAGTTAATTCCTTAACTTAATGGCGGTGGAGTTACCCCTATATGAACTACATACACTTTTAGGGGTGTGGATCCTTAACCCCAATGGTCATTTTTGCTAATGTTTGATCTTATATGTTACAGAAGGTATCATATTTTTAGATGAAAGTGATATATTTTTAAAAGTTCAATTTCCTTAAATTTACAACTTTTATATGGATTATTCTTCTATAGACTTCTCCTAAAACAATCAATCACTAATCCTTTCCAGAGTTTGTATTTAAGGGTATTAAATCAAGGTTAATAATGGCACAAATAAGGTTCATCCTTAATCCGAACCTTTTTCGTCTATTTCTATACGGATATTTTGTAATTTTAAATACCTTGATTTTTGCATTTATATTTTCAATTATGATACGATTAGATGATAATTTATGATTCTCTTTTTCTCTTCTTTTGTAAGAGGTTTCTTTTTTGTTTTTTATTTGGAATTGTAGCATTTGGACATATTTTATCTATACCTAAATAGCCTAAATCAGCAAGAACTCTACTCATCAATATCTTTTTAGTTGGATTACTATTTTTAAAAAGACGGAAGTCGTGCATCTTTCCTTTAGCAATAGTTACTGCAAGTATTTTACCTTTGATATTTGTAATTATTTGTGCTTTTTGAGTATGCTTTTTCTTTTTACCTGAATAGTACTTTTTTTGCTTTTTTGGTCTTTCACATTCGCTCTCAGTCACATCTACAACAGTTATTTTGATATTATTTAAATCTTCTGTTGGTACTATATGTTTTAGAGTCTCAAGATGGAATTGTGGCTCTTTTATCAGTAGACTTCTCCTAAAACCCCAAATAAAATTGGAGTAAAATTTGCTTATAAGTTAGTATGGCAAAAACAAGAAAATATTATAAAGTAAATAAGTTAGAAAACAAAGATTTTAAACGCATTATTGGTGTCAATAACCCCCTGTGTCAGGATAGTTGTCCGAAACTTATGATATAAATCTTAATAAGGAACAAGACAATGAGATATAGTAAAGCATACAAAGAAAAAGCAGTAAAAAAGTGTTGGAAATGAGAGACACCCAAACTATGGGAACAATAGCAAAAGGCTTAAATATCTCAAAAGCCACCCTGCACATATGGCTAAAAAATACTAAGGATACTCAAACAACAGATGGAGTGATAACACTTTCTGATAAGCTCCAAATCCTAAAAGAAAGCTACAGCATGAACGATGAAGCACTCAGTGCTTACTGCAGAGAGAAAGGTCTATTTAAACATCAACTCCAAGAGTGGGAGAAGGACTTCCTTAAAGCCCATAAACCTGAAGACTCTACCGCTAAGAAAGCCCTAGAGGAGGAGAGAAGTAAGAGTAAAGCCTTAGCCAAGGAGTTGCGACGAAAGGAAAAGGCTCTAGCAGAGACAGCAACACTCTTAGTATTGCAAAAAGTTTCAAGCACTGTTGGAGGGAGAGGAAGTATGATACCTCTAGCAGTGCGAAAAGATATCTTAATCCTTGTTACACAAGCACATACAGATGGAGCACCTTTTATAAAATAGCCCCTATCGTAGGATGTTGCACGAGAACACTCAAAAGATGGCAAGCTAATGAGCAGGATAAGCGAACCCAGCGAATAAACTTCGAACCAACTAACAAACTCTCTCAAGAGGAGAGAGAGCAGCTGATAAGCGTTGCTAACAATGAGAGCTATAAAAACCTATCCTCGCATCAAATAGTGCCTAAGCTTGCAGACAAAGGAATTTACCTTGCATCTGAATCAACATTTTACAGAGTACTCAAAGAGCATAAGCAACTGACCCATAGACATAAACAAAAAGAAGGGAGTAGACATAAGCCAACTCCTTTGGTAGCCTCAGAGCCTAATCAAATCTACAGTTGGGATATTACTTATCTACCAACAACAGTGCAAGGTGTATTTTATTACCTTTACCTCTTTATGGATATATATAGTCGCAAGATAGTCGGATGGCAAATCTATACCAAACAGAGCAGCGAGTTGGCTTCTGAAGTTATTAAAGATATAGCTATTAATGAAAACATCAAAGTAGATACAGTAACACTGCACTCAGACAATGGCTCCCCTATGAAAGGAGCTACATTTTTAACAACACTTCAAAAGCTAGGCATTATGCCCACCTTTAGTAGACCTAGCGTGAGTAACGATAATCCTTACTCAGAGTCCATGTTTAAAACACTCAAATATACACCCTCCTATCCTAGTAAGCCATTTGATAGTGTAGTTGAGGCAAGAATATGGTGTGAAACATTTGTGACTTGGTATAACCATCAACACTGTCATAGTAGTATTGGGTTTGTCACACCAGTTCAAAGACACTTGCTTCAAGATAAGGAGATTTTAGAGAAAAGACATCGAGTATATGAGAAGGCTAAAGCAGCCAACCCTCGTAGATGGAGTGGTAGTACTCGTAACTGGTATTTCACAAAAGAAGTACATTTAAACCCCAATAAAGCAAAGGTAAACAATATAGCTGATAAAGTTTCAGCTGAAAGACATTCGGGTTAGACAAAGGTGGTACTTTCTAGGTACTTAATTTGGACAACTAGACTGACATCTACCGATAAAGATACTTTTAAAGATATGGTAAAAGTAATTAGAAAACATTATCGTGATAGAAAATCAAAAGGTGGAACAAACAAATCACTTTCAGCAAATGATGAAGTATTACTGATGCTTGAATACTACCGAGAGTACAGAACATTTGCACATTTAGGAATTGATTATGGAGTGAGTGAATCAACAGCTCATTATACAGTTACTAAAATTGAAAAGATACTGATAAAAGAGCCACAATTCCATCTTGAGACTCTAAAACATATAGTACCAACAGAAGATTTAAATAATATCAAAATAACTGTTGTAGATGTGACTGAGAGCGAATGTGAAAGACCAAAAAAGCAAAAAAGTACTATTCAGGTAAAAAGAAAAAGCATACTCAAAAAGCACAAATAATTACAAATATCAAAGGTAAAATACTTGCAGTAACTATTGCTAAAGGAAAGATGCACGACTTCCGTCTTTTTAAAAATAGTAATCCAACTAAAAAGATATTGATGAGTAGAGTTCTTGCTGATTTAGGCTATTTAGGTATAGATAAAATATGTCCAAATGCTACAATTCCAAATAAAAAAACAAAAAGAAACCTCTTACAAAAGAAGAGAAAAAAGAGAATCATAAATTATCATCTAATCGTATCATAATTGAAAATATAAATGCAAAAATCAAGGTATTTAAAATTACAAAATATCCGTATAGAAATAGACGAAAAAGGTTCGGATTAAGGATGAACCTTATTTGTGCCATTATTAACCTTGATTTAATACCCTTAAATACAGACTCTGGAAAGGATTAGTGATTGATTGTTTTAGGAGAAGTCTAGTATCTTTTCAATTTTAGTAACTGTATAATGAGCTGTTGATTCACTCACTCCATAATCAATTCCTAAATGTGCAAATGTTCTGTACTCTCGGTAGTATTCAAGCATCAGTAATACTTCATCATTTGCTGAAAGTGATTTGTTTGTTCCACCTTTTGATTTTCTATCACGATAATGTTTTCTAATTACTTTTACCATATCTTTAAAAGTATCTTTATTGACACCAACAATGCGTTTAAAATCTTTGTTTTCTAACTTATTTACTTTATAATATTTTCTTGTTTTTGCCATACTAACTTATAAGCAAATTTTACTCCAATTTTATTTGGGGTTTTAGGAGAAGTCTAATATTTATCGTCATACTATATCCATAGCTCTCTACACAAATAAAAGGCTCAAAAATTGCTAGGATTAACTAAAAAGTAGAGTATATGGAACTTCGTTTAAAAAAAGATTTGATGTAATGGTAAAGAGTGCTATAAATGCTCAACAGAGAGCTACAAATGGATTAAAGATACTGCTTGGTACTCCACCGATGACTCAAGTTCAAGCCAATTGGAGATTTTTAAATAATCCAAATGCAACAATAAAGGAACTCCACAAACCTCTGCAAAAGCATTTAGAACAAGAGATTGTTTCTCAATGTGACAAATATGTTTTAGCCTTAGAAGATTGGTCTCATTTAGATTATAAAAACCATAGTTCTAAAAAAGAACTCAAATCAGAAAACCGAAAAGATACATGTATGAAAATAGGCTATGACTATCAAGGAGCGATAGCTGCAAGTGATAGAACTGGCGAGCCTATAGGAGTATTAGACCATAACCTTAAAACAGCAGATAATGTTTACTCAACATATGATGATAAGATAGATATGAATCTAACTCATTTAGGAGAACTAAGAGTTAGAGCAAAACATATGTGCGACACGATAAATACAGACAAAAAAATCATTCATATAGTTGATAGGGAATCAGATAGCATAGCCTTTATGCGAGGCTTAGATGAAGATAAGCAACTCTTTTTATTGAGAGGTAAGAAGAATTCTACAGTTAATTATTATGATGAAAAGAGTAAACAAACGATAAGTATTAAACAGTCAGAATTAGCTGATAAGCTACCATTTGGTAAAGAGGTTAAAAAATAGTTTACAAAAAGAAGAAAGTAACTATATTCGCAAATGAGTGCAATATAACAATCTCAAGAGATGCTACAAAAAATGATAGCAGGTAAAAATGGAAAAAGGAAACTTCAAAGAACTAAAGGAAAAACTCTAAAATTAAGATTTATAGTTGAGAGATTAGTCAATGATAAAAATGAAGTTGTAGCAGAGTGGTTACTTGTTTCTAATCTCTTTGATGAAGAGATAGATGCAAAAACATTAGCGCAGTGGTATTATTACAGATGGAAAATAGAAAGCTATTTTAAACTACTCAAATCCTCAGGGTTTAATTTAGAAGAGTGGCAACAAAAGGAGCCACTAGCCCTATTTAAAAGGCTTCTTATCATTTCTAATGCCTGTATTCTTATTTGGAAAATTGCAAATGATAACAGTGATAATACAAAGGCAATACGAGATTTTTTAATATCATTAAGTGGTAAACAGATTCAAAGAGGTGTTGATTTCACATATCCAGCTTTACTTAGTGGATTAGAAAGTTATTTAGCAACATTAGACTTATTACGGCAATTTAGTGTTGAGGATATTTTTAAAATGAGAGATGAATTAGTTGAAATTATTGGGATTGAGATTTAGATGATAGTTGTGTAGAGAGGTATGATGAAAATAGGCTATGACTATCAAGGAGCGATAGCTGCAAGTGATAGAACTGGCGAGCCTATAGGAGTATTAGACCATAACCTTAAAACAGCAGATAATGTTTACTCAACATATGATGATAAGATAGATATGAATCTAACTCATTTAGGAGAACTAAGAGTTAGAGCAAAACATATGTGCGACACGATAAATACAGACAAAAAAATCATTCATATAGTTGATAGGGAATCAGATAGCATAGCCTTTATGCGAGGCTTAGATGAAGATAAGCAACTCTTTTTATTGAGAGGTAAGAAGAATTCTACAGTTAATTATTATGATGAAAAGAGTAAACAAACGATAAGTATTAAACAGTCAGAATTAGCTGATAAGCTACCATTTGGTAAAGAGGTTAAAAAAATAGTTTACAAAAAGAAGAAAGTAACTATATTCGCAAATGAGTGCAATATAACAATCTCAAGAGATGCTACAAAAATGATAGCAGGTAAAAATGGAAAAAGGAAACTTCAAAGAACTAAAGGAAAAACTCTAAAATTAAGATTTATAGTTGAGAGATTAGTCAATGATAAAAATGAAGTTGTAGCAGAGTGGTTACTTGTTTCTAATCTCTTTGATGAAGAGATAGATGCAAAAACATTAGCGCAGTGGTATTATTACAGATGGAAAATAGAAAGCTATTTTAAACTACTCAAATCCTCAGGGTTTAATTTAGAAGAGTGGCAACAAAAGGAGCCACTAGCCCTATTTAAAAGGCTTCTTATCATTTCTAATGCCTGTATTCTTATTTGGAAAATTGCAAATGATAACAGTGATAATACAAAGGCAATACGAGATTTTTTAATATCATTAAGTGGTAAACAGATTCAAAGAGGTGTTGATTTCACATATCCAGCTTTACTTAGTGGATTAGAAAGTTATTTAGCAACATTAGACTTATTACGGCAATTTAGTGTTGAGGATATTTTTAAAATGAGAGATGAATTAGTTGAAATTATTGGGATTGAGATTTAGATGATAGTTGTGTAGAGAGGTATGATTAAATTATGATTACTTGTTCACGATGGAAAGTAAATTTACTCCATTCATCGGTTTACATTATGGTATTACTGATGGTAGTATTGTTGATGGAACAGCTACAATGGATGACAAAGGTGCTGTATATGGTGCTCAAGTTGGTGCATTATATGCTATTACTAATAATATTGAGTTTGAAGCAAATCTTGCATATTCAAAATCTAATTTTGATTCAGACATTCAAGTTAATGGCGTGACTGTTGCTAATGCAAAATATGAACTTGATAAATCAACTTCATTATATGTAGGTTTTAACTACAAATTCTAATCTCTTTTTAAAAGGCAAGTTCCTGTTTTCTTGCCTTTTTACTTTCTTTACACGACACTCTTCTTAGGTAATTGAATTAAATTCTCAAGAGGAAGATGTAAACCAGCTGCGATATTTGTTATCATACTCAAAGATAATCCAATTTTTCTATTTAAAACTTCTGATACTTTACTTTTGTTACCTATGTAAGGTATAAGATCTTTTTGCTTTAAGTGCATTTGCTCCATACGGACTTTAATAGCCTCAATGGGGTCAGGTTCAGATATAGCCCATTCTTTTTCTTCATACTTTTCAATAAGTAAAGCGAGTACTTCAAACTCATCACTCAGTGTGCTTCCTAACTTTGGATTTAATACCATAAGTTCATCAACTCTGTCTAATGCTCTATCATAATCTATTTCATTTTTAATTGGTTTAAGTAGCATCTATATCTCCTTTGCATCTATTTTGTCATATTGAGCATGTGTGCCTACAAATTTAACTCTTACTATCTTTCTAGGATAGTCAATATGGACTATCAATCTATAATCATTCCCTTTAATGTTAAAAACTACTCTATTATCTGACAAAAAAGAAGCAGATGAATAAATATTTTTAATATCAGATGGAGAGCTCCAAATAGTTTTTCTTGTATCACTATGCCAAACCTCTAAAGCAGATTTTGCTTGAGGGTGTTTCTCATAAAACTCAATAAGTGTTCTTTTACTGATTACATTCATATTTTTAGTATAGTAGTTATTCCTTTAAAAGGAACTTATTCCTCACTAAAGTATTTTTAAGCCTATCTGTACTAAAATATGTACAGATACAAAGAGAGGTAAATCATGCAAACGACTACTTTTACACAAACGAGACAACATTTAGCATCTACTATGGATGATGTTGTAGCGAATCATAATCCTGTAACTATCACCAGACAAAACAAAGAGGCTGTTGTCATGATTTCTTTAGAAGATTTCAGATCAATGCAAGAGACGGCTTATCTAATGCAAAGCTCAACCAATGCCTCACGTTTAAATGAGGCAATAGAGCAATTAGAATCAGGACTTGGACAAACACGAGATTTAATTCAATCATGAATCTTGTCTTTGCAGATAGGGCGTGGGAAGATTATTTATATTGGCAAAAAAATAATAAAATAATTTTAAAGAAAATAAATAACTTGATAAAAGAGATAAAAAAGAGAGCCGTTTAAAGGTATAGGTGAGCCAGAACCTTTAAAATATAATTGGGCAGGGTATTGGTCTCGTAGGATTACGCTTGAACATCGTTTAGTATATAAAGTTCAAGATAACAATATACTTATTGCTCAATGTAGATACCATTACTAAAGGATATTAAAATGCAAAAACTATTTGATGAAGTTCGCTCTTTAGATGCAAAATGCTATGAAAAGTTTGGACTCAGTGAAGATATTTTGATGGAACATGCTGCTAATGGCATCGCTGATTTTATTCGGGCTAAGTTTGTTAAAGGTTCTACTGTCATTGTCGCTTGTGGAAGTGGGAACAATGGAGCTGATGGTTTAGCTTTGGCTCGACTTTTACATGGTGATTATAATGTGAAAATATTTTATGTTAAAAAACCAAAATCACCCATGGCAATACTCCAAATCGACAGAGCTCACGCAATAGGAGTTAAGGCAACATTTCAATTAAATGAATGTGATATTTTAGTTGATGCTTTGTATGGAACTGGGTTTAAGGGTATATTTAAGAATGAAGCAAAATCTGTTATACAAACCATAAATAAATTAAATGCATATAAAATCGCCTGCGATATTCCATCTGGCATCTCACAAAATGGTGAATGTGACGAAGATACTTTTGTGGCAGATATGACCTTAACTATGGGTGCACTTAAAAAATCAATGTTCACAGATGCAGCAAAAGAATATGTAGGAAAAATAAGAGTTCTAGATTTAGGTGTCACACGAAGTTATTATGAGAGTAAATCAAACTGGAATCTCTTAGATATGTCTGACTTAGAACTTCCATTTAGACACAAACAAAATACACATAAGGGAAGTTTTGGACATCTCTGCGTACTCGGTGGTGAAAAAACTGGTGCGAGTATGCTGAGTGGATTATCTGCTCTTAAGTTTGGAACAGGTTTAGTTACGATGGTGTGTAAAAAAGAGCCTCATAATATGCCTCACTCAATGATGCACACCCTTTGTAAACCGAACAATACAACTGCCCTTGCTTTTGGTATGGGCTTAGGTATAAACTATGATACGAATGAGCTCAACTCTTTTTTAGATAATAAACTTCCACTTATAGTAGATGCTGATATATTTAGCATGCAAGATGTTCTAAAGATTTTAAAGAGAAAAAATGTAGTTATTACTCCGCATCCTAAAGAGTTTGTATCACTTTTAAACATTACAAAAATCGCGGACATCAGCATTAAGGAACTTCAAAACAACCGTTTTAAATACAGTGAAATGTTTTGTGAAAAATATCCAAACATTACGCTTCTTTTAAAAGGCGCGAATGTCATCATAGGACAAAACAGATAAGTTTTTCATAAATGCCTACGGTACATCTGCATTAGCAAAAGCTGGGAGTGGAGATGTTTTAAGTGGTCTTATTGGCTCACTTTTAGCCCAAGGTTATTCTTGTCTTGATTCTACAATAAACGCTTCTTTAGCCCATACAAAACTTTCTCGAAACTACAAAGGTGCTGATTTTTCTCTTACACCTGATGATTTAATCGAGGGTATTGCTAACTTATAAGAATTCTTATGATATAAAGTAAACAATAAATTATTTTAGGAACTTTATATGGATAACATTTTAAAAATTGGAAAATATGAGCTCGGTTCTCGCCTTATTGTAGGAAGTGGAAAATACGATTCTTTTGAAGCTACAAAAGAAGCTACACTAGCATCTGGAAGTGAACTTATCACGGTTGCTATTCGTCGTTTAAACATAACTGACCCAGATAAAGAAAATCTAAGAGATACTTTTGCTGGAACAAATGTAAGATTTTTACCAAACTCTGCTGGATGTGTAACTGCCGAAGAAGCGATTACAACTTTTAGACTTATGAGAGAAGCTACTGGGATTGATTTAATCAAACTAGAAGTAATTGGCGATACTAAAAAAACACTTTATCCTGATGTTCTTGAGACTATAAAAGCCTGTGAGGTTCTTGCAAAAGATGGTTTTACAATCATGTCTTACACTTCAGATGATCCGATTATGGCTAAACGCTTAGAAGATGCTGGTTCTCACGCGATTATGCCACTCGCTGCGCCTATTGGTTCAGGTCTTGGGATTCAGAATCCTTATAACATTGTTTTTATTCGTGAAGCTGTTTCTGTTCCTGTAATTGTAGATGCTGGAATCGGTTGTGCATCTGACGCGGCATACGCAATGGAATTAGGTGCTGCTGGAGTACTTACAAATACTGCAATCGCTCAAGCGCAAAACCCGATGATAATGGCTGAAGCTATGAAGCACGCTGTAAGAGCTGGAAGAATGAGTTACTTAAGTGGAAGAATCCCTAAGCGTCCTTATGCAACTGCATCAAGTCCGATAGATGGAATGATTCAGTTCTAAACTTCTAACTTATTAGAAAGATGGGTCATCAAAATAAGTTGACCCATATCTTCAAAAAACTTATCTACTCCCATTCCCTTTGCCTCTAGTGATAACTTCAAAGCTTCTAAAAATACACTGTGCGATTCGGCTGACGCTTGCATATAGGCATCTATAATCCACTCAATTGTAAGTGATTGTACTTCACCGTTAATATCATAGTCTATAGAAGAACTTAAATTAATTCCTTCTCGCTTGATAATATCTTTACACTCTTGTCCAATACTACGCATCTCGTATCGCCTCTTTATCTAAGTCACCACTTTTTAGTTTGAGTAAATACTCTTCTAGCTGTCTTTTTACATCGCCACTTAAAATAAATAGACCAAAAATATTTGGAATTGCCATTGCAAGCATTAACATAAAACTAAGATCTACCATGATTCCGGTACTTACAACCGTTGCAATTACAGATAATGATAAAAACATAAGCTTGTAAACGAGAGAGAATTTAGACCCAAAAAGATAAACCCATGCGCGTTCTCCATAATACGACCATGAAATCATAGTTGAAAATGCAAAAAGAAAAATACTAATAGATAATACAGTTGGAAACCATGATATAACCGTTCCATACGCAGCACTTGTTAAAGCCGCTCCCTCTTTTGCAGCGATAAGTGAAGCATGAGGACCATCAGGTTCAAATACTCCTGTTATGATGATTACCAGTGCTGTCATCGTACAAATGACTACAGTATCAATAAATGGCTCATATAAAGCAACCATTCCCTGTCTTACTGGATATTTAGTCTTTGCTGGAGCATGGGCAACTGGGGATGAACCTATCCCTGCTTCACTTGAAAATACTGCTCTTTGGAAACCTTGAATAAGTGCTCCTAACATTCCACCGTAAACTGCGCTTGTGTTAAATGCTTCATTAAATATCAGAGCAAAAGCATCATCTATTTTGTCAAAGTTAACTCCGAGTATCCATAGAGATGCGCTTATATAAACAACAACCATTATAGGTACAAGTTTTTCAGTAATACTTGCTATTCTAGTTATACCGCCTATGATTACAGCGCCCGTTAAACCTGCTAAAATAAATCCAAATACTAAAGGATTACTAGCAAAATATGGAACTTCATGAGAAATCGCACTGTATGCTTGAGAGACTTGAAAAATATTTCCACCACCGATAGCACCACCAATCATTAAAAAGGCAAACAATACAGCTAAGAATTTACCTAGTTTTACATAGCCTTTTGTGGCTAAACCTTTTGATAGGTACTCCATCGCACCACCCATTACAGTTCCATCTTTTAAAAACTCTCTGTACTGGATTGAGAGTGTGACCTCTGTAAACTTTAAGCTCATTCCTAAAAAACCAGCCACAATCATCCAAAAAACTGCGCCTGGTCCGCCGATGGAAACAGCTAAGGCAACTCCTGCGATATTTCCAAGACCTACTGTAGCACTGAGCGCTGTTGTAAGTGCTCCAAAAGGTGAGATTTGTCCTACATCATCTTTAGTTGTGTATCTTCCTCGAATGATGTCAAAGGAGTGTTTAAAGACTCTTACATTGATAAACTTCGTGAAAAATGTTAAATAAATTCCACCACTGATGAGCCACATAACTAAAAATGGTAACGACACTCCTTCTACTGTTCCAAAAAGTATGTCAAAAAACAAGATGGTGTCTAAAAAACTATTGATATTACTAAAAAATGCATCCATAAATCACTCCATTATTATTATAATAAGTAATTGTAGCAGACTTCTTTCTAATTCGTCTTAAATACTATTGACATTTGGTGACTTATTAACTATAATTCCACCTCATTAATCAGCGTTAGCTCGGTTTTTGAATATAGGTCGGGGTGTAGCTCAGTATGGTTAGAGTACCTGGTTTGGGACCAGGGGGCCGAAGGTTCGAGTCCTTTCACCCCGACCACCTTTTTTTATATTTACAAGCTTTCAGATGGTGGGATTAGCTCAGTTGGTTAGAGCACTGGTTTGTGGTGCCGGGGGTCGCGGGTTCGAATCCCGTATCCCACCCCATTCAATAATTTTAAATATAAAAAACTTTTTTAATAGATAATAAATACTAAACCTAAAAAGCGTCCGTGGCTCAACTGGATAGAGTTTCGGATTTCGGCTCCGAGGGTTATAGGTTCGAATCCTATCGGGCGCACCATTTACTACGCTAGCCGCTTGGGCACTAAAGCTTTGATTTTTAGAAATCAAGAAATTAGAAATACAAAAATATGCCTCCTTAGCTCAGCTGGATAGAGCAACGCCCTTCTAAGGCGTAGGCCACTCGTTCGAATCGAGTAGGGGGTACCATTACTTTAAAGTAAGATAAAGATTATTTGACTATAATTCTCCTCTTATTAAACAATCACATGCGGATGTGGTGAAATTGGTATACACGCCAGACTTAGGATCTGGTGCCGCAAGGCGTGGAGGTTCAAGTCCTCTCATCCGCACCATCTACAACAAATAATCCCTCAAAACATCGCATACAACGAACTAAATAAACTACTTTAAGTTTCAGATAAAATCACTTTAGTCACCTATTAGTCACTAGAATTTTAAATATATCAATTTTTACATGTAAATTTCAATAAATATCACTTTTGCTTTAAGGTTTAAAATAAAAGTTTAGCTATTTAGTAATATCAAGTTACATCATATTCTATCATATATCTTCATTTCACTCCATTATTTGCTCAGGCAAAAATTTACCGATTATTCTATAATTTCCCTGTCTCATTATTCAACGGGGTACCAAGTGTTTTCACTCCCAAGTGAAGGAAGCTTGATTTGGCTTCCCGTTGAGTAATTCAACATAGGATCACTTGGTACCTGCTCCTCACTCAAACACTTTTCAATGTTAAAATAAAAAATGATAGGCGTATTATCAAGCGTCTGATGAAGTAAATATTCTGTTTATGAGCTATCATAGCTAAGGCAAGTAAAATAGTACTCAAATATTGAACAAAAAGTAGAAATTGATACAGTTGCGGCTGGTTCTCACATGGAAACAAAAAGAGGAATCGACTACATGCAGATTGATATAGCTAAGAAGAACTTAGTTATAGATGGGTGCTGTGGTAGATGCTATGCTCTCTACACCTTCTTATACCGACCTAAATCTAAACTCTGACATTATAGACATGGAACAAACTGTACAGCACAACCGACAGCTGATGGTATACTCACGCTAAGCATGAAAAAGGCGAAGAGACTAATCGACCGACCGATCGAAACGACGGAATTATAGCATATTTTACATATGTTGAAAATCGAGAGTGGAGAAGTCTGCTCATTTTTTTAGCGACTTCCCAAGCCCTAACTCCAGTCTCTCACTCTCTACTCACTCCGGAATTTATTAAGACTAATCTTACACAAAGCACTAACACTAATTCCAAGCTCTTTAGCATGAGCTTCTATCTTAGCTTTCTCTGCTACTGTGACATTTATAAAAATCTGCTCACTTGCTTTATCGCTAGCTTCTTTTTTTCGGTCTGCCACCCTTATTCTTTTTACCTTTACTCATATCAGCTGCAGCTATAAATTTATCCGTTGCTTCTTCTGTATCTAAATCATCTAAATCTTTAATTTTTGTCATTAATTTAGTCCTTGTTTATTACTAGTATTATACTAAATATAAATTAGTTATTTATTAGTTTATATATCTCTTTTGTGAGCTCTTTGATTTCTTCTTGAGCGATACCTTTTTTATTATATTCTTTAACCGTCAAACCATCGCCATAACTGTTTTTAAAGTCAGCTCTTGTGTGGATTACACTCTCAAGCAAATTAAAGTGTGCATTTTTATCTTTAATATATTCTTTTAAATCTTTGAGTTTGTTTTTAGATCTGCTGTCCACATTATTTAGCAGTACATTTGTTTTTATTGTAACTCCTAGTGCTTTACTTGCTTCTTTTAAAATCTTTCTGAATTTTTGTAAGCCAAATATCTCTATTTGTGATATTCCTACAGGGGTAATGATAATATCTGCTTTAACAAGTGCTGCTCTATTGATGTTACTATCATAACCACCACTATCTATGATTAGTAAGTTCTTGTCATTTTTTGAGTACTTGTTTATAAATGTATCAAACTCTATATCTTCTTCTCGTACGCATTTTATAATTTCCAAGTTTTGGCTTGATCGTAGTTGATTGAAAAGTATTGCAGAGTTTTGGCTATCAAGGTCTAGTAGGACTAAGTCTTTATACTTCTTTTGAATTTGATATGCGAAGTTAATTGCAACGGTACTTTTCCCAACTCCACCTTTTTGATGACCAAATAATACTATCATTTATAAACTCCTTTAGAATAAGTATAATACTAGTAATTAACTTATTTAATACTTATTATATGTAAGTCTTGTATAATTCTAATAATCACTGATTAACAACATAAACAGGCTTCGTCTCCGCCGCAAACCCTAGGACTATAACAAGAATAAACATGGATAAAACTGATAAAGGAATATAAAGCAGTAACTGAAGACTCGACATAACAATACCAAAGAGAAGTGTAGTGTTTGTAATGTTTGTGTAAACAACATAAATAACAAGCATAGCTCCTAAAGCCATAAGCACTTGTCCATTTAATATATCTGCATCTGCTTTTAAAGCATCAGCGTACCACATGTCTCCAATAAATAAAAGTACATAGCCTATAACTGTAATGACGAAGTTTTGTGTATTAAAAAACTCATATCTGTACTGTTTGTATGTATACCTATTTACTTCTAATACCTCACTATATATAAAATACGCTAAGAGTATAAAACCTATTATTTTTAAAATGAACACAGTGACTCCTTTTTCTATGGCTACCAAATAATTATACATCGGTTATCAAAAGTATAGCTCCTCTTAACTTAAGTAAAGTTTAATAGCTACCAATGTAAAATACTTTGATAAAGGACACCAATGAATAAACTTCAAGCCCTACTAAAAACAAAGTTCCCTCATTCAAAAATAGGAACGCTAAAAGATTTGACTTACAAGATTAGTGGTATCTCTAAGGTTAGATACGGGACTAACTGTAGAGATAGTGACTATGATGAAATATCTCTCAATAACATAGATGGCTACGGACAAATATATATCCCAAGCTCTCATAAGGCTTCTGCCCCTGCAAATGCTACAGCACTTAAAAACCAGTCTTTACTTGAGGGTGATTTAATCATTCTCCACCGTGGTAAAGTTGGAAAGATGGGTATTATCGGGGATAAGTATAAACGAAGGATTGTTGGTAATAACTCTATGATACGCATACAGTTTGATGAGACAAGAAGAAAAGATACACCATGGTTTGTTATGCAGTATTTACAACTCTCCTTTGTTAAAGAGTATATAGATACTTATATACCATCATCAGGATCTACTAAAAGAAAGATTTTAAATCCTTTGATATTATCTTCTTTACCTATACCTCTGTTTGAAGAGTGTCAGGGTATATACAAAGCCTATCTTTTTAATAAAAAGAGAATGTATATACAAGCCAAAGCTCTGAGTGAAAAAGCACAAATACTTATGCAAGAATACAAACAAATTCAAGATGCAAGTGTAGATTTAAGCGTAGAGGGCACACAGTATTTATTGCCATTAATAGAAAAGGACAAGGTGCAAATACAAGAAATAGATAAAATTTCAAATTTGTTGTTTGGAGTGTTTAAGACCTAATACAGGGCTATACAAGCTCCTCTTCTTAGAAAAAAACTCATACTAATGAGAAATATCTGTATTTTTTTCTTTACTCAGTCCTTATATTTATCTATACTTATGCCAGCAAGCCAAAGCATCTGCTACAAAACAATATGAGGATTGAACAATGTTAGAATATTTAAATTATGGAGCCTTAGGCTTGGTTGGGGGTCTAGGTTTTATGATTGTGTTAATGCATATATTTACTGCAAAAGCACCCTATGGTCTTTATATAGGTATTTTAATTTTACTAGGCTTATCATATTCTGAAGCAAACGATAGGTATAGCACCGCTATTCAAAGCATCGATGACTTTAAAAACCAAAACTACATTTTAAGATGTAGCAGTGGTGGTGGATTATACAGTGCTGGAAATAGCTATAGAGTGAGTCTTAAAGAAGGATGGCTTAATGACAAGCATTACTTCTTTAAAGACTCCCTCAGTGTAAGAGCTAGTTCTTGTGAACGATGGTAAGCATCTATGTTAGCTGAATTTCAAAGCTTCTTGTTTGATTTAAATGAGGGTTTGCATCACGCAGAATTACTCTCACCGGATATTTATATAGATGAGAGAATCTTTATACTCAGTAATACAATAAGTACTATCTTATTCTGTGCTCTTATTTGGATAATCTTCTCAAATGAAAGATACTCAGAGTATGTTCTAGAGTATATACCTCATATAATTTTAGTAGCAATGTTTGTGCTCATGGTGTACTTTTCTCCCTTGCTGGGCTTAATAATGCTTTTATTCATGGGTTTTATGAAGATTATTTATTCTGATAATCGCTATGAAAGCTTGAGAGAGAAGATAGAATGGTTTTTTTAGAATTATTTACATACAAGAGGACTATGAAAAAATGAAAAAAGTTACTGATATCGTTGATAAAATGCAAAGTGACTTATCTACTGTTAAAGGAGATAGGATTAGTGGAGATGAACTTGTGGAGATTGAGATAGTATACTGCCCCAAGAAAAACAAACAACATTTTCTAAATCGTTATTCCTAAAAAGCTAAAATAACACAATAAAATGAGAGGGTAATATCATGAGCAGAAAGAGAACAGTTTATACAGCGGAGTACAAAACAAGGTTAGTATTAGAAATTTTAAAAGAAGAAAAAACACTAGCAGAAATAGCAAGTGTAAATAAAATAACACCACTGAACCTACAGAATTGGAAGAAGATATTTCTTGCAAATGCAGAACTAGCGATGGAACCAAGTAAAGCTATAAAAGAATATAAAGAAGCGAATACAAAGCTACAAATTGAAGTAGGTGAATATGCTAAGAAAGTTGGACAGTTAACGATAGAAAAGGACTGGCTTGTGGAAAAGCTAAAAGACTTGGACTTATCTAAAAAACTAGAAATGGTTGATGAATCCAAGTCTAAAGTAATGTCAGTAGTAAAACAATGCGAACTACTACATCTTAGCAGAAGTAATATTTATTACGCACCAGTGGTGAACGAACATAAACTAGCCATCAAAGAAGAGATAAAAGCTATCTTTGAAGAGATACCAATATATGGAGCTAAAAAGGTATATCACCAACTCAAAGAGAACGGCTTTAATGTGAGTCTTAACACAGTCACATCTTATCGTAAAGAGTTAGGCTTAAGAGCTATTCTAGCTGTTAGAGAGCCTATCTCACTTACTCAAGCAAACATTGCACATCCTAAATATTCTTATAAACTAAGAGGCTTAGATATAGTGAGAGCTAATCAAGTGTGGAGTACAGATATTACCTACATAAAGATAGCTGGTGGTATGGTTTATCTTGCTGCTGTTATAGATTGGTATTCCAAGGCAGTACTTAGTTGGCGAATATCCAACACTATGGATACAGCTCTTGTGATGGATGTCCTTGATGAAGCACTTCTAAAGTATGGGAAACCAGAGATATTTAACACTGATCAAGGGAGTCAATATACTAGCTATATTCACACTCAAAAACTCAAAGACAATGGCATCATAATCTCAATGGATGGAGTTGGTAGAGCAACAGATAATATAGTAATTGAGAGGTTCTGGCGAAGTGCTAAAGTAGAAAGAATTTACTTAAACCAATACAACACAATTAAAGAGCTAAAAGACCCCCTGTGTCAGGATAGTTGTCCGAAACTTATGATATAAATCTTAATAAGGAACAAGACAATGAGATATAGTAAAGCATACAAAGAAAAAGCAGTAAAAAAAGTGTTGGAAATGAGAGACACCCAAACTATGGGAACAATAGCAAAAGGCTTAAATAGACTTCTCCTAAAACCCCAAATAAAATTGGAGTAAAATTTGCTTATAAGTTAGTATGGCAAAAACAAGAAAATATTATAAAGTAAATAAGTTAGAAAACAAAGATTTTAAACGCATTGTTGGTGTCAATAAAGATACTTTTAAAGATATGGTAAAAGTAATTAGAAAACATTATCGTGATAGAAAATCAAAAGGTGGAACAAACAAATCACTTTCAGCAAATGATGAAGTATTACTGATGCTTGAATACTACCGAGAGTACAGAACATTTGCACATTTAGGAATTGATTATGGAGTGAGTGAATCAACAGCTCATTATACAGTTACTAAAATTGAAAAGATACTGATAAAAGAGCCACAATTCCATCTTGAGACTCTAAAACATATAGTACCAACAGAAGATTTAAATAATATCAAAATAACTGTTGTAGATGTGACTGAGAGCGAATGTGAAAGACCAAAAAAAAGCAAAAAAGTACTATTCAGGTAAAAAGAAAAAGCATACTCAAAAAGCACAAATAATTACAAATATCAAAGGTAAAATACTTGCAGTAACTATTGCTAAAGGAAAGATGCACGACTTCCGTCTTTTTAAAAATAGTAATCCAACTAAAAAGATATTGATGAGTAGAGTTCTTGCTGATTTAGGCTATTTAGGTATAGATAAAATATGTCCAAATGCTACAATTCCAAATAAAAAAACAAAAAAGAAACCTCTTACAAAAGAAGAGAAAAAAGAGAATCATAAATTATCATCTAATCGTATCATAATTGAAAATATAAATGCAAAAATCAAGGTATTTAAAATTACAAAATATCCGTATAGAAATAGACGAAAAAGGTTCGGATTAAGGATGAACCTTATTTGTGCCATTATTAACCTTGATTTAATACCCTTAAATACAGACTCTGGAAAGGATTAGTGATTGATTGTTTTAGGAGAAGTCTAATATCTCAAAAGCCACCCTGCACATATGGCTAAAAAATACTAAGGATACTCAAACAACAGATGGAGTGATAACACTTTCTGATAAGCTCCAAATCCTAAAAGAAAGCTACAGCATGAACGATGAAGCACTCAGTGCTTACTGCAGAGAGAAAGGTCTATTTAAACATCAACTCCAAGAGTGGGAGAAGGACTTCCTTAAAGCCCATAAACCTGAAGACTCTACCGCTAAGAAAGCCCTAGAGGAGGAGAGAAGTAAGAGTAAAGCCTTAGCCAAGGAGTTGCGACGAAAGGAAAAGGCTCTAGCAGAGACAGCAACACTCTTAGTATTGCAAAAAAGTTTCAAGCACTGTTGGAGGGAGAGGAAGTATGATACCTCTAGCAGTGCGAAAAGATATCTTAATCCTTGTTACACAAGCACATACAGATGGAGCACCTTTTTATAAAATAGCCCCTATCGTAGGATGTTGCACGAGAACACTCAAAAGATGGCAAGCTAATGAGCAGGATAAGCGAACCCAGCGAATAAACTTCGAACCAACTAACAAACTCTCTCAAGAGGAGAGAGAGCAGCTTATAAGCGTTGCTAACAATGAGAGCTATAAAAACCTATCCTCGCATCAAATAGTGCCTAAGCTTGCAGACAAAGGAATTTACCTTGCATCTGAATCAACATTTTACAGAGTACTCAAAGAGCATAAGCAACTGACCCATAGACATAAACAAAAAGAAGGGAGTAGACATAAGCCAACTCCTTTGGTAGCCTCAGAGCCTAATCAAATCTACAGTTGGGATATTACTTATCTACCAACAACAGTGCAAGGTGTATTTTATTACCTTTACCTCTTTATGGATATATATAGTCGCAAGATAGTCGGATGGCAAATCTATACCAAACAGAGCAGCGAGTTGGCTTCTGAAGTTATTAAAGATATAGCTATTAATGAAAACATCAAAGTAGATACAGTAACACTGCACTCAGACAATGGCTCCCCTATGAAAGGAGCTACATTTTTAACAACACTTCAAAAGCTAGGCATTATGCCCACCTTTAGTAGACCTAGCGTGAGTAACGATAATCCTTACTCAGAGTCCATGTTTAAAACACTCAAATATACACCCTCCTATCCTAGTAAGCCATTTGATAGTGTAGTTGAGGCAAGAATATGGTGTGAAACATTTGTGACTTGGTATAACCATCAACACTGTCATAGTAGTATTGGGTTTGTCACACCAGTTCAAAGACACTTGCTTCAAGATAAGGAGATTTTAGAGAAAAGACATCGAGTATATGAGAAGGCTAAAGCAGCCAACCCTCGTAGATGGAGTGGTAGTACTCGTAACTGGTATTTCACAAAAGAAGTACATTTAAACCCCAATAAAGCAAAGGTAAACAATATAGCTGATAAAGTTTCAGCTGAAAGACATTCGGGTTAGACAAAGGTGGTACTTTCTAGGTACTTAATTTGGACAACTAGACTGACATCTACCGGAACTGGTGTGACAAACCCAATACTACTATGACAGTGTTGATGGTTATACCAAGTCACAAATGTTTCACACCATATTCTTGCCTCAACTACACTCTCAAATGGCTTACTAGGATAGGAGGGTGTATATTTGAGTGTTTTAAACATGGACTCTGAGTAAGGATTATCGTTACTCACGCTAGGTCTACTAAAGGTGGGCATAATGCCTAGCTTTTGAAGTGTTGTTAAAAATGTAGCTCCTTTCATAGGGGAGCCATTGTCTGAGTGCAGTGTTACTGTATCTACTTTGATGTTTTCATTAATAGCTATAAGTGCCTAACCAAAATTAATGTCATATTCTGAACCGAAGCCATCAAGCATTTTTTTAATGTGCTCATGAAAGTTATCAAATGAGTCCATAGCATTCAAATCCGTCCATGTATATTTCATTTCTCTCCAGAGCATCTCAATAGGATTTAGCTCTGGGGAGTAAGGTGGCAAGTATAATATATGTAGTCCTAACTCTTTCCATTCTTGAAGCTTAGCTTTAAACTTTTTACTAGTGTGAGTTGAGGCGTTATCTAATACACAGATAGTTGTTTTTTTAATTTGTTTAGCAAATTCATCAAAAAAACCTATAACAACATCAGTATCAACTTTTCCAGTAAGCATTTTATAAAATACACTTTTTTTATCTGTATTAAGAAATCCAAGTACATTAATTCTTTTTGTAAATCTTATTGATGGGATAAGTGCAGGTGTCCCAACTGCCGACCATCTATACGGAATATTTGAATTAAGTGAAAAACCACTTTCATCATAAAAGGAGAGTTCACAAAGTCCTTCTTTTACCCATTCTCTAAGCATTTTAAGCTGAATAAACTTATCGAAATAGTTTTTCCATTTACTATTTTTCATAATGACCTTTTTAGCTCTCTTATAGCTAAGACCAATCTTTCTAAAAAATCTTTTTAAAGTTCGTTTGCTTACTTCAAGAGTAGTGAACTCTTTTTCTAAGGCTAATAGAATCTCATTTACATTATAGTTTTTTTATATACATCTTGATTGAAGACTCATGTTTAGCTATTGTTAATTTAGGCTTTCTCCCTCTACCTGCCAACTCATGAACTGTACTTATATTATCTTGATTAAATCTATCAAACCACCGATAGAGTGTTCTTTGTGAATATCCAATTATTTCTACTATTTCTTGAACTTTTTTCCCTTGATTACTCAATAGAAGTGCTTGAGCTCTCATTCTACTCTTATGTTTTTTATTTGTTTTTATAACTTCTTGTAATTGCTGTATTACTTCTTGTTTTAGGCTTATATATCTCATATATTTCTCTAAGCATTTTTCAATCCAGTTTTATGTCATTAATTTTGGTTAGGCACTTATCTTTAATAACTTCAGAAGCCAACTCGCTGCTCTGTTTGGTATAGATTTGCCATCCGACTATCTTGCGACTATATATATCCATAAAGAGGTAAAGGTAATAAAATACACCTTGCACTGTTGTTGGTAGATAAGTAATATCCCAACTGTAGATTTGATTAGGCTCTGAGGCTACCAAAGGAGTTGGCTTATGTCTACTCCCTTCTTTTTGTTTATGTCTATGGGTCAGTTGCTTATGCTCTTTGAGTACTCTGTAAAATGTTGATTCAGATGCAAGGTAAATTCCTTTGTCTGCAAGCTTAGGCACTATTTGATGCGAGGATAGGTTTTTATAGCTCTCATTGTTAGCAACGCTTATCAGCTGCTCTCTCTCCTCTTGAGAGAGTTTGTTAGTTGGTTCGAAGTTTATTCGCTGGGTTCGCTTATCCTGCTCATTAGCTTGCCATCTTTTGAGTGTTCTCGTGCAACATCCTACGATAGGGGCTATTTTATAAAAAGGTGCTCCATCTGTATGTGCTTGTGTAACAAGGATTAAGATATCTTTTCGCACTGCTAGAGGTATCATACTTCCTCTCCCTCCAACAGTGCTTGAAACTTTTTTTGCAATACTAAGAGTGTTGCTGTCTCTGCTAGAGCCTTTTCCTTTCGTCGCAACTCCTTGGCTAAGGCTTTACTCTTACTTCTCTCCTCCTCTAGGGCTTTCTTAGCGGTAGAGTCTTCAGGTTTATGGGCTTTAAGGAAGTCCTTCTCCCACTCTTGGAGTTGATGTTTAAATAGACCTTTCTCTCTGCAGTAAGCACTGAGTGCTTCATCGTTCATGCTGTAGCTTTCTTTTAGGATTTGGAGCTTATCAGAAAGTGTTATCACTCCATCTGTTGTTTGAGTATCCTTAGTATTTTTTAGCCATATGTGCAGGGTGGCTTTTGAGATATTTAAGCCTTTTGCTATTGTTCCCATAGTTTGGGTGTCTCTCATTTCCAACACTTTTTTTACTGCTTTTTCTTTGTATGCTTTACTATATCTCATTGTCTTGTTCCTTATTAAGATTTATATCATAAGTTTCGGACAACTATCCTGACACAGGGGGGGGTACTAAAACTTTACATTCTACTCTTACCTTAAATGTTGTGACAATCCCAAATGAATCACAAGAAATAAAAACTGTGTAAAACCTATGAGATATTCACAATAATATATTACACAATCCTAGTCCCCTTTTTTATGAGGTGGCTCTATGAAGTGCTTTATTAATAAGGAGTTTCTCAGAGGGGTCGAGAGCTCTCACAACTTTCACACTTTTTATGAGTTCATGTAGATACTACAAATATCATAATCGCACCATCCCCACCATCTTTCTGGAGACTTTGGAAAAAAAATAAAAAAATAAAAAATAAATTATTTGAAAAGTTTGGGAAAAGATGGTGGGGATGGTGCGATTGCATAAAATATGATGGTCTCATAAATTACACATAATGGGACAGACGCGTAATTGTCACTACATCCCAAGAACAGGGGTCTCATAAAGTGTCTTACTTAAGGGTCTCAAGAGGTTATAGACGTTATGGTACACCATATAAAGGAATTAAGGAATTATCATGAGAGTAGGATATGCACGTGTCTCCAGTTCAGGTCAGAACCTAAATAGTCAGATTGAAGCATTAGAATTAATAGGATGTGAGAAGATATTTACTGAGAAGATGAGCGGTAAGCAACAATTCAATAGAATTGAACTTCAAGAAGCATTAGACTTCGTAAGAGATAGAGATGAATTCTATGTAACGAGATTAGACAGATGTTCTCGTTCTGTGAAAGATTTGCATCAGATTATTGATACATTAAATGAAAAAGGTGTTTCGTTCCAAGCTACTGAACAAGATTTAGATACATCAAGTTCAGCAGGAAGACTCATGATTGGTCTACTATCAATTGTATCCGCATTCGAAACCGATTTGAGGGCTGAGAGACAAGCTGATGGAATTTTATCTGCAAAGAAGTGTGGTGTAAAATTCGGTCCCCAAGCTAAATTCAATGAAGAGAAAACAATTCAAGCAATTGAGCTTCAAAAACAAGGGATGACAGCACAACAGATTGCTGATGAATTTGAGATTGGAAGAAGCACATTATTGAGATATATATCTTCATATAAGAAGCTTCAAGAAGCAGCATAAATCCTCTTCTTTATCCATAAGAATAAAGGGGTTTAGAACCTTTGACATTCTTTCAGATAAGCTCCTATAATAGAGCAAAAGAATGTAAAATGTATACCATATATGATACATATATCGTTCTTTGAAATTGAAATTGTTAATGTATAAAAAGGGAGACACAAAAGGGGACACATTTATGTTTGTGACAGACAAATCTCGATAGAATGGTGCTTACAAGTGTGTATGTAATGATTTTATTTTAAGCTGAGGGTCCACCACTTCAATCCCCTAAAACAAGCACTTTCAAGCAATATAAATCTTAAAAATACCTAACTGTAACTCAACTGTAACCAGATTATTACTTTTTTCAAGATACAAAAATACCTTTTTCTTTAGCACACACATGATTTTTTCACTGCATCACTGAAATTCCATAGATATTCTCAACTCATTTTTAGTAGAAAAAGAAACATATAACGGTAAAATTGATTTTGATTTTGATTTTATAGAAGTAGAACCCAAGCTCTAATTGATAACTATACTCAAGTAAAAGATTAGGATTATGAGAAAGATAGAAATAAAACTATCCTTTAATTTCACTCTGTTGTAACTGTTGAATAACACTTACATTACTAAAAACACCTACATGCTTTTTCTGAGTCTTAACCCAACTTCATCATCTAAAATTAAAAAAGACCTATATTCAGGGCTTTAAAGCCTTTTAAAATATTTTACCTGTACCACATCTATATTATTCTATAAAAGTTTTAGTAACATCTCCTGCTCCGTATTTAATCTCAAGTGCATCATAAATCTCTTTTTGCTTCTCATTTAATTCTGAACTTTGTCGTATATAGAGTGTTGAGCCATCTTTACACTTCATACTGGTAGTAATCCTTTTTGATTTCTCAGAATATGCCTTATCGTATCCCAACTATAGTGAATACCCTTTTGTTTAAGTTTGTACCTTATTGTATGGATAATACTATAAGCTAAAAGAGTAATAAAGAGATGCCCATCTACTCTAGTCTGTGTTTGATGAAATATAGGTCTTAATCCTAATTCAGACTTTAAACTCTTAAATACTGATTCTAAATCAGTAAGTGTTGTATATGTTTTCCATAGAGTCTTCTCATCCATTGTTTGGTTATTGGTTCTAAGACAATAGATACCATTAATAGCACTTTTATTATCAAGTGTCTTCTTCTCACTCCAAGTTATATCTATTGCATTATAGCTATCTGGGTCTTTAGTGACAGTAGTTGAATAGTATTGAGATGATGATTTGAGCCTTCCTATGGTCTCTATCACCTTATCATAAGCCTTAGTTCTTCTTTTGAGAGAGAGTCCATCTTTTAAATATTGTAGCTTCTCTATAAAAAGAGTTTGTACTCTTTTTGCATAGCTTCCTCTTTAGCCTCTCTAGCAGTAGAGTGTATAAATAACTCAGTCTCTTTAGTTTCTTCATTGACAACCTTCATAGCTCTTACTATAGCATTGTCATTTTTATCTAATTTTACAGGAGTTGATTTCTCTTCATCAAACTGTTTATTGCGTTTTCTGCTGACAACTAGGTATTCATAGCTATTCTCAATAAGATAATCAATATTCTCCTGCGATGCTATACCAGCATCCATAATCAATAATGATTTATGAGAGGATAAAAGGTTTTTTTCTTTTTGAGGAACTTTCAATTTATCTAACATCTCTTTAAATGTTGTGGCTTCACCAATATTCCCATCAAATATCTCACTCTTTCTTACAAACCCACTACTATCAAGCATTACTGCTAGAGTAATGATTTTAGCATCACTTCTTTTTTCCTTACTTCTTCCTCTTTTAGCTTTCTCTACTCCCTCAACACCACCTTCAAAGTATGTGTTAGTAAGGTCATAAAGAGTTATTAGACTTCTCCTAAAACCCCAAATAAAATTGGAGTAAAATTTGCTTATAAGTTAGTATGGCAAAAACAAGAAAATATTATAAAGTAAATAAGTTAGAAAACAAAGATTTTAAACGCATTGTTGGTGTCAATAAAGATACTTTTAAAGATATGGTAAAAGTAATTAGAAAACATTATCGTGATAGAAAATCAAAAGGTGGAACAAACAAATCACTTTCAGCAAATGATGAAGTATTACTGATGCTTGAATACTACCGAGAGTACAGAACATTTGCACATTTAGGAATTGATTATGGAGTGAGTGAATCAACAGCTCATTATACAGTTACTAAAATTGAAAAGATACTGATAAAAGAGCCACAATTCCATCTTGAGACTCTAAAACATATAGAGACCACTGCACAGTAAAAAAACAAACTAAATCTCTTAAAACCCCTTATATTAAGTTATTTAAAGCCATTTATTTGCTATAATTACACCACGAATTTAAAGATATTTTAAGCTAAAAGGCAATAATTTGGCATTTCAAGAGAATACTCCAACATTTACAGATTATGCTGTTAACGATAGACTTCAATATGTAGATTCATTTCTAAAAGAGATAGATAGTATAATAGATTTTAGAAAGTTAAAACCTATTTTAAATAAGAATGGTATCGGTACAAAGAATGTTTGTGGAGTAAAAGCTTATGACAATATCCTTATGTTTAAAATATTACTCTTGCAAAAATTCTATGACCTGAGTGACGAAAAGGTTGAAGAAGCACTTTATGCAAACTTACTGTTTATGAAATTCGTAGGTTTAAGCCTAGAGGACTTAGCTCCTGATAGTACAACCATAGGTAGATTTAGGAACTCTTTGATAGATACTAAAATATATGATAAGCTATTTAACCATGTAAATAAACAACTAGAAGATAAAGGCTTAATAGCTAAAAGTGGTAAATCAATTTTAGTAGACGCAACTTTAATTAAATCTTTGAATGATGGAGTTAAAGATAAGGATAAAGAGCAAAGAAATGCCAATAGAGTAAAAGTAGAAGAAGCCAATAGAACCCTTGACTTACAAATAAATGAAGAACTCAAGAAAGCAAAACCATCAAGAAAAAAAGTAGATAAATTATTACGAAAGAAAGAACATAACTCAAGAACATTTAAAAATCAAGAGCTAGATGAACTACAAGGCATAGATACTAAAGATATCGAGACCTCAAAAAATATTATAGAAAATAGCGAAGATAGTTATGATCAAACCGACAAAGTAGATAAAGAGGTAAGAACAGGATATCAAACTGGTACAAAGCAATATGCAACAGGATACAAGGGACACATAGCAACAGACTCAGACTCTGGTGCAATACTAAAACCAATAATGACATTTGCAAATACATCTGACATATCAGTTGTCCAAACCATCGTAGAAGAGCTGGAAGATATAGAAGCATTCTATGGAGATAAAGCATACAAGTCTAAAGAAGTAGATGAACTATTAGAGAAGAATGAAATAGAAAATGAGATTTGTCTCAAAGAGACACAGAAGATGACTAAGGATGAGAGAGCAGCACAAAGAGAGATAGAAAACCAAAACATAAAATCAGGGCAAAGGTTGAACATAGCTTTGCGCGTCTAAAACCCAAATGAAATATCATACCAGTAGGTATACTGGATTAGTCCGCAATAATATGAATTTTACAATAGCTTGCTTAGCCTCAAACCTAAAACTATTTGCCCATAAACAAATAGCCTTACGAAAAGTAAGAAATAGCTAGGAAATATGATAAGAAATAAAGGGTATTTAGATAACTTTAAGGGTGAGAAACAATTTATGATGAAAATTAAGCAGATATATTTTAGAGATTTCAAAAAAATATTTTAAAATTAGGATTGGGGTAGTGTTTGGGGTTGTGCTGTGGTCTCATATAGTACCAACAGAAGATTTAAATAATATCAAAATAACTGTTGTAGATGTGACTGAGAGCGAATGTGAAAGACCAAAAAAAAGCAAAAAAAGTACTATTCAGGTAAAAAGAAAAAGCATACTCAAAAAGCACAAATAATTACAAATATCAAAGGTAAAATACTTGCAGTAACTATTGCTAAAGGAAAGATGCACGACTTCCGTCTTTTTAAAAATAGTAATCCAACTAAAAGATATTGATGAGTAGAGTTCTTGCTGATTTAGGCTATTTAGGTATAGATAAAATATGTCCAAATGCTACAATTCCAAATAAAAAAACAAAAAAGAAACCTCTTACAAAAGAAGAGAAAAAAGAGAATCATAAATTATCATCTAATCGTATCATAATTGAAAATATAAATGCAAAAATCAAGGTATTTAAAATTACAAAATATCCGTATAGAAATAGACGAAAAAGGTTCGGATTAAGGATGAACCTTATTTGTGCCATTATTAACCTTGATTTAATACCCTTAAATACAGACTCTGGAAAGGATTAGTGATTGATTGTTTTAGGAGAAGTCTATTGTTTCATCATACTCAAATATTGCTTTTTGGGTAGTATATAGATGCTTTTCTAAGTCATCTTTATGAGCTAAAAGCTTATCGGATATTCTATAGATACTATTAGAAGATATCTTATTATAATCACACCCTATAAGCTCATTAATAGCACTTGTATTACATAAGTAATCATAAGCTTTAGCTTCACTACTAGGATTAGCAATCTTTGCTATTAGAGTGCCTATTGCACTATTGTATTGAATATTTGTAAAACCTAACTCTTTTAGTTTAGCATCTAGTTTTAACTCTTTGATTGTTTCATAAAGTATATTCTCTATACCTATATCTTTTATATCACTATTTTTTATTGTAGTTGTATCTATCTCTTTGTATCTATCTTCATCATTAAGAGTTGTATCTACTACTGCTTGTGCTGATATGATTTTTAGAGCATAGTGTTGTGCGATTGTTTCTAAATCTTTATCTAGTGTAAACAGACTTGGAGCCTGTTTGATAATCTCATCTACTCTTTTGGATAAAGTAGCCCAATCTTCTTGTTCTACATTAAAATCACTTCCTAAATTAAGGAGAGTTCTTTTCTTCACCTTTTTACCAACTCTTATGGATTCCATTAATCTATAAGTGTAATAGTTCTGAGTTGAGTCTTTTTTGCTCTTAGAGATTGTTTTAATTATGTACATGCGAAGATTGTAGCAAATTAAGCATTAATATAAACTTAAATAATATTGTATTCGGGTACCACATTAGTATATTTGAAAGGTGATTTCCCTAAAACAAGTGGTTTAATATCCAAAAGAATTGTCAAATTTGAGGATTTAGTGGATTTCTGCTTGGAAAATGATGAAGTTGGGTTAATATATTTTTTCATTGTTACTGCAACATCTTTGTGACCAAGTTGAGCGCTTAAAGAAACTATACCAACCAATTGATTTTTATCATTCGCTATATTTGTAGCGAATGTATGACTCAGCCTATAATTACTTGTCACCAGTAGAGTATGAAGAAAAGATGCTACTAAAAGAAATAGGTGCTTAGAATGTTATATTCTTTGTGTGATATAGGGTTGACATATCAAACACAATCAAAACCCTTTTTTCCTAGAAAGACTTAACTGGATTAATGCCAAGCTGAAAAGCATAAGGATATCTTTGAATACCTGCAGCTAATGCTGCTTTATTAACATCGGCTTTAATTGATTCAACCGCTTTTTCATACTCAACTTCGCTCCAAGAACAACGCCATGCCGATTCCATCATCCCTAGTTGTTGCCATGTATCCATCTTTAAACTTTCATAAAATACAGATCTTTGTACAGGGCTCGATGCCCTTAAATCTAGTGTCAATAATGCTTTATATGCTGCCATATTTTTCCTTTTTGTTATGTAGATGTATTTTAACTAACCTTACAATAAATTTGATTAAAGAATCTATCTTATATTTGACACACAGTATTGTTTGTTCCAAAATAATAACCTTTCTCATTCATACAACTCATTGCCACTTCATGCTTCAAGGTATGATTTGAACTACTCGTAAATTCAAAGGTTTCAACAAAGCCTTTTATTGAATAGCCATCTTGCAGCTGAACGCTATTAATATCAACTCCATGTTCTACTATAACCCAGAGAGCTATACCCGACTGTGCCAAAACATCATATTTATCTACTTTCATTTTTCACCTTTGATTACTTTATAAAGATTATTATAGCTTTGTTTCTATCAACTTTTGTTTCATATTCAAAAAAACTCTTTGAATCTATCTCCTCAACAACTGCTATTAAGCATAAATGAAATATATTCTAGTAATAATTTCAGACAAAATACAAGGAAAAACTAGATGGCAGAAGAATACACTAAAGAACAACTTGAAGCATTGAAAAATTTAAAACAAATAGCAAAAGATAGCCCTGAAGCAATGCAAGAAATTTTAAAAATAATGGCATTAAGCGAAGAAGATGAAAAAGCCATTCTTGATGAAATGGGTGAAGAAATGCAGATAGAGATAGAATCCAGACAAAAAGAACGCGAAGAACAAGAAGCTAAGCGTGATTCTAAAGTAGAAAAAAATGAAAGCGCAAGTAAATGCAGCGTTTAATGCAGAGATTCTAAGACTGGAGAATCAAATTTCTAAATTAGGATTCGAACAAGAAGAAGAAATAGCCCAATTAGAGATAGAAATTGTTGAAATAAAAGCTATGAAAGATAGACGAAAATAAACTAAATATCAAAGGATTACTGTAAATGAACGAGAATGTAGTTAAACAAAGATCTAATGAAGAAGAAAAACAAAGAAAGATGAGATATATTCATATAGATGCCCAGAAGTATGCTCTTGAGTCTGTGCTAGAAGAAGAACTCCTTAAAGATCCCAAAAACTTGGAACACTTTTTTCTTCATGTTGCCTATGAAAAACTAAAAAAAGATTCTAAGCTTGACAAACTGATTTACTTTTATATTGGTATAGTAGTTGGCATAATATCGTCTCTTTTTATGGCTATCTTTTTCTCATAGAATCTGATATTTTAGCTATAAATTCGTCCAAATTGTGTTTTTACACTATACTTTTAAAAAGGAGTTTTAATGGGTTTAATATATGCTGAACAAGTAGAGGAAATGAGTGTTGAAGCGATGCAAGAGACACATGAAAATGAAATTCAAATTTTAAATGACATTGATAAGCTTGCCACAATCCATCAGATACAAAAAACAGGACTTGATGAGCTAGTTGCAAAAATAGAAGAGTATATTGAACATGTCCATAAACATTTTGCAAATGAAGAACGATTAATGCAAAAATACAACTTCCCATCCTACGATATGCATAAGACAGCTCACGATATGTTTTTAGAAGATTTAGATCATTCAGTTAGGCAATGGAAAAGAGCCGACAATATAGAAAAAATCACCAACTTTATACGCAGAACACCTGAATGGATAGTTTTGCATGTTAATTCAGTAGATGCTCCAACAGCAAACTATCTTGCAAGAAAAATGGAGCAAGAATAAAAGTGAATTAAAATTCTCTCTTATATTCTTTAGTAGGTTTGAAGCTAACACCTTCAAATTCTATTTTAGATAATTTTTCTTTTAAAGTCTCCGTAATCATTATCAAACCCGGAATATTATGAAATCTAAACAAATCTAAGCCTGCAGTTTTACTCTCATCTATACAAAACTCACTTATAAATGCTTTACCTGTTGCATTTTGTTTAAACTCACTTTTTTCAAGGTCAATGCACGAAACAATACTTTTAACTATTGCCAAGTAGTACTCAGCCAAAGCCTCTTTGGTTTGTGAGTCTATAATTAATACTTCATAATAATCAATATTATTCACACCAGCGCTGTCTAAAGCCTCTTTCATCTTTTTTGAGAACAAAGGTACACCCGGATTAAGAATATCCGTATAGACTATCTTCTCATCTTCCTCTATGTCAGCTTGTATCTCTATAGGCAACTCATAAAAGTCTGGTTTCTTACCCATAATCGTCTCTATTAGGTCTATCTCATCGGGTAGATCTAAAAAAGGTGCATAACGATTTGGAGACACTTCATCAAAAATATAATAGTCCATTAAAATCCTTTTTTATTGTAAAAACTGTAACTTTATAAGAAATATTACTATAACTCTATACTTTAATCAATTATTTAGCTAAACTTTCATTAATAAAATATGATTCAAGTTACATCCTTGATCTGGTTTACATTGAAAACTTCTCGTTAACAAGATAATCCACCTGAAAGAAAACTTTATATTAGATTTTAGACCACCGCAGCAATGTGGTGTATTCAAACACAAAGGTAACACAATGGCAGATTTAGTAAACGGAACAATCAAATGGTTTAACGAAGATAAAGGTTTTGGATTTATCGAGCAAGAAAATGGTGGAAAAGATGTATTCGTACATTTCCGTCAAGTAAATAACTCAGGTCACGGCCGTGTTTCACTTAACGAAGGTCAAAAAGTGACTTTCGAAATTGGTGAAGGCGAGAAAGGTCCTCAAGCAGAAAACGTTACAGGTCTGTAATATTTCTGTGAGCGAGTTTTTACTCGCTCATACTTCTTAACCTCTCTCTTTAAAACACTCTCAAATTTTAACATTTAACTTTACAGCTACCCTTTAAACTCTTTAATAGCGGCATATGCTTCATTAATATCTTGTGATTTTTCTTGGGCAAGTTTTAGCATCTGTGGTGAAAGATTTTGACTCGCGAGTGAATCATAATGGTACTCTTTCATTAATCTTCTATAATTTACTTTTACCGTCTCAAAGCTATCAGTATTTTTAGATTCTAAGATTTCATAATACTTGTCCATATTTGTTTGAGCATGTCTAAAGTTCGCTTGATTATGTCCATAACTTTTATACTCAAACCTTGAAGAACGATTGTACTTGAGTGGGTTCATAATAGAAAGACCTAGAACAAGGAAAAAGTTAAATGGAAAGAAAAGTATTCTTGGAGCAAATACAAGCAATAATATTCCTATGATTATACTGCCAAAACAAAATCCTAGCCACATAAATTCGAGAAAAACACCTAAAGCAATAAGTATAAGACCTAAAATAGTTTTCATTATTAGTTATTAACTTCATCTTTATAAACATATTTTATTAAGATTTTATAACGAACAGGATTTTTAAACTCTGTTGTTTGCACATTAAAAACTATTAAATCACCTTGATTTGTATAAATGTACTGATTTGTCGCTGCTTTTGTTGTTTTAAAAGATTTAGTTTTTACAAACTTGTATTTAGAATGGAGTGATCGTTGAAACTTCATTACTTCAACTTCTGTAACTATTCCGCTTAAAGAGATTATTCCAACAAGATTAGAAGTGCTTCTTTTTTCCCATCTTCTATCAAACCCAAGATATTTTGTATCGTGTTCGACTGAAGTCAATGTATTCATAGTAATCCCAAGATAACTGTTACCGGCTTCGGCTCTTCTTTCTTCTTTTGCTTGTATGTTTTTCTCTAAGTTACCATACATTCTGACTTGATTTTCTTTGAGTCTTTTTAATTCTCTTTGTTTTTTTCGATCTTTTCTCTCTAGGCGAACTTTTTTTTCCTCTGCTGTTTCAATTTTTACATTGTTCAAGCTCGAAGTGTCAGTCATATTTTCAACTTGTTTTACAAACTGTTCACCCATTTCATCGAACATATTTGCACCAAGAGAAAGGGAAATTAAGATTATTAGTACTAGTGTTTTCATAGCTATTGCCTTTATTAGTTTTAAATATTATATCTGATTATTTTTCGATTGTTAAAAAGGGAAAAGACTCCCCTCCAGATACCTGCGGCACATAATGGTTTAAGGTGTGCTGCTGTATTCCTACCCTGACACATTATCTCAAACCACCATTGCACAGGTCTAAAGAGAAGCGACCGCATTATAACTGAAAAAGTTTTAAGAAGCAATAGTCCCGATAGCTTCTTTAACAGCGGCTAAATATCCAGCGTAATCAAAATCTACATTAGATGCTGTTGCCGCAAACTCCATCTCTTTCATCATTTCATAGATTTCACTAAACTTTAGATTTCCAGCACTTCCTTTAATAGAATGCGCATTTGATTGAATCACTTTAAAATCATTTGAAGATATAGCAGATGTTAAAGCTTCTAAAATTCCAGCAGATTCTTCTAAAAAGCTTCCTATAAGCATTGGCATATGTTTTGGTTTTAAACCAATTGACACCGCCATCTCCTCGTGGTTTAAATTTGAATAATTTGCATTTAATATTGGCATGTTGTATTTCCTATCTTTTTATACAATCTTATCATAAAATTAGCTTTTAAGCATTGCTTTGATGATTTTTTGGTTATAATTTACATATCAAACAAGGAGTATTTATGGCATATTTTAAAAAAGTTAAACTAAAAGACAAGCTTTACGGCATAGTATTTGGTGCAGGTAAAGTTACACAGGTTTTTGAAGACTCCCACTATAAGATGATGGTTACTTTTAGTAATGGCTATGAAGTTCCTTATACAGAAGACGGCATCCCTGGCTGGGGTAACTTTAAAAAACAAACAATTTTTTATAAGTCAGATATCGACTTAACAAATGTAGACTTTAGTCCTGTAACAAAAGTACTCTCGCCTAAAAAAATCATTAAACTAAGGGAGAAGAAGAAACTAGAAGTTAGACTTCCTTCTGGAATCTGGTCCTCATGTAAGAAGTGTGTAAAAGAGTATGTAGAAGAGATGCTAGAAAATGAAAACTACCACCTTTTTAGAAAAAAAGACTCTTAGTAAAATTTTAAAATGAGTATTTTATTCTTTACATAGTAATAGCTCTAAAATCAGAAGCCCAAGCTTATGTAGACAAATACACATTACAAAAGACAAAATTAGCTCATTTTACTCTTTATTTTAGTAGTAAAATCACTCTTATCCTCAGTGGTATTGGTTCTCATAGCTCTGCACAAGCTACGCAGATGCTCATTAATCATTACGATATTACAGATGATGATATTTATTTAAATATCGGCATCTGTGGTGCACGCTCGTCTTATGCAATTGGAGAACTTATAGAGATTGGTGCACTCACCTACAATGAAAAAACTATAATGCTTCCAAATGAAAGCACAAAAAAGCTTACATGTGTTGATGAAGAAATACAAAAAGACGGCTATGAAATAGTAGATATGGAGTCCTATGGTTTTTATGAGGCAGTTATCCACTCCCCTGCTATAAAAAACTTTTATATATTCAAAGTCGTATCCGACCACTTTGAACCACAAACAATCACCAAAGAAGCAACAAAATCACTTGTCTTTAATGCAATAGATGCTATAAATATCATTATCAACAAAGAGGTTTAACCGTGAAAATATTTTTTTTATTCTTCGTTCTTGTGACATCTATGTTTGCCATGCAAATAAGCGATACTAAACTCAAACAAATGATAGGACAAATGCTCATTGTTGGATTTCCTAACACAAGCGTGAATAAACAAAGTAAAATTATCAAAGACATCAATAAGTACAAACTCGGTGGGGTTATTCTCTTTGATGTTTTTTATACCGACAGAGAGAGGAACAAAAATATATCCTCATCCACTCAATTAAAAAAGCTAAGCTCGGATTTACAAAGACTAACACAAGGTAAAATAATAATCTCAGTCGATCAAGAAGGTGGACACGTTGCAAGGTTAAAACCCAAGTATGGCTTTAAAGCATTTCCTTCTGCAAAAAAAGTATCTTCAGCATCTACTATAGAAGCAAAAAGAAGCTACAAAGAGATGTCTATAATGTTACAAGAAAATGGAATAAACTGTAACTTTGCTCCCGTTGTAGACTTAGAAATAAATCCGAAAAACAAAGTTATAGTTGGGCTTGAACGCTCTTTTTCAAAGTCAAGTATGCAAGTCAAAAACTATGCAAGTATCCTTATAGACGAACAAGAAAAAGTAGGAATCATAAGCGTTTTAAAACACTTCCCTGGGCATGGTTCATCTCTAGGTGATTCGCATCTGGGCTTTGTAGATATAACAGACACTTGGAGTGAAAAAGAATTAGAACCTTACCAGTACCTCATCGATTCCGGGAAAATAAAAATGATTATGACCGCTCATGTTTTTAACAAGCATCTCGACGATACATATCCCGCAACACTCTCATACAATGTAAACACTAAACTACTCCGCCAAAAGATGGACTACAAAGGTGTCGTAGTCAGTGACGACTTACAGATGCGAGCGATTTCTAAACATTATTCGCTCCAAGAAACAGTGACCTTAGCTATCAATGCAGGTGTAGATATTTTACTTTTTGGAAATCAACTCGCAGCTCAAGGTACAGATGAAATTGTTCAAAGTATTTTCACTCAAGTCAAAAATGGGAAAATTCCACTCCAGAGAATTATCCAATCAAACAAACGGATAAAAAAACTCCATGAATAATACTTTTTCTTCACTTGATTGGTTTGTTTTTATCGCTTATTTCCTCATTTTAGGACTAAGCTCTTACTTTTTTTCTCGCACAAAAATCAAGTCTACGAGAGAGTATTTTCTAGGCTCAAACACTATGGGAATGCTCGCGGTAGCCATCTCAGTACTCGCTACCTCACAATCTGCTGCAACCTTTTTAGGTGCACCTGAGTTTTCATACAAGCACGACTTTACTTTTATAGGCTTTTACTTCTCAAGTCTACTCGCCGTTATCTTTGTAGCCTATGTTTTAATTCCAAAGTTCTATGCCATGAAGGCTGTAACAGTCTACGAACTTTTAGAACAACGCTATGGGAGGAGTGCAAAAAAACAAGCAGGAGTAATGTTTCTTATCGGTCGTATTTTTGCAAGTGGAGCAAGGCTCTACATCGGTTCTTTGGCTATTTCTATGATTCTTTTTGGCGACATTATATTTGTACATGTTGCGACTTCCATTATCATTCTTATTCTAGGCGCACTTGCTTATACCTATTTCGGTGGGATAAAGTCTGTGATTTTAAGTGATGCCATTCAAGCTTTTACCTATGTAGGTGCGGGTATCGCTGTTTTAGTTTTTCTTTACTACTCACTTGAAAATGTAGCTATCCTAGAAATTTTAGTGCAAAACAACAAACTAAACTTCATAGACACAAGCTTAGATGGAAAGTTTAGTCTCATCGGACTTTTAACTGGTTGGTTACTTTTAAACATAGCAGCCTTTGGACTCGACCAAGACATGACACAACGCGTTCTCTCCTGCAAAAACCAAAAAGAAGCAGCAAAATCTTTAATCGTGTCTATAGTTCTTGCAATTCCTGTCGTACTAATTTTTATGAGTATAGGTGCATTACTTTTTGTTTTTTATCAAGATGCCCAGCTTTCTCAAAACTTCGAGGGCGAGAGTATCACTATCTTTATGTACTATATTTTAAATGAGATGCCCCAAGGTTTACGAGGTCTTGTAACAGTGGGAGCAATAGCCGCAGCACTTTCTTCAACAAACTCAGTTTTAGGGGCTATGGCATCTGTAGCTATTGAAGATTTATACAGACCATGGAAACTCTCAAAACTCAAAAAAGCTGAAAAGATTGATGAGGCATATTTTTTAAGCGCATCAAAAAAAGCCGTACTTTTTTTCGCACTCACTCTATCTGCTATGGCAATGCTAAGTTACTTTTGGCAACGCTACGCAGAACTCTCTCTTATAGGATTTGCCCTTGGAGTTATGGCTTTTGCTTACACTGGTTTACTTGGAGTGTATTTCTCAGCTATATTCACTTCACGAGGGAACATGCTAACTGTGCCTTTTGCATTAGTCGGTGGCTTTTTAACAGTACTAGCACTTCAGCCTTACACCTTTGGCATCTCGCTTGGCTTTTCTTGGCAAATTGTTATGGGTACGCTGGTCTCATTCCTTATAATGCAAACAGGTATACAAGGAGAGCAAAGTGACTGAGTTATATATTGGAGTTATGAGCGGAACAAGCCTTGATGGAGTTGATGTAACTTTATGTAAAATCGACGATACAACTTGTAAACTCATTTATGCACTTGAGTATCCCTTAGATGCAGACTTAAAAGAAGAGATACTCTCTACTATTTCAGGTCAAACAACCTTAGCATCTATAGGTATTTTAAATACTAAACTAGCAAACCTATTTGCAGATGCCATCAATGCACTTCTTGGAAAATATACGATAGATGCTTCTACTGTTAAAGCAATAGGGCTCCATGGGCAAACCCTTTGGCATGAACCTCAAGGTGACTTTCCTTTTTCTATACAACTTGGATGTCCAAATATTGTGAGTGCTCAAACAAACATACAAGTTGTCGCAGATTTTAGAAGCATGGATATAGCAAACGGTGGACAAGGTGCTCCTTTTGCTCCTGCTTTTCATGAGTTTTTATTTAAACAAGAAACAAAAAAGATTGCTCTTATAAATATAGGTGGCATGGCTAATATCACAATATTAGATGCTAAAATAAAAGGCTGGGACACAGGACCGGGAAATGTTTTACTCGACTACTGGGTACATACCTGCAAAAACCTTCCTTACGACCCAGATGGAACCTTTGCTGCATCTGGAAAAATAAACAAATCACTGTTAGTGAGTTTTTTAAATGATGACTACTTCAAAAAAGCACCTCCTAAAAGTACAGGAAGAGAATACTTTAACGCAAGTTGGCTCAGCTCTCATTTAGCCCTCTTTGATATAATTAATAAAGAAGATATACAAAGAACACTCTTAGAATTAACTGCAATAACTATTGCAAACGATGTGAAATCAAAGGCTAGTGAAGTACTTATAGTATGTGGTGGTGGTGTAAAAAATACTTTTTTGATAAGACGGCTAAGAGAGTTAAACACCTGTTCACTTGCAACTAGCGATGATTATGGAGTTAGTAGCGATTACATGGAGTCCATGGCATTCGCTTGGTTTGCAAAAAAACGATTAGATAAAGAAGTAGTAAATCTCAAATCCGTAACAGGTGCTTCAAAAAATTCAATCTTAGGTGGAATCTATGGATAATATAAAAGCTTGGCTGGCAACAACTCCCTATAAAGACTTTCAAATAACAGTAGCATCTGCAGATGCAAGCTTTAGAAAATACTACCGTTTAACTCAAAATGAAGAGAGTTTTTTACTTATGGATTCTTCACTTGAGTTAGCATCTCTTTCTCCATTTATAAAAGTAACAGACAAGCTTCGCAAACTCAATGTTAAAGCTCCTGAGATTTTAGAAAAACACATTGAAGAGGGTTTTTTAATCTTAGAAGACTTTGGTTCTATGCATTATCTTGATATTTTAGATTGGGATAATTTTGAAGACTTGTACAAAAAAGCGATTGATGAGATTCTTAAGATGCAAGAGGCAGATGCAAGTGATTTACCTGTATACGACAAAGAGTTTCTCATCTTTGAAATGGACTTAATGGAGACTTGGTACATGGAAAAACTTCTTCCTGTTTCACTTTCTTCCAAACAAAAAGAGATTATAAAAGATGCGCTGAACTCCATCGCAGATGTAGTTTTATCCCAGCCACAAAATGTATTTGTCCATAGAGATTTTCATTCGCGTAACATTATGCTGACTCCTCAAAATGAAATTGGGATTATTGATTATCAAGATGCTATGTGTGGTTCTATTTGTTATGACTTAGCTTCACTTCTTGAAGATTCTTACATTGAGTTTGACCGTGAAGAGATGCAAAAACTTGTTCTTTATTTTCGTGATAAAAAAGGACTTGAGGTTGATGATGCTACTTTTATAAAATGGTTTGACTTTACTTCTATGCAAAGACATATAAAAGTACTTGGAATTTTTGCAAGACTTTATAAGCGTGATGGAAAAAAGGCTATTTAAAAGATATTCCACTCACCCTAAAATACCTTTTTGACACAGCAAAACTTTACGAAGAAACAAAGCCACTCAACCAAATGTTTAAAGAGATTTAATGAAAGCAATGATTTTAGCAGCTGGTCGAGGGAGAGAATGCGACCTCTTACCGACAAGCTGCCCAAACCTCTTTTAGTTGTTAGAGATAAGCCTTTAATAGTTTGGCATCTACAAAAACTCGTAGATGCTGGCTTTAGTGAAGTAGTAATCAACATCGCACATCTTGGTCAAAAAATCATAGATGCTCTAGGTGATGGAACAGAATTTGGAATCCAAATCACTTACTCTGATGAAAGAGATTCTGGAGCATTAGAGAGTGCTGGCGGAATTAAAAAAGCACTTCACCTTTTAGGGGATGAGACTTTTTTTCTTGTTAATGGTGATGTCTTTTGTGATTATGAATTTGACGCTAGTTTTGATTTAAAAGAAAAGTTAGCCCATCTTATTTTAGTTCCTAACCCGGAGCATAACCCCAAGGGTGACTTTGGCTTAAAGAACACTTTAGTTTTAAATGAAGACAGTCAAAAATACACTTTTTCAGGCATAGGATATTATAATCCACTTCTTTTTAAATCCATAGACTTTGGTGCATCTGCCCTTGCTCCACTCTTGCGTAAAGAGATAGACAGAGAAAACATTTCTGGTGAAATTTATCATGGAGAATGGCACGATATTGGAACACCTCAGAGATTAGAAAACATCAATACAAGGTTCAACAAATAATGAAAATACTTTTACTAACACTTCTACTAACAACACTAACATACGCACAATACACAAACTGTGAGTTTCAAAATAAACGCTATACAGAGATATGTGAAAAGCTAGTTAAAAAAGGAGTTCCCGTACATGATGCAAATGCTTTTTTACTCTCGCCAAAGGCTAAGAAGCTTGATTTACTAAGTTTTAAATTTTTTCATCCAAGTAAAATTAAATCACATCGAGCAAGTGAAAAACGCGCTAATAATGTTTTAGTAAAATATGTTCCTAAAATTGTAACACATGTTAAAAAGTATGCAAAAGTTTATGACAAAGCTGAAGAAAAATACGGAGTAAACAGAGAAGTAATAGCAGCTATTTTAATGAAAGAAACAAAACTAGGAGAAATCAAACCGAGCTTTGATGCCTTTGTAGTTTTCAACACCCTCATTAGAAAAGTAGATGTAAAATCAAAACGCGATACATGGCTTTTAAACATGGGAAAATCAAATCTCGTGTCAATCATCTCTTACTGTTATAAAAGTGGCTTAAAACCACTTGAGTGTAACTTACCTAGCTCATACGCAGGTGCTGTTGGAATCCCTCAGTTTATGCCAAGTAGTTTTGTTCATATTGACAGTTACCAAAATAAAATTGGCGATATAACAAAGATGGAAGATGCCATAGTATCTGCTGCAAAATACCTTAATGAAAGAGCTGGATATACAGAGCTAATAAAGTGGGACAAAATACCTAAGATGCCAGATATCGAAGCTCAGTGGTACGACTACGAATTTGCAAATAAAAACGCCTCTTTTGTCTACGCCGAGAGTAAAAGAACTGGGAAAAAAGTACAACTGCTTCGCCTGCAAAAAAGAAGAACTCCAGTACTTAAAAAAAATACGCAAAATACATTATGCGTTATAACAACTCTTCAAACTATGCCATAGGTGTTATGAGGTTAGCGTACGATACACATCTGGGTTTATAAAATACTTTTAAGCAAGGCAAGTGCCGTTTGGATCACTTCACTTTCTGCTTTTTCAACAAAAGATATTTTTCTTGCATTATAATCAAGAGATTTCATTTGCTCACACATTACATATCCGGTTGTTTTAGTATTTTCTAATTTTATATGAAAAGGATAGCCTCTATCCGTATTAGTAATTGGACACGCAAAAGCTAAACCTAAGTGTTCATTAAAAACTTCATTACTTATAATTAACGCGGGTCGTTTTCCTTTTTGTTCATGTCCACTTTGAGGATTAAAGTCGAGATAAACTATATCACCTTGAACTGGAATATATTTTTTCACCATATTTCTTTACCAACACTGTCATCAATCTCTTCACTTGCTACATAATTTGATGGCATTTTTGCTACAAGTTCATGAATATCAAACTCTTTTTTCTTTTTGATTGGTTCAATAATTATTTTATGATTCTTAACAAGGACATTGACTTTATCCCCTATCGCTAAACTCATATTTTTTATAATCTCTTTAGATAAGCGGATCCCTTGAGAGTTACCCCAATTTGAAATTGTAGCTGTCATACTGTTTTCCTTAGAATATAATGTATATACCAAGTATATCCTATTTTATATTTATAGTGGTCTATAACTAGTATTATTCATTCTTTTGTTACAGGGTTCTTCAAATTCGGTAAGTATTATAATAACTTTTACGTAATCTGTAGGAAGATTTTTCTCTGTTGTAGTTCCAAATAATACAGGGATTTCAGAATTTACACTTTCATTAACAAGATCCATAGAGTCAGCAATGTCCATTATAGGAAAAGAGGAGTTAATATAAAAATGAACAAGTACACCGTTAACACTTCCAATTGATGTACTCTCTATCGATAAAGACGATAGAGCAAATTGAACAGCTTCATATGCAGAGTTATTTCCTACATCTGTGCCCATACCTATACGAAACTTAGCCTTATGTCCCATTATAATTTTTAAATCAGCTAAATCAAGATTAATATCGTTTTCTCCACTTGAAGATACTAAACCAGATATTCCATTAACAACTTGGAGAAACTTATTATTTTTAATCATTATTACAGAGTCACTTTCTTGTTTTATCTCATCAATTCCTACTTGGATGCTATCTTCAAAGTTAAAATCTATTATTATTGATATCGTTAAAGCACCTATTTTTTGTGCAATTCGAGCTATTATTAGACTTGCTCCTATCCCTATTTCTTCGTTAAGTTCAAGAGCAATAAATACTATATCTGCACCACAAAGTGCGCTTTTGATTTCATCATAATTCTCTAATGACTCAAGGTTTGTATTTAGCGCTATAAAGTCAATACTAGCTAATAATTCTTTTTGTAAATAAGTTATAGTATTACAAGCACTACCACCGACTCCAACTAATACTATTTTTAAATCTACTAGAGCAGCTTCTTCTACAATAAATGCTTCCATTTATACTTCCTCATGTAAATATTTTTTCATTATTCTTTAGCAGTAAAAATAAGATTTTTTATATACAATATATCCCATAAACTTATATATTTACTACTTTTCATATTAACACCGTAGTTTTCACATAATCTAAAGGCAAATTACTATCATAAGATATACCTAAATATATATTTACCTTTTCCATAATAAGAGAGCGGTAAGTGTAAAAGACATCTATTATTTTTGAAGTTTCATATTTTTCATTCACTTTAAAATGCATTAAAAAATTACTAATTCCCTTAAGAACAATCTTTTCATTGCTTAAGTCCATTAGAACTAACTTGACCGTTTCTTTAACTGCATCATAACCGTGATACTCGAAAGAACTCATTCTTAAAAAAGGTCGATTATCTAAAACTATCATAATCTCAACCGGCTTAATTTTTATTTCATTAGGTTCATCAGTAATGATATATGCAAGTTCTTCACTCAAATAATCAATTTTTATTTTTCTCATAGTAACTCCATTTAGTTACTATGAGTTTATAGATGAGGATAGACTGCTTTATGTCCGTTTATATATTAAAGACTTATTTGTTTCTTTATTTTATGAATTTCATCTGCAATATTCTCATCTATACTTAGTCCTTTATAATAAAATTCGTCATCTGTATCATCAGCATAGTTAAAAATATGATAATCGTTAGATTTTTTTAAAGTAGTTAGTATTCTCTTCTCTTCTGTTACAATCTGAAGAGTTAGAGGAAGTTTTTTATCATTCCATATTTTATAGTCTACGCAAAGCCACAGTTCATATTTGTCTGTTTCCATTGTATCTTCATTTACAATAAAACCATAATAGTTATCTTCATCTAATATATCTTTACTATTCCTGTCCTTAATAACCTCTGCATACTTATTGATAATTGCAAAATTTTCATATGTTTTCCAAAAATACTTACTATCTAATACAGGGTATAAACTTCTATAATTACCTTCATTATGTAGGATGAAGTTTTCTTCTATAAAGTCTTCATTTGCACTTTGTATATTTGATGAATTATAGGCAGGTTTCATAGCATTTATTAATAATACTTCAGACTTATCAATTAAATCATTTTCATTTTCTATCTTCTTGCTATCACTAAAAATAGTCCCTAAATATACTTCTACATTTTCTGTATCACTTCCATTTTCAATTACCCATCTTCCTTTAAGTCTTGATTTAAAACCATTAACATCCTTAGTTCTCCCTATATAGACTAAAACTCCATTTCCATAAAGTGGATGAGACCCATATATTTGATATATGCCTTGACTTCTTGCAGTTACATCATATTTTTGATCTATATTATTATTCAAGATGTCATCAATTTTAAATGGACCTTCCCATAATATTTTTATTTCTTCTCTATCTTTCATCTAAGTATCCTTTTTTTTTAAATAAATTTCCAATTCTTCATCAACTATATCATTAATCCAAGCCGGCTCTAAAACCCTCAAATGTGGAATCCAATATTTAATAATTGGGATAATCTCCATCTCGTGCGTTATTTTAACTATAAACTCCATAGTTCCACTTTGATGTAATGATTCTATACTTTGGGTAGGTAAGGCTCTTCGTTTAAAATACTTAGTTGCCACTTCATCTGCATATATCTTTACTTTAAAAGGTTCTACATCAGATTGAAACCATATATTTATTGAGTCATTTAACATTTTGTCTATTTTTGGACTAACTTCAAATATTCTATCTGTTAGTTTCAAATTAGAGATTGTTTTGAGGTAATATTTTTCTACATAATCATCTCTCAAAGCTACGAGATACCAAAATCCTTCATAGTTTACAATTTTCAAAGGTTGTATAAAAGCTGTAAAAATTCCTTCTCTATCATTTTTATAACTACACTCTAACTCTCTTTTTTCTTTGATGGCTTGTTCTATCATCCCAATATAATCAAACTTATCACTTATATCTTCAATATTTAGCTTGGTGTAGATAGGGTTAAAGTCTTCATTCTTTATTTTAGAAAGTAGTTGATGTGAAGTTCTTGCAAATGAGCCACCAATACTTTCAGTCATTTTTTCTAAGATTTCTAAAACCAACTGTTCTTCTAAAGACTTAGTTTTTTCTATACTAAATCCCTCTTGCATTTTCCATAATCTTTTATCTTGATAAATATGAAAGGCACTTAATCTTTCGTTGAAATCTCTTTGAATGGTTTTAGAACTAACATTAAACTCTTCGGCTAATTCTTTAACCGACAACGCCTCCCCGTCATTGAGCTTTGCTAAAATAGTTGTCAATCGTATTAAAATCTTGTCATAATTATGTTTATATCCCACTCTAACACCTTTAAATACTGATTTTCGATAAATATTCATATTGTATCTGAACATCAAAATATATACTATCGATTTTAAATATATCATCCCAGTCCAAGGGCTTATGGTCATATAAAGAATGTAATAGCCAACAATGCTTTTGGGAATTAAAGCCTTTATCTTTTTGAAAAGCACTTGTTGTATTATGGCAATTATTATCGTGAATACCCCACCAAGTATCTTTCATCAGTATAGCTTTTATATTATCTGTCCAATCAGCTAAAAGATGTTCAGGGTCTTCTTCATCTCCAACTTTTATATATTCATCTCCATAAATCATATACTGAACTTCAATCTCATAATCTAAAATATTATTTTCTTTTTCTAAAATTTTTTGTAATGCTATTTGATTTTGTTCAAGACAGATATTGTATATTCTTTCTTCAATAAGTTTTAATTTATTGTTTAGTAAATCTAATTTTTGTATTTCTTCTTGATTTAATTTTTTCATTGTGTCTCCTATACCTTCCTAGGATTATATAGAGAACACTAGACAGCTTTATGTCCGTTTAGTTTACGAAATACTCACCTTAATCGTATGCGATGCCCCATTCTCTAAAATCTTATAATCATCAAAAGCATTCGCTGTTTCGATACATACAAATTCGCTATAAGCATCATCTCGCATTCCTGACATTTTTTTAGACTTTTCTATCCATGGATTCCAAACTACGCATGAGGACGAACCTTGGGCTTGGATTTTTATATCCCGCGTTGCATCTTGTAAAAAGACATCTTCGTCTACTTTTTGGTACACATAGTCTACTTCTTTGTCTATTTTGAGTATTCCCTCTTGCGTGTATTTTTCATTTTTTACAGCATCTAGGTAAGGTTTGTTTTCTAAACCTTTTATAGAAATATTTTTCACATCTGAGACATTAAAATATGTATGTAGTGCCTGTGTAAATTTAAAGTCTTTTTCATCTTTATTTAGAGTTCTTAGCTCCACACTTAATTCTTTAGCTATGGTAAATTTTGCTGTCAAATGAAACCTATAATCCCATTCTCTTCTACTTTTTTTGGAATCTTTGAACTCCATAATAATAACTGTAGTATCAGCATCTTCTTCTATGATGTTGACTAAGTCCCACATTCTATTTCTTGCAAAACCGTGTGGTGGAAGTTCTGGATTTGTAAAACCAAATGATGGCCAACAAATAGGGATACCTCCACGAATATGCTCACCGTGTTCCATAAAACTTGTATCGCTAAGCCAAAGGATTGGTTTTTGATTTATCTGCTCATAATGAAAGATATGCGCACCTTGCACTGCGATTTTAGCAGATGCAGAATTATTTTTTATCTCGATATATTTAAAGCCATTTTCTTTTGTTTTAAATTCAAACATTATTTACTCCAACTATTCATTTTATGCCACTTTAGCGCGTATATTAATATAAAAAGATAACACACAATTCCCAGTAGATAAGAAACTTGCATATCGCCAATTTCTTGAGATACTTTTCCAAACACAAGCGGTAAAATCGCTCCTCCGGCTATTGCCATAATAAGTAAAGCACTTCCCTTCGCGGTGTATTTACCAAGACCTTCGAGTGCTAGTGGCCAAATAGTAGGCCAAACAAGTGCATTTGCAAAACCTAAAAGTGCTACAAATGTTACAGAGTCAGGAAGTGTAGCCACCCCACTCCATCCCCATAGCATCTCAGCTAGGGTATATGAAGTTGTAGAAGTAAAAGCAACTCCAAGAAGAAGTAAAATTCCCCCTACTGCGGAAGATATAAGTGCTTTTTCTTGTGAAAGATACTTTGGTATAAAGAATACTCCAACTAAGTAAGCAAAAACCATAAAAACCATCGTATATGAAGTCAAGGCTGTAGCATTTGCAACTTCTAAACCTTGTGCATACAAGCCTATCGTATCACCCGCTATTACTTCGATTCCAACATAAAAGAACAAGGCAATTGCCCCTAAAATCACACGCGGGAACTGAAATATACTCCCCTCATCATAGGCATCATTTTTTTCAAACTCCAATTCGGGAATATTTGAGAACTTCACAAGAAGCATTAATCCACTCAAAACAATCGCCATAGCGATGTAAGGCATGATTAACTTACTCGATAAAGCATCAATTTCAACTTGACTTAAATCACTCGATATATCTCCCATATTTCCAAAGATAAAGACTGTAAACAGTAAAGGTGCAAGAACTCCCGCAGATTTATTTATAAGCCCCATGATACTTATTCGCATCGCGGCACTCTCTATTGGACCGATAAGAACAACATAAGGATTCGATGCAGTTTGTAAAATCGTAAGCCCTGTTCCTAAAGTAAAAAGCGCTATTAAAAAGATAATAAAATTTGCTGTTTGTGCTGCTGGAATGAAAAGTAAACTTCCAACTACCATCACCCCAAGACCTAACGCCATAGCATTTTTGTAACCCGTTTTGTCAAGTACATACGCCATTGGAAGTGCCATTACTGTGTAAGCTATGTAAAAAGCAAATGTCACAAAGAGAGCCTGAAATTCTGTTAAATTACAGATGACTTTTAAAAAAGGGATTAACGAACCGTTAAGCCAAGTCACAAACCCAAAAATAAAAAACAATATTCCTATGATAAGCATAGGAAAAATACTCGATTTCCTTGTCATTTTCTTAGTCCTTCTAAATATTTTGCCACTCCATCTTCATTGTTGTTATACTCTAAAACTATATCTGCCATATCTTTTACTTCTGGCTGGGCATTCGCCATTGCAACTGAGGTTCCTGCGAGTTTAAACATCCCTATATCGTTAAAGTTATCACCAAATACTGTAAGCTTTTCTAAGTCAAAGCCTAGGTATTCACTCACAGTTTTTATGCCATGTGATTTGTCAGCATCTGGATGGAGTATCGTTAAAAAGTAACACCCAACATAAGCTTCAGGCGCTAAAATAAACTTTAAATCATCCCCAAATTTGTCTACTAGATGCTCGTGTAGTTCTCGTAAGAGTTTTTCTTCACCCATATACACGATTTTAAAGTTCTCATCCATCGCGCGGATGCCATTACATTTTTGTAAATTATCTGCACTAGAATAACGACCTAGTACTTGAACTTGATGTTTATTTAATACTTCATCGTGTACAAAAGCTTCTGTTAAATTATTTGGATCTGAGAGTGCTAAAATAAAAGGGTAAATGCCAAACTTCCAACCCTCATCTATAATCATATCTCCAGCATCTTTACACATAAACTTTGTATCTATAATCTTTTTATCCATCGTGGCGATTAAAGCCCCATCGAGCAAAATCATAGGAGCATTTAAACTTACGCCATCTAAAAACTGTAGCGTTTTCATGTAGGTTCTAGCAGTCGCAATACTTAAAATCGAAGTATCTGAGTAGGAGTTCCATGTTTTTTTAGTATAATCACTTATAGACAAATCATTACGCAAAAATGTATGATCTAAATCCGTTATATAAATATTTTTCATAGCGTGATTATAGCTAAATCAAGAGAGTAGATATGATAAGAACTAAAGTTCAATGCAGCGAGACACTAAATGCCGAGTCGTAAAACAGCAATAGTAACAGGGGCAAGTAGTGGGATAGGAAAAGCGATAAGTCTTCGTCTTTTATCTTTAAACTATAAAGTAATTGGAATCAGTCGGAACATTCAAAGTACAGATTTTAAGCATGAAGATTTTTCTGCACTTCAAGCAGACCTTTCTGATGAAGTATCTACTCTAAAAATATGCGAAGAACTAAAAAGAACAAGTGTTCATATACTTGTAAATTGTGCAGGATTTGGGAGGTTTGAGCCACATGAAGAGCTAAGTCATAAGACTATAGCACAAATGGTTTTTTTAAATCTTACAACGCCTATGCTTCTTTCAAACACGCTTCTTCGTTCCCTCAAAAGTAATGATGGCTACCTCATCAACATAACTTCCATTGAAGCCCTTCGAGCAGTAAAATTTGCAGGTGTTTACTCAGCTACAAAAGCAGGGCTCAAAGCCTTTGGAGATTCTCTTTTTTGAAGAAACAAGAAAAAGTGGACTCAGGATTACAAATATAAATCCAGACATGACGGAGAGTTCTTTTTATGATGACTTGCGTTTTGATGTAAGCAAAAAAGAAGATGAAAAACTGTTAAGTGAAGATATTGCAGATGCAGTTGAGCACATTTTAACAATGCGAAAAGGTGCAGTTATTAGTAACTATACTATTAGAAGTTTGAAGTTTGGGATTTCTAAGAAAAGCTAATTTTTTTTAAAACTAAACGGATTGATTTAGCTGAAGATGACTTAATATCTAGCTTCTATACTACCCCAAGAAAAACAAACAACATTTTCAAATTCCTTATTTAAACAAGGTAAAATATCACAAGAAAATGAGAGGGTTATATTATGAGTAGAAAAAGAGCGATTTACAGCACAGAGTTGAAAACTAGATTAGTAATAGAAGTTTTAAAAGAAGAAAAAACATTAGTAGAGATAGCAAGTGAGAATAAGATTACACCAAATAATCTAAAGAATTGGAAGAAGATATTTTTGGAAAATGCAGAAATGGCAATGGAGCCTAGTAAGGCTGTTAAAGAGTACAAAGAAGAGAATGCTAAATTACAATTAGAAGTTGGAGAATATGCCAAAAAAGTGGGACAATTAACACTTGAAAAGGATTGGGCTGTGGGAAAGTCGCCACGCTTAAATTTATGTAACAGTGATACCAATAGTAACAATTTACTTGAATATCATTCCATAACAGCAGCCTGATTAGTGTTAAAATTCTCATCATATTTTTTGTTGTTTTTATAAAGTGAATGAGCAGTTAGTATTATTTTTCTCATAACGGCAATTTGAGCAGAGGTTGTATGTTTCCCATTTGCCTTGAGACGTTCATAAAAAGCTTTAAAGTTTTTATCATGTTGAACAGCTGTAAGAACTGACATAAAAATAATACTTCTATAAAGTTTTGCCCCTGTTTTAGCTATCTTATATCCTGATTGAATTGAAGTACCTGATTGTCTATAAATTGGATTTAAGCCAACTAATGAAGTAATTTGTCTTTGGTTAGCTTCTGGGTATTTTAAAAGAGATGAAGAAGTACAATCGCACCGATTTGCCCAACCCCTTTTATGGATATAATATTATCATATGCAATTCTGTATTCATCTGTAGAATCAATTAAAGTTTGAACTTGTTCAATAATTCTAAGCTCTTTTTCTTGTGATTCTTTAATACATTTTTAAGTTCTTTAATTGAAAATTTATCACCATCTTTACTTGTTAAAGCTTCAAGATGATTCTTCTGTTGAGCAGTTTGTTTTTTAGTAAACTTATAAAAACTCATTAACTCCTTAATCTGCTCTACATCCTCGTTATACACAGGAACTTTAACTTGTGTATCTTTAGCTAAATGAAGAGCTTTAGAGAGAACTCTAGCATCTTCAATATCATTTTTCACTTCAACACCTAATGCTTTAGCATAATTACTAAACTGCTTAGGATTTATGATAAAGCACTTGATATTTTTCTCTGAACAATACTTTCTCAATGCTTCTGAATAACTTCCTGTTGGTTCAAATATAAATATAATATCTTCGATCTCTTTTTTATATATTTTCTTCAACTTTGAAAAAAGAGAACGAAAACTTTTTAGATTGTTATCGAGTAACAAATCCTGGCTATTTTTAGATATATGAACATTTATTGTTGCTTTTGATACATCAATTCCGATACAATTCAACACTGTGAACCTCCTATTTATTTAAGAGAGTTCGTTAGCATAGGAGTAAACTCCTATGTGACTTTTAAGCAATAATATTACACATAACTTTGCCTCGTGATTCAATCCGATCTAGTTTTCTATCACCATTGCAATAGTGAAATAATAAAAACTGATCCACTCGCCACTCAAATTTAAAGTATAATTATCCGACTTTCCCACAGGCTAGTTTTCACCGCCTTAGCTCGTACCGATATATTACTTCTAACGAAAACTCAAAATAAGTATAGGATAAAAAAATTATAAAAACTTACATACGAGCTAAAGGGCTTGGACTTATCTAATAAGAAAGAGCTAATAGAATCTGAGTCTAAAGAGTTGTCAATAGTAAAGCAGTGTGAACTACTTGACCTTAGCAGAAGTAATATCTACTACGAACCTGTAATAAATGAGTATAAACTAGCCATCAAAGAGGAGATTAAATCTATCTTTGAAGAGATACCAATATATGGAGCTAAAAAGGTGCATTGTCAGCTCTTGGAGAATGGCTTTAATTTGAGTCTTAACACCGTAACATCTTATCGTAAAGAGTTAGGCTTAAGGGCTATATTAGCCGTTAGAGAGCCGCTTTGTCTTACTCAGCCAAACATTGCACACCCTAAGCATTCTTATAAGCTTAGAGGCTTGGATATTGTGAGAGCTAATCAAGTGTGGTCAACGGATATTACCTATATTAAGATAGCTGGTGGAATGGTCTATCTTGCTGCTATTATTGATTGGTACTCTAAGGCTGTACTCTCTTGGAGAATATCAAATACTATGGACACAGAACTTGTGATGGGAGTTTTAAATGAGGCACTATCTAAGTATGGCAAACCAGAGATATTTAATACTGATCAAGGGAGTCAATACACAAGCCATATACACACTCAGAAACTCAAAGATAATGGCATCACAATATCTATGGATGGTAAAGGTAGAGCAACTGATAATATCTGCATAGAGAGATTCTGGAGAAGTGCTAAAGTAGAGAGAATATACCTAAACCAATATAACACAATCAAGGAGTTAAAAGAAGATGTAGCAGACTATATGGAGTTTTACAATTATAGAAGATTTCATGAGACATTGGAGTATAAAAAACCGATGAAAGTTTACTATGATAGTTTACAGATTAACGAAGATAACTATACTTCGGCAGATGTAAAAGTTTCATAAAGTAACATGCTTGGAGGTAATAAGGAATTTGGAAAAGTTGTCTTGACTAATTGGGGTAGTATACTTCTTCGCATATTCATCAAAATTCTCTATTACTCTTTTAATACTATCTATAATCATTTGAGCATCTTTAATAGCATGCTTTTTAGCTAAGTCAAGGAGATGCTTAGAACTTGGATTTTTCCCCTCTCCTAAATAAGTTGTACTATGTTCCCCATAGCTCAGTCTATCAAGAGGGCTAATATCACTATATGAAACTCCTTTTCTTAAAAAGTGTCTGTCTAGTAGAAGTCTTCCCCAGCCATCGGGCAAGGAATCTCCAAAGACTCCAAAAAGTCCTTCAAATATTTTATCATCACACATATGAAGACCACGCTTAAGAGGAAGTTTATAGGGTGATATTTCTAAATTTCTTTGTATAAAACTATCATCATATTCAAAATATATAAGAGTATCTTTAATCGCAAGTATTCCAAGAGCTATTTTTTCATTCTTTAGATGAAGAAAAACATCTACCCTTTCTACACTCACTTTATTTTTCCTCTTTTTATTAAGTCATCTATAGAGGTAATTGTCTGAGTTTTTGTACACGCAAGTAAAGTAAAATCATCTAGACATTCTAAAACAAGTGAAATCTGTCCACTCGATTCAAAACGCTTTAAACTTCCTAAACTCACCCCACTTCTTACAGATAATCCTGCTTGGGTAAACTTCAAAAAGAGTCGTCTTTGTTTAAACTTATTTTTTAGTTGCAACATTATTGAAGATGGCGTATGTATATTTATAGATAACATATTAGCTATTGTGTAAGTAAAAAAAGTTTACTTCTCTTGAAGTAAGTAGTGGTTTTTCACTTGACTCAAATAAAAACGATATAATACAACAAGCAAAAGGAGACAAAGAAATGCGTGCATTAAGACTAGAAGATTTACCACGATATGATTATGATGATTATAAAACTTGGGAAGGTAGATGGGAATTAATTAATGGAGTCCCTTATTCAATGTCCCCATCTCCTACATTTGAGCATCAAAATATAAGTCAAAATATATCCTATGAGCTAAAACGATTATTAAAAAAGTGTAAAGATTGCAAGTCAGTTATTGCTCTTGACTGGATCGTTTCGGACAACACTATAGTATGCCCAGATAATGTAATACTATGCAATGAAACGCAATCAAAGTTTATCCAAACTCCGCCAAAAGTAATATTTGAAGTTCTATCCCCATCTACTAAGAAAAAAGATAGAACCATTAAATATGATATTTTTCAAGAGCAAGGTGTCAAATATTATATATTACTTGAGCCTAAGGGAAATTTTGCAGAAGTTTATAAACTTACAAATGGATTTTATAAACTAAAAGGTGAGTTTACAGATGAAGAATATATATTTAACTTAGATGAATGTAAAATAAATTTTTCGTTTAAAAACATATTTGAATCCTAAAATTTTATATCTAACTTTGAAGGTCTTTTTGACTCTGTCGCTTTTAAAAACTTAATATTTTTTTGCATTTGAATCATTGATTTTTGTGTATCATCACGGAGGCTAGTCGTAAGCTGGGTCGCTTCAGCCAAAAGGCATATTGCGGAATCTAAGTCTTCTTTTTTAGTAAGCTCTGGAACTTCTTCCATCAACTTACTCAATTTATCTGTATCTTTTTCTACTATCGCGATTGTAAGCTGCTTAAGCCACATTCGTAGTTTCTCGCCACGCGGCTAAAAGCTCTCTAAAGACATTTGAGCATTCATCTATTTTTTCTGTGCTATTTTCACTGCCAGCTTGAGCTAAAAGTTGAATCTCATAGTTATATAGACCTTCTAAATAAGCAGAAACAGTTCCGCTTTGCTTCATATCTAAAACTGAAATAAGTTCTGTAATAACAGCAGTAGAGCGATTCATCCAATACACTCTTTTTTCTATATCTTTATCTTTAATAGCTTTTTTTGCTTGCGCATTAAAACGAAGGATTCCCTCGTAAAGCATCTCTATTAATTTGATAGGAGATTCTACCCCTACATTATTTTGTGCATAAATATTGTGAGCTGTATTACCATACATTTTAAATCCTTTTAGCTTTCATTCTTTATAAGCAATATATCGGCATTAACAGGTTTTACTTTAGGAAATCTACATAATCAGCCATAATTATTACTTTGCATCGGCTAAGTTGAGTGAAGACAGCAGATGCCGAATTAAATTTATTTATCAAAGAGTTATATGCTGTATACTGTTTTTTCATGATTGCATACTTCGAATCCAATCGTTCAACTGCTAAGCACTTGTTTCTTCTAATCTTCAAGAGAGCTTCATAGTGTTGACTAATGCTATCTTTATACTTGATCGAAGCCCACCATTTGTTTTTGCATACCCATTTACAATGTCATAGAAACCATTAAATGCACCAGTTAAAGTTACAACACTCAAATCTGTTTTTGTAAAACTTCCTCCTGTAAAGAATGCCTCTACATTAGTTGGATTCGTATCAAGCTCTGCATTAAACATTGTTTTATCAATGCTCATTTTTCCATCTTTATCAACATCGAAAACCATAATCTTCCATGCTTATACCATTACTTGTAGATCTTGCTATCATATCCTCAATCGCTCTTTTCATGCCTTTTTACACTACTATCGCCTGAAAATATTCCCCGTGTATCACTCTCAGTACTCGAGAGAGTTTGTTTCCCAAGTTCTGTAATAATAGAATTGTATTTTTCCACAAAACTATCAATTTTTGTTTCAATAGATTCTCTGTCTTGTGCTACAGATACATCCGATGAACCAACTTCTTTTAAGTTTATCGTATATCCAGCGACTAAGTCTGTAACCTTATTGTCCGCACGAGTTATTACCTGCCCATTAAAAGTCAAATTTGATTATCCAAACCTGTTTGTAGTGCTGTTAATCCAGTTGTAAGATTGACATCTAAGCCTGCACTATTATCTGTTAATGATATGTCATTACTGTAGCACCTGTGTACCAATTGCACTAATGACTAAACGCGACTCAGTAGCACTTATTTGTAAGATAGTTGCATCTAGCTTGATCTCCCGCATTAGTGTTAATAAGATCTTTTAAATCTTTTAGAGTAGTTGTACGCATCATAATCTAATCGAAGTCAGTGTACCAGTTCCAACATTAAGTGTCATTGTCCCAGTCCCAACCATTCCAGATGCAACTAAATCCGTACTTGCTGTAAATGCACCTGATTGTTCTATCTGTTTTGTTGCTAGCTGTGTCAACATTAATTGTAAAATCTTGTATATCACTATTTGAAGTTGCCGTAACTAGTCTACTGATGTACCTGCTGACAGTAGCACTTCTCTTCGTCAAAAGCGTTGTAGCACCTTTGTAGCTCATTAATCGCATCGCGAAAGTTGACCATTGTTGCATCAATGACTTTTAGACTATCTTTTTTATCATTTTCATTTGCCAAATTGAGCGTAATTGGACTGAATTCTTTGTCAGCTTCATCTGCTGTCTCTTAAGCTGATCTAAGACATCTTGTGTTAAGATTCTCAGAGCCTACGCCTAGTGAAGTATATTCCCATAACAAATCCTTTTGTTCAATAATCTTTCATTATTATAATATTTCTTAGAGATAATATCGACTATTTCTCAATTTATTTTAGAGCAAAATCTAATTTAACTTTTTCATAATCTTGAGGGATACCTATATCAATAAAATAAGCCTCATTTACGAGAAAAGAGTTTATTTTCATATTCTCTACATTGCTATTGAGAAATTCTTCAAATGAGAATTTTGCTTGGGCTTGCAGTTTGTCAAATAAGTTCTTATTTAGCATGTATACACCAGCATTTATATAGGCTTGTGTATGAAACTTTTTTTCTTCAAAGGATATTACTTTATTGTCTTGGATACGAACTCTCCCATACCTATCAAAGTTTTTCATCTCTTTAAGCGAAAGTGTCAATAAACTCTGTGATTGCAGATGACTTTGCGCAAGCTCATACAGATTTATATCAAAAAAAGTGTCCCCATTGAGTACAACAGCATCTTCTAAAGTTGAAGAAAGGTATGTTAAAGCCTGCTTTATAGCACCCCCTGTTCCTAAGGGTTCATTTTCACAAGAATATACAATAGGAATTTTTTTATACTTATTTCCAAAGTATGCTTGAATAATCTCTTTTTTGTATCCTACACTTAAAATAATTTTTGTTATATTATAAGAAGAAAGATATTCCATTATATACTCTAAAAATGGTTTAGAATTAACATCTGCCATAGGTTTTGGAACACTTTTAACCACACTCTGTAGCCTTGTTCCAAATCCACCTGCTAATATAATGACTTCCATTTCTATGAACACCGAGTATCTAAAAAGTTTTTTACAGTATCGCTATAGATTTTTGAAATATTTAACATACCCTTAATGAAAGGCTTATCGAGTTTTTTAATATGATGTTTATCATTTTTCAAGCCCTGTGTATTAAGAAGATCAAACATAAGAGGTAAAACATATTCAAAAAAACTATAATACACAGAGAGTACCTCATCTTTTTCTTTGTTACCTGCGTGTACAATTTCTGAAACAATGCCTAACATATCATATATATATTTATCTTTATTTGCATAACTAACACCTTTTTGATACTGATTGATAAGATTAAAAATCTGTGTATTAGTTTCAAGTTTTCTAGATAACTCTTTTATGTCATCATTTCTGAGCTTGTATGCACTGTTTTTAACAAATAGTTTATGCAATTTTTCTTGTAATGTTTTTTTATCGAGTCTCTTATATTTTTGTGTATCTATTTCTTCTGTCTGTGTTGTAATCGTATGGTGTAACTTAGCGCCGTCATTTAAATTATAGATTTTTTGATCTTCTTTCATAATCTTATCTATATTTTCATGTAAAGACTGAACTGAAACATGCATTATAGATGTTGTGTAAACACTCTCTCGAAAATTACCCTTAATTGGGAAAATATTTCCACTCACTGTGATATTGTTTTTAATGGTATCCTTGTTTTGCAAATCTATAATGACACGATCCGCATAATCTTCTGAATGCGATGAACCTGTCTCCTGATCTAATGCTAAATCTAAACCTAATAAATAAAGTTCTTTAGTATGCAAAAGTAGAGACAACATTAAAGAATGAGTTCCTACACAAGGTGCTTGCAATGAACCAAAACCTTCAAAATAAGTAGCCCCTGACTCATGATAAAAAACTTGTTCTTTAGTAAATAATTCTCGTAACTTTGATAACGCAAATGGTCCAAAAAGTATAATAGTATCTTTTAAAAATTCATGCGTAGGGATTCCATCAAAAAGAGGGAATGAACCTTCATAACCATCAATATGAGTCACTATATCTGGTTTAATGTTATTATCATATAAAGTGTTTAATACCGCTGCAATGGCAACGACAACAAATTTATCATGATTTTTTTTCACCCACGCAATGTTCTTTTTAAAAGAAGGTCCTGCAGCAAGTAATAAAATCGGTTTATCTAAAAAAAATGTATTCTCTTTAAGTTGTGTGAGATTTAGAGTTGCATAATCGTCATTGATGTATTCTAAAGGTCTTAATTCTTTTTTCAGCATCTGCTTGTAAGGAAAGAAAGCGAATCCTTGTGTTGAAAGAGCATTTTTGAATTTGTTTCATTTTATTATTTGAGTGGGCTGGAAAATGTGAATACTTTAAAAATCGATTATTAAAAATGTTCCTTTTAAAAAATCTTTCATTTGTATCAAAAATATATTTTCATTATCCCCTATACTAAAATAAAGTTCTGCCACTTCCCTAGGCTAGAGTACGATGTCGTGAATAAGGAGAGTTTAAACAATTCAAGATCATCTTCTATAATAAAATATTCTTTTGCTTGGATTTTAGTATGAATGCATTCTATATGCATTCCTAATCCAACGCCTACAAACATAAATTTTTCAATTTTTTTCATTAGGTCATCAGGACTAGTATGATCTACATAGTACTTCATTATTGGCAAAATATCTTCAAAACCCTCAGCTCTATCATCTAATGTCTTTTGATTATCAGCTGAGATATTATAAAGAGGAAAGCCTTCAAAAGAAAGAGATAATTTTTTAAAATCTATTAAATCAGCCAAAGAAGATGAAACAAGTTGGCTATCATCATTATACAAATAATGAGCACTTTGTAACTCTTTAACATCAAAGTATCCATGAATATATTCTAAATCATAATGACTTGCATAGTCACCTGATTCTATCATTGCATCCAATACATCCAACTTTTGCATGAGTTTTGGATGATTTTTTCTAAAGTAAATAATATTATTTGTGTATATTTCCACAGCTTTTTGTTCTATATTTTCCATAAATTTTTCCCATTTATATTAAAATTATGCCACGCAATAATAACTATCAATCCATATTTCCCTAGTTCTAACAACGAACTTGAATAAAGTTTTCTAAGGCATCACCATATATTTTATTGATATTTTTCATGCCTGCTATAAGTAACTTATCAAGTTTTTTGATATGATGTTTTGAGTTTTTCAAACCTTGAGTATTTAATAAATCAAGAAGTAATGGTAATACATACTCAAAATAACTATAGTATACAGAAATAATATTATCGATTTCATGATTTCCAATATAGATAATTTCAGATACAATACCCAGCATATCATAAAGATATTTATCAGTACTTGAATAACTAATCTGCTGAGCATATGTATCAATCTTTTCTTTTATTTGCTGAACTATTAGTAACTTCCTCTTGAGTTCTAAGATATCCTTATCACTCAGTCTGCTCTCGCTATTATCCAAAAATAAACTATAGAGTTCTTTATCAAAACCCTTTTGATTTATTGATTTAAGCGAACTTACATCTACATCTTCTATACGTTTTGCAATCGTTTGATTAAGTTTTGCACCATCACTTAAATTGTAAATTTTTTGTTCTTCTTTCTTGATTGTGTCTATATTTTCATATATAGCTTGCACCGATGAATGCATGATTGATGTAGTATAAACCTTGCTTTTAAAGTTACCCATTACTGGAAATATATTCTCACTTATACTTATATTTTGCTTTACTGCGTCCTTATCATTTAAGTCAATTATAGACTTATCCTCATAATCTTCTGAGTGGGTAGCCCCTGTTTCTTCATCTATTGCTAAATCCAAACCTAATAAATAGACTTCGTGAGTATTAAATAAAAGAGATAAAAATAAAGAATTACTTTCCAACACAAGGGAGATAAGTGAACCACAATTTTCAAAATAATCTGCACCCGATGAATGATAAAAGATTTGCTTTTTTTTAAATAAAGTTCTTAGTTTAGAGAGACTAAACGCTCCAAAAATAACGATGGCATCTTTTAAAAATGTCTCTGTTGGTATACCATCAAACAAGGTAATGAACCTTCATAACCATCAAGATGTGTTACTATATTTGGTCTAATATTATGATTATATAAAGTATTTAAAACAGCACTTATTGCTACTATAATAAATTTATCTTTATTCTTTTTTACCCATTCAATATTCTTTTTCAAAGAAGGTCCTGCAGCAAGTAACAAAATTGGTTTATCTTTGAAAAATGCATTGTTTCTAATCGTATACAAATTGATTGTCTTATACCCATCATGAATATATTCAAAAGGTCTTATATATTTTTTTAACTGCTGTTTATACGGGAAAAAAGCAAAACTTTGTGTTGAAAGTGCATTCTGAATTTGCTTAATTTTATTATCTGAATGTGGTGAAAAATAAGAATACTTCAAGTATCTATTATAAAAAAATGTCCCTTCTAAAAACTTTTTTATTTGAACTAGAAAAGTATTATTATCATCATTTATAGAAAAATAAAGTTTTGCTGATGCTCCTATTTTTTCATAATCAGTTGTGAATAATGACAACTTAAAGAGTTCAATATCATCTTCGATGATTAAATATTCTTTTTACTTGAATTTTATCATGTATAAGGGATAAATGACTTCCTAGTCCAACACCAATAAAAATAAACTTCTTAATTTCCTTCATTGATTCAGTCATCTTCGTATGATTCACATAATAATTTACAATTGGTAATATATCTTCATAACCTTCTGTCCTATCATCTAAGTTTTTTTGCTTTTCTGGAGAAATATTATAAAGAGGAAAGCCTTCAAAAGAATCAGAAAATTTTAATAAATTTATTCTCCCTAGTAATGTTTTTGAAATCATTTGATTATTTTCATTATAGAGATAATGATTAGTACTTAATTCCTTTACATCAAAGGCTCCGTTTATATATTCTAAGTCATAGTTACTTTTATATGTCCCATCATTTAACATCATTTCAAAAGTATCTAGTTTTTCACTTAATTCTCTATGGTTCTCTCTAAAGTAAGTAATATTATTTTGGTATGTTTGGACAGCTTGTTCTTCTATATCTACCAAGTGCTTCTTCCTCCATCCATATTTAATGTAGCTCCATTCATATAGCTACTTGCATCGCTACATAAAAATACTATAGAGGCTTTGTACTCATCTACTTGTGCCATTCTATTGAGGGGAATCAAGGCACTTACTTTGTCTACGAACTCTTTGGGGTGCTTGTTATAAACACCACCTGGAGCAAAAGCATTACATCGAACACCTTTATGTGCCCAGTATGTCGCTATGTATTTTGTCAGACCTATGAGGCCATGCTTTATAACAGAGTATGTCACTGGTTTTACATTTTGCTCTGCATCAGGAATGCCATCTTGTTTGTAGAGATTTTGATTTGGGGCGATTATCCCTAAATCAGAAGCTATGTTTAAAATCACACCTCTACCATTTTGTGCCATTTCATAGCCAAATATCTTACTGCATAACATTGCTGCGCTTAAACCTACAGACAGTTCTAAGTTCCATTGAAAAAGGTCAAAATTTTCTAGTCGAGATTGATTAATTTTAGAATCTTTTTCAAACTTAGGATCAATTGCAGCATTATTTATAAGAATATTTGGAAATTTTTTAAATTCATTATAGATTGTACTTTTAGCTTCTAAAATTTCAACTTCTTTTGTAATATCTACATTTAAAGTGAGAATTTTTTTAGTATATTTAGCAAAACAATGCTCTTTGAGTGTAACTAATGCTTTATCATTAATATCCAACACTACAACATTGCACTCTGCTTCAAGAAGTGCTTCAACATGTTGCTTACCTAAAAGTCCAGCACCACCAGTTATGATTGCCAAATTATCTTTGAGATTAAATTTATCATTCACATTCATTTTTATTCCTAAATTATTTTATGAAGTTGTCCGCCATCGACAACCATATTTGAACCTGTTATAAACTCGCTTTTTTGCAAAAATACAACAGTTTTGGCTATATCATTTGGAGTAGCAAAACTATTTAACGCTACATTTTCTTGTATGTATTTATAAACGCTCTCTTTATCTTTTTGTATTTTTTCATCCCATGTACTTCCACTAAAAAGAACATTGCCAGGAGAGACACTATTTACTCTTATCTTAAACTTTGCAACTTCATTGGAAAAACTTTTAGAAAAACCTAAAAGTGCTGTTTTAGCACTACTGTAAGCTAAAGGAGCCCCGAGGCTTCACATCCTGCTATGGATGCGATAAAAATAATATTTCCACCACTATTTTGCATCACTTTAGCACTTGCATGTGCTAAAGAAACAGAACTGAAGAAGTTCACATCAAAAACTCGTTTGTACTCTTGTATCTCTACATCATGTCCCGATGTAGATGTACCACTGCCTAAGTTTGCAACAACCAAGTCAAGGCTTTTTTCAGCGATTATAATACTTTGTATGCTTGTTTGGATTATAGCATCATCCGTAAAATCACCTTGTATCATGCGGACATTGCTGCCTAACTCCTCGGCTGTTAGCTCCAAGTCATTCCGATTGCGACCAGTTATGTATACAATAAAATTTTCTTGAATCAATTCACCGGCTATTGCTTTACCAATACCCCTGCTAGAACCAGTAACTAACGCAATCTTTTTTTTCATCTTAAAGATATTTCTTAATATATTTAGATATAAATTCTTTTTGCTCTTGTAGAAGTATTAAATCTTCTAAGTAATGTTCACCTTTTGCTGCTTGCATATTAATGTTGCCTCTAAAATTATATTTTTTAAGTAGTTTAAAAACCTTTGTAAATGCCGCATTTCCAGTTCCAAGTTTGACAGAGCCTCCATCAAGAACTCTATCTTTTATATGTACATCTGAAATATACTCTCCATACGCTTTAAACTCTTCTTTTGGATCATATCCAAGAGCAGCAGAATTTCCTATGTCATAATTGACTTTAATATGTTTAGAATCAAATTTTTCAAGGAGTTTTTTAAAATTTTGAGGATTTAAATCTGTTTCAAAATTAATATTTATCCCATATTTTTGAGCTAAGGGCAATGCTCTTTTCACAGATGCAACAAGCATATTATACTCTTTTTTATTCTTAAGAGTAGATTGATCCACGCAGGGTATTACTATATCCACAACATTTAATTGCTTAGCATTTTGAAGAAGTTTTTTTAAGACTTTTTCACTTTTTTTCTGATGCACTGAGTGAAGTGGTGCTTCCATAAAATAATCCGCACAGATTGATTTCACTTTCACCCCTGTTAATGCTATTAACGCGTGTATCTCTTGTATCCCTTTTTTAGACATTAAAGGGTTTTTTTCATAATCATTATAATCCAAAATAAACTCAATATACGAAAAACCAAACTCTTTAGCTATGTTAAACTCAGCTTGCCAATACCCTATAGGGTGTGCTTGATATCTTCCTTTATATTTTGGAGTAATCGCCCTTGTATAATTCAATACTTCTCATAATTTTTCCTTTTTTGTAGCGCTACTTACTAACATAAGTTCGCGTGACCAACGCAAAAAAATTTAACATTACATCGCACAGGGATAAAAGGTGCAATAATGGCACTTACATAGTTCAACAATGGATACTTCCATAAAAGTGGGAGTTGCCTAAACTTGTATACCTTTACATCTTCAAAACTATGGATTTTGAGTATATCGTGTAAACTAACTGTTGTAAACGGTGTTCTATGCGTATAATCATCAAAATATATCTTAGAGTTAGACTCCCAATCAGGGACTAATGTAATGATTATTCCACCTGGTTTTAAAACACGGTAAGCCTCTTTCATATACCGTTGAGGATAATAAAAATGTTCTAAAACTGATTTTGAGTAAATTATATCAAAACTATTATCCATAAATGGAAGTGCTTCCTCTTCAACATTCATCACGCTTATTTTTATATCTTTACTAAAAGATGGAGCTTCAGGAGACAAGTCCACACCCTCAACTTTAAGTCCTAAATTTTTAAAATTTTGAAGCATTTCACCTCTACCACAACCTATCTCTAACATACTCTTTTCTTTTTTCATCTCAAAAGCATTAAAAAGATAATCTGCTAGTTTTGATGGATAATCAGTATAAGGTGTATTTTCATCACTATATACAACTTTTAAGTAGTCGCTCACGCTATCTCCTCAACTATTTCAAGTATAGTCCCATCTATATCGTGAGCATACATTACTTTTACTTTTCCATCTGGTGAGTTTAAAGGTTTTGAATTACACTTACAGTTATATTGTTGAAGTTTTTCATAAATAGTATCTATATCAGCAACACTAATAGCAATATGAGAACAACCAAGTCTATTTGCCGCATAATTATCTTTTTGTCTAAATTCTGAATCTTTATACTCTAAAAGTTCTATGAGTGTTCCATCCTGCGCTTGGAGTTTTGCCCAGTGAATGGAGGCATTTTTAAGCCCTACAAGTTTCTCCACATACTCGCCCTCTTCAAGCATCTCTTTAAAAAGAGTTAAAGCAGAATAAATCTTCATAAATGCAACAGATTTTTTCAAATCACGGACAACTATGCCTACATGTCTAAGCTTAAGCATTTTCTCTTCTAAAAGTTCCACTAAGCACTCTTTATAAACAGAAATCGCTTCTACGAGAGCATCCTCTGGTATTGAAAGTGGTGGTCCTATTTTAATAGTTCCTGAGAGCGTTCGTACAGAATTCACACCCCTAAGCATCGCTTTGTATATCAAGGCATCTACAAGTTCAATATCCAAATCCTCACTTTGTTCTTTGACAAAAAAGACAGCAGCTACAAGTCCTCTAACACTAATATACGAAATAATTTCGGGAAACTCTTTTTGCCATTGAAGCAATTCTTTTTCTAAGAGCTTTCCTTTTTCAAATGATTGTTCTACAAGCTTTTCATCTATAAGAACATTTAAAGAAGCCAAAGATGCTGCACATGCAAGAGGATTTCCTCCATGCGTGCTATTCATAGAAGCATCAACATTTAAAATTTCTGCTCTTCCTATAATCGCTGAAAGTGGAATACTTGAAGATATGGCTTTTCCCATACAGACCAAGTCAGGTTCCATACCATAATGCTCAAAGCCAAAGAGTTTTCCTGTTCTTCCAAAACCTGCTTGTACTTCATCAACTGCTATAAGTACCTTGTTTTGTTTTGCCCATTGAACCATAGCATCTATGTATTTTTGTGGGTAAAACAAAGCGCCCCAACCTTGATAAGGTTCCATGATGATACCTGCAACATTTTTAATACTAAGTCCCATTTCTTCTAAATTTTTAATATCTCGTAGAAAAAGTTCATCGGGCTGAAGTCCACTCTCTTTAACATACCATTCTGTTGGAAAAGGTAAATGGCAAATATCTTTATCGTGATTTACTATCCATTCTTTCCCCCCTTCTTTTCCACCCAACTGCTGTGAACCCGTTGTTTTTCCATGAAAAGAACCGATAAAACTTATGATAACTATCTTTTGCTTATCGACTTTTCTACCATTTTGTCGCATAGTTTTAAAAGCAGCTTCGGTGGTTTCAGAGCCAGTTGTATACAAAATACACTTATCTAAATGAGAAGGAGTCACTTCTAAAAGTCTTTTAAGAAAGTCTCGTCTTTCTTTAGATGGGTAATAATAGTTGTTGAGTAAAGGTTTTGTACAACTCTTTTGAATTGCTTCTATAACCTTTGGATGAGAGTGTCCAATATTTGCAACAAATATCGTTGATGTCAAATCTATAAAACAATTTCCATGACCATCAAAAATTTGATAATCTTTTGCGCTATCCCAAAGAATAGGAAGTTGATCATGCATAGAGTCCGTTTCATACACTCTTAAATCTTTCATTATCTCTACCGTATCAGGATGAGGAATCGAAGTTCTAATCTCTCGATGTTTTGTTTTTATCTGTTGTGTTTCTTGCGATTTTAAACTGTAGTGTACTTTCATAATTATATATTCTCTTTTTTTAAAAATTCTAATAAATCTGAACCATGTCTTTGTATTAAATATTGAATATATTCAAACTCTTCCATTGTGTCAATTTCATAGCCATTAGGTGTAATGTAAGCTAAAATTTTCTCACCATACAGTGAATTGTTTATTTTTATTTGCTTTACTTTTAGTATATCGACATATCCGTTAGGTATATAAATATTTTTGAATGATTGTCGAGGTTTATTTGCATCTTCTAAGCTGGATGCATCACTTATTGGTGTGTAATAACCATTAGAAGTGCAAAACCATTTAAAAGGTGATTCTGCTGCTAAATGTGAGGAGCGTAAAGATGTTGCATCTGTATCTAAAATTAATTTCTCGATAGCTTCATCAATATATTGCACCTCTCTTAAAGGTGTTGTTACTCTTAAAAGAACAATCAAATCTGGAATATAATCTTCTTCTTTTTCTAAATACTCGAGTGCATGTAGCACATAATCTATATCTTGTGACTTCTCCCCTGCGATTTTATTTGGTCTTAAAAAAGGCACTTCTGCCCCAAAATCTAGCGCAATATCTCGTATATCAGAAAAATCTGTTGAAACTAAAACTTTATTTATATTTTTTGATGCCTTAGCAGCTGCTATTGTATAAGCAATAAGAGGGTAATCCTCTAAGAGTTTTATATTTTTTTTAGGAACACCTTTAGAGCCTCCACGAGCAGGAATTAAAGCTAAAATTTTCATACTTATCTCTTTATGTATTGGGCAATGACTGTATCTGTACTCGCTATACTTGCAAGTTGAGCTTCATAGGCTTTACTTAAGTCTTCTGAATCTAAAAAAGCACCCCATTTTTGATGCCCTCCCGGTTTATCATGAGAGAGCCAATAAAGATGATTTGATAAAGAGTATCTTTGAATATACTTGATAAATTCCTTCTCAACCCCACTTATTTTTTAAACAACAACTCTAAAGTTTTGTCATTATAAAGAAAAAGATGTGGACTCCAATATGTAAAGTTTGAGAATGCTTCATTTTTGTAAAGTGTTAAAAGTGCATCATTGGAATTTGGGACTTCAACTATGAGCTTCCCACCTTTTTTTAATTTCAAAACAAGAAGTTTTAAAATTTCCACAGGATTCGCTAAATGTTCAAGAACATGAAATGCTGTAATAACATCATATTTTGCATCTTCTAAAGTATTTATATCTTTTGTCAGAGGAACATTGTTTTTTGCATAGTGCGATATTACTTTATTATCGAGTTCAATCCCTATAACAGATTTTGCTATTTCTTTAGCCTGTATAAGGTAACCCCCTGCACCACTTCCAAAATCTACAATTTCTTTATTGATTATCATTTCTTTTACAAATTCAAACCTTCTTTTATCATCGACTAATGTTTCGTTAAGCCACTCTGAAATATTTAAATCTTCAGACATACTCGAATCTTCATAGTATTTCTCAGAGATATGTTCTTTTAGAAGATAAAAACACTAAACCACATGCATCGCATTCAAAAATATTTAGCGTGTTATTATCTCGAACACTCCCATCTCTGATGCTATGTTGAGTACAGCCACATAAATAACATTCCACTATAGTTTATTTTCCATTCTCTCTAAACTCACCCAAAAACCCTCACCATTATTTTTGTGCCCTTGCCATACTTCGGGAATAAATGAAGCATCTGGAGAAAGCGTGTTTATGATTGGATAAATATTCTCAAAATCTACATTTCCCTCACCCACTTGAATACCCTCTCCATCAACGCCCGTGCCATCTGAAATATGATAATGTGCTGTATAAGGAGCTAACTTTCTTGTGTACTCAATATGATCCCAATCAAATTTATTACAAGCGAGATGCGAATGTGAAATATCTTGACAAATACGAAGCTTTGTTTTCTCACAAAAATCGATGACCTCTTCTGGGTTAATAAAAATATTTTGATATCTCTGACCACCAAATAACCAAGGAAACGGTGCCATGTTTTCAGGTAATAACTCTACTCCATCCAAGTTCAATTGCGAAATAGAATCAATTAAGTTTTCGTAGTATTAGTGGTCGTTTTTCTATTTCTAAAACTTCATCTTTTGTAAAGCCACCACAATGAACTACAATCTGAGGAATTGAAGTTTTTGAAAATACTTCTGCATGCCTAAAGTTTTATCAATAACTCTTTGAAGATGTGCGATTGATTTTTTTCTATATACTTCATCAGGAGAACAAAGATCTAAAAGATGGTCATCTTCAAAAAGTTCAGGTGCGTGAACGATATACTCACAAGAATATTCACGTGTTAAGAACTGTGACAAATCTTCTGTAATATCTTTAAAACTCATATGAAATTCTACAGAATCTGGATGTGTGTTTTCCATCAAAGCATTAATATCATGAAATCTAACTGGTAATGCCCATGTTCTATTAAAATTGTAATTCTTTTTCGCGTGGATAAGCCCGCCTAAGTCTGATTTAAAGAGTGCTTTTCCTTTTTAATATCTCGAATGGCTTTATAACCAACTATTTTATTTAAATATTGTGGGCTTAAACCTTGTCCAGGGCTCTTAATCTCAAACATATCTTTTGTAAAAGTATCGCCTTCTTTTATATCAGCTATTGCATAAATACTTTTAGCTAAGTTTTCTCTATTTATCATCTCACCTTGAGTAACAATTCTATCTTGATTACTTCCAAGTGCCAGCTCAAGTTCTCGTATCCCATCTACAAGTTTTTTAAAGTCATCGTATTCTAAACTTGCACTATGGTCTGGTCCTTCCATATTTCTATCGAGCGTAACATGACGTTCTATAATTTTAGCGCCCATAGCAACCGCAGCAATGGATACCGCGATACCTCTTTCATGACCAAGAATAGCCAACAGGGAACATTATACTGCTCCAATCTTTGTAAATATCTAAGGTTAATATCTTTAAATGGCGCAGGATATGTTGAGTTACAGCGGAAGAAGTGCAAAATCTGCTTTTAGACGTGTTAAGAACTCTACAGTTTCATCTATCTCTTCTTTACTGCTCATTCCAGTTGATAAAATAAGTGGCTTATTTTTTGCAACTAAATATTCCAATAAATCAAAATTTGTCATATCCGCAGATGCTGTTTTAAAAGCAGGAACACCTATTTTCTCAATAGCATCTGCACTTGATTTATCCCAAGGGGTACACATAAAGATTAGATTTTTACTTCTTGCATATTCAGCTAAAGACTTGTACTGTTCATAAGTAAGTTCAAATTTTTCTAACAAAGCCCATTGTGTACTGTGTAGAAAGATCGCTACTTGTCATTTCAAGAGCATCACGTGTGTAAAGCTCTTTAAGATTTCGCATTTGGAACTTAACACAATCTACACCAATTTTACTCGCTTGATTTATCATCTTTATAGCATTATCATAATTTCCATTATGGTTCGTTCCAATTTCGGCTATTATAAAAACTCTATCGCTTGTACCTATTTCATAGTTATTAATTTTCATATTTTTCCTTTGTGACCCAACTTCGTAAGCCTATGTTATCAAATGTAAAGGTTTCTATCTCGAAACCTTTTTCTTTAAGCGAATGCATTAATTTTAATTTATTAAATGTCTGTACATAAAATAAAAAATAACCTCCACCACCTGCGCCAAGTAGTTTTCCACCTAATGCACCATTGCTAAGAGCATATTCATATATTTCATCCAAGTAAGGCGTTGTTATTTTTGAAGAAAAATTCTTTTTTACACTCCAAGCTTTGTGAAGGAGTTCACCAAAATCATCAAGTCTTCCCTTTAAGCAAACGAGACTTCATCTCTGTAGCAATTTCTTTTGAAATTTGTGCGAATTCTTGTGCCTTTTCTTTATTCATATTCAACTTTTGATCTTCATGAATATTACCTGAGTTATGTGTAATGCCAGAATAACAAAGAATTAAAGAGTCTTCTAGTTCATTTACTATGCTATCTGAAATTCTAAGAGGATTAACTATATTGTCATCATCTTTAAATTCCATAAAGTTAAAACCACCAAAGACTGTTGCGTATTGATCTTGCCAGCCACCTGCTAATCCTAGTTCAACTCTTTCTGCATGAAAAGCAAGTTCGGCTATCTCATAATCAGTAAATTTATTTTCTCTAAAGTTATTAAAAGACCCTATGATTGCGGGAGAGCTGAACTGCTGAACCACCAAGACCTGAGCCTACAGGAACATCACTGTATGTATAAAGTTCAAATCCAAAGTCAGGGTTAAGAAGCTTAATCACTGATTTGATTAAATCAAGCTTTCCGTCAAACTGTAACTCAGATATATCACTATAATTCACTTCTTCATCTAAATCATTAGAAAATATTTTTATCGTGTTGTCTGCTCTTTTTTGTAAAATAGCATGCGAGAATTTATTAATCGTTGTGTTGAGCACTACTCCGCACTCTTTATAAAAGTATGTGGTAAGATCTGTTCCGCCACCAGCGAAACTAATTCTAACGGGAGACTTTGCCTTAGAAATGATTTTTTCTTTTTCATTCCAGTTAATATTTTTATGGGAGACCACCGAGACTAATTCATAGTTTTCATTAAGTATAGGAATTATTTTTATTCGAGTATCTAATAGTTTTAAAATATTTTCTCTTGATGCATCTTTATCAAATAAATATACAAAATCTTTAAAAATACATGTTTCTATTTTTAAGTTTAAATTCTTTTCAAGTAATAAAATCCTACGAATATCTCCATCAGTAGAACTTCCAATGATTTTTTGCTTATCGTGTATAAAAACTATACCTGAATGGTTGTTTTCTATTTTGAGCAAGGCATCTTGGATACTTTCATTTTTGCTAATTAAGTATTGTTCTATTTTCATCATAATGCTCACTGTTGTACATTTTTATATATAGTATCTAAAATAGTGTTTATTTTAAGTTGAAGGACTGAAATTAAAAGCCCTGAGAGTAAACCAAGAGGTTTACTCAGGCTTTTAGGAAGAAAAAAGATTAACTAACTTATTGTAGTAATCTCATTACATTTTGTTGCACAGAGTTAGCTTGACTCATAGCATAAGAACCAGACTGCGCTAAAATATTGTGTTTAGCAAAAGTTGCACTTTCTGCTGCGAAATCAACATCTCTAATGTTTGATTCTGCTGCTGCAACATTTACTTGTGTTACAGAAATATTTCTAACATTAGACTCTAGTTTATTTTGAGCCGCACCAAGTGTTGCGCGTAAAGTATCAACTGCTTTGATTCCAACATCAGCATTTTTGATAGCTATTTCTGCAGAACCTGCACTTGCTACTCCAAAAGTTACACCACCAGCTAAAGCTGATATGTTTGCACTTTCCTATGAGATTTTACCAACAATCTCTCTAGTGTTTACTATATGTTTTTCAAGTATACACTACCGCTTATTATGGATTTTTTCAATACGAAAAACCTAAAAAAAGAAATAAAACATATAAAAAAATTTGATAAGCTACTAGAAAAAGAGTTATTTAATATCGAAGATATATATGAAAGAAGTTTATTGAAGTTTATTGAACAAAAGTGTTAAAAAAATATAAGAGCCGAAGCTCTTATAAAGCAATAATACTTACTGTAGAAGTCTCATGACATTTTGTTGAACAGAGTTAGCTTGACTCATAGCATAAGTACCAGACTGTGCTAAAATATTTCGTTTAGCAAAATTTGCGCTCTCTGAGGCAAAATCAACATCACGAATATTAGATTCCGCAGCATTAACATTTACTTGAGTTACAGAAATATTTCTAACTGTTGACTCTAGTTTATTTTGAGCCGCACCAATAGTTGCACGTCTACCATCCAATGTTTCAATTGCAGTATCCATACGTGCAATTGTAAGTTGCGCAGATGTTTTAGATGAAACTGAATTACTTGCGACACTTGCACCAGTAATAGCACTTACACTATTCGTTGCTAATGCAAGAGTTTGCGTCTCATTTGCATATGCACCAACTTGGAATGTAAAATTACCCGTTGAGGCACCTGTACCATCAAGAAGATTAACACCATTAAATTTCGTTGTATCACTAATGTCTTGAGCCTGATTTAAAAGTGCTGTTACTTCTTTTTGGATATATGAACGAGAAGTAGTATCTTGTGTATCATTGGCAGATTGAACTGCAAGAACACGAACTCTTTGAAGAATGTTACCATACTCTTCTAATGCACCATCAGCCGTTTGAGCTAAAGCAATACCATCTGTTGAATTTTTAATTGCTTGTCCAAGACCTTGAGACTGAGCAGAAAGTTTGTTAGCAATCGCAAGACCAGATGAATCATCAGCAGAACGATTAATTCTAAGACCAGATGAAAGTGAGTTAAGACTTTTATCGAGTGCAAGATTGTTTTGAGTAGCGTTTTTGAATGCATTCATAGCACCAATGTTTGTGTTAATTCTAAATCCCATAATAAATCCTTTTTGGGTCGAAGCCTTTCGCTTCTAATAAATTTTTATCTTGGCTTCCTTGCCTTGATACTAAACATATCGGCAGCTCCAAAAATAACTTTAGTAAATTTCTGTTATTTGTTCAATATTTTCTTTAATCTTTAAATTTAATTTGCGTAATCAACATTTTGAAAAACTCTTTAGTCCATATATCAAGCTCTTGTGCATCTGGAATAAATCTAACTGCGTCTTCTTTAGCCGAGTTAATATCTAAATTTTCTATTCTATCTCTAAGCAGCGTTAGTATAAAATCTTTACCTATGTTTTTAGGTAATTGTACCCCATCTTCATTTTGAAGTTTACAGCTTTGTTGTAGTCGCGCGTTTAAATGTATTACATCTAGCTCTATATTTTGTGAAATATACCAGACTAAATCATACCAATCTCTTCCCTTTGGTCTTGAAACCCATTTTCTACATAAAACAGCATGCATCTTCCCTGCAAATAGTGAGGACATAGTCATACTATTTATCATAAAAGGTCGTGGTGATAAAAGTAATTTTTTCTCTTTTTGAAAATTTAATGGTGGGTTTGTATCTACTTCAAATTTTATTTTAACAATTTTATTTTTTGGAAATCTATCTCTAATATCTTTTGGAGCGTTGATTTCTATCATGTGCTTAAGAGTATTTCCCTTTAAAAAAGCCGATTGTATGCTAGAGTCTTTATTTTTAACAACTACGTCAACTTCAAATCCAAATGAAGCAAGCATCTCAACTACAGAAGATTCATAAACAGCTAAATCAAACGCTTCATCTTTTTGAATTAATGAAAAATCTAAATCTTCAGAAAAGCGGGGTAAATCATATAATATTCGCAGAGCCGTACCACCATAAAACACTGCTTTATCAAAAAAACCTGCATCTGAGAGTCCAAGCAATACTATCTCTTGTAAAATCTCTCTTAGCGCTTCATAAGCACTATCTTGTGATGATAAGTCATATTTTTGCAACATTTTTAATATTGCAGGATTTGTATTAGACATTTTTCTTCCTCTTTTTAATAATCAATACTAAATTTTTTAAGATTTTTGAATTATAAGCTATTGCTATCTCATATAAAAGATTTATATCAAGTTTGAATAACTCATACTCTTCCACTCTAAGATCATAGAGTAGATAATCCCATAATTTCTTTTGTGAGAGAACTCCAAGTTTTCTTTCACTTTTAAGCTTATCACAAAGAGCTTTTTCTTTCGTAGCTATCAACCTCCCACCCAGCTTATCATCATATAACCAGTCAACTCCTATGGAAAAAACTTTAAGAGACACTTTTTTATAGCTAAATCTTCCTATTGGCGTTTCATATTTTTTTTTAAGTCCTAGGGTCGCTGATGTTACTTCATAAACTCTTTCAGGTATTAAACCATAATAGGATAGGGCGTATTCAAACGATATATAAGAGGGGGCGTATAACATATTTGCAGCGGATATTTTATCAACGGGCATAGTTTGATACCTAGGGTTAAAAAAATATATACCGCGTTTGAGTCTTATAATATCTTCTTTCTTCAGCATCTGAGATATTTTTTCATTTACGTTAGCAAATGATTTTATTAAAATATCTGATAACATTTCATGAGTGAAAACAGTCGTAGCGATTTTGTTCTTAATATCATATATATCCATAGTGTAATCATACACAAAATTTCTATAATTATCTTATTTATATATACTTAATCTTTAAAAAGCAGATTTACTATATACAAATCTTTCCACTAGATATATTTAAGAGATGACAGAAGAGTTCACTATCACTCATAAATAGTTTTGATGACTTTATAAATCTTTTTGAGAAAGATCATCAAATACCCTATACTCATTCTCAATGCTCGAACACAAGGAGAGATTTTTAAAGCTTCTTGTAAAATACTCTCAACAGAACGTTTGTACATTATAAAATCCTAATATTGTAATTTGCATAAGTAAAGATAGTTTTTTTATATATACTTTCAAGTGAAGAGTATTAAAGTGGGGTTTTAACTATTTATGCCTATAATAACCTAAATAGACAAAAGGAACATTTATGCATAGTATTTCCGCTACTGAGATTAAACAAAATTCTATGAGACTTCAAGAAGCTTTACGGGGTGACATACTCATCACAAAAAGAGATAAGCCTTTTGTAGTTGTAATGGACTATGAAAAATATATAAAAATAAACAGTTCAAATGAAGAATGGACATTTTGGTCAGACAATGAAATAGACAACTTTGGAAAAATAGCAATAGGACTAAGCAATCATGACTACGATGATGAAGAAGAGGACTATGAAAAATGGTAGGACATATATACTACATTAGTATGCCCTACTCTGACTTTACAAAAGTCAAGGCAAGACCTGTCCTTGTTTTTCAAATCATTGATAAAAATGATGTTTTAGTTCTACCCCTAACAAGTAACCTAAAACGAGATGGTATGCTCATCACAACAGATGACATTCAAGACAGAAGTATTAAAAAAAGATTCTTTCGTGATTGTTCCTAAATTAACAGCTATTGATTCTAGCCTTATCATAGGAGCGAGATTTATAGCTTCACTTAAAGAAGATAGTTTTATAAAAATTAAAAATGAGCTTTGCTTAAAGTTTAAGTGTTAAAAAGATAAAAATCTCCAAGAACAGATAAAACAAGCTTCACTCAAAGTAAGAGAACCTACAATTATTTTCCAAATTTTAATATTCCCCAGAGTTCTAATGTTCTATCGGGTATGAACCAAGAGTCTTTTTTATCTATAATTTCATCTTTGTATAATGCATTAAAAGCAGATAGAAGAGCTTGTTTTGAGAGCTTATATTCTTCTAAAATATCTTTTTTATAAAAATCTACATAATTAGCTACTATCTTAAAAGCTTTCTTCTTGTTAAGTGTTAGATTATCGTAAATCATAGAATAAGCTGTATCTTTTGAGAGGATAATTTCTCTTAATGTCTCATCTATAAAATCTTTAGTAATTTCTTTTTTCTTATGTACAATATATAATATATGGCATATATGTTGAATCAGCTTGGTTTCGAATCTAGCTTTATCGATGATATATAAAATTAGATCATCATTAATACGCAAGTGCTTTTGAATATACTCTATGTAATTATTAGTATCAATCCCCTCTAGTTCAAAATGTGTAGCCATCTCATACAAAGGTGCTTTATATTTAAAAAGCTCCGTTAAGGTATGTCTCTTGCTCCCCAAGAATATATAAGATATATCCATTTTTGTTTGCATATACTTTCTCATAATCGCATCTATTTTGACATCTTTTATTTTTGATATTTGTTGAAACTCGTCAATAATTAAAACCACTCCTTTTTCTTCACTCATTTTAAACAAGACTTTAAATATATCTTCCATGGCATCTTCAAAGCTTAAGTTCATTATAGATGCAGCTATCTTAGTTTTACCACTAACTCCATCAAATATAATCTCGAAGCTTGCTCGTGTAAACATTTTAGAAAGTCTTACTATGGATTGGGCTATGCTTCCTTTTTGTGCTTGGGCTATAGCTTTAAGCAATAAGTTCGCAAAATCATTTTAGATGTTATTTCAAAGATATCTACATAAATACATAAACTATCTTTATCTTGTCTCATATATTCTTGCATTAAAGAACTTTTTCCAAATCTTCTAAGAGAGTATATAAGTAGGTTATTGGATGAGTTGGTAATAGAAAATATTTTACTTAATTCTTGTTTTCTTCCAAAAAATGTTTCTTTAGTTGCAAACGCTTCATATAAAAAGGGGGGGAATTCATAATTAGTCCTTAAATTTGTTTACTTTAGCAAACAATATTACTATATCCATACCTCTCTACACAACTATCATCTAAATCTCAATCCCAATAATTTCAACTAATTCATCTCTCATTTTAAAAATATCCTCAACACTAAATTGCCGTAATAAGTCTAATGTTGCTAAATAACTTTCTAATCCACTAAGTAAAGCTGGATATGTGAAATCAACACCTCTTTGAATCTGTTTACCACTTAATGATATTAAAAAATCTCGTATTGCCTTTGTATTATCACTGTTATCATTTGCAATTTTCCAAATAAGAATACAGGCATTAGAAATGATAAGAAGCCTTTTAAATAGGGCTAGTGGCTCCTTTTGTTGCCACTCTTCTAAATTAAACCCTGAGGATTTGAGTAGTTTAAAATAGCTTTCTATTTTCCATCTGTAATAATACCACTGCGCTAATGTTTTTGCATCTATCTCTTCATCAAAGAGATTAGAAACAAGTAACCACTCTGCTACAACTTCATTTTTATCATTGACTAATCTCTCAACTATAAATCTTAATTTTAGAGTTTTTCCTTTAGTTCTTTGAAGTTTCCTTTTTCCATTTTTACCTGCTATCATTTTTGTAGCATCTCTTGAGATTGTTATATTGCACTCATTTGCGAATATAGTTACTTTTTTCTTTTTATAAACTATTTTTTTAACCTCTTTACCAAATGCTAGCTTATCAGCTAATTCTGACTGTTTAATACTTATCGTTTGTTTACTCTTTTCATCATAATAATTAACTGTAGAATTCTTCTTACCTCTCAATAAAAAGAGTTGCTTATCTTCATCTAAGCCTCGCATAAAGGCTATGCCATCTGATTCCCTATCAACTATATGAATGATTTTTTTGTCTGTATTTATCGTGTCGCACATATGTTTTGCTCTAACTCTTAGTTCTCCTAAATGAGTTAGATTCATATCTATCTTATCATCATATGTTGAGTAAACATTATCTGCTGTTTTAAGGTTATGGTCTAATACTCCTATAGGTTCACCAGTTCTATCACTTGCAGCTATGGCTCCTTGATAGTCATAGCCTATTTTCATACATGTATCTTTTCGGTTTTCTGATTTGAGTTCTTTTTTAGAACTATGGTTTTTATAATCTAAATGAGACCAATCTTCTAAGGCTAAAACATATTTGTCACATTGAGAAACAATCTCTTGTTCTAAATGCTTTTGCAGAGGTTTGTGGAGTTCCTTTATTGTTGCATTTGGATTATTTAAAAATCTCCAATTGGCTTGAACTTGAGTCATCGGTGGAGTACCAAGCAGTATCTTTAATCCATTTGTAGCTCTCTGTTGAGCATTTATAGCACTCTTTACCATTACATCAAATCTTTTTTTAAACGAAGTTCCATATACTCTACTTTTTAGTTCATCCTAGCAATTTTTGAGCCTTTTATTTGTGTAGAGAGCTATGACTATATCATAATTAGTTACTAAAGTAAACTATTTTATTTGCTTTTAAAATTTAAATCGAAGAGAAGAAGATTCAGGAAAGTAGTGTTTAGATATAATTTCGATTGCGGTTCTGCTGTAGCTATATGCTCAGCACCAACTGCGCATATAGTTTTAGTAAATCCTAAACCGTAAAGGATAGTGATTTACATGTCAAAGATTATAAGACTAATCTTAGAAGTCGTTCGCGAAGTACCTAAGTATTTCGCAACGATTAAAACACCGAGAGGGGACAAACCGCTCTCATATGTAAATTATAACATAAAATACTCAGAAAATTTAAAACTAATTTTACATAAGAATACTTTTTAAGTAAAATAATATTACTAAAGTAATTAAAAGGCTACACAAATGAAAACAATTACACTTAAAGCAGATGATAAATTCATAAAAAAGCATCGCATGTCTCAGTGAATCAGAACTTATATCTATTAATTTACTCGACCAATATATCCATTAAAATTGACATCCATTAAATTAATAGATATAATTACTCTAAAGGATTTTTAATGTTTAAAACAGGCGCTCCAGTAACGGGAAAAGATTTTATCGATAGAAAAAAACATATTCCTCTTTTTAACACATATTTAGATCAAAATCAATCTTTTATGATTAAGGCTCCAAGAAGATTTGGTAAGACATCTATTATCAAACATTTGTCCCAAGAAAACCCAAACTACAAATTTGTGTATATTGATATAAAAAGACTAAGTAGTCTACAATCTCTTGCAAACAATATAATTGACAGTGCTTATAAAATATCTACTATTGATAACTTTTTATATAAAGCAAAAAACTCTATGTTCGATTTAGTTAAATCAATTCAAAAGATTAAAATAGATGATATCGCAGAAATCACAATCAGGATGTATGAAAAAGACACACTTGATGAAATGGAATATTTTTTACATAGCTTAGATGTAATGAATACAATAGCAGCTAAAAAAAATATAAATATTAAATTTGTTTTAGATGAGTTTCAAGATATTCTTAAAATAGCTTCAAGTGAGATTTTAGATAAGTCCAGGTCTGTTATACAACACCATAACAATATAACATATATATTTTTAGGAAGTATAGAAACGATTATGACTAAAATCTTTGAACGTAAAGCATCCCCCTTTTTTCATTTTGCGACCATTGTAGAACTACCTCCACTTGATGTAGACGAACTGCATACATACAGCAATAATATATTTAATAAAAAGAATATTAAATGTGACTCACTGAAACATCTTTTAAAATATTTAAATGGTCATCCAGACTATTCCTTACAAGTACTGCAAAAGTTATATTTTACTGCTATCGCAAATAACATCAACGAACTAACTGAAAAAATTGTATATGAAACTTTAATAGAAGTAATACTTTCAAATAAAGCATATCTCGAAGAATTGATTTCAAAAGCTAAACAAAAAAAACATCAGCTTGATGTTTTATATTCTATTGCTAACAACAATAAACTAGAACTCGATAGTAAAAGTTTATATAATGTTCATAGTTCGCTTGAAGATATCGGTTTGATTAAAAGGATAAAGACGGGAACATACATCATAAATGATATGTTTTTGAAAATCTATCTACAACAAAAAGATGAGAATATTCAATTAATTGATTATTGACTTTTCACCATTTAACTTTTTTCGCTACACTTGCAGAACTAAAAACAATTTTTACTATACTATATATAGGAATACTATTTGAACTTAATTATCGTCGAATCACCTGCTAAAGCTAAGACTATCAAGAACTTTTTAGGTAAAGATTATGAAGTAATCGCATCTAAGGGTCATATTCGTGATTTACCAAAATCTCGTTTTGGAATCACTGTTGAAGAAGAAACCAATCATCTTATACCTACTTACTCTGTTGCAAAAGAAAATGCTGCCATTGTTAAAGAGATAAAAGCCCTTGCTAAAAAAGCAGATACGATCTATATCGCGACCGATGAGGATCGCGAGGGTGAGGCTATTGGTTGGCATATTGCCCATGCTATTAAAAAGGATCCAGCTGAATTACCTAGAATCGTATTTCACGAGATTACAAAAACAGCAATTAAACACGCTCTTGAATCTGCTCGTACTTTAGATATGGACATGGTAAATGCCCAACAAGCACGCCGTTTACTTGACCGTGTTGTGGGTTATAAACTCTCACCTCTTCTAGCATCTAAGATTCAAAAAGGTCTTTCAGGTGGACGGGTTCAGAGTTCTACCCTTAAACTCGTAGTAGACCGTGAACGAGAGATAAAAGCTTTTATTCCCGTTGAATACTGGAGTATCGACACTCAGTTTAAAACAAACATAGATGCTAACCTTATTTCTCATAAGGGTGATAAAATTACAAAGATGACTATAGAGAATGAAGCCCAAGCTAAATCTATAGAAAGAAGTGTAAATGCAGACAGTTATATCATCTCAAAAATAGAGAAAAAACAAAGAAAAAGCTCAACGCCACCACCATTTATGACATCAACGCTTCAACAAGCTGCATCGAGTAAGCTAGGGTTTACGCCAAAGAGAACGATGATGATAGCTCAAACATTATACGAGGGTGTAAAAACTCCTGATGGAACTTCGGGTGTTATTACATATATGAGAACAGATAGTTTAAACCTTGCGGGCGAAGCTGTATCTGCTGTTCGTGGAATTATTGAGAGTCGTTTTGGCGCAAAGTACCTTCCAAAAGAGCCTAAGGTTTATAGCAAAAAATCTAAGGGTGCACAAGAAGCGCATGAGGCTATTCGCCCTACTATGCTTAACTTCACACCCGAGATGGCACAAAGTTTTCTAAAAGCTGATGAGATAAAACTTTACCGTTTAATTTATGAGCGTTTTATGTCATGTCAAATGGAAGATGCACAGTTTGAACAACAAAGCATTATCTTTACAGGCGATGAAAATGAATTCCGCGCAAGTGGTAGAAGACTAACATTTGATGGTTTTTACGCACTTACAGGGGCAGAAGATAAAGATAAACTTCTTCCAACACTTACAAAAGGTGACAAAGCAGAGCTTCAAAGCGTAAAACCTGAGCAACACTTTACAGAACCACCATCACGTTACTCAGAAGCTAGTCTAATCAAAAAGCTAGAGTCTGAAGGCGTTGGTCGTCCTTCTACCTACGCTCCAACAGTTGCCACGCTAAGTTCTCGTACTTATGTAAACATAGAGAAAAAGCAAATCGTTCCAACTGAAATGGCTTTTACGGTTACGGACATTCTAGAAAAGCACTTTGCTAACATTGTAGATATCTCTTTTACTGCAAACATGGAAGAAAAACTCGATGAAGTAAGCGAAGGAAAAGTTGACTGGCAAGATCTTTTAAGTGACTTTTACTTTCCTTTTATGGATCAAGTTGCGGCTGGAAAAGAAAATATTGTTTCTCTTAAACTTGCTAAACCATTAGGGAGAACCTGTCCTAAATGTGGAGAGAGTGAACTTCTTTTACGTTCTGGTAGATTTGGTAACTTTATCGCATGTAGCGGTTTTCCAAAATGTAAATACACTGAACAAGTTGATGAAGAGGGAAATCCTGCTCCAAAACAAGAAAACTTAGCTGATGAAAAATGTGATAAATGTGGAAACGACATGCTTATAAAAAATGGTAGAAATGGACAGTTTTTAGCATGTAGCGATTATCCTGATTGTAAAAATACAAAAAGTATAAACGTAGAAGAAAAACAAAGTGAAACTCCATGTCCAGACTGTGGTGGAACAATAAGTCTTAAAAATTCTCGTCGTGGTCCATTTTGGGGATGTGAGGGTTATCCTGAATGTAAATTCATCTCTAAATTTGAACCAACAACTATAAAGTGTAAAGAAAAAGGCTGTAAAACAGGTCTTCTTGCTGAGAGAACATACAGAAATAAAGATGTGTATGAGTGTGTAAAGTGTAAGGCACGAACTCCTAGAGAAGTTGCATCTACTACGGAAGAAGAAAAATAAATCTCTCGTCGATAGACATAGCTTTAGTGCAAGGAATTGAAGCGGGGCTTTGCTCCGATTTAAGGAAACAAATATGATTAAAATAGGTATTATCTCAGACACCCATAAAAAGCTTAAGAAGGCTAAAAAAGCTCTCACTATGCTTTTAGAAAATGGTGCTGAGTTTATTGTCCATGCTGGAGATATTGTAGATGCAGAGGTACTTGAACTTCTAAAAAACTGTGGAAAAAGATATGTCGCAGTCTATGGAAATAATGACTCACATCTACTTTCACTTCATAAGGAGTACAATCTAGTAGAAGAACCTTATTACTTCAAACTCGCAAATACAAAGTTCAAACTTATGCATCTACCCTATTATATGGCTACAGATGCTGAAGTTGTTTTATCGGGTCATACCCATATATTTCATAGTGAGTTTCAAAATGGCACACTCTTTTTAAATCCTGGTGAAGTCTGTGCTAGAAACAAACCTGTCTCAGGATGTGCTATGCTTGAAGTTACAAATACTACTTTTATCGTCACACATTATCAAAGACCAAAGAAAGCGAAGTACTTTACACAAGAGCAGTTTTCATACACAAGGATAAAAAATGTCTGAAGAAATTTTTCTTTGTGCAATTTGTAATATTAACAGCGGAACTTGCTTAGAAGATTGTAAATTTTGCTCACAAAGTGTGCGTTATAAGGCAGACATAGACCGATATAAACAAAAAGAGATGCAGCTTATCTTAGATGAAGCAAGAACAGCAAGAGATGCTGGAGCACTTGGCTTTTGTCTTGTGACTGCAGACAAAGGACTCAGACCTAAAACACTTGAATTTGTTTGTGATGTAGCTAAAACTATTACTAAAGAAGTTCCCCAACTTCGTCTTATTGCGTGTAATGGAACAGCATCTCTTGAGCAACTTCTCGTTTTAAAAGAAGCAGGAATCAAAGCTTATAATCATAATCTTGAAACTTCAGAGTCTTTTTACAAAGAAATATGCACAACGCATCCTTGGAGTGAAAGATACGAGACCTGTCAAAATGTAAATAAATCTGGTTTAGTGCTTATAACAGGTGGAATTTTTGGTCTTGGAGAATCCGAGGAAGATAGAGTTTCAATGCTTAAGTCTTTGGAATCTTTAAATCCAACTTCTGTTCCAATAAATTTTTATCATCACAATGTTGCCCTAGAACTTCAAGCCAACCCATTAACAGTTGATGAGTCTTTAGCCCTTATTCGGCTCACACGAAAAATGATTCCAAAAGCACAAAGAATTATGGTCGCGGGTGGAAGAGAGTTAATGTTTGGAGACAGACAAGAAGAAATCTTTGAAAATGGCGCAAATTCAATCGTTGTAGGAAACTATCTAACAACATCAGGTAGAATAGCCAGCAAAGATTTAGATATGTTAAAAACACTCAACCTAGAAGTAGCGAAAAAAGTAAACTAAGGTATAAATATGGATGAAAATGTAACACTCATCATTACGATTGCTGTCATTATTGTATTTTCACCATTTTTTGCCAAACTTCTTAAACTTCCAACTACTCCTATTGAAATAATACTGGGTTCTATACTTGCTTATCTTGGTTTTATCCATGATGGGCATCTCTTTGAAATAGCCGCTGAAATAGGCTTTTTATATCTAATGTTTATTGCGGGAACTGAGATCAACCTCAAGGATGTTTTAAAAACTCCCGCATCTATCATAAAAAGAGTCGTTTTTTATCTTAGTATTTTATACGCATTTTCCATCTTTTTTTTCACTCTACTTTAACCTTGGAAATATTTTTATTCTTCTTTTACCGCTTATTTCTGTTGGACTTGTCGCTACACTCAGTAAAGAATACGGAAAGACTCCATGGCTCGACATCTCTATGACTGCAGGAGGGATTGGAGAAGTTGTGAGTATCGCCATTTTAACTATAACCTCAGCAGGACTAGAATCAGGACTGGGACTAGAACTCTTTAAAACACTTTTTGCACTCATGCTGTTTTTAATTATTATGTTTTTCATTTTCCGTAGCATGCAGTTACTTTTTTTGGTGGTACCCTGAAGTTTCCATGCTACTTATGCCACAAAAAGACAATCAAGAGCAAGACATACGACTCTCTCTTGGTATATTTTTACTCCTTGTAGCATCTATGCTCTACCTCGACCTTGAACTTGCCTTTGGTGCATTTCTAGCGGGAATATTTATTCCAACATTTTTTGAACATAAACATGAACTTCCAGAAAAACTTGCTTCATTTGGATTTGGTTTTTTAATTCCTATCTTTTTTATTCATATTGGTACAGCTTTTGATTTAAGTGCTTTGGCATTAGATGGTTTAATCTATAAGGCTTTTCTTATTGTGTTAGCGATGACTTCTATGCGTCTTATTGCATCGCTTGTTTTTATCAAAAACCTTGGCTTTATCGACTCCATTCTTATGGGACTCTCGCATTCTATGCCTTTAACCTTACTTATAGCAATGGCTACACTCGCATTTAATGCACAGAGTATTGACCAACTTCACTACTATGCTTTTATCTTAGCGGCACTTTTTCAAGTTATTAGTGTTATGATTATCATCAAACTTATTAACAACTATAAGCTTGCAAGGAGTCTTTGATGCCACGCTCTGTTTTGTTGCAACTTGCTCGTGATTCCATAGTAGAAGTTTTTGCTGCACAAAGAACTATAGAGAAAGAGCATCTGATCCAAAAGCATCCTTTATTGAGTCAAAAAATAAAAACGCAGGTAAATATTTATCTAAACAATGAACTCAGAGGAACAGCTGCATCTAGCAATGCTACATCAACATTAATCGAAGATATTATCCGCAATTCAAAACGCTCTGCTTTTGAAGATTCTAATTTTTCACCACTTTGCACAAGTGAATACTTGTCGTGTGAAATCGAGATTATACTTACAACTCCCGATGGAGTTATATCTGAAAAAGATGAGGCTATTCTAGTAGAGAAGGAAACTTTGTCATAAACTTTTGAAGTTTGGGAGCAATAACTGCCTGACAATACCCTTGATTTTCATTTAATCTATAATAATTCTGATGATAAGCCTCCGCTGGATAAACCTCACCTAAAGTACTTACTTCAGTTACTATAGTGTCTGTAAAATCTTTTTGTCTTTTACTTATAAAACTCACTATTTCTTCTTGCATAGCTTCACTTTCATAGTAAATAACAGAGCGGTATTGCGTTCCTCTATCTGCACCCTGTTGGTTGAGAGTAGTAGGATTATGAATCTCAAAAAATATATCGAGTAAGTTATCTAAACCAATACTATCCGCATCATAAAGTATATCTATTATCTCAGCATGACCCGTTGCACCTGTACAAATATTTTCATATGTTGGATTGGCTCTAAGACCTCCAGTATATCCACTTACTGCAGATAAAACACCTTTGACATTTAAAAAAACTGCCTCAACACACCAAAAACATCCACCACCCAATACCAATCTACTTCGCTTCATTGCTAAAATCCTTTAAATTTTTGTCCAATTATTACACAAAAATAGATGTATTGCTTGTATAAAAGTCTTTAAAATTAAAAGTTAAGAAAATTTATAACTTATATACACTATGATGGGAGTTCTTTAAATACAAGACTATGCTCACAAGGGAAACAAATGAAAAAATTTACATTATTCTATTTAGTTCTAACGAGCCTAACAGCTATTGCAGCTGAATTTGCATACATTCAACCTATCTCAGTAGAAACTGAGACCGTATCTGCTAAAACTTTTGTAGAAGATGACGATAAAGATTCAATAGTAAATAAGCTAGATAAATGCTTAAATACTCCTCTGAATACAAAAGTAGATATGAGAGGTTGTAAACTTTACCTTGATGACGACAAGGACGGAGTCTCTAACAGAGATGACAAATGTCCAAAAACGAGAAGTGGTGTTAGCGTAAATACAGATGGCTGTGAACCAGATGCAGATGCAGATGGTGTCATTGACGAAAAAGACGAATGTCCAAATACTAGTAAAGAATTTATTGTTGACAACACAGGCTGTCCACAAACTGCAGTTTTAAAAATCGAATTTGCAAGTGGCGACTATAAAATACTTGCAAAAAGTAATTCTAAAATTGAAGAATTTGCTGATTTTCTTCAGCAAAACGATGGCTATCAAGTTATTATTTATGGATACACAGACAACTTAGGTCAAGACACTAGAAACAATCAACTCTCTCGAGATAGAGCGCGTGCTGTTATGAATGCACTTATAGAACATGGCGTTAATCTCACACGATTAACAGCTATAGGTTTGGGCTCGAAAAATCCTGTCGCAGATAATGCTACAAGTGAGGGTCGAATGAAAAATCGCAGAATAGAAGTTGAACTACTTCAATAAATTACATTTAGGAAGACAAATGACACAAATAAATATATTAAAAACAACATTACTTATAATCTTAAGTTTAAGTTCGTTACATGCAGAGGAAGTAGTTAAAGAGAATAATGCAACTATAGTTCCTGCACAAACAGTTCCACAAGAAGCAATAGCAGTTATCGTAGTTAAAGAAAAGATTCAAGATGCTAATGATATAACAATCACTATGCCTCCTATTCCAGTTGTGCCAGTTGCAACAACAAAGGTTCCAAAATTAATAATTTTAGACGCGCGGGGTAATCTTGTTGAAAAAGACTCTATGGATTCATACTATAAAAAAGAAGAGGTTATTTTTTCAAAAAATGTTGCTCCTGCAAAATTTAATAGATCCTATGGACAAAAAACAGAAAAAGTACTTGTTGGTGACATAAGCAATGGAAGAGTCGCTGCTTATCTACATACTGATTTTATGAGCGTAAAAGAGGTGGAAGAAAAACTTAAAACTGCGGGCTTTGATATACTCGATTCATTTAAAGTAGATAAAAAAGGAACTGCTACTTCTATTGTTTTTACAAATGCTGCCATGCAAAAAGGGGCAAGCCAAGCACAAAGAGGCTTTGCTGCATCTATGCGTATAACAGTTGATAAGAAAAACAAACTTTTATCTATTTCCAACCCTATTTATCTTATGAAAGCATTCATGCAAGAAGAATACGATAAAGAATTAGCACAAGCGACATTAAAAACTCTAAGAGATACATTTTCTACTCTAAAAAATTCAAAAGAACTTGTAAAGTTTAATGTACTTGCCAGATTTCAATTTATGGAGAATATGCCCTATTATCAAGATATGAAAGTTGTTTCAGAGGCTACAAATGAAGAACTTCTTAAAAAGTTAAGAAATCTAAGCAAGTGGTGTTTGAGCAGCATCTCGATAACGGAAGTATTCTTCTTGGTGTAAAACTCAAAAAAAGAACAAGTAAGTTTGTTAAAAAAACAGGTTATCAAAATGCAGGGCTTCTCCCCTACCCTGTTCTTATAGAAAAAGGCAAAGCTTATATATTAGCACCTCAATACTACATTGCTATTATGTACCCAGATCTTAAAATGGGTCAGTTTATGAAAATTTCTACGGTTCCTGGTGCTATTGCAAAAGATATAGATAGAATTTTTCGTTAACCTCTGTAAACACAATGCCTCGTATCGATAGCAAAAAGTTTTACCTTAGTGCTATTGATAAGCATGGGCTAAGTCCTCAAGGTGTCAATTGGATTTCACAAGAAACACAAGACCTTCGCTTTAAAATACTTTTAGAACTTCTTCCCACAAATATAAACACACTCGTAGATGCTGGTTGTGGTTTTGCTGACTTTTATATGTATCTTCAAAATACACAACATTGTATAAAAAAATATATTGGTATCGATTCTCTCGCAGCCATGTGCACTATAGCCGTCCAAGAGACTAGCCAAGAAATTATACAAGCCGATATTACTAAAGATGCCTTACCTCAAGCAGACTACTATGTGTGTAGCGGTGCTATGAATATTTTAAATCCCTTTGAAGCACATCTCTTTATAAGAAATTGTTTCAAAGCATCTAGCAAGGCTTTTATATTTAATACTCTCTATGGAGATAAGCAAAGTAATACATATAACTACATGAGCATGGCTCAAATACAAGCTATTGCTAAAGACCTTCATGTAAAACGCCTCGAGATAAAAGATAACTATATGAAAAACGATATCACAGTAGCTTTCTTTCATGTGTAGTGTTTTTGGAATTTTAGGCAACTACGATGAGACACAAGCAAGATATGCATTATCTAAGCTCTCCCATCGTGGTCCTGATTATTGTAGAATCACTCAAGAACAAGAACTCTTTTTTGCACACCATAGACTCAGCATACAAAACACAAAAAATAAAACGGATCAACCCTTACGCTATAAAAATATTCTTTTATCCTTTAATGGAGAAATTTATAATTTCTTAGAACTCAAAGAAATTTTAAAAAAAGATTTTGATTTCAAGACAGATGCTGAGAGTGAGATTCTTCTCGCTGCTTATCTCAAATGGGGTGTTCATTTTGTATCGCATCTTCGTGGTATGTTCGCTATTGCCATTCTTGATACTAAAAAACTTTACCTTTTTCGTGACCGACTAGGTAAAAAGCCACTCTTTTACCTCCATGAGACTAGCTTCATCTTTGCATCTGAGATAAAAGCACTTGTTCCCTTTTTAAAGAAAAAAGAGATGAATGAGGATGCATTACTTTCATACCTTTCATATCTAGCCCCAACTGCCCCACATACATTTTTTAAAGGCATTCAAAAATTAGCTTCGGGAGAATACCTTACATTTAACCTCCAAACAAAGAAAATTCAAACACAAGTATATTTTGATTTACTAGATGCTAGTCCCAACTTAATTACATCTAGAGATGAAGCGATCAGTAAACTTGAGTCATTGCTCAAAGAGTCCATCGATATCCGTCTTCACTCTGATGTGCCTATGGCTTCTCTTCTCTCAGGAGGTATTGACAGCGCCACTATTAATGCCTATGCACTAAAACAAAACATTAACTTACCTAGCTATACTATTGGTTATGATGGCTATTCAAAATATGACGAGAGAGAAAATGCAAGGGAAAGTGCCAAAATTTTAGGCTTACAAAATAAAGAAATAATAATCTCTCAAAGTGATTTTATAAATACCAGTGCTGAAGTTTTAGATAGCCTTGATGAACCACTTAATGACCCAGCATCTATACCCTTGTACATCCTGTTCAAAAACATATCTCAAGATGGATATAAAGTTGTTTTAAGTGGCGAGGGAAGTGATGAACTTTTCTTAGGCTACAGACAATATTTTGAGTTCTTAGATATTCAAAGAGCATCTGCATTAAAACATAAAAATTGGCTAAAAAATTATTTTAAAGCTAATTATTCACACAATAGAGAATGGGAGTACTATAAAAGAATTTTTAACGATACCCTCCTTTTTCGTAGCTCTGCAGAAAACTTCACTGACCTACAAAAGAACAATCTTATGAAAAAAAACATAAAAGACAATCAAGCCTTGCACTATATACAAGGCTACCGTGATATCTTTAATAAATCAGCGCATACTGATGAAAGTACATGGTACAGCTACATTGATTTGAAACTTTACCAAGCGGAATATTTTCTAACAAAACTTGACCGTGTAAGTATGGCACATTCCGTAGAATCAAGAACGCCTTTTTTAGACCATAAACTTGTGTCTACTGTATTTAGTATTTCGCCACATTTACGATACGAAGATGAAGTAACAAAATCTTTACTCAAAGAAATCGTACATCCTCTCCTTGGTAATAAGATAATTCAAAGAAAAAAGAAAGGTTTTTCAAGCCCTTATATGGAATACCTTATTGATGCGAACAAACTTTTACTCATTAAAAGCGTAAACAAACAAACAAATCTTTTCAAGCCAAAGGAATTAGATCAGTTCTTGTCCGGTGCAAAAAAAGGAGTATTCAAGCAACATATCTGGGGCTTATATGTATTATCAGTTTGGATAAGCAAACACTTACTTTAAAGACTGGCAAAATTTTCAACTTGTTACTTTTTGACATTGTCACCTAAATATTTGAAAATTTACAATAGCCTGCTTTTAGTAAATCTAAATATCCCTCTCTCTTCTCAAAAAACACCTTTAAAAGCCTACTATTAGGGGTTAAAATAATTTTGTGATACTAATTTGACAACTTAAGCCTTTATTAATATAGCTTCAACTTATTATCAATAAAAGTTATGGTAATTTTCATTAAAATTAGTATAATTATTTAAGTTTAGATTAATCTCATAGCTTGTAATATTTTTGCAGTCCGAAAATCTAAACTGATTTTTGAAACATAACACAATTCAAGGGGAAAAAATGAATATGAATCGTAGAGACGCGTTAAAAGTAGGAGCAGTGAGTGTAGCTGCAGTAGCAGCAACAACAATAAGTGGTTGTGCAGAGACTGGTACAGCTGGTGCAGCTGCAGGTGGTAAAATGTTAGGTCATCATAAGGTACTTATCATCGGTGGTGGTATGGGTGGACTTACAGTTGCTAACAACTTAAAGAAAATTGATAAAAACTTTGATGTAGCAATTATTGAAAAAAATGACACTTTTATGGCTTGTCCAGTTTCTAATACTTACTTAGGTAAATTAGAAGGTATGAACCTAGGTACATTCGTATTTGATTATGCTGCACCAGTTGAAAAATATGGTTATGGTATGTTAAAATCAGAAGTAATCGCTATTGACCGTGCTGCTAAAGTTGTTACTACAGCTGCTGGTAGAGTTGGTTATGATATTTTAGTATTATCTCCAGGTATTGCTTACAACTACGAAGGTCAATTCCCAACTTGGTCAAAAGCACACGCTGCCGAAGTTAAAAGAGCTTGTCCTCCTGCAATGATTTCAGGTGGTGAACATGTTGCTTTAGAGCGTCAACTTAAAAACATGGATGATGGTGATGTTATTATCGCTGCTCCATTTGGTAAATTCCGTTGTCCTCCAGCTCCGTATGAAAGAGCAGCAATGATCGCTGAATTTATGAGAAAAGAAGACATTCAAGGTAAAGTATATGTACTTGTTCCAGGTGCTAAATTTGCTAAAATGGCTGCATTCAAAGAATCTGCTAAAGACATTTATGGTGATAAAATCGTATATGTTCACCATGCAAAAGTTGATGATGTTGATGTTAAAGGTAAAACTGTACACTTCACTCAAATGGTACCATCAGGTAAAAAAGATGAAGATGGCGATATGATTATGAAAGCTGTTAAAAAATCTCATAAATACCAAGTTTGTAACTTAATCGTTAATCACAAATCATCTCCAGTAGTTCAAATGGCAACATTACAAACAACTGCAGACGCATTCAAAAAAGTTAAAATGGCTGGTTGTACTTTCCAAACTGCAACAGACAAAGATGTTTATGCTGTTGGTGATATTGTTGGTCACGCTATTCCTCCATCAGGTCAAACTGCTGTATGGGCTGGTAAACAATGTGCACTTGAAATTGCTCACCGTTTACATGGTAAGTCTTATACTCTTGGTGTTAAAACTACTCCTGTTAAAGCTGCAAATGTATGTTTTTCAATGGTTGGTGGTGCTCCTGAAGAAGGAATTATGGTTACTCACGACTTTAGCTGGACTGGTGCTGTTATCAAAGGTAAAGGTCATGTTCCTAAAGCTCCAAGTGGTAAATTCCGTTCTAAAAATACTGCAAAAGCTCTTCGTGACTGGTACCGTGGTATCACAAGTGACTTATTCGCTTAATCTCGACTCCTACAAAACTTTAAAGAAGGCGCTTATGCCTTCTTTACTCTAATACAAATTCTAAGTACTATTTTTATATTATTTAGAATTGTTATTTACAATTAAAAAACTAAAAGGAACACCCATGGAAAGAAGAAATTTTCTAAAAGTTGCTGGTGCAACTGGAGCGATGATAGCTGTTTCACCTTCAACAATTACAGGTGAATTACGCGCAAGTGATGGAGCATTATTTAGAGCCTACGAAAGAGTACAGTTAACAGATGCTGAGGGAAATCCTTTAAAAACTTCTGCATTAAAAAAAGAAGAAAACTATGTTTTTAATTATCCTCTTGTTGCTACGCCTGCTATATTACTAGACTTGCCAGAAGCTACACAAAAAGATGTTGAGCTCTTATCTGAAGATGGTGAAAAATATATCTGGAAAGGTGGCACAGGTTCAAAAGGAACTATAGTTGCATATGTTGCGATATGTGCACACCAAATGGCGCACCCTACACCTGATGATAGTTTTATTCAGTACTGTAAAAAAGGTGAATCAGGTGTATTTGCTGATAAAGCTGGAATTATTTGTTCATCACATATGGCTTTTTATGACACTGGATCTGGATGTAAGCGAGCAGAAGGTAGTCCTGCAACTGAACCTTTAGCGGCTATTGTTCTTGAAATAGCCCAAGATGATACTATCTGGGCTGTTGGTGTTTTAGGACCTGAGAGATTTAAAAGCTATTTAAAAGTTTTCAAACCAGAGATGAAAAAATACTATGGTGGAAAAAGAAAAGCTAAAAAGCAAACAACTGGAACTGCTACAACCCTAGCACTTAAAGATTACACTAAAGAAATAATCATATACTAAACCCCAAGGATAAAAAAATGAAAAAAATAATAGTAGCAATAATAGCAATCATGTTAACATCTTCTCTTTTTGCATCTGATGTAAAAGCAACAAAAGCTGAGAAAAAGCTTGCATCAGATATGCGTGTTATGCTTGACTCAATCGTAGATATGCAAAAAGCTGGTTTTTATGATGATGTTAGAGTTATCAAAAAAGCAACAGATAGACTTATAGTAAGTCTTGATTCTCTTTTAGCAGTTGACCCTGCTTCATATTTGCCTAAAGAACAAAAACACGCTGGTAAGTTTGCTAAAAAGAGAGAAAAAATGATTCGAATGTATGCCAATGACTTATTAGAATCTTTAGAGGCTAAACAATACGATGATGTAATCGAAAATTATAATCAAATTATTAGACAGTGCTATTCTTGCCACCTTCGCATTAGAAGAAGATAAGTAGGTTTTTTCCTATTAACTATCTTCTTGTACTTGCCATGCTCCTTTGGGGTGGTGGCTGGACTGCTTTAAAAATCCTTACGCTTGCTCTTCCAATGGATATTATTATATTCTGGCGTTTCTTTCTTATGTCACTTACTTTTTTACCTATTCTTTATTTTTTAAATAAGCCAATCACTCTCAATATATCAAGTATGAAATTTATACTTACAAGTTCATTTTTAAATATAGCTTTTATGATCTCTTCTTTTTTAGGAGTAAAACATGGCTATGCTGGAGCAGGTTCAGTAATTATCACAACTTTAAGTCCAGTTATAACTTTTATACTTGTAGTTATTATATTTAGAAAAAGACTAGATAACTTACAATATATTGGACTTTTCATAGGAATTGTGGGAGCAATTATAATTCTTCAATTAAATGATTTATCATTATTTTTTAATGGCTCAAATACTTACTTTTTATTATGTGCTCTTATTTGGGCTGGAGTTACTATTCTTTCCCAACATTCGCACAAGCATATACATCCAATCCATTACAGCTTTTTTATCTCTCTTATCGCAACTATAGCCTCTTTTACTTACGCTTATGATTCAAATTTAGCAAGTGTGTTTGATCAGAATTTAGAATTTTGGATAGCCTTACTTTATCTTGCTGTATTAGGGCAAACATTAGCTACTACAATCTTTTTTATTGCTAGTGGAAAACTTGGTAGCGAGAAAACAAGTTCTTATATGTTTTTAGTACCAATTTTCGCATTACTAAGTGCTTGGATTGTCCTCGATGAGCCTATGGAGATACATATAATAGTCGGGGGCATATTAAGTACGATGGCCGTCGTATTTATAAATAAGAAAAGAGGTCAATTCTCTTAACAAGTCTGTAATATTATTTATTGTAATATTCTTTATAAGAAAATTATTAATTAAGGATTTATATGAAAAACATTCTCATCTTAGGTGGTGGTTTTGCTGGTGTAGAAGCTGCAATTTACCTCAAAAAACAAAAATTTAATGTGACACTTGTGAGCGATAGAGATTACTTTTATATTTATCCAACTTCTATATGGGTAGCGACAAGAGAAAGTGAATTTAAAGATGTCTGTGTAGATTTAAAAGAGCTCCAAAAGGCACATGGCTTTAGTCTTATTGTTGATTCTGTTAAATCATTATCTGCAAAAGAAAGTACTGTTACGCTAGAGAGTGGAAAAATTCTCAATAATTATGATTACCTCATTGTTGCAATGGGCGCACATAAAATGAAACCAAAGGGTGCAGCAAATACTCTGTCAATATGTGGCGCACCTGAACAAGCCCTACTTATTCGAGACAAGATAGATGCTCTTATAGAAAAAGGAAGTGGTAAAATTTGTTTTGGTTTTGGGGCTAATCCGCATGATACATCTGCGGTACGCGGGGGACCTGGTTTTGAGCTTATGTTCAACCTGCACAATCTACTTGAGAAAAAAGGTATTCGGGACAAGTACGAACTAACATTTTTTGCACCAATGCCTGAGCCAGGAAAAAGAATGGGTCCCAAAGCACTTAAAATGATGGGTGGATTTTTTGAAAGACTTAATATCAAAACACACTTTGGAAAAAAAATAGATAGATTTTTAAAGTCAAGCATCGTATTTGAAGATGATTCACGATTAGAATCCGACTTTACAATGTTTATTCCTGCAGGCGATGGTCATGGACTTTTAAAAAAATCAGGCTTACCAATGAATGATGCTGGATTTATTAAAACTGATGATTTCTCTCAAGTTATTTTTGAAGATGAAACAATGCCGACAAATATATATGCCATAGGTGATGTAGCTGCACTTGAAGGTTACGAGTGGAGAGCAAAACAAGGTCATATAGCAGAAGTAATGGCAAGAAATGTCGCACATAATATTTACGCGAGAGAGCATGGCTCAAATGATTTTAAAGGTTATAATGAGCATCTAAATATTCTTTGTCTTATGGATACAGGTGATGGAGGGGCAATGATTTATAGAGATGAAAAAAGAGCCTTCATGATACCGATGCCCTTTATTGGACACTGGCTGAAAAAAGGCTGGGGTTTATACTGTCGTTATTCAAAATTAGGGAAAATTCCTCGAATACCCGGGATGTAAAATAACCTTCTGGTTTAAGGGACATTATGTCCTCTTAAGCTCATATTTAGCAATTAACAGACACTTTGTCCAAATAACGCAATATTACTTGAATAAATAGTTATCATCTTATGAAATTGACTTTTAAATGTAATTACATTATAATTACTTAAAGGAGTTAATTATGACTATGCTCACAAAAATTGGAAATTCACAAGGTATTAGAATCCCTAAGCCTTTAATTCAACAAGCACATCTTGAAAATGTTAGTTTAGAATTAGAAGTATTAGAAAATGGTTTATTAATCAAACCGCTTAATAATACAAGAAGAGATACTTGGAGAGAAAATATTGAGAAAGTAACCTCTAATTACAAGGGTACGGAAGATGAAGGACTTTTAGAAGATTTACTTAACGATAATGATTTAGAAGAATATGAATGGTAGTAAATATCAAAAGATATGAGATTTATCTTGTTAAGTTAAATCCAACTGTTGGTTCTGAAATTCAAAAGACTAGGCCATGCATAGTGATTTCCCCAAACGAAATGAATGTTTTAAAAACAGTCATTATTGCTCCAATGACTTCTAAGGGGTTTGGCTTTATATTTCGACCTAAAATAAAATTTGAAAAAAAAGATGGTTTAGTATTATTAGATCAGATGAGAACAGTTAATAAAACAAGACTTGTAAAAAAGCTTGGGGATGTTGATACAGCAACATCAAAAGAGATTTCAAAAATGCTTGTTAACATGTTTGAACTGTAATCTCTCACTCCCATACAACGCTTGGGAGTGTATAAAGACGGAAATACTATTAAGTATTTCCTTTTTCTTTTCGCTTAGCTTTCATATTACTTTTTGCTAGTTCTCTCATATCTACAGTTGTATCACTCTCATCAACTATCTCAACACCTAGTATCGTCTCAACACAATCTTCAAGTGTTATAATCCCATCTGTTTGATCGTAATTATCTATAACCAAAAACATATGTTCTTTTTTTGATATAAACATATCGAGTGCTTTACTAACAGGTATATTTTCATTTAGAGAAAAAATATCTTTTTTAAGACTTCCTACACTTACGCTTCCATCTTGAAGCGCTTGTTGGAAAATCTTTTTAGTGAGTACAATTCCTGTCACATCTTCTATAGAATCTCTATAAATTGGAATACGAGAAAATTTAAAAATATTAGGTTCAGTATCTATGACTTCTTGTATACTCATACTTTCATCAAGGGCAAAAACCACACTTCTTGGAGTTAAAACTTCACTTACTTTAATGTTATCAAGATTCAATATGTTTTCTATAACATCAGACTCTTGTTCATCAATAACACCATCATCTTCACTCATTAACATACTCTGTAAAAGTTCTTCTTTGGTTAAGGTATGGGCATCGCCTTTGCCTTTAGAAATCTTATTTGTTATAAAAAGGGTAGTAAGGATAATCGGATATGTTATCCATATAAAAAATCTAATAAAATAAGCAGTCATAGGAGCTAACTCTTTCCAATATACAGCACCGATAGTTTTTGGAATAATCTCAGAAAGAAATAAAATAGCAAAAGTCATAATAACAGAGATTATAACAACAGCATCATTTCCAAAAAGGATAGATGCTTGCGCTCCAACCGCTGCAGCACCAAGCGTATGCGCAATTGTATTTAAAATCAATATAGAAGCAATTGACTTGTTAATATTTTCTTTATGTGAACGAAGAAGCTTCCCAAGAACTGGTTTTTCTTTTTCTAAAACAGCTACATATGACATGTTCACTGATAACAGTACTGCTTCTAAAATAGAGCATATAAATGATATCCCAACCGCAAGGGCGAAATAGAGTATTAATAAATCCAAGTTTTACAACATCCTTTAATAATTAAAATAAAATCAAGGTCGCTAAGCCTAAAAAGCTAAAGAAACCTACAATATCTGTAACTGTAGTTAGAATAACCGTACTGCCTATAGCAGGATCGATATCTAACTTCTTTAAAAACAATGGTACACTCGCACCAAAAAAACCAGCCATTAAGAGGTTAATAATCATACTTAGAGCAATCACGACACCAAGAAAATCAATCCCAAACCAAAAGTGTGCAATTATTCCAATAATAGTAGCAAATATAATACCATTAAGAAGTGAAATTGTAACTTCTTTTTTAATAATCCGCATAGCGTCACCCTGAGAGATTTCTCTCAGTGCTAACTGTCTTACAACAACAGTAAGACTTTGCGTTCCAGCATTACCACCCATTGAAGCAACGATTGGCATCAAAATAGCAAGTGCAACCATGCTTTGTAAGGTCTCGGCAAAAAGAGCAATCACTAAAGAAGCTCCAATAGCAGTAAAAAGATTTATGCCAAGCCATGTTGCCCTCTTTAACCCTGCATTTAAAATTTCTACTTCTTCTTCAGCCTCATCATCAACACCAGCAAGATTATACATCTGCTCCGTTGCTTCATCTTGAATAACATCATAAATATCATCCGAGGTAATACGACCTTGCAAAATTCCATAAGTATTTACAATAGCTAAAACAGATAAGTCATACTCTTCAAAAATATGAACAATCTCTTTTATACCATCTCTATCTTCTGCTTTTATTGGTTCAAAGCTATCATCGCTTTGTTCAATATTTTCTAAAACAGTTTTTGAGAAATCAAAAATCAGAAGCTCATCTAAACCAACAGCATATTGAAGCTTATTATCTTTGTTTACAATAAAAAGATTTTGAACATTTTCAAGTTCATTTTCTTTTCTCAAATATGCAAAGCGCTTAATAACATCTTGAACAACTTCTTCTTTATATGCAGTGAATATCTCCAGTTGCATATAAGCGCCAGCTTCATCTTCATCGTACTTTTGCAGATGCGTAATCTCTTGTTTATCTTCTTCATCCAAAGACTCAAATACCTGAGATGCTTTTGTTTCATCAACTTCTTCAAGCTCTTGCATAAAGTCAGTTCTATCATCTGATTCGAGTTCTGTAAGCGCGTGGGAGAGTTCATCAATACTTAGAGATTCTACGACATCATCAAAGTATCTATCAGGAAGAGCAAGGGCTACATCACCTAGTAAATCTTTTGGTACAAGTTTTAATGCTAAAGAAAATTCACTATCATCAAGACGCTTTAAAAGCTGTGCTATTTCTGATGGGTATATCTCGCTAATATCGTGCGATGTTAAGTACTCTTGTAGTTGATTCATGTGTGTAATTATAGCGTATTAATGAAGGAAAATTTTATTCCACAAAAATGTGGAATAAAATTAGATTGGTAAAACTCTGATTTTTGTAGAAAGTTTTTCTTTAAGTGTCGATTCGATTGCGTAAAGTGTACCTGTTGAACTTGAAGCACAACCATCACATGAACCTAAATAACGAATATAGATATCGATATTTTCTTCAGTAGTTTTGATATCAATAACTTCCATATCTCCACCATCCATGATTAAAAATTGACGAACATTTTCATCAACGATAGCATCTACTGCTTTAATCTGTTGAACAAGAGTCATTGTCTCAAAGTTTGCTGTACCCGCTGCACTTGCATCCGCTGCATTTTTCATTTTCTCAGCATCCATCTCTTTTCGAGTATCTGCTAAAATATCTACAAGGTAATAATCCATAGCTTCATGTCCACCTGGCTTAATACAAGACTTACAAAACCCACCAGCTTTAGTATAATCTGTAATTTGTTCAACTGTTGTAAGGTCATTTAGCTTGATAACTTCTTGAAGTGTACCTAAAGATACACGAGCACATTCACAAACGATGATTTCAGTTTCAAAACTTTCAGACTCAACACCTAAATATAAACCTGCCGCTTTTTTAATTACATCATAAGCCATTACAGAACAATGCATTTTTTGTGGTGGAACAGCTGGTGTTTCTGGATCATCACGAAGTGCTAGTTCAACATCAATATTTGTAATTTTAACTGCTTCTTGTACTGTTTTACCAATACAAAGTTCAGTCATAACATCAGAAGATGCGATAGCTGTACCACAACCAAAAGATTTAAACTTTGAGTTTACAATTTCGTCACTTTTAGGATCAATTTCCCAATACAAACGCACTGCATCGCCACAAGACTCTGCACCAAAATCTGCAACAATAAGTTTATTACCACGATCTTCAACTTCACCCTCAAATAATTCACCTTGGTGTTGAGGATTGTTCATCAGCGTAGTAACTTTATTTGAATACGCGTCCCAAAGGGACTCGTTTAACATATCTGCTTTTGCCATAATATTTTCCTTATATTTTATTTATTTATTTTTTAATGGTGGTGAAGTTCGCATTCTTGAACTTCCCCTCCTGATGTTGGCCCTTGAATCGCAAAAGAACTTGATATCGCTCTAAGTCTACCCACAGCTTCTTTGAAATGATTGATAGTATAATCAATTTCAAGATCTGTAGTAAAACGAGAAAGACTTAAACGAATCCCTGTATGAGCAAGCTCATTATCCGCTCCGATTGCTAGCATTACTGTATTTGCTTCAAGATCTGCTGATGCACATGCTGAACCCGTAGATGCACCAATTTGACCATTGTTTAGGTCCCAAAGCATACCTTCACCCTCAACACCCTTAATAGATATAAGGATAGTATTTGGTGTACGGTTATCTTTATTACCAATTACAAAAGTATCACTTAATTCTAAAATTGCGTCTTCTAAGCGATCGCGTTTTTCACGAATTTTACTCATAGTTTCTTGTATGTTTTTAGTTGCAAGTTCTACAGCCTTACCCATTCCCACAATATAAGGAACATTTAAAGTACCAGAACGACGACCACCCATATGTTCACCACCATGAAGCAATGGTGTAAGTGCTTGAGAATTTTTAATAAATAAAGCTCCAACACCCTTAGGACCATGGAACTTATGTGCTGAAAATGAAACAAAATCAACATGAGTTGCTTGAAGATCTACAGGTATTTTACCAATAGCTTGAACAGCATCAGAATGAAAAAGAACATTTTTTTCTTTACAAATCTCACCAATTTCTTGAATTGGATTAATCATCCCTGTTTCATTTGAAGCCCACATAATAGAAACTAAAGCAGTCTTTTCAGTTATAAAACTTCTAACAGTATGTGCTTCAACTACACCTTGCTCATTTACTGGAAGATAAGTAACTTTTACATCACACTCTTCTTCTAACCATCTACATGTAGAAAGTATAGAAGGATGTTCTACCTCTGATGTAATGATGTGGTTTTTATCACCATTTACAATGTAGTCTAAATATACTGACTTTAAAACCCAGTTATTTGATTCTGTTGCACACGATGTAAATACAATATCATCTTTATCATTTGCGTTAATCCCTGTATAAACCTGATTTATAGCTGTACTAAGAGCAGGATGTGATAATGTACCAAATTTATGAAGTGAATTCGGATTTCCGTATTGCTCACTAAAGTATGGCATCATCGCTTCTACTACTAAGGGGTCTACCATTGTCGTAGCATTGTTATCTAAATATACTTGCATTTTTAACCTTCTTATGGATATTAAATATCATTATTCTTAAATAAGACAATTTTTGTCTTCTTTTACTTTCGACATAATAATAGCTTTGTGATTATGATATGCTTAAGAGAAACTGAGTTCGTATTTGGTTTAAGAAATCAAAAAACGCTATAATGCTTCTAAAATAAACTTTAAACACACAAAGAAACATAAGGACTTATACATGTGCAACTTTAATCAACAAAACGCAGATACAAAAGCACTCATCCATCTCTTTATGAAAAAGGCGGCTGAGAATGTTGGTGGAGCTAACTATCTACTTGCCCTCATCGAAGCGATGAAAGAAAAAAAACCAAATGCTCTTATGCACAATGCCAAACAAGTCAGCTCTAACAATACTATTATAAAATGGAACAAAGTTGTTTTTAAAGACAAAGTAGATGTTTTACAAGCGATTTTACTTGAACATAAAAGTTCTGAGGATCCAGATTTCAATATTTTAAACCATGAAAATGCAAAAAAAAGAAAACTTATTCTTAATGCTGTTAAGACTCTGTCTCCAGTAGAATTTGTAGTAACTCCACAAAATGAAAATGACGGAGCAGGGTTTAGTTTTAAAATTTTTGAAATTATCGATGATGCAAATGTAAAACTCAATCCTATCTTTGTAGCAATGTTCTTTTGTTCAACAGATTTTACAAAAAAAGCGTTAAAATATCAGATATAAGGAACGAATATGTTTAAAACTAAAAAAACACTTTTAGTTACTGCTATTCTTGGGGGAAGTCTACTCTTTCAAGGATTTGGCTTTAATGATATGTTTGACAAAGTCAAAGATTTTTCAAAATTTTCTAAACCAGGCGACTTAACTCCAAAAGAGATAATGGAAACAATGACGGGTGGAGTTTTAAGTACGGACATGATTACAAAAGCCTTTAAAGAAGCTCTTAAAATCGGTGTAGAAAAAGCGGTGGACACATTAGGTCAAGAAGGTGGGTTTTTAGATAACCCTGCGACTAGAATTCCTCTTCCAGCACCATTTAGCACAATGGAAACTGGTATCCGCGCTGCTGGTGGAGGAAAAATGATAGATGATTTTGTTCGCTCAATGAACAGAGCTGCTGCAAAAGCAGCACCTCAAACTGCTGGAATATTTGTAGCTTCTATTGATAAGATGTCATTTAATGATGCAGCTGATATTTTAATGATGGATGGAAGTCCTGCTACTGACTATTTTGCTGAACATACACGCGTTGAACTAAAAGAATTGATTCGACCTCTTGTTATAGAAGCTATGAAAGAAAATAATGTCTATAAATACTACAATGCTCTGAGTAAGGTAGCAAATCCTGGAATTAAGCTTTTTGCTAAAGGTGCAAACTTTATGGGTATGGCAGAAAAATTGCATATGGATAAATTCGTTCCCGAGAAAGGTGTAAACCTAGATGATTACATAACACAATACACAATCGATGGGATTTTTCTTATGATTGGGATGCAAGAAAGACTTATTCGTACAAATCCAGTGCATCAAACATCTGCTAGACTTAGAAAAGTTTTTGGTAGTGTGATGCCATAAACCTATTTTAAACCTTAAATGATATAATCGCTAAAATAATTATATAATTAAAGGTTACAAAATGGCTCAAACCATAACAGAAAAAATATTTTCACAACATCTAGACCGTGAAGTATATGCGGGTGAAATAATCCGCTGTGACATCGACATGGTTATTGGAAATGATATAACAACCCCTATCTCTATCTCTGCTTTTAATCTTAGTGGCGCAACAGAGTTAGCTAATCCTGATGGTTTTTCTATCGTTTTAGATCACTTCATTCCTGCAAAAGATATCGCTTCAGCAAATCAAGCAAAAATCTCGCGAGTATTTGCAAAACAACATAAACTTAAAAACTTTTTTGATGAAAAGGACATGGGAATCGAGCATGCACTTTTACCAGAAAAAGGTCTTATCGTTCCTGGTGATGTAATCATTGGTGCGGACTCTCATACCTGTACACATGGAGCACTTGGTGCATTCTCAACAGGAATGGGTTCAACTGACCTTGCATTTGCTATGATTACAGGGGGAAATTGGTTTAAAGTTCCTGAGTCAATCAAGGTTAACCTTAGTGGTAAGCCAAAGAAACACACAACGGGTAAAGATATAATCTTAGAAATAATTCGTCTTATCGGAGTTGATGGCGCATTGTATAAAACTTTAGAGTTTACAGGAAGCACAATCGCGCATTTAACTATGGACGATAGATTTTCAATGTGCAATATGGCTATAGAAGCTGGAGCAAAAAGTGGAATCGTTGCCTACGATGATGTAACAAAAGAATTTTTAGCAGATAAGAATTTGGCAAGAGAACCGCGTATACATTCTTCAGATGCGGATGCTTCTTACTGCCTCACACTCGATATTGATGTTGCAAATCTTGAACCAGTAATCGCATACCCATTTTTACCCTCAAATGGGCATCCTGTAAGTAAAGCTGTTGCAGATAAGATTAAAATAGATCAAGCATTTATTGGAAGTTGCACAAATGGTAGACTCAGTGACCTCAAGACTGCAGCAGAAATTCTAAAAGGAAAAGTAGTGCATGAAGATGTACGCTTAATCGTAACTCCAGGAACACAAAAAATTCTAAAAGAAGCCTATAAACTTGGATATATGGATATTATTATAGATGCTGGGGGAGTAGTTTCAAACCCTACCTGTGGCGCTTGTCTTGGTGGCTATATGGGAATTTTAGGAGATGATGAAGTGGCTGTTTCTACAACGAACAGAAACTTCGTTGGGCGTATGGGTTCTAGAAGTTCTAAGGTTTATTTAGCAAATTCTGCAGTTGCGGCTACTTCTGCTATAGCAGGCTATATTTCAGATCCACGATAAACTTCTACTTTTTAGTAGTAACCTCACCTAAAACTCATAAGTTTTAGGTAGAATTTCATTATAATTTAATATAAGGACACACAATGAAGAAATTACTTCTTATTCCTGCTTTACTGGGAACAATAGCTTTTGCTACAGACTACAACTACGAAATCACACCTCTTATAGGCTATAATGTTGCTGAGGGTAACCTTAACTTAGAAAACAAAGTTATGACTGGACTTGAAATGCAATTTAACGATGTTGATGCTGCAATCAAACCTGAAATATCACTTTTACACTCAGGTGGAGTTAATAGTGAAAAAACATTACCAACAAATACAACAAATGTAACACGCCTTGGACTTAATGGTGTTTACGAATTTGGCGCTTCTGAATCAGTGGTTCCTTTTGCTAAAGCTGGTATTGGTTATGAGCATATGAACAGAGATATTGCAAACAATAGTGATGGCGCGTATGTAGATGCTGGAGCTGGTGTTAAAATTCCTTTTACTGAAGCACTTGCGCTTAAACTTGAAGCACTTTATATGCTTAAATACAATAACAACTCTGCTGGTGGAAACTGGGGAGATAGTAACTTAGCATTATTAGCTGGTCTTAGCTATTCTTTTGGCGCAAAAGCACAGCCTGTTGCTCCAGCTCCAGTTGATGGCGATGATGACAACGATGGTGTTTTAAACTCTATGGATAAATGTCCTACTACAGCTGCTGGTAAATCAGTAAATGCTGAGGGTTGTTTTATTGATGGCGATGATGACAACGATGGTGTTTTGAATTCTATGGATAAATGTCCTACTACAGTTGCTGGTAAATCAGTAAATGCTGAGGGTTGTTTTATTGATGGCGATGATGACATGGATACTGTTTTAAATGCTATGGATAAATGTCCTAACTCTCCTGCTGCATCGGCTGTAAATGCAGAAGGTTGTCCAATTGTTATTAACTTACATATTAATTTTGAAAATGATTCATTTGAGGTAGATGCTGCTTCAGATACAAATATACAAGATTTTGCAGACTTTTTAAATAAATACCCTGCTTATAATGCTAAGATCGTAGGACATACAGATAGCCGTGGTCCTGCAAGTTATAATCTTGGTCTTTCTGCTAACAGAGCGAACGCTGTTAAAAACTTAATCGTTGATAAAGGTGTTAGTGCGGATAGACTTCAAGCTATTGGTCTTGGTGAAGATTCTGCAATAGCAGATAATCAAACTAAAGAAGGTCGCGCACAAAACAGAAGAATCGAAGCTGAGTTACTTATAAAATAGATGACAAAGATCCCCTGCGTAATTTTTGCAGGTGGGAAAAGCTCTCGCATGGGAGAAGACAAAGCGCTTCTCCCTTTCTCTAACTTCTCAACTCTCAGTGAGTTTCAACTCCAACGATTAGAAAAGATTTTTCTAAATGTTTATATTTCATGTAAAGATTCTAAAAAATTTCCCTTTAATGCAAACTTTATTCTAGATGCTAATGATTCAAGTACTTATGCACCTACTGCCGGCTTTGTTGCAAGTTTTAAATACTTAAAAGAAGATTCATTTTTTGCCATAAGTGTTGACTCGCCCTTTATCTCTAAAGAAGTTATTCAAAAAATCATAGATGCAGATACAGTTGAGTTAGATGCTACAATCGCTAGAACTGACAAAGGGATGCAACCCTTATGTGGTATTTATCATCGTACATTAGCATCTGCTTTTATACAGATGCAAGACAATAATACACATAAGCTTGGACAGCTCCTTAAAACATCAAATACGCAGTATCTAAACTTTGAGGATAGCAATATCTTTTTAAACCTAAATGAACCACAGGATTATCAAAAAGCACTAAGACTTGTTAACACCCCTTCGCTATAATGGTATAAATACTATACTAAAGAGAAACTATGAACCTAACTCACCTAGACGAAAATCAGAGACCAAAGATGGTTGATGTATCTGATAAAGATCAAACAACACGCGTAGCAGTAGCAAGTGGAATTATACAAATGAGTCAAGATGCTTACGATGCCATAGTGAGTGAAAAAACAAAAAAAGGTCCAGTCCTTCAAACAGCCGTTATTGCAGCAATAATGGGTGTTAAAAAAACTAGCGAATTAATTCCAATGTGCCATCCACTCAATCTAAGTGGAATTAATTGCGATGTAGAAGAGTTGTCTGAGCTACCAGGTTTTAAACTCACCGTTACGGCTAAACTTCGTGGTCAAACCGGTGTTGAGATGGAAGCTTTAACTGGAACAAGTATTGGGCTTTTAACAATCTACGATATGGTTAAAGCAATCGACAAGGCTATAATTATACAAAGCGTTCAACTAGAGAAAAAGTCAGGAGGTAAAAGTGGAGATTTTAAACGATAGGCAAGAGAAATTAGAACTAAGCTATCCTTGTAATTGGTCTTATAAACTTATTGGATATGAAAAAGAAGCTATCCAAAAAGCAATTCATGATGTAATAATTGAGAGGGATCATAAGTTAGAACATTCAAATAAAAGTAAAACTGGTAAATATGTGAGTATGAATTTAGACTTAGTAATACAAAATGAAGATGAAAGAAATTTTATTTTCGAGGCTCTCAAAAAACATCAAAATATTAAAATGGTACTATAAAAGGAATATTATGAAATTAGAACAACTACAAAGAGATTTAAATACTTCATATAATGTTAAATTAGAATCAACTGATTTAAGAATAGCAAATATTGTACAGCATCTCTCAGATGAATGGAATGTAACTATAAATAGACTTACATTAAGTGAGATGCAAGTACTTAGCTCAACTATCTTAGAGATAGAAACTAGCGTTCTTCACAATGAAGTAGAAACTTTACTTGCACAAAAAGAGCAAATCGAGCGAAAACTTGATAAAAAGTCACATGATTTACAAGAAGCGAAATATACTATTTTCAATGCAATAGAAGCACAATTAAGCACAAGTGATAATGAAGCATTGTCAAAACTTCATCAGGTTAAAATGCAAACCATTGATTTATATGACTTTTTAGGCGAAATAGCCGAATCTGCAATAATTACTGCATTAGAAAAAGATACAGAAATTAACGATACTATAGAAGAAGTTATTAAAGATATTACCTTTGAAGCAATCAAGCAAGGTTCGCTAAATACACTTAGAATTCGTAAAATACTCTCTATAATTTTACATGCGGGCATAGAAATAGCAGAGGCCTCTCCTGTAAAAGCAGAAGCTATACTTAGTCCAACATTAAAAGGTATGCATGCAGGTCTTATGCATGCTATTACGCGCTTTAAACAACGATTGGCATTTATTCCTATAGAAGCTAAGCATATTCTGATAGAAGACTATGAAACTATCATAGATGACTTAAACCATACAGATGCTCTCTTTGCACAAGTACTTACTGTTCAAGCAGATGAAAGCACAGAAGAAATTGCAAGAAGTTTACAAAAAATAAATAAAGACATGCACTCTGATTTAGATGAACTGCTTCGTATATCTAAAGAGACCGCAGATGTTATGAAAAATAGATTTTCTTCACTTGCAGTTCAAGCAGTAAAAAAAGCAGATAAAGCACTTCGCTCACCAAAAGCAGTAGAAGCAAAAAGAATGGGAAAACAAGCCCTAGAAGTTGCTAAAACAGCATTAGATACTGCCTTAAAGTCAGCCAAAGGGGCAATAGAAAATAATAAGAAATAACTTACTTAGGGATCTCTTTTACTAAGGGGTTTCCTTTTTCTACCTCTATCCCACCCAGAGATTTTAGAATCTCTTCGATTTCTTTATCAAGCTTATCAATATATTCTAACTGTTTATAATCACTTATCGCTAATGAATGTTCCCAAGTAGCGAGAGTGGGCATTCCTATTACTAATTTATTTTCACCTTTTCTTTTATAAATATACATAGAACAAGGTGCAAATACTCCTGCTTCTGGCCTAGCATTTTCTCCATCAAGGATTGCATAGGTGAAAGGGATATGACATAAATCATAGGACCAAAAAGATTCATACTCTGGCATAACATCTTCTTCATCATTTACACTTTTTTTAATATTGTAAAAACCTGTGATAACAAAATCTTTCATCTCAAAAGCCTCTTCAAAATTCTCTTGAAACGCATCTAAAAAATCATCTATATCTTCAGGTTCATCAAATACAATTTCATAATTTATTATGCGTTTTTTTGCGAAACTATTTAAAGGTAAGTGAGATTTTTTTCCACCAAGAACACCATGAATCAGCCTATCTAAAGGTACAAAAGAAGCTATATACTCTTCTCTAATTTCTTCATCATCTATTTCTAAAATGTCCAATATTGCCTCTGGAGTTAAGTGTGCAATAATAGTTTTCATATCAGATTTTTTTCTATAATTCAAAAGATTAAATGGACTAAAAGCAGCAAGTCGGGGATCTTTATTTAAAAGAGGGCGGACAACACTTTCATTCATTATTGAAGAAAAACCAATAAGACTTAAATCAGTCGAACCAAAATGTTGTTCATATGCGTCATTAACCCTATGGTGAGGGTCATTAAGGAAGAAACCAATATCTTTTAAATCATCCTCTAAAAATGTGTAAAACGCTTCATCATTAGGTGTATCAAAAGTATAAAGAACTGCTAAATTTTTACTAGCATTTGCAAAACTCACAGTAAAAAGGAGGAGTGTAAATATTTTACAGATTAATGTCATTGTAAAGCCTTTATATCAAATATAATTAGTCTTTTAGTAACTCAACTTCATCAAGTATATCATAAAAGCCTGCGGGTTCTCTACTTCCAGCATCTGAGAGAATGGTATCACCCTTTGGGCTTGTAAAGTAATGTCTAGGAACACCTTGAGTTACAAATTGAGGGGGAACATAATGTTGGTCGCGCGAGAGATAAACGGGTATAAAATTTTTATGTAATCTTTGCATAACTTCTTTTTTAGAGAGTGTTAAGTCTTTAAATCGTTCGCAAAATCTACAATCGTCTGCGCCAATAAATACATATACATCTTTATTTTCTTTTTGTGCAAGGTCAAGCGCTTTATCATAGTCATGAAGCCAATTTAGCTCATAGCCATGAATCGATGAGATAAGAATAAATACTAAAAATATACTTTTCATAAATATTCCTTTCATCTAAAATTTACTCTACTGTTTCGTTCACTACGCTAATAATTCTTTTTTGTGCAGCATCTAGTACTTTTAATGACTCTTTGTCATCGATAGCCAAAGAACTAATCCAGTTATTTACCGATGGGAATTCCATTGTTACAAGAGAAGAACCTTTTTCTTTATACATATAGAATGTACATGGAGCAAGCGCACCAGCTTCAGGATGTTTTTTTTTGCTATTTGGAAAATTACAGGAAGTTTACATATAGAATACGCATCAAAGAAATCATATTTATCATATCCAGCTTCTTTAAACTCTTCACCTAAATTATTAAAACCAGCAATTACAAATCCGTAAGTTTCAATTGAACCTTCTAGTTCTTCTTGAACACCTTCTATCTCTTCTTGCACAGCTTCTGCTTCTGTTTCTTCCATCTCAAATGTAAAAGTAGTTACTAAATCACCTGTTACTTTTGCTGGCTTGTACTTTATTTTTTCAAAATGACCATTTGGTAAAGCTTTAGCAAGTGTATTTTTTATGAGTGTAGCATATGCTTGCATATGTTTATTGTTTGCAGGAATTCCAGTAATCTTAGCCATTCCATCAATTGATAAAGATGAAACTGAAATATCATTTGAACCATTATTCATATAAAACGACATACTTAAAGGTGCAAAAAGTGCTGCTCTTGGAGATATTTTCACTAACTCTAAAACTAAATCTGCCTTATAAAGAGTAAACAGGTGAAACATTTTTTGGTGTGTTTTTTTTAAACTTACCATTGAACGCTATATTCATATCGTTGTTTCCAGAGATTAGAAAACCAGCATCTTCAAAAGTCTTCTCTATAGAAGCTCCTGTTATTTTACCATCTGAGTTATCAGTAGTATAAATCTGAATGTCATCTGTAGCATTTGCTAATAAACCCGTTGTCAAAATCATTGCTATAACTAAGCTTTTTATCATTTTTATCATTATATTCCTTTATTTTCCTAGAAGATAAATATTATCACCCTTGTGGATTACTCCATTAGTAAGTACTTGCGCAAATATACCTCTATCATTTTTAAGCAATATAGGTAACTGTGGATCAACTTTTGATAAGCTTTTACACATCGTACAGTTTTGACTAATTTCTAATACTAAATCACCAATTAAAAGTCTTTGCCCTGCTTTTAAATGATAAGGATTGTAATCGATTAAAAGATTTTCACCTAATAAACCATATGTTATCTCTATACCATTAGCTTGCGCCATCTCATAACTTTGCACTGAAGTAATCAGTACTGACCTTTGTATATCTTTGTTATAATATTTATCTTCTATAACACCCTTAGTGTCAAGGGCTAATTCATCTGTATTTATCTTTTGATTATTACTTGAATAATACAGTTCTATAATCTTTCCAACTTCTTGCTTTTGCACAATATACCTCCTGAATCTTTAATATTTAATCTCATCAGGAAGTATAAAGGTAAAGTTACGCAGAAGAATCAGCAAGTCCTTATCTAATTATTCTGGCTTGCTAAAAGAGAAGTCGACGAATTATTCTTCGTCTTCGTCTTCATCTTCTTCGTCTTCATCTTCCTCATCGTCACCATCGTACATTTCTAGTTCTTCATAAGATCTAAAAACATTACCTGGGCTTAAAAGATAATACAAGTCTTTCTCTCTAAATTCTTCAAGTGTAACATATTTAGTAATGTAATCAGGATCGATTTCATCTTCAATACCTTCAAGAACTCTATTTTTCAAAAGACTAAAATATTGAACACATTCATCATCAGCTGTTTGATCTGTAATAAAACCATGACCAGGAACTAAATGATTCCAATCTCTAGCTTGAATTGCCTTAAGCGCTTCAAGTTGACCGATAACAATACCATCTCTATTTGAAGTCACGCGACCATTCATAACAACATCAGCAACGAGTACAACTTTATCTTCAGGAAGATATAAAAACCAATCTTCTTCAGAGTGAGCATAACCAACTTTTACATATTCCATTTTAATACCATGAAGTGTAAATTCTGTTGTATCATCAAAAGTTTTTTCAATAGGAGCTAGTTTAGTACCTCTAATTGCATTTTGATAAAGCGCTCGAATCATTCTCGTTTGAGGTGGAATCTCACGCGTATTTTCATTTGCTTTACCAGTATGTTCATCAAAACCTAAGTAATTTACATTAATAGATTTAGGACCATATATCACAGCATTTTGCGTCTCTGTATAGTAATTATTACCTAACCAGTGATCATCATGCTCATGACTTACAATAACTGTTTTAACAGGTAAATCAGCAATCTTTCTCATAGCTGCATGCGCTTGTTTAGCAAAAATATACGATGGTCCAGTGTCCCATGCAATCCAACTATCATCACCTTGTATGTAACAACTGTTTGACATATCACCAGCATTTTCTTTAGTTGGCATTTCCATAGCACCAAAGAAACACCATACTCTGTCACTCACTTGTACAGGTTTTAAATTATAGTCCCATTCTGGATTTCTTCCAGTACGAGAGCCTTCTTTAAAACCTTCATGATGCCAATCGTAAACAATAAAGTTACCATCTACATCAAGCTTGTTAGGCTCTGCAACTACAATGCTTTTATTAAAAATAAATGGCATAGATACAACAAATGCCAAGATTAGAAATAAAATAATTAATTTAACTTTCATAAGTATCCTTATTTAATTTTTTTCTTACCTGTTTGTTTTGTACCATGGTTATCAGTAGTTTCAAAAACGATTTTATCGCCTTTTTTACCTTTGAATTTGAATTTAACAAGTGGATTTTCTGACATGAAACCACTCATTGTTACTTCATAAACAACTGCGTCATTTACTTTAGCTATTACATGGTTAATATATTCTGGTTTGATACCTTTTTTAACTGACTCTTCTCTATCAGCCATAAGGCTTGTAAACATTGCTTTAACTTTTACAATACCTTTTTTTTCTTTTGCTTTGATTTTCATTTTTTTCTTTGCCATTTTAGTTCCTTTATATTTTATTATTTTTTCTAACATTTCTAAATTATAGGGCGATGGGGTTAAATCAACCTCCACAACCACCTATTGATACATCTATCTCTTTAGTTGCCATATATAAAGCACCAGTTCCTCTTACTTTACCAACAACTGTAACGAATGCAGTTTGTCTCATTTTAATTCTGAAATCATAATCTATGATTGCGCCTGCAGGTATTGAGAACACACATGATAAACATCTAGGGTTAGCATCTTGGAAAAGTGCAAATGACTCTAAATCAAGTGATGATTTAACAGTAATTGGAATTGATCCACCATTTTCAGCTAGTTTTGGAGCTTTAAATGAGAATAATTTCTCATCAGTTTTCATGCCAGCGCTTCCGTAAAGTGCTTTAATACCGTCTGCTGTTTTCTCTACTTCCCATGCTTTTGGCATAGTTGTTCTAAAGTTTACTGCTCTTAAATCCGTTGTTGGTGCAACTATAGCAGCAAATGCCGCTAAACCTACGCCTAAAAATTTTCTTCTATCCATTTTATTTTCCTTATTTTAATTTAATGTTTTTCTTTACTATTTTCTATCATCCACTCAACTATCAGTTTAACATCTGAAGGTAATAAATCATCATTACCACCTTTAGCTGGCATTCCACCCATACCGTTTATAGCATTGTAGATAACTTTCTCTTTACCCTGAGCCATAAGTTCACGCCATGCGTTTGCATCACCAACCGCTGGAGCACCCATCATATCAGTAGCATGACAAAGTTTACAAGATTCATTATACATTGTTTCGCCTTTAGAAACAACACTGTTTTCGTCTACTGGTGGTAAATCTCGTGCAGTTGCATAAGGTGGTCTTACATCAGTCATCTCGTAACCAATTCTAACTACTGAAGCTTCTGTTTTACCGTCTAATCCACCTAAGTCTTTACAGTCTTTCATACATCTTTGAGCTATTGTTCCGCCAGAACCAATATTTTTAGCACGATCAGCAAAAAATGCTTTTACATCAGCTGGACCAGTTGGACCATCAATATTTGGATAAAAACCATCATTATTTGCTAAAACAACTTTTGTTAATTTTTCTGCATTTAATACATACTCATCATCCATTTCTACGCCATCAATAACTACCTCATTTTGAGCTAGAATATACGCTGTAATAGCATATGTTTCATTAGCACTTAAACTTTTAGGTGTTGCATATGGCATAGCATCTCTGATATATGTGAAAAGAGTAGTAGCTTTTGGCCAGTATGTACCAACAGTTCGTTTTGGTGCATCAGTTGCTCCATACGCTCTTTGGTTCTTAAGCGTAATAACGATACCATTTTCATCTTTACTTTGGTTACCACCCGCGAGTTGTGGATAACCATTACCACCGCCACCAAAGTCACCATGACACGATGCACATTGTGCTTCATAAAGCTCATCGCCTTCTTCAACAGAGCCTTCACCTGCAGGTAAACCTGTACCATCTGGTAATGCATCTACATCCCATGCTGCGATTTCATTTGCAGTTGGCGTTCTACCAAAGCTAACACCCTTAGTGCTTTGCTCATTGTAGCGGTATGCAGTTTCAACTCCATGCGCTCTAACATATGTAACACCACCATCAATAGCAGTATTATGCTTAATTGCATAAGCACCTGTTGTATTTGTTGTTGTAGCCATACTGGCACTTGAACCAGTCGCATTAGAAGCAGAGCAACCTACTGCACTAAGTAATAGTACAGAAGCAGCAAAGGCTGAAGTTCCGATTACAATTGATTTACGATCTAATTTGAACATTGTTTACCTCCCCTTTAGCATTAATTTCCCAAGTATGTATCGCATTTCTATGATATACGCCCTCAACACCAACAACTTTTTTCTCTTCATTAACAGTTGGTTGAACATTATCAGAATCATCGTATGAACGACTTGCTAATAATAATGGTTTTCCTTCATATTTGTACATGTAAGAAAATCTAGTCCATGCTTTAGGAAGTACTAAACCTTTAAGAGAAGCCTCTACCCAGTTTTTACCACCATCAAAAGTAATATCTACACCTTTAATAGTTCCGTGTCCAGACCATGCTAAACCTTCAATCTCAATTAAGTCACCTTTTTTAAGATCAGTCCATGGTACTTCAGGACAAGGTGAAGTAATAACAGAGTTTGTTTCAAGCGCATAAAAATGCTGAATAGCTTTACCACTTGCAGTAAGGGCTGTATACTTAGAAGTTTCTTCTTTAGCATACCATGGTTCAGTACCAAATTCTAGTCTTTTAAGCCATTTAACACATAAGTTAGCTTCCCAACCCGGCGCCATTAAACGAACTGGATAACCCTGCTCATCTCTTAATGCTTCACCATTTTGTCCCCAAACTAACATAACATCTTCAAGAACTTTCTCAATTGGTAATGTTCTACTCATTTCAGAACCATCACTACCCTCAGCAAGCATCCACTTAGCTTCTGGTTTAAGACCAAGTTCATCAAGAATTGTTTTTAAACGAACACCTGTCCATTCTGTACAACTCATCATACCTCTAACAAATTGTACTGAATTAAACTGTGGACCTTTCCACTCTGCAGCACCATTTGATGGACATTCTAAAAATAAGATTCTGCTTTCACTTGGATATCTCTTAAGTTGTTCTAAAGTTAAAACTATAGGCTTCTCAACAAGACCATGAATCATTAATCTAAATTTATTTGGATCAATATGCGCTACACCATTATGAGTACGAGTAAAGTGTAAACCATTTGGAGTAATGATACCTTTTTGCTCATGTAATGGTGTCATTGAAATTGCAGCGTGCATATCTCCAGCAGAAGACATAAGTGCTGATGTTCTTCTAACAACATTATGCTCATACTTTGATGGTACACCGTAAGGGTTTTCATTAATCTCAGACCCTAAAGTTGTTCCCCATTTAGGATGATGCATAATATTTTCATCATCCGCGAACACTGTTGCTGGAGCTAATATTGTAGCAGCCGCAGCAGCACTAACAGTTGCTGTTCTTTTGAAAAAATCTCTTCTACTAACAGATGCTAATTCTTCTGTTTCGAATTCTTTATTCATAAATTCTCCTCTTTTAATTGATTTACTATTTTCATTATATTCAATTCTGCTCTCTTTTTATCACAAAGTTGGCACAAAAGCAGATTATACCATTTTTAACTTTTTAAAGTTGCTTTTATAAGTATCAGGTATCTAAGATATAAAATATCCCTATACTGTGTTACGAATAGAAACACGATATATATAAATATATAATAATATTTATAAGTTTTATAAGGACTATTGACACAAAGCCTTAAAACTGATGATTAGTTTTTTTCAAATACTCTCGCGATAAGGTCTATCATCTTTCTAAGAATTAATATCGATCCATAAACGATGAAAGTATATAAAAAAAGGATGAGAAAAGTTAGCTTTTTCATACATAAGATTAAATCTAGTAATGGGGTCAGTGAATAAGTCACTATGCATGATAAAAGTCAAAATAAAAAAATGTCAGTAGATAATAAAAAAACTCTTTTTTGATTTGCCCTTTAAATCGATTAAGCATCTTTAGGCACATTTTCTTTTAATTCGATAAATAATTCTTTTCTCTTAATCACTAAGTTTTCTATAATAGTAGCTCCAACTTCTTCTCTATCTTGCCAATCTTCCTCATGGTAAATATCAAATAGTTTTTTGAAATACTCATAATGACTATCTGCACTTGTGATTTTGAAGAAGTAATATCTTCTGTAGCTTATATCATCAATATCACAAATAGCAATTATTTTACCCATAGAGTCCGGATAGACTTCTTCTTTTATCCAATCTGTAAAAGACTCTGATTCTTTAAACCAATTGTATAAATGTAAATCTGAATCTTTAAAGAGTTCATAACTCTGGGCTTGTTCTTCATTTAATTCAAAAGAATAAATATTTTCATCTAATTCAAATGTTTTAGTTGTATCATCATAGCTAACGAATTCAAATTTTACTTGCATCTAGAAATCCTGATTATAAAAAGTTTTGTTGGAAAATTTTATTTTGTGAAAGACGAAAGGAGGGAGAAAAAGAAATTTTCTTTCTCTCTAAGATAATTAAGCTTGTCCTGTTTTAAGCATCCCTATCATTGTCATTGGTTTGAGTGCGTACACTTTCATTAACCACCAAATCCATCTCTCAACTGTTGGGTCAAGTGGTACTAATGGAGTAGGCTTAACTGTCCAGTCAAACTCAGCAAGCATAACTGTACCAATATCTGTAATAAGTGGACAAACAGTATAACCAGCATATTTAGCAGGTAAGGCTTTTCCTTCCATCTGAGCGATAAGATTATCTACAAGAATTTTATATTGTTTTCTAATTGATCCACCCGTTTTACCCATTGGTACTTGAGCGATATCTCCGATTGCAAAAACATTGTCAAATTTAACATGCTGAAGTGTTTCTTTGTTTACAGGTACCCAACCTTTTGCTGAACCTATATCTGATTCAGCAACTTCTCTAGGAGCAACAGCATCTGGAGTAATATGAATAAAGTCATAAGGAACATTTACTCTTTCATGTTTAGAAATAACTTCAAAGTCTCTCATAATTGGATCGTAAGGACCTTTTTCTTGCCACTTAGCATCAAAGCTTGCAATTTTCTTTTCTTTATCAATAGCTACAAGATTATGTCTATAGTGCCATTTAAAATTTTCTCTTTTAAACTGACCAACTATAGCGTCATGGTATTCGGGAACACCAAACATAGCTCCACCATTTGGATAAAAACTAAGTTCAGCACCATCTCTAGCACCTGCTTCTTTTAGTCTTGCATTAGCAAGATACATGATTTTCTTTGGAGCACCACCACATTTGATTGGAGTACTTGGATGTGTGAAAAGAAATTGTACTTTTTTCTCGCCCTCTTTAACATTTTTTGCAAGCTCGATATACTTTTGCATTTCTGTCCAAGTCTTTTCAGCACCTTCTGCAGTATAGATTGAACAAATTCCTGTATCTTCACCAATAGCTTTATGAAGTCTTGTATTATCTCCAGATGAGTATGCACGACCAGCATGTTCTAAACCTTCAAGTCTTTCAAAATCAAGTTGCAAACCAGTAGCTACGATTAAGTAATCGTATGTAACAACCTGACCCTTTGCTGTAGTTACTTCGTTATTTGTTGGATTAAAGTCAATAACTTTATCTTTGATTATCTTTACTCCATCAGGAACATAATCATCTCTCTTAAACTTAATATCATCAATATCCCAAATACCTGCAGCAACAAGTGTTTGTCCAGGTTGATACGATACAGATAATTCTTCAGGTTCAATAACAGTAATATCTGGATTTTCAAGATGATTTGTTAGTCTTGTCGCTGTACTCATTCCAGCAAGTCCACCACCAACGATTACGATCTTAGCGTCAACACCTGATTTAACAAGTTCTAATTGCTCTTTTTCCATTGCTGAAGCATTAGTAGTACCCATGAAAAGACCTGCACTAGAAAGACCTGCTAACTTCATAGCATCTCTTCTATTCATACCTTTTGAAGATAAGTCTTTATCCATCTCCGATAACATTTTATTAAGATATTTATAATCCATATTTATCCTTTTATTTATTTGAACTTATAATTTGATAATACATTACCGTAAAATATGTAATGAATGACTTAAATTTCTGTGTTTATTCTAAAAAATAGTGCTATGTGATAAAATTGTAACATTATTTATATCGACAATTCAGGCTTTACTATACCTAAGAGAATATATTTTTGCTCTTCATCATCAATAAAAAACACTATTGTTAAACCTTGATTTTGAATATCTTTAATATTCTCATTATCAAAATAGACAGATTGTTTATATTTTCTTACTTTAGTATGCATGTTAACAATTATAGTATCAAGATAAAGTTTAAAACTTTTTCCATCTGCTTCATTATGCTCTTTTAGTAAGTCTTTTAACTGCTCTGTATAAAGATTTGATGATAAAACCTTCATTCCAGGATAGTAGGGAGAAAAAGTAGTTCCTTTTTCTAGATAATTATCTAATTCTTTGTGTAAAGCCTGCTTTATATCATTTTGCATTACTATCCTTAGTCACTTTATTTACTTGTGCATTTAAAAATTCTGTAGGGGGTATTTATTTAGGAGAGATAAGAGCATATGCTTTCGCATATACTTTTTATTTAATTTCAGTCGCGATGTACTCAGCAAGCGCATCTATCTCTTCGTAAGAAAGATCTATAAGCGTACTTTTCATAAGTTGACCATAACCATACTTGTTCACACTTCCGAATCTGTAAGCTTTTAGCTCTTTTGCTAAAGCATCTGCATTTAAGCCATTGATTGGAGCATATTCAATTCTAGAAGAACCTTCAAATGTAGTTTGTTGTCCATTAGCACTATGGCATTGGATACATTCTTTTTTATAAATTGCTTCAGCATTTGGTGCTAGCAATACACCTGATTTGTATATTGGCGTGCTATCTGCAGCCATTAAAGTAGCACCTGCTAGTAATGCCCCAAGAATAATTTTTTTCATTTTGAACCCTTAAATTATAAAGTTAATGTCACATTATAATCACAAAAATCTTAAATTAACTAGAAATTAGCTTCGCATCTAGCTATTTTAATAATTTATGTTACTTATAAGCTATCCTAGAGATAATATTTTTTAAAACCACTCATATTTGAACCCATATTCAAAAGTAACATGTCTGCGATTACAAGTGCTGCCATTGATTCACATACAACTGTTCCACGGATTGCTACGCAAGGGTCGTGCCTACCCTTAAGAGAGAAATCAAGTTCTTCATTTTCAGTATTTACAGTATGTTGTTCTTTAAAGATGGAGGGGGTGGGCTTAAAATAGATATTGAGTACAATATCTTCTCCATTACTTATTCCACCTAAAATTCCACCTGCATGATTTGTTTCAAAACCATTTGAACGGATTTGGTCATTATTATCTGAGCCATGTGCATTTGCACTTAAAACTCCATCACCAATTTCCACAGCTTTTACAGCATTTATGCCCATCATAGCATCTGCTAAAACTGCATCGAGCTTATAATACAAAGGCTGTCCAAGTCCAACAGGAGTTCCTTGAATCATAACTCTAGCAACTCCACCAACAGAATCATGATCTTTCTTTGCTTTAAGTATTGCATCTTTTTGTGCTTTTTCAACTGAAGCGTCAAGCGCATAAATCAGACTTCCTTTTGCCTTTTCATAATCAAAAGTATTGGACTTGATTCCAGCAACTTGTGAGATACCGCTTTGAACAGTAATATCTAAACTATGAAGTAAAAGTTTCGCAATCGCTCCCGCAGCAACTCTACATGCAGTTTCTCTTGCCGAACTTCTTCCACCACCACGGTAATCTCTTAAGCCATATTTATGAAAATAAGTAAAGTCTGCGTGCCCTGGACGAAACACATCTTTAATATTTGTATAATCTTTTGACTTTTGGTTTGTATTGTAAATTATCATCGCGATTGGAGTACCCGTGCTAAGTCCTTCAAATACACCCGATAAAATCTCTACTTTATCAGCTTCTTTTCTAGCAGTTTCAAACTCAGACTTTCCAGGTTTTCTTCTGTCTAATTCAGATTGAATATACTCTTCATCTATTTTGAGTCCAGCAGGAACTCCATCAAGTAAACATCCTATTGCTGTTCCATGTGATTCACCAAATGTACTAAACTTTAACTTCTGTCCAAAACTATTCACTACTATCTCCCTTAAGTACTTCTAATGCCATTTTTGCAGCCTCTTGTTGTGCTATTTTTTTACTCTTACCGATTGCTCGAGCATATTCTTTGTCTTGAATATTTACAGCGACTTCAAACTCTTTTAAATGATCCGGTCCACGACTCGCAACGACTATATACTCAGGGGTAATTCCAAAACGCGCCTGCGTAATCTCTTGAAGTAATGTTTTAAAATCACTAAACAAATAATCTAATGATATTTCTTTATGATTTTTTTCTATCAACATAATTGCTATAGTATCTACAATTTTGAGGCCTGCTTCTAAATAAATAGCACCCATAACTGCTTCAAAAGCATTTGAAAGTAAAGATGATTTTTCTCGGCCACCATTGCTTTCTTCCGCATTGGAGAGCAATATATAATCTCCCAAATTCAAGTAACGCGCAAGTTTCTCAAAACCAGTTTCATTCACCAAAGATGCGCGTATCTTAGATAAATTTCCCTCTGCTGATGAAGAGAATTTTTTAAACAAATACTCCCCAACAACTAAGTCCAGTACAGCATCCCCCAGAAATTCTAATCTTTCATTATCATAGGGCTTCTTAAAACTCTTGTGCGTGAGCGCTTCGGTAATAAGTTTAGTGCCTTTAAACTCATAACCCAAACTCAATTCTAACTGCTTTATATTTTTAAGCATTTTATAATCCTTCTTTTATGTTTTGTAAATCATTGAAAAGAGTTACTCTCTTGACTATAATTTCTATGGAAATCTTTTGCTAAGCTAAACTCAACACCGATAGAGTCAATGGCATGACACGAACTGCATCTATGAAATGCAAAAGGGTAAAGCTGCTTACAATTGTCACAAATATACTCAAAACTCAATGTTGCACTTGCCTTTCCCTCAAGGTTAATAAGTGCATCAAATTCAAAAATATTACTTTTTAAACTCAACGAAACATCGCCTCTAGCTGTATATAAATCTCTCAAGTATGTATTTTGCTCAATCACTTTAAGGTCTAAATCTGACTCTTTAAGACTCCACAGTATGTCAACAATTCTCTCTGACTTAGAATTATCAAAATTTTCCCATGCCAAAGCAGGATTTACTCGAAATAAATATTCAAATACTAAGTAAGCTAATTGATGCGAATCATTGTATATCCCGATTAGCTTATCTGCTTTTTCTTCTTGGCTAAGCTGAGCATCATTGAGAAGTGCTAAAACCCTGAGGTATACGCTATCGCATAAAATATCTTTTTTTAACTCACATAAAGGTTCTAAAACTTCTATAGCAGATTTATAATCTTTCATGTATTCATAAACTAAAAGTAATGTTTCTAATGCCTGTGGTGTACGAGGATTTTTTCTCAGTATCTCTAAAAAAATATGTTTAGAACGCTCTAAAAAACCTGCTTTAAAGTATGTTTTACCAAGCAAGTACATAATCTCTATCTGGTTTTGCTTATCAAGCCTTTCTAGTATCTCATTATAAATTTCAATACTTTTATCGTAGTTTCCACTTTTAAAATACGAAGATGCAAGGAGCATCCATGATTTTTGAGACAACTCATTGCCCGAAACAAGCTCTTTTAACTCACCTTTTTTTGGAAGTGTTCTGAATTGTTTTAAAAACTTATCTAAACTTCTGTAATCTTCTTTTCTCTTGTATCTACCCCACCAATAGGACAGGAAAGTAACAATAAAAATAAGTGTGAAAAATATAATCACGGAAAAAAGTGGGTCGCGAAATTCTAAGAGAAATATATTCATTTTATCTATTTATCTCCATTAGTCATAGACTACGATTCCATAATCATTTTTAAGATTATAAAAAGCGCTGCTTCCAACTAAGTCTAAGTCTTTCATTTTCCCGAGTTGGACTAGAGAATTTTTAGATACTTTGATACCATTCTCACGAAAAAACTTCTTAATATTTACAAACTTTACATCTTCAACAAATTTGTACTCAAACTCTCTGTGTAGCTTCATTTTATCGCTTGAGAACAAGTGTTCATTTACATGTAGTTGATCACTCGCGAATTTTATAGGTAGATGCCCAGATAGATCTGTTAAAATCGACTCTACATGTTCATACTTCTGAGGAAGTGTTTCTTTTTGAAGGAAAATATATTTATTGTTTAGTTTTAGGTTTGGTGTATTTTTCCAGTACTTATAGGCTGGATTAGAAACACCAAGTTTTTTTGAAATTTCCCTCCAGAGCCAAAATGAATTTAATGTATTTGGTAAATGTGACATCCACTTTTCTCCTTCAAGAAATTAAATAAGCTTTATTATATACCTTTTACTTTAAGAGTTTAATTAAAACGAAGCAACAACTAGTTTTGTAACTATAAAACCACCTACGACTAACCATATAAACATAGAAAGAGCCGTATAAATTGGGGCTAAACCAAGTCCACGAAACTTAGAAAAAATTGTTCCCATCCCCAGAGCTGTCATTGCCATAGTTAGCAAGAAAGTATCTATCTCATTAATAATATCAACTATATTTTGAGGAACAAGCCCGAGTGAATTAAATCCAGCCATACCAATAAAATAAACTGCGAACCATGGAATAACAAGGGCAACTTTGCTTCCCTGTAGTCCAGATTTTTTAGCCTCGTATGAAAGATAAATTCCTAAAACAATAAGTAAAGGAGCAATCATAATAACGCGCGTCATCTTTACAATAACAGCAGAGTTTGCCATATCAATAGGAGCACCAGCGATAGATGCAGGAACTGCTACAACTTGGGCAACCTCATGGATTGTTCCACCCACATATATACCAAATTCTTGTGGAGTCATGTGCATAAATCCTGTGGCAGGCTCAATTATAGTGGCATAAAGTACAGGATATAAAAACATAGAAATAGTTCCAAAAAGCACAACCATTGAAACCGCGATTGCAGTTTTATGTTCTTCTGCTTTGAGTACTGGTTCAGTTGCTAAAACTGCTGCTGCTCCACATACTGAAGCCCCAGATGCTGTAAGCATCGAAGTGTCTCTGTCCATTTTAAAGACTTTAATACCTAGATATGTTCCGATTAAAAATGTGCTACTTAACATAATGAGTGAAACCATAAAGCCGCTCATTCCAACCTCAGCAATTTGCTGAAAAGTTATTCTAAAGCCATAAAAAACAATAGCAAATCGAAGTATTTTTTTTCCAGAAAAAGTAATTCCACTAGCCCATTCTTTAGGCGCATGATTATGCAAGGTATTTGCATAAAAGATTCCCATGACAATACCTATAACTAAAGGAGAGATTCCCAAAGATTTAAAAATTGCAACATCCGATATAAATGTCGCTGCAGCTGCAAAGATTGCAACAAAAATAATTCCACTGATAGTTCCCTTACGATTCTCAACACTAAATGGCATATATTTTCCTTATAATAAAAACTTAACTCTTTTATAAGTAGAATTATACCCTATTTAATAATGACAATTAAATCATCCAATATCTTATAAACTAAACGATGCTCTGAACTTACCTTTCTTGAACAGTAGCCATGAAAATTTTCTTTTAGTTTTTCTGGCTTACCTAAAGCCTTCTTTTTCGTAAGGATTTCTTTTTATATCTTTTATCAAAAGATTCACTTTCTGCTCTCTCTTTATCATCCATTTTCAAATAGTCTAATGTGTCTTTAGATTTATCATTAAAAAATTTTATTTTTATTAAATAAAATTCAGGATAAATATTTTCTACACTATCAACTTTGTATAGTTCTTTTTGTTTTTCATTTAGCTTAAATTGTGCATGGTTGTGAAGTCCTATAAAGTTCGTGGTACCTTTGTAAGTGACTGACCATAATAAATATCATATTCAACAAGATTTAAAAGGTTTAGATTCAAGGCGAACTTTGCTTTGCGATACAAGTATCGTTAAGTGAAGTTCAACGCAGAAGATGAATTTTTTTAAATCTTGCCCGTAGGGTGAAAAGATAAGCCACAACCTACTGCGTTAAAAACCCTTGAAGCTACCAGTAGCTCCTACGGATTTTCGTCTTGTATCTTATGGCTTCTCTTTTCATTGAATATGTCATTTATTATGGTCAATCACTTATATATAATCATCTCCATCCCCAAGGTCAAAATATAAAATACTTATTGATATAATTATGGGTAGATTTCTTGCCGTTAGGCTTCATATAACGGTTAAGTTGAAAGACAAGGTTAGAAGCTCAAACTTTTATACCCTTGTTCTTTTCCAACGAATTGTTATCTATTTCTAAGTGCTGTTTAATTGAATTTTTCAAGGCTATTGATAAAAAAAGTAGGTACAGCATTTCCTATTTGTAAATTCTTTGAACTTCTTGAGCCATAGAAGATATAGTTATCTGGAAAACATTGTATTCTTGCGCCTTCTCTTGTTGTTAAAGGTCTTGGTGTTTTGGGATGAATACATCTTGAAGATGATGGTGTACTTAAATTTCTTGTTATTGTCGGAGTAGGTCTTTCCCACCATAATCTACAATATGTATTTTTAAATCCACTTTTTGGGCGTAATTCTTCTGGTATATCTTGTGGTGTTCCACCATCCGGTAAGCACTCCATAAGCTTTACTAATTTATCATTATTTTTTTGGAGCGTTATGGTCCATTAGCTTTTTAGGTGCTTTTATTCTCATTAATTTTTGAAATTCATTATTGTATTTACTGCTATATTCAAAACTTTCTTCATTACTTTTAATAAATGGTAAATCATTTATTGCTTCTGATAAAGTTAAATATGGTTTTAAATCTTGTTTAAAAATATTATTATCATCTGAATTACGATGGGTTTTATTTGGATATTCGAAATCTTGATGTAATTTTGTACCAATTATAATTACTCTTTCTCTAATTTGAGGAACACCATAATCTGCTGAATTTAAAACTTCATATTTAACTTTATATCCTAGTGATTCAAAAAGTGATAAAATTGTTTTTAGTAATTCTCCCTTTTGCATTGATAAAAGTCCTTTAACATTTTCAAATAAAAATACTTTAGGATTTAACTCTTCTAAAACTCTATAATACTCTTGAAATAGTTGACCTCTTGGGTCATCAATTAATCTTTTTCCTACAGTTGAAAATGCTTGGCAAGGTGGACCACCAACAATTAAGTCAATATCACCTTTTTTTAATTTGTAAATCTTCAGTAAGATTTTTAAGTCCAAAATCTTTTATATCACAATTATACATTTTCACATTTGGATGATTTAATGAGTATGCTTTAGCCATATCAGGTAAAAGTTCATTTCCTGCTATAATTTCAAAATTGTCATCATGTGCAAATCCATAACTAAGCCCACCAACTCCTGAAAATAAATCTAAAACTTTAAATTTTTTATTAGTCATTTTTTATCTGCAAATATATCATTTAATAAAGGTGGTGTTTCAGTCAATTTCCAAGTAAAATAATTTTGATCTATATTAAAAACGGTTTGACCTTCCATTTGTTGTCTAGTAATCCAATTTACACTATCATCTTCTATTTCATCTAATTTAATAAATGCCACTTGACCATTAAATAGATCAAAATGAATTGCTAATGAGGAGATACTATCAGTTTTAAATATTCTTTTTGCTTCTAAAACTTTATGCTGTTTAATATCATTTACACCAACAAATCCAGATTGTACTTCAATTCTTAATTTATTAGCATCTTTTAATGTAATTTCTAAATCTGCCGTTGGTGTTCTTTTGAATGATTCAATATTCACTAAATCATCATCGCCAATTAATGATATGTCTTCAAGATTTACTTCAAATATTTTACTTAATGCTTTAAGAAAATAATTTGAAATTATATATCCTCTCATCCATGAAAAATATACTTGTTCTGGTCTTCTTCCTTGATTATTTAATCTTTGTATAATATTATTATCTTTTAATTTATTAAAAACTAATTCTACATTATCAGTACAAAATTCATCTATTTTAATTATATTAATATCTTTTGAAACTAATGAATTTATTTTTCTAATTATTTCAATAAGCCTAGTATTTAATAGTTCTATGTAGTTATAATCAACAGTAGGGGTTATGTCTTTTCCTGCAAAAAACTTTTTTTACATCACCTTGATTTGTAAATCCCAACTCTTTTCTATAATCTTTAAAGTATTGTGTAGTTATTAATATACTCATTTATATTATTAATCCTTTTAATATTCATTATTCTATCTAAAGTTTACTATTGAATCTATAAATTGCAAAAACAGATAACTATTTATTCAATATAATTATATATATTTTAAGCTTAAGACGCATAATTAACTATTATAAAAAAAGAAGCATAAAGCCTATTTTACAATAACCTCTAACTTAGACTTTATAAGCATTTTTTCATCACTTGGAGATTCTAATATTTCTAGCTCTTGTATTCTATGAACTTCAACACCTTTAGTATCTATGAGATATGTTTTAATAGCTTGACTTCTATTTTTAGCAAGGGTATGAATTTCTTCTATACTGACCACTTGAATATCTTTACACAACTCAATGAGTCCTAAAAAAATAAGCTTGTTTAAGTGCTTCATCTTTGTATGTTTTTTCTAGTTCCTCTTCAAGTTTATCAAGTTTGTCATCGTCTCTTGCATCTTTATAGATATCTTCAAGTAAATCAGCCGTCATTGCACTTACCTTTTCTTCTTCATTTTTCGCACCACTTCGCTTAACAACAAGGGCTATTAGTTTTTCTTTTTGTAAGGCTTTTTTATCTATCTCTGCGTTATATCCACCAGCAATACTTAAAATAATCTTAGGGCGTTTAATCATAAGTTTTGAAACATTATCTAACTTTTCTCTCTCAGAAGGTAAGATAGTACTTGAGCCACCCTCAAACTCAGCAAACTCAAGTTCATCTCCACCAATCCCTAACATAGAACCTAAAAATCTAAATGGAGAAGTAACTGCTTTTAAAATGAGGTTGCCAAAAGTTTTCCACGCAAGTGCGCCGTACTTAAAGTCAGGTTCATCAACATTACCACGGATTGGCATATCTATATCTATAATTCCATCACTATCCTCAAGTAATGCAATCACAAAGCCTAAAGGAAGTGAACCACCCTCAATATCCACTTCTTTTCCAAGCTTAATATTTTTAACAATAATACTATTTTCACCTAAAAGCTGTGAGTCTTTAATATCGTAGTTTAGATTTAAAAAGAGTTTCCCATCATCTATCTCGTAACCTGCAAAAGTAGCACTGTAACCACTCATAGCACTTAAATCTAAGTTCCTAAAGTTAAAAGCTAAGTCAGTAAAGGCTTTTGGATTTGCCGACTTCACACTTCCTTTTAACTTTGTAGAGCCATATTCATCAATGTCACCTGCTATATCAATAAAAGTAGTTTCTTGGGGCGACGAAGAAACTCCGTATATGTCTCCATTTAGATTATGCATGTCTGTTTTAAAGTGGATAGGTAAAGATGCATCTGAGAAAGTAGCCCGTCCATTTTTAACATTTATTTTGACTATTTTAACTGGAAAAGCTTCTTCTTTTGTAAGATTAGAATCTTGACTTAAATTTGAGTCATCTGTAGACTTCATCAACTGGGAAAGATTCATACTTTTGTTTTCATCAATAGCAGCTCTTACATAAAAGGTATCTATATCTATTTCATTTACAAACAATCTCTTTGGGCTTGTTTCTAATGAAAACTCTTTTAAGTGAAGATTAGAAAAAGAGACTAATGAAGAGTTATCTCGGCTATCGTTTATAGCAATATCTTCTAATTTAAAAGACCCATTCACATTTAAGTCAGGTTTAGTTTTAGATGCAGCGTAACTTGTTTTTGTTTTAAGACTTACAAAACCATCTTCGAGCTCTACATACGCACTCTCTTGTAGATAGGGAGTGATCTCTTTAAGAGAAATTTTATCTATTTCAAACTTACCTTTTTGCTTCAGTGGACTATGTCTAAGCGCACCAGAAGTTTTTATCTTTCCGCCATCATTCACCCGTGCTGAGAGGTAATAGTTCATCCAAGAATATTTTTTAGAATCAATGTTTTTAGCGCTCAGGTAAATTCTATCTATTTTACTTTTTACACTTGGGTCTAGCATCTTGTCTTCAAAACTAACTTTAGCACCTTTGAGTGCCACTTTTTTCAAGCGGATTCTAAAGTCTTTTTCCTTTTTAAATTTTGATACGGCTTTTTTCTTAGATTTCTTTGGCACGACTAACTTTTCTAAACTAATACTTCCATCTTTTAACCTAGCAGTTCGTAGATGCAAGTAGTTTAAACTTGTATCCTTAACAAATACTTCTTTAGTTCCTGTATTTAATGCTATGCCATTAGCCGTAAAAGAGCTAAAGGTAGCAAGTCTTCTATTTTTACTTTTTTGATTGATAGCAAACTTATCTAACTTTATGTTTGCATCACTTACATCTATAACTATACTCGAGTTGATGTCTTTTACACTAAGGTTTGCATCAAATCCAGCTATGAGACTTCGAAGTTTTACATCATAAACCTTAAGTTCTTTTTTCGCTATCTCGTCGATATAAGCAACATAATGTTCAACATCAAAATCATTACATTTCACACTAGCCTCAGCATCAAGTACTTTATGAATAAGACTTCCCTCAACGATACACTTAAATGAATCATTCATCCTCAAATTCATTTGATAAGCAAGTGGTTTAGTACCTTCTAGAGTAACATTTTGTGCATAAAGATTAAAGTCATTAAGCATTGTATTTACATTTGGAGAAACTCCTGCATCTTGAAAATCAACTTGAATTTTCTCTAAACTTATTTTTTTGACTAAAACATTCCATGGAGGCACATTTTTTACTTCACTTGTTTGCTCAGCATCTACTTCCATAGGAGCAGAAGATTCTACTTTTATATAATCCAACCAATCAATGAAGCCTTTGGAATCTCGCTTTGCTCTAATGCTAAGGAAATTCAGCGCTATTTCTTCGACTTCAACTGATTGTGCTAAGGGCTTAACAGTAGCATCTTTTAAATGAAGAGATTTTAAAGTAAGCACATCTTGTGTGCCACCTTTTGGTTTTATTCTTAAACCATCAAGATTTACATTTAGATGTGACAAAGTAGTAGAGGGCAAATCATCAAGATTAAAATAATACTCAGTTTCTAATGATAGTTTTCCATCTGCAACTTCAAGATGCAGCTTGTCTTTAACATATCTCCACTGCGTATACAGCTTACTTGCTTCGTATTCTAAAGTACCTTTTACCACTAAAGGTTCGACTCCAAGTACTTCACTTTTTAAATCAATAAAACCACCATCAGCTAGTTTCATATAAAATCTTAGTTTTGCGTCACTCTGTTCTATTGTTTTAGTATCAATATCTCTAAGCTCAAATCCTATGTCATCGAGTGCAAATTCAAACTTGCTTTTATTTGAATAGTCTTCATAGTTGAGACTACCTTGTACAATAGCAATACGGTCTAAAATAATTCTTGGAATTTCTGTCTTTTGCGTATCTGTTTTCACCTCAACTTTTGGCTTACTTTCTTTTACAATCGACATTAAATTTATATTTTTATCTTTATCTAAAACGAGAGAAATTTGAGGATTTTCTAAAACAAAACTATCAATATGTATCGCTCCCTTAAACAAAGAAAATACTTCTGCATTAAGTTCGACGGAGTTTATATGTATAAGTTCTTTATCATCTAATGAACTCACTTTCAAACCATTTACGGTAAGTAAAAATCTATAGGGATTAAAATAAAGACTCTCTATTTCTATCTTGGCATTCGTCTCTTGTTCTACTATAGAGATAACTTGAGGTTTAAGAACTAAGGGAATGACTACAAAGCCAAGGAGTGTGTAAAAGACTAGAAGATAAAGGATGATTTTTTTAAACAAGATAGACTCCAAAATATAATTATTTTAGAGTTTATCAAATTATTGATTAAAGAGCTATTAGTGACTATTTAGCCCCTTTGAGAACATCTGCTCTTGGAAATGTAAATACAGCATCTCTAAAGACTACTATTTTTTCTTCATGCCCTATAGCATAAGCTCTAATCTGGATAGGAATCGTAATATCTTTTCTTTCATCATGCACAAGTACATCTGTAGTTCTAAGAACAACTACTTTTTTCTTTCTTTTGCCGGGAACTGCGCTAAACTTTTTCGTTGGTTTAGCGATGGTAATTAGACCTTTCACTGTATCTGGAACGATAACTTCAAAATAAAAGTCCATCGTTTCATTTTCTGTATTTTGTAGTAAGAATTCATAAGCATTATCAACTCGAACCTTGCCATCTGGAAGTAGTTTAGTAGAGTAAAGACGACTTTCTTTGTTAATGTTAAGTAGCATATGCTCTTTTGTACTTCCCATCATTGTAAGAATAACCATAAGCCCAATAAGAAGCGCACCGTAGCCTAAAACCTTAGTACGGAAAAACTGTGTTTTCCCTTTTTGGTCAATAATTTCATATTCGCTTGACCATGTTACAAGTGATGGCTTACCAAGTTTCCCCATAACTGTAGTACAAGCATCTACACATTCTAAACAGTTAATACACTCTAGTTGAAGACCCTCACGAATATCAATATGCGTAGGACAAACAGTTACGCATGACTCACATGTAGTACATTCAGAATTTGCATCTGCGGCTATAACTTCTTTTTGTTTTGTATATTGTTTTTCTTTGTTTTCATCGTAAATATGTCCACCACGGTTTGTATTGTAAAGTGCCATAACTGTATGTTCATCATAAAGAACCGACTGAATACGAGAATAAGGACAGATATATGCACAAAAATCTTCTTTTAAAAATACAATATCGTAAACTAAAAAGGCAGCTACCCCTAGTAAAATAGAAATAAGTGTCCAGTGATTTTCATAATCCATTAAATAAGGAAAGAAATCTTCAGGAGGAACAAAGAACCATAAAAAGTTTGCTGCAGCAACATGCGCTAAAAGAACTGCAATAAACACAGCTGCAACTTTTTTAACCTTGTTCTTGGGCAAGGACATATCGGGTTCAATTTGCTTATTTTTAATCCGTTTTCTTAGACGCAAGATCTTTGTTTCAATCAAATCTCGATAAAAAACACGAAAAACAGTTTGAGGGCAAACCCATCCACAAAAAACCCGTCCACCAACAACTGTCATTCCAAATACACCAAGAAATAAGAGCATAAGTAAAAATGGCATAAGATAAAGCTCTTGCATATCAAACTGAATAAAAGCAAGATGGAGTTTAAGTTTATCAAAACTCAATAAAAACATATGATTTCCATCTATGACTATCCATGGTAAACTGAGCATTGTTATTGTAGCAAATGCGTATACATAATAACGCATAATTCTCCATGGTTTGGGTATCTCGAAAGCTTTCTTCTTTTCACTCATGTTGTTTCCTTTATTTCATTTGGACAAATTATAGAATTTATCAAATTTTCTTGTGCATCTGCTTGTGTTTTTTGTAAAAGTGAGCCAAAAGCAACCTGCTTTAACTCCCGTGATTCTATGTAATCTTTAAGTGAACTTCTACTTACATTAAGTCTTCTCGCTATCTCACTTACACTCTTTTTTTCTTTAATGTATTGAATAATATCTGAAATATATTGATCAAACTTTGAAGTTGACTTGCTTCCCTTGGGTCTCCCAATAGCTTTTTTTGCCTGCGCTTTTAAAGTTCTTCGAAGCTGGTCTATTAAAGCAAAAATTAACATCGGTGTACTTTCTCGAGATATTATAACAGACTGTTTGATAAAATGAACTTCATAGTGACGGCGAACTAAACATGAAAACATTTCTGCTAAATCTTCCATATTTGAGCTTAATACCCACACATCATATATCAACAGAGTAGATCCCTCTTTGGTCTCAAAAAAATCAGTCACATGCACTCGTTCATCAAGTCTTTTATTTTGTGAAATATGATCCACAACTTCTTCATCTACTATTATCTCATTGGATGAAGCGTAGGCGTTAATAATCTGTATTTGTTCTCCAGCAGACTCAAATAATTTGTCCGCTCGTATATATGCTATTGTTCCCATTTAACGGTTAAATCCTCGCTTTTATCTATTATATTCGTCATTATAAGCAATATTGATGATTAAAGTCAAGTATTTTTCTTATTTTAGCGTCAAATATTTTATTTAGCACTTTTGTGTTACTTATTACTAAGCATAATAATGCTATTATCTTATTAATTAATTTTTATGAAGAAGCTAAAGCAAATGACAACAAAACAATACATACTCCAAACTATAAAAACGCGTCCTCTTATCATTGATGGTGCGATGGGTACGCAACTCCAACAGCGTGATGATCAGATTCCAAAAGATGCATGGGAAAATAACGAGGGTTGTAATGAACTTTTAAATGTCACCTGTCCTGATATTTTACGCGAAATTTATTCTGCATATTTAACTTCTGGAGCTGATTTTATTACGACCAATACCTTTGGCTCTTTTTCATGGGTTTTAGACGAGTACCAAATAGGACACCGTGCTTATGAGCTTACAAAAGCTGGAGCAGCCTTAGTAAAAAAAGAATGTGAAAAAGTCTCAACTCCTGAGCATCAACGATTTTGTTTAGGCTCGGTTGGACCAGGTACAAAACTTCCTTCTTTAGGTCATATAACTTACGATGAAATGTATAAAGGTTATACTGAGTTTTGTTTAGCGCTCATCGATGGTGGCGTTGATGTTTTTCTACTTGAAACATGTCAAGACCCTCTTCAAATAAAAGCAGCACTTCATGCCTGCCAAGAAGCTAACAAACAAAAAAATACTGAGATTCCAATCATGGTTTCAGTAACAATTGAACTAAGTGGAACAATGCTTATAGGTACAGATGCTGAGACTATTGCAACCATACTTGAGCCTTTTGATATTTTAAGTCTTGGATTTAACTGTGGAACAGGACCTGAACAGGTTTTAAAACATGTGAGAACACTCAGTGAAGTGTGGCATAAACCAATCTCGGTACATTCAAATGCTGGACTTCCTCAAAATCGTGGTGGATATACTTACTACCCAATGGGTCCGGATGAATTTGTAAAACAACAAGAAAAATTTATGGACTTTGATGGAGTGAGTTTTCTCGGAGGTTGTTGTGGAACTACGCCACAACATATTCGTGCACTTGTAGACAAAACTACAACACTAACTCCAAAACCAGCAAGTGGTTCTCATCCAACTTCTATAGCATCTCTGTTTAGCACAGCCGCGCTTATGCAAGAACCTGCCCCTCTTCTTATGGGTGAACGCTCAAATGCAACAGGCTCAAAAGCCTTTAAAGAACTTCTTTTAGCTGAAGACTATGAAGGCACACTCACCGTTGCCCAGCAACAAGTTCGTGCAGGAGCCCACGCCATAGATGTAAATGTTGGTTTTGCAGGACGCGATGAAACAAAAGATATGAACGCAGTTATTGGGATGTATAACCAAAAAATTGTCCTTCCTTTGATGCCTGATTCTACGCAAACAACAGGACTAGAAACTGCCCTTAAAAACATCGGGGGAAAACCAATCCTTAACTCCGTAAATCTCGAAGATGGTGAGGGTAAATTTGATGATGTGTGTGCCTTAGCTAAAAAATTCGGTGCATCTTTAGTCTGTTTAACCATCGATGAAGTTGGAATGGCAAAGACAGTAGAAGATAAAATCAAAGTAGCTGAGAGAATTATAGACCTTGCTACTTCTCGCCATGGAATTAAGAAAGAAGACTTAGTTTTTGATGTGCTGACATTTACACTTGCAAGTGGAGATGAAGAATACTGGGATGCTGCGATAAATACCATTGAAGCTATCCGCGAACTTCGCACGCGTCACCCAGAAGTTGGAACGACTTTGGGACTTTCAAACATCTCTTTTGGTCTCGACAAAGACACACGACCTTATCTGAACTCTATGTTTTTAAACTACTGTATCGAGGCTGGTCTTACTTCTGTTATCATCAATGTAAAGCATATTATTCCTATTAATAAAATAAGTGAAATAGATCAAGAGGTTTGTAATAACCTTATTTTTAACACCAAGCCAAAAGGTGCTGCACTTTTTGAATTTATAGAACATTTTTCTACTAAAGAGGCACTTGATACCGATCTTGAAGATGCTGAGTACCTTGCAATGACTACAGAAGAAAAAATAGCGAAACTTCTTATGGATGGTGACAAAGCGCGGATGATTCCGCTTGTTGAAGAGGCGCGTCACACTATCTTACCAGAAGTGATTGTAAATGAAATTCTCATAGATGCCATGAAAGTAGTAGGAGAACTTTTTGGTTCAGGTCAGATGCAACTCCCATTTGTTTTACAATCTGCTGAGACTATGAAAAAAACAGTTGATCATCTAAACCCATTTTTACCTAAGGTAGAAAAAACAGTTGACACTACGCTCGCCCTTGGAACAGTAAAGGGCGATGTTCATGATGTTGGAAAAAATCTTGTAGATATTATACTTTCTAACAATGGCTACAAGGTACAAAATCTTGGAATAAAAGTCGAACTCGATACATTTTTAGAAACCCTAGAACAAGGGCATATCTCTGCCTTTGGCATGAGCGGACTTCTAGTTAAGTCTACACAAGTGATGCAAGAAAATTTAAAAATACTAAAAGAAAAAGGCATTAAACTTCCTATTCTTTTAGGTGGAGCGGCACTTACCCGTACATTTATTGATGATTTTTGTCGTCCCTTTTATGATGGTCCTATTTTTTATTGTAAAGATGCCTTTGATGGAGTGACTGCGATGAGTAGAATCGAAGCTGGAAATTTTGATACCGATTTACATGGAAAAGACACTGAGCCTAAAGAGAAAAAAGTAGTCAAAGAAATTATCATTCCTCCTTTTAGTGAACTCAAGATGCCTAGGCGTGATGTTAAAGTACCTACCCCTCCTTTTTGGGGAAGAAGAGAAATCAAACTAACAGAGCAACAAATAGAGATGGTCTTTGAGTGGATAAACCATAAAATACTCTTTAAGTCGCGCTGGGGTTATAGCTCAAAAGGTATGACAAAAGAAGCGCATGCAAAACAACTTGATGAAGTAGTTTGGCCGGCCTATGAAAAACTCAAAGCTGAGTTTTTAGATAAGAAAATTTTTGAACCTACTATTATTTACGGTTACTGGCCGTGCAGAAGTGATGACAATAAACTTCTTTTATTTAATGAAGAAGAAGGTTACAACTCCGACTCTGAGATAAATACTAGTCCACTTGAATCAAGAAAAAAAGATGCTATAAAAGAGTTTCACTTTCCACGACAAAGAAAAGCTCCTCACCGAGCCTTAAGTGACTTCTTTCATAACGATAGAGATGATGTTATCGCACTAACATGTGTTAGTGCTGGTAGTAAGATCTCAGATGCTGAGCGTCTCATCATGGATGCAGGTGATTATACAGACTACTATCAGTTTCATGGACTTGGAGTTGAGTTAGCAGAAGCACTTGCTGAAATTGCACATAAACAAATTCGCCTTGACTTAAATATAAGTGATAATGAGGGAAGTAAGTTAAGTGATGTACAGATGAATAAGTACCAAGGAAGTCGTTACTCCTTTGGGTATGCAGCCTGTCCTGACTTAGAACTAAACCGTCCACTTTTTGATTTACTTAAACCTGAAGAGTTTGGGATTGAGCTAAGCGAAACATTTCAAATTCATCCTGAGCAATCTACATCTGCTTTAGTAGTTTATCATCCAAATGCTACGTATTATAATGTTTAAATGTAAAAAGAGCATTACTTCTTATTAAAGAAGTCATCTCCCAAAGCATTAATTCGTCTCTCTAATCGTCCTATCATTTCTAATAATTCTTTTGAAACACCCTCTAAGTCATTATAATATATTTCTGCCATCTCTTGTTCTGCAGTAGATATTTTTTTTCTTCATTTTAAGTAATTTTGAAAAAAAAGACCGTCCCCCTTCACCAAAATATACTTGAAATATTTTAAAATATATTTGGTGTAAGTCAGTATGCTTTTCCCCAATAGAATCCATAACACTCATTCCCGGCATTAATATAATATCTTGTCCATCGCTATAAAACCATTTACCAAAAGCACAATCTGTATAATCCAAAGGAATTGCTTCTTTAGCTACAGGTGTTCCTTCTATTAATGACTTTGCTCGCTGAACCCATTTTAAATGTGCTACCTTTGCAGATCTAAGTTGATTTAATATGCTCTCTTTATCCATAATTTATACCTATTAATGTTCATTTAAAATCAGTATAACTAAATATTATAAATTATTATCTTCTTCTATAACTTAATGCTTCTAAAATATGTTCCTTAGTTACTAAATCACTCGAATCTAAATCAGCGATAGTCCGTCCAACTTTTTGGACTTTTTTTTATACTTCTAAAAGTTAGACTAAATCTCTCTATCGCCATATTAAGTGTAAATTGAGCTTCATCGCTTAAAATACAAAACTTTTCTATATCTGTATCATTAAGCTTTGCATTAAAAACATCTTGTCCTCTTTTCTTGGAAAACATATGCGCGCCAACAACCATTTTATGAAGTTCTTTTGAACTGTAACTCGCTTTATCATTCATATTTACATTTTGCATAATTACATTTAAATCTATCCTATCTAAAAAAGGATCTGACAATTTATTTTTATATTTTTTTATCTCAAGTTCGGTGCATCTACATTCTTTGCTTTGATTTAAAAGGTTTCCGCATGGACAAGGATTCATCGCTCCTATAAAAAGAAAGTCTGCTGGGTATTCTACTTTTGAGTTTACCCGTGAAATTCTTATCTTTGCATCTTCCATTGGTTCCCTGAGTGCTTCTAAAACATTCTTATTAAAATGGGGTAATTCATCAAAAAATAAAACCCCTCGATGCGCTAAACCTACTTCACCTATTTGTGCTTTATGGGAACCTCCTCCAAAAATACTTGCTAATGTTGAAGAATGATGGGGCGAACGCATATTTCTATGTGGTTTAAAATCAGGTTCTTGCATATCAAGTGCTTGAAGTTTAGCTAAATCTAGCAAAGTATCTGTATTCATTGGAGGTAAAATATAGCGTAATCTTTTAGCTATCATACTTTTTCCACAACCAGGACTTCCTTCAAGTAAAAGATTATGAAAGCCAGTAGCTGCAATTAAAGCAGCTCTTTTTGCTATCGCTTGTCCTTTAACATCACAAAAATCATCGGTATATTCTTTGACATAGTAAAACTTTTCATCATTTATCTTATAAAAAGGATAATCGATTTTTACCTGTTCTACACTTGGTGAAATATTTTCTTGATTTCTTAATAAATCGATAGCATCTTGGAGTGTATCTACGCCATAAAATTCTATGTTAGGAATCTTGGAAAGTTTAGAAAGGCTCTCTTTAGGCACAAGTGCTTTTTTTATGATTTTTTGATTTGCCAAAGAAAGGAGTAAAGGATAGAGTTTCATATTTTCTTTGACCTTTCCATTAAGTCCAAGCTCTCCAAACACAAACCAATCATCAAGAGAGTCTTCTAAACTATCTAGAGCGATTAACAATGCTACACTTAAGTCAAACTGTGAGCCTTCTTTTTTGACATCGCTAGGAGCTAAATTAATCGTTATTCGCTTAGGAGGAAAAGAAAAGTCATTCGAAAGTAAAGCAGATTTAACCCGTTCCTTTGCTTCATTTATAGCAGTAGATGCCATACCAACAATAGAAAAGGATGGAAGTCCCTTAGTTAGAGTAGATTCCACATAGACAAGCTTAGCATCTAGTCCCTCATAAGTAGCACAATAAACACTTTTCATATAAAATCCTTCTCGTATTATAAAGGTATTCTATCTAGGATAATAAATTATTGTGAATAGTATTGCATTTTGCAATATTTATTTCGCGGCTTTTTTTTCTTTGAGGAGTTTTTTGTATTCTTTTTCAAATTTTCTGCGTCGCGAGGAAGTCAGCTTATCGATAAATAATATTCCATTTAAGTGATCATGCTCATGCTGCAAGGCGATACTAAGAAGCCCATCAGCCTCTAGATGCTGCGTATTTCCATTTCTATCTTGATAATTAACAGTGATACTAGCAAAACGATTTATATCTTCATAAAACTCAGGAACACTTAAACATCCTTCTTGATATGTAGTCTCACCCTGCTTATTTGAAATAATTGGATTTATTATTTCTAAAAGATTTTCTTTTGGCTGTTCACCATCTTCATCAGGAATATTTAAAATCAAAATTTCTTGGGCAATCCCAACTTGAATACCAGCTAAACCTATGCCGTTAGTATTCATCATTATCGGATACATTGCATCTAGTATTTCATGAAGTGTAGTGTCAAATTTTTCTACTTTAACAGACTTTTGTCGTAAAATTTTATTTGGATATTCTAATATTTTTAAATTCATACCTTTACTTTTCTTACTAATGGGCTAAGAATTCAACTGCATAATCTAAATCAGTTTCATTATATGCTTTTTCTACACCATTAATTGCAGCAACTACTATCTCTTCAACTGAGTACGCTGCATCTACATCTGAAATTCCAATAGAAATTTTTAGCTGTACTTCACGATCTGCTAAAAAGAAGTTCGAGTTAGAAACTAAATAACATAACCTTTCGCTTGCTTTTTTAGCACTCTCTATATCTGTATGTTTAAGCAACATCGCAAATACACCATTTCCATAATGTGAGACAATATCACTTCTTCTTGAAGTTTTTAAAAGAAGTCGTGCTATTGTTCGTGTCATAAGTATAATCGCTTTTTCACTAGCTATACTCTTTTTTAAATCACGAGATAACTCTATAATGATTAAAGAACTTTTATGCTTAAACTCTTTAACTAAACCTATCTCCTGATCTATTTTTGACATCAAATAACGCTTATTGTATACACCAAATTTATTATCAAAAATTGTTTCATTTTCAACACCTTTTACGATAGAGGCTGTTTCATCATAAAGCGTTTTCATCTGCACACTTTGTTTTTTAACAATTGTGTTTAGCTTTACAATATCGCCATCAAGAGTGGCGGCTATACTTATTGTTTCTTGTGTATCCACACTATCAGATAACTCTTTTCTTCTTTTATCAAGTATTTTAGTCATTAAGCTCATGTTTTTATATAAATTTGCCGTAGTTGTTAAAATACTTTTGATTGAGGAAAAGCCTTTTTTTAAACTCTGCTCTAACTTCAGTGTACTCTCTGCATCATTACTCTCTTCAAGTTCAAGCATGGATGCTATTTGTTTTCTTAGGTTTTCGCTTTTATCTTCTAAAAGTCTATCAAAGTAAAGGGAAAAATTATTTGGCGTAGGTGGAAGGTTATCATCGATAAGTGCATGAAGAACTTCTTTAGAATATATTTCTAAATCGCTTGAAGGATTGTCCATATCTAAAGGATTAGCACTAGGCGCAGATGGAGGAGGAGAGTTAGGGGAATCATTTTCAACAATGTTACGACGATTTCTACTTCTTAAAGTTCCTGCCATCTTTTACTCCTTATTCTTTATCGTTTTTTATAAGTACTTCATCGATTACACCGTAATCTAATGCCTCTTGAGCGCTTAAAAAGTTATCACGATCAGTGTCTTTTTCTACAGTCTTAATGGATTGACCTGTATTTTTGGCAATAATTCCATTAAGCTCTTTTTTCATTCTCAAAATCTCTTGGGCTTGAATAGCGATATCAGAAGCCTGACCTTGCGCCCCACCTGATGGTTGGTGCATCATAATTCTAGCATGAGGAAGCGCATAACGCTTGCCCTTCTCGCCAGAACAAAGTAAAAAAGCACCCATAGATGCTGCTTGACCAATACAAATAGTAGCAACCTCAGGACGGATATAGTTCATTGTATCAAAAATAGCCATTCCAGAAGTCACAACTCCACCTGGGGAATTTATATAAAAGAAGATGTCTTTTTCTGGGTCTTCTGCTTCAAGAAATAAAAACTGTGCAACAATACTCGATGCAACTTGATCGTTCACTTCTCCGCTTAACATTACGATTCTATCTTTAAGTAAACGAGAGTAAATATCGTAAGATCTTTCACCTCGTCCTGTTTTTTCAATTACCGATGGAATATAGTTCATAAAATTATGCCTCTTTTATCTTTGAGTTTAAGATTGTACTAAGCACTCTATCTTCAACCATTGACATTTGAATAGCAGGTAAATATCCAGCTTCTTTATAATGTTCGTATGCTTTTTGAGGATCTTGACCTGTTTGCATCGCTTCATAATAAATAGTTTGCATAACTTCATTTTCTTCTATTTTAATATTTTCAGCCATTGCCAAAGAGTCGATGATAAATGTAGCTTTCACACTTCTTTGCGCATCACTACGGAAAGTTTCACGAAGCTCTGTTAATTTGTCTGCATTTTCACGAAGTTCTTTGATTTCATCTTCACTCATTGAAGAAGCAGATTTGTTTAATGCCATATCAATTTCTTGCTCAACAACAAATTCTGGTAAATCAAAATCAAATCCTGTTACCAAAGACTCTAGTAAGGCTGGTTTTAACTCATCATTATAAAGTTTACCTAGAACCTCATTTTCAAGCATATCTTTTACTTGTTTTTTAAGTGACTCTAGTGATGTATCATCTTGACCTGGAAGCATTTTAATAGCAAGTTCTTCATTGATTTCGATATCTTCTTTTACTTGAATCTGATTTACTTTAACTTTGAACTCAGCTTCTTTACCCGCTAAATCTCCACCGTAATTTTCAGGGAAAGTTGCTTTGATTACTACTTCTTCATCTCTTTTAACACCAACAAGTTGATCTTCAAAACCTGGAATAAACTGGTTTGAACCTAAAAGAAGTGCAAAGTTTTCAGCTTTTCCGCCATCAAATACTTTTCCGTCTATTGAGCCTTCAAAGTCGATTACAGCAGTATCGCCAAGTTTCATTATACGATTTCTTTTAACATCAACAAGCTCAGCCTGTCCTTGCGCAAGTTCAATAATCTTAGCATCTATGTCTTTATCTGTAATTACTGGTTTGTCAAAATCTTTAGCCATTGAAGCATAATCACCTAAGTCAATCTCAGGACGCATTGCAACTTTTACAGTTACTTCAATTTTATCATCACTTTTATCGAATTTAGAAATATTAGGTTCACCAATTAATGATGCATTATCGATATTTAACTCAGCTAAACCTTTTTCAAGTACTTCTCTTAAAGCTTCAGCTTCAGCATCTTGAGTTAGTTTATCACCAAATTGTTTTTTAACAATTGACATAGGTACTTTACCCTTACGAAAACCTTGAATAGTTGTTGTTTTAGCAAGTTGCTTAGCGATTTTTTCTATGTTTGCATTTACCTCATCCATTGAGATTGTTGCCGAGATTTCAGCGTTTGCACCGTTAATTTTGTTTGATTTGATTTCCATCAATTTCCTTTTTCTTATCCGTTATTTTATGTAATAACTGTTATTTTGGCTAATATTATCTAAAATCTGCTTTTAATTAGCTTTTACAAAGGTGTGGCTTAAAACTTAATATCAAAAACCATACAACTGCTACATCAATCATTACATCAGCAAAGTTAAACACCGCAAAGTTAAATCCACAATGCCAGTAGACCATATCTACAACTCCACCATGAATAAACCTATCATAAATATTTGAGAATGCTCCTCCTAAAAGAAAGCCAGCTGGAAGTGCGTAACAGACTTTTTTTAGGTATAGAATATATCCTAAAACACCAAAGACCATTACAAGTTGAATGTATTTAAGCCATTCTGCTAAAAATGCGAACATTGAAAAAGCAACGCCTCGGTTATATACAAGAATTAAATCAATACAGTCTGTGTAATAACGAAAACCATCCACAAAAAGCATCTTAATATTTTGGTCAATTATAAATATGCCAACAAGTGTAAAAAAGAGTATTGCGTTAAGGCGAAGTGCTGGATTAGGCATTGAGCTCTTTTGCAAAAAATGCGACTAAGTTATCCATTTCTTTATTCATCTCTTTTGCATCTTTTGCTTCTAGTAAAACTCTCAATTTGTTTTCTGTTCCTGAGTAGCGTATAAGATGACGAATGTTTTTAGCATCTAAAAGTTCTAGCTTTTTCTTCAAGCCCTCAATAGATGCTAAGTCTTTTTTATCTTTAATATTAATATTTACAAGTTTTTGAGGGTAAAGATTAAAAGGACGAAGAACTTGGGACGCTTTTTTACCCGATTTTATAATAAGAGAAAGTGTTTGAAGTGCAGACACAAGACCATCTCCAGTCTTAGCATAATCATTGATAATCACATGACCACTTTGCTCACCACCAAAATTAATACCCTCTTTTTTCATAATCTCAAGAACATTTTTGTCCCCAACATCTGAACGCAATAATTTCAAACCTTCACTTTTCATATAGTCATCAAGTCCTTGATTACTCATAACAGTTGCAACCATTCCGCCACCTTTTAAAGAACCAAGCTTATTAAGATGTGCGCACAAAGAGCCAAGTAATTGATCTCCATCAACTATCTCACCTTTTTCATCAACTACTACAAGTCTATCAGCATCACCATCGAGTGCTACTCCTAAATCTGCCCGTAATTCAACAACAGCCTTTTGTAATGACTTAGTATGAAGTGCACCACAGTCTTCGTTAATGTTGTAACCATTAGGCTTATTATGTAAAACTACAACATCGGCACCTAGTTCTTCCAAAACAGTTGGACCGACTTTATATCCGGCTCCATTAGCAGCATCTAAAACTATTCGTACACCACTTAAGGACAAATCTCTAGGAAATGAATTTTTTAACTGCACAATATATCTACCAATAACATCATCAATTCTTTTTGCTTTTCCTATTCCCCTGCCAACTTGTTGCGCATCTAAAATCGTTTCATTGTCAGCATAAATACCTTCTATCTCTTTTTCCACTGCATGAGAAAGTTTATCACCTTGTCCGTCAAAGAATTTAATTCCATTATCTTCATAAGAATTATGAGAAGCGCTTATCATTATTCCAGCATCACATCGCATATTTGCTGTTATAAAAGCAATAGCAGGAGTAGGCATTGGACCTATTTGGATCACATCATAACCTATTGCAGTTAAACCACTTACAATTGCATTTTCAATCATATAACCACTCTTGCGAGTATCTTTTCCAATTAAAATTTTATTGCTTATTGAATGTTTTTTGAAGTAGATGCCAGCAGCCATTGCAACTCGCATTGCTACCTGTGCACTTAAAAATGAACCTGCTTCACCGCGTACGCCATCTGTTCCAAATAGTTTCATATAATATCCATTTATTAAAGTGGGAGTATTCTAACATAAATAAAGAAATTAAAAATTTATCTTATCTTTAACATAAGTTTAATTATCTTTTAGCTATGATTTCGAACTTAATTTATAAAAGAAGGACTCAACTATGGCAAATCATAAGTCATCAATAAAGAGAATTCGTCAAACAATCGTTCGTACAGAGCGTAATCGTTTTTACAGAACTCGTCTTAAAAATATCGTTAAAGATGTTCGTACTGCAATCGATGCAGGGAACAAAGAAGAAGCATCTGCTGCATTCAAAGTAGCTAACCAACAAATTCATAAATTTGTTAGCAAAGGTATTCTTAAAAAAGAAACTGCAGCTAGAAAAGTAAGCCGCTTACACAGAGCTGTTAACGCAATATAACTCCCTTAGTGGAAAAGGCAAAATATGCTTGCAGATAAACTAACACCGTTTATCACCCGCTATAACGAACTTGGCACTTTGCTAAGTTCACCTGATATCACATCTGACATAAAACGGATGACAGACCTCTCAAGAGAACAATCAAATCTTTTACCAATCGTTGAAAAAGCCAAAGAATACCAAACTTTAGTTGCAGATATTGCAGATACTAAAGAAATGCTTTGCGATACTGAAATGGGCGATATGGCAAAAGAAGAACTTAAAGAACTTGAACCACAAAAACCAATCATGGAAGAAGAGATTAAATTGCTTCTTTTACCAAAAGATCCCAATGACGATAGAAATATTATCGTTGAGATGCGTGCTGGTGCTGGTGGAGATGAGGCTGCTATTTTTGTTGGAGATTTATTTGATGCATACACGCGTTATGCAGATTTAAGAAATTGGAAAATTGAGATTATCAGTACTTCACCATCTGATTCGGGAGGTTACAAAGAAGTGACAGCTCTTATTAAAGGTGAACAGGTTTATAGTCGGTTGAAATACGAAGGCGGGACTCATAGAGTTCAGCGTGTACCAGAAACGGAGTCTCAAGGTCGCGTTCATACATCAGCAATTACAGTAGCGGTAATGCCTGAGGTTGATGATGTTGAAGTAATCATTGAGGATAAAGACTTAAAGATAGATGTAATGCGTTCTTCTGGTTGTGGAGGTCAGTCTGTAAATACGACCGACTCTGCAGTTAGAATTACTCACTTGCCATCAGGATTGGTTGTAACCAATCAAGACCAAAAATCGCAACATAAAAATCGTGAAAAAGCTATGAAAGTACTTAAAGCCCGACTTTATGATTTACAGATGCAAGAACAACAGTCAGAAAATGCAGCTGAGCGAGCAGCTCAAGTTGGAACGGGAGATAGATCGGGTCGTATTCGTACCTACAACTACCCTCAAAACCGCATGAGTGATCATAGAATCAACTTAACGCTGTATAGACTTGAAGCAATTATGAGTGGTGGACTTTTAGATGAAGTTGTTGAACCACTTATTACAGATCATCAAGCTAAAATTGTTGAGGCTGCTGGGTTATAAAACCCAGTCAGTTATAAATGTATTTTTCACTTCACCTTTAAAAGTAATCGTTCTCTCATTCATACTAAGATACAAAGTTTCTCCACTTGTTGGATAGACCTCAATAGAATCACTTACTAAACCTTCTTGTAAAGCTCTATAAAAACAAGCTGCCATTCCAGTTCCACATGCTAAAGTTTCATCTTCAACACCTCTCTCATACGTACGAACTCTAAGATTTTTTCCATCAACATACGCTATATTTACATTAGCGTTATATTTTTCTCTTACTTCTCGAGCCTCTTTTAAATCAAAATTTTCAATATCATTAGTAAGATGCACCATATGAGGAACACCTGTATCAATTTTCCACCAACTCTTCTTATTAAATAGTATTTCTTTTTCTAAGATTACAGGGGGAGTAAGCTCACTCAAAACCATAGTACCATCAACCGAAGCATTTATAACTCCTGCCTCTGTTAAAAAAGTCATATTTTTTGGAGCAAGTTTATGAGTAAATGCATAATGTGCACAAGCTCGAGAACCATTTCCACACATCTGGGCACTGCTTCCATCTGAATTATAAAACTGCCATTCAAAATCATAAGTATCATGATCGATTATAACTATCAAACCATCAGCACCAATTCCATTTTGTCGATGACACAACTCTTTAGCTAAATCATTTCTTTTCTTTTTAGTATCGGTGTGAAATATTACAAAATCGTTTCCGCTTGCAGTGTATTTTGACATTAACACATCGTCTCCTTTAAATACTTATAAATACTTATTTTTAATTATTGTAACAAAATCTTCAACTTCTTGTTGCAAGTGCTTCAGATTCTTAGAATTATCAATAATCCAAGTAGCTTTTTCTCTCTTTTCATCGATTGGCATCTGCGAAGACATTCTATTTAAAGATTCTTCTTGGCTATACTTATTTCTTTTCATAAATCGTTCAAGTTGTACCTCTTTGGGAGTATACACAACAACCGAGTCTTTAATATTATAGGCACCATTTTCAAAAAAAAGAGGAATATCGATAAGGTAAGGGAATTTTAGTCTATCTTGTTTGACACTGAGACGCTCTATTTCATCACGAATTTTTGGATGGAGGAATGCTTCAAGCGTTTTTTTAGCATCTGGAGAGGAAAAGATCATTGTCCCTAGTTTAGCTCTATCAACTTTAGAGTTATTAACATATCTTTTTCCAAAAGTATCCACTACCCATGCAAAATGAGCATCGAGGATTTGATGCGAAATTGTATCTGCATCTATCACTCGCATACCATTAAGTGCCATAAGTGAGGCAACGGTACTTTTTCCAGTAGCGATTCCACCACTTAAAGCTATTGCATACTCAAATGCCATTAGTTTTTAATGATGCCTAAGTATTCTTTACGGATATTATTTCCCATTGCAAAAGCAGCAGGATGAACATCACAATTGTAAAAATCAAGACCATCAAGCATATCAGCACGATGTAGATTAATATCAGCAGTTGGGTGATATTCTTTAGATGCTAAAAGTGCAGTTTCACCAGTTCCTAAATTAAATGGCATAATAATTTTAAAATATTTACCAAGAATTTGCATATTTTGCTTATTTTGGGCTGTATTATCTAAAGACGCGTGTGTCATAACAACTAAACCATCTTCAAGTAATATACGAGAGATATGTGCAAGGACTGCAGCATCTGTATCTGCTTCACATATAACTACATCATACGATGCATCTGCTTCATCTCTAAATGAATCAATCGAACAAGCTACACATTTGTGTGCTATCTCAGTATGTTTTCCCATTTCTACTGCTAAATCAGTAGAACTATCGCTCACTATTAAAACATTTTTAGGATCTTTAGATGTACACACCGGTACATGAACCATCATTTCGTTGTAAATAAAGTTTTTCATTTTATATCCTATTTAAATTACTAACGCGATTTTAGCATATTTCTCTTTATAAATTTTAAAAAGCTCAAATTTTACATCTATTTAAGGCTAACTTGATAATTAATGCTATAATTTCAAATAAATTTTAAAGGAAATAAAATGAATGTAAATAAAATTAGATCGTTTTGTAGAGTATTTCGTATCGTTGTAGGTTTAGCATTAATTTCATATGGTATTTATACTATTGTAAATGAAGCACCAAATTACCTCTTCTTCTTAGGTGCAATTCCATTGATTGCTGGGCTGGTGAACTTTTGTCCACTTTGCTTAATTACTAAACAATGTGACTTACCAGAAGAAGAAAAAGGTTCAGAATAATTCTGAACTCTTATTTTTCTCTCAACACTTCTAAGCTATAATTCGCATACTTTATAAATGGAGTTCTTAATGAGCCAAATTAGCTACAAAGATGCGGGCGTTGACATAGATGCCGGAAATAGTTTCGTACAAAATATAAAACCTCTCGTAAAATCAACTAAAATACCAGGTGTATTGGGTGGAATAGGTTCTTTTGCAGGTGCATTTGAATTACCAAAAGGTTTTAAAGAGCCAGTTATGCTCGCAGCTACTGACGGAGTTGGAACAAAACTCAAACTAGCAATAGATTCCGGTATTCATAACACCGTAGGAATTGACCTTGTTGCAATGTGTGTAAATGACTTACTATGTAACTTCGGAACACCTTCGTTCTTTTTAGATTACTATGCAACTGGAAAACTTGATGTAAAAGTTGCAACAAGTGTAGTCGCAGGTATCGCGGAGGGTTGTATACGAAGCGAATGTGCGCTTATCGGTGGAGAAACAGCAGAAATGCCTGGAATGTATTCAGAGAACGACTACGACTTAGCAGGCTTTGCTGTGGGTGTTGCTGAGAAATCTGAGATGGATAGAGTTTCACTTGTTCGAGCAGGTCACAAACTTATAGCACTTCCAAGTTCAGGTCTTCATTCAAATGGTTTTTCACTCGCAAGAAAAGTTTTATTTGAAAAAATGAAATTAGATTTTAATGATGATTTCAATGGAAAACCTTTAATCGAGACACTTTTAGAGCCTACAACTATTTATGTAAAAACTTTTAAAGCCTTGCGAAACGAGATTGTAGCAATGGCGCATATTACAGGTGGTGGAATTATAGAAAACCTTCCTCGTGTTTTACCTGAAAATTTAAAAGCACAGGTAAAACAAGACTCCATACAAGTTCTTCCTATTTTTGAACTTATGAGTGAGCATGTTCAAAGAGATGAAATGTTTAGAGCGTTCAATATGGGTGTAGGAATGATACTTGTAGTTGAAGAGTCAAATGTTGCCAAAGTATTAGCTGAGACTGATGGTTATTTAATTGGTGAGATACTTGAGGGAAAACGCGAAGCAGTAATGGTATAAATGTTGGTACTTAGTACCAACATCTTCTAGAGAGTCTATTTAAAAGGTTTCTCTAAATCATCTAGGATTGCACCTGGAACATCAGAAATAGTCATAAATTCACCCATCGTTAAAAGAGGGTAAGAAATAGCTAGGTAATATTTAGCAGCAAGTGCCGTAGCTTTACCATCTTCAATAGATATAGTATAGGGCAAAACCGCTGCATTAGCACGACCGATTGTCGTAACAAATTTCTTCGTAGCATCTCCTAAAGCATATCCAATCAAAGTACTCTTTGGAGACAACTTAAGCTCAAATATAACTTTATCTGCATTCGCAGTCACTTTAGCGATTAAATCTGAATTACTTCCCGTACTTAACTCATCTGCATCTTCGTAATAAGGCATAGCCATCATAAAATGGAAACCTGCTATATCATCAGCATCTAGCTTATCTTTAGAACCAACGAGGTCCTGAAATACTCCACTTAATTTCTCAAGTTCCGCATTGAAGACATTTTTATTATAATCATCTTGCATGAATGCACGACCAAAATAAACTGGGTTCGTTATACTAATAGCTTTTTCTCTATCATCAACAAAAAGGCGTAAAACTGCTGCATGGGCACGACCTTCCATCGCACCTTGTGCTTTTAAAGTTTTATTTGTAAAAACGATAGTCTGTCCATCATCAACCGACTTATATGTAGCAAGTATCTGATAACCTACACTTTTTAACTTTTTTCGAGCACTTTTAGCATCCATATACTCACCAGTTAGGTAAGCACTTACATCCTCAGCAACTACAGTTGTAGAAGCTCCAAACATTACAAGTAACGATAATAATAAATTTCTCATTGACATAATTCCTTTTAAAAATTATATTTGTTTTGCTCCCATCGATTTCATAATTGAAATGATTTCAGCATCAATTTTTTTAATCCATTCGAGTTTCGCTGTATCTTTAATATTCATAATCGATGCCCAGTTAGCAAGTGTAGGCATTCCTACGACCATAGTCTTAGCATCTTTTTTGACATACATATACATTGAACACGGTGCAAATACACCTGTATCTGGACGACCTTTGTTAAATATATTGTAAGAGAATGTAAAGTGACATAATGAGTAGACAAAAAATGCATCGTATTCTTCAAAACTCATCTCTAAGTCTTCATAAGTCTCTTTAAAATCTTTGTATCCGGCAATAATGTATTTTTTATCTTCAAAAGCAGCTTCAAAGTTTTCTTGAAAAGTACCAATGTACTCAGAAAGATCTTCTGGTCTGTCGAAGGCAATTTCAAAATTCATCATTGGGTTTGCTGGCAATGCAGAAAAAGTTGATGTTTTTACTGTACCACCAAACTCATCTTGTGTCCATTTGTCTAAAGAAGTAAACATAGCAACAAAATCTTCTCTTGCTTTTTTATCTTTTGCACCAACAATATCTAACATAGTTGCAGGATCTAAATGACCTATATATGTTTTATCTTCACCAACTTTTTTATAGATAAGTTGATTAAATGGAGCAAATCCTGCAATTTGGGGAGAAGTTTTTAAAATACTGTTTAACTTAGCGTCATTAGTAATACCAAAAAATCCTAGATTATCTAAAGTTTTTGTCCAGTCTTTATCGTACTGAGCATCTTCTTTATTGCCGTATCTTTTTGCATAGGCATCGTTAATCCCACCATTACCATCAGACATAGCAAAACCAGTTTTACTTTCTAAAGTGTCATTTAAAAGCTTTTCATACTTTTTAGCTACATCACCATTAATCTCATTCATTCTCGCGCCATTAGCACCGTAAGCTACACTCGCTGCCAAAGACAAGGCTAATGTAGTTTTTATAAGTTTGTTTATCATATTACTCCCTTTATTATGATTGTATATACCATTTATCAAAAAATAGTCACTAAATCTAGGGAGATTGTATCATAAGTTGTTTTATCTTTTGCTAATAGCTTGGTTTTGAGAAAATGAATTGTTTTATATATGTAAATAATAGACCACCATAAATGATGGTCGTTTAAATAAACTCTCTTAGAATTTATATGTCATAGCTACAGTTAACCCTAATTGAGAATGTGAAACATCTACAGTAGAACCAGCACCATATGCTGCCGTAGTAAATGATTCTTTCTTTTCTGCTGCATATACAACTGCTGCATCGAGGCTTAAAGAATCAGATACATTATATCCTCCACCAAATGCATAATGAGATTCAACTATACCTGGGAAACCTGATAAATTAAAGAAATTTTGAGCAGAACCTTTACCATTACCCGTTTCAATTTGTTCAGAAATAGGTGATTTTGAATAGTTATAACCAGCTCTAAGAGCCCAAGTTTTTGTTGCGAATTCATAACCTATTGCTATAACATCTTGATCATCCCATTCAAAATCTTTATATCCTGCTGCGCTTCCCCATTCAATTCTTTTGTAATCAACTGAGATAGTATTCGCGCCAGTCACATAAGAAATACCTACACCATATTCTGCAGGTTGATCGAGATTATCTCCTGATGTAATATTTGCTGATTGACCAAACGATGCTATAGATTTACTTAAAACATTATCATATTTCATAGCTATTTTAGATTTATAAACAGCACCAACTGTCATAGCAGATGAAATATCATAAGTAGCACCTAATTCATATCCAAATCCTGTATCAGAATTATTATTGTTTTGATTAGGTCCAGGAGGAGCTGTATGTCTAATGTCTAATGTACCATACTGAAGTACAGGAGCAATACCTAAGTTTAGCTTTCCTATTGTATATGAAACAGGAATAGCTACCTTCAATAAAGCTAACTCTGTTGTCATTCTGTTTACATTTGCTTGAGGAGCATCGTCATAGTCCGTACCCATACCTGCTGTTCCCGCTAATGTAATACCATAAACTAAATTAGAATTTATTCTACTTGCAAAATATAATTCTGGAATAACACTCAAATCCGCATCAGAATCAGTTGCAACACCAGTTCCACCAAAAGCATTAGAGCTCGCTTTAACATCCGGCATAAAGAATGTCACACCAGCAGTAAACTCTGATTTTTCAACTGTACTAATATTTGCAGGATTCGCTAAAGCTGATTCAGCACCAAAACTTTTTGCAATTCCAACTCCACCCATTGAACGAGACTTAGCAGCTTGTCCTATCATATTGTCACCATTTGTTGCAAATACTGATGTTGCACCTAAAGCTAATGCAGCTACTACTGCTAGTTTGATTGTTCTTTTCATTTAATATATCCTTATTGTTTGTCAAAATATTATTATAAATATTTCTGATGAATTAATTCTATATCATGCTATATTAATTTAAACTTAGAAAATTATCACTTGTATGTGATAATTTTCTAAGTTTAATCGCTATAAAATGTATAATAATAAGTAAAGATTATTAAAAATAGCTATATTATCTATATTTAATAATATAAACTTATATTAATTGTATATATAACGATTAAATGAAGAAAAAATCACTTTATCACATATGTGTATTATTGTAACATTTTTATCACATATATAAAATTCTCTAAACAATATTATGCTTTGTAATTGATTAGTAACAAAAGTAAATATTTATTTTCTCTCTCGTTCCCAAGATTTAATTGATAAGGCATATTATACAAATAAAATAAATCCTATGAATAAAGAGAAGTTTAAATAAAATAGTAAAATTACGAGGTACATAAATGAGTAATTTAGTAGGTATAATAATAAAAGTCAAGGGGATTAATTAAAAAAGACAAACTAGGCAACGACCTACATTCCCACAAATGAAATCTGCAGTATTATCAGCGATGAGAGGCTTAGCTTCTGGGTTCGGAATGGGACCAGGCGTTTCCCTCTCTCTATAGCCACCTAGACAAAGTCTCACTACAACATAAGAGCCGAAGCTTTTATATTCAAGTGAAACTTTAAAAAAGTCTTTATTGAGTGAGTGTAATATATAAAAGAGTAATTCTTTTGTATATGACAGTTCATTATATATCAATTATTAAATTCAACATGCTATAACTAAATAACTTCTGCGACTAAATCGCGATACCACCGTCGTTAAAACGTAAGTGTGGTAACAATCATTCAGGTTCTAATCTTCTCTTAGTATAATACACTAAGTAAGGTAGTGAACGAATTTGTATCTAAATAAATAGATTTAAAAAAGACGAACGTACTATTAGTACTGGTCAGCTAAACAGATTACTCTGCGTACACATCCAGCCTATCAAGCTTGTAGTCTTCAAGCGTACTTCAGGGAACGTTCATCTCGGAGTTGGCTTCCCGCTTAGATGCTTTCAGCGGTTATCTCATCCGTGCGTAGCTACCCAGCGATGCTCTTGGCAGAACAACTGGTGCACCAGTGGCACGTCCAACCCGGTCCTCTCGTACTAGGGTCAGCTCTCCTCAACGTTCCTACGCCCACGGAAGATAGGGACCGAACTGTCTCACGACGTTCTGAACCCAGCTCGCGTACCGCTTTAAATGGCGAACAGCCATACCCTTGGGACCTGCTCCAGCCCCAGGATGCGATGAGCCGACATCGAGGTGCCAAACCTCCCCGTCGATGTGAGCTCTTGGGGGAGATCAGCCTGTTATCCCCGGCGTACCTTTTATCCTTTGAGCGATGGCCCTTCCACACAGAACCACCGGATCACTATGACCGTCTTTCGACTCTGCTCGACATGTATGTCTTACAGTCAGGCTAGCTTATGCCATTATACTCTACGGTGGATTTCCAACCCACCTGAGCTAACCTTTGTAAGCCTCCGTTACTTTTTAGGAGGCGACCGCCCCAGTCAAACTACCCACCAGACATTGTCCTCGCACAAGATAATTGTACGGAGTTAGCTATCAGAATATTCAAGGGTGGTATCTCAAGGATGCCTCATCATAATCTGGCGACTATGAATCAAAGGCTCCCACCTATCCTGCACATGAATATCCCAATAGCAGTGTCAAGCTATAGTAAAGGTGCACGGGGTCTTTCCGTCTTTCCGCGGGTAGGAGGAATTTTCACCTCCACTACAATTTCACTGGATCCCTGGTTGAGACAGCTCCCATCTCGTTACGCCATTCATGCAGGTCGGTATTTAACCGACAAGGAATTTCGCTACCTTAGGACCGTTATAGTTACGGCCGCCGTTTACTTGTGCTTCAATTCATGCCTTCGCAAAGCTAAGCAATCCTTTTAACATTCAAGCACCGGGCAGGCGTCACACCCTATACATCCTCTTACGAGTTAGCAGAGTGCTGTGTTTTTGGTAAACAGTCGGGAGGGACACTTTGCTGCGACCATGAACCGCTTCTGGAAGTAAATTCCATTACAGTTCTGGCACACCTTATACCGAAGATACGGTGCTAGTTTGCAGAGTTCCTTAACCAGGGTTCATCCACGCGCCTTAGAATACTCATCTCACCCACCTGTGTCGGTTTGCGGTACGGGCAACGGTTGTTCTCGTTTAGAGGCTTTTCTCGGCACGACAGTATCATCGATTCAGAATGCTTACCGAAGTAATTATTCTGCCTGTAAGATCTCGGTCTCATGAGAAGCGGATTTTCCTACTTCTCGACCTACATCCTTCGACCCGCTATTCCATCAGCGAGCTCGATTAACTCTATGCGTCCCCCATCACTCAAACAAACAACCGTCGGTATAGGAATATTAACCTATTTGCCATCGTCTACCCCTTTCGGACTCGACTTAGGTCCCGACTAACCCTACGATGACGAGCATCGCGTAGGAAACCTTGGGTTTACGGCGAAGGAAATTCTCATTCCTTTTCTCGCTACTCATGCCTGCATGCTCACTTCCATCCGCTCCAGTATTCCTTACCGGTATACCTTCAGCGCTGAATGGAACGCTCTCCTACCACTTGATATAAATATCAAATCTAAAGCTTCGGTGCGTATCTTAGCCCCGTTATATTTTCGGCGCAGAATCGCTAGACCAGTGAGCTGTTACGCTTTCTTTAAAGGATGGCTGCTTCTAAGCCAACCTCCTGGTTGTCACAGCAACTCCACATCCTTTTCCACTTAGATACGACTTTGGGACCTTAGCTGTTAGTCTGGGTTGTTCCCCTCTCGACATAGGATTTTATCACCCTACGCCTGACTCCCGAGGTTACACATGAAGTATTCGGAGTTTGATAGGGTTTGGTACCGCGGTAAGCAGCCCTAGCCCTGTCAGTGCTCTACCCCTTCATGCTAATGCTCGAGGCTATACCTAAATATATTTCGGAGAGAACCAGCTATCACTGAGTTTGATTGGCCTTTCACCCCTATCCACACGTCATCCCAAGAGTTTTCAACCTCTACGGGTTCGGTCCTCCACTGGCTCTTACACCAGCTTCAACCTGCACATGGATAGATCACTCAGTTTCGGGTCTGCAGCCAGTGACTAATTCGCCCTATTAAGACTCGCTTTCGCTACGGCTTCTCGTTCGATTAACCTTGCCACTGACCACAACTCGCAGGCTCATTATGCAAAAGGCAGTCTGTCACACTTGTCTTACGACAATAGTGCTCCAAATGATTGTAAGCCATAGGTTTCAGGTTCTATTTCACTCTGCTCACCGCAGTCCTTTTCACCTTTCCCTCACGGTACTAGTTCGCTATCGGTCTGGTAGTAGTATTTAGGGTTGGAGGGTGGTCCCCCCATATTCAGTCAAGATAACACGTGTCCCGACCTACTCTTTCGTTAGCATAGTACCCTATAAAGATTTTCGATTACGGGAATATCACCCTCTTCGTTCAAGCTTTCCAGCTTATTCATCTAATCAATATAGTATCACTAACCGCCCTGTTCCCATTTCGCTCGCCGCTACTAAGGGAATCTCGTTTGATTTCTCTTCCTTCAGGTACTGAGATGTTTCACTTCCCTGAGTTCGCCTCATATAAATATGATAACGTGATTCGCACCACGCTGGGTTGTCCCATTCAGAAATTCCCGGATCAAAGCTTCTTGGCAGCTCCCCGAGACTTTTCGCAGCCTAGTACGTCTTTCATCGCCTCTACCAGCCAAGGCATCCACCTATGGCCCTTAATATCTTTTTTAATTAATATTAAAATTGTTCGATACATGTAAATGTATCTTTGTTATTCTAATTTGCGTTCACTACCTTACTTAGCATACGAATACGCTAAGAAGATAGATCCTGTTGATTGTAGTTATTTAGTTATATAATTATCAGATCTTCACGTATATAAGTATTAATACCTATATACAATCTTTTAATTTATAATGTTGACTTTAACAATTGTAATTTAATGAACTTTTTGATTTTAAATAAAACCAAATCGAAATACTTTAAAAAGTACTTGGATTTAATTTGATTAAAAACTTGTTTTTTTGAGGAAGTTGTGCTTAAAAAAGAAGCGAAGCATACTTTTAGTATGTGAGTTTCTTTTTTAAGTGCAAATTTCCAAAAAAAATGGTGGAGAATAACAGGATCGAACTGTTGACCTTCTACGTGCAAGGCAGACGCTCTCCCAGCTGAGCTAATCCCCCACTTTTAAATAATTTGTGAAATAAAATAGATCACTGAAAACTAAGCAAGTAAAGACTAATTAATAAAAACTTATTCGTGAGATTTTCTTTTTGTTATGTTAATTCAAATGAATGATTAACTTTACTCTAGAAAGGAGGTGATCCAACCGCAGGTTCTCCTACGGTTACCTTGTTACGACTTCACCCCAGTCGCTAATTCCACCGTAAGTGGTAGCTCCCCGAAGGTTAGCTTCCCAATTTCGGGTGAAATCAACTCCCATGGTGTGACGGGCGGTGAGTACAAGACCCGGGAACGTATTCACCGTAGCATTGCTGATCTACGATTACTAGTGATTCCAGCTTCATGAAGTCGAGTTGCAGACTTCAATCCGAACTGAGAGACGCTTTATGAGATTGGCTCCACCTCGCGGTATCGCAACTCTCTGTACGCCCCATTGTAGCACGTGTGTAGCCCTAGCCATAAGGGCCATGATGACTTGACGTCGTCCTCACCTTCCTCCTCCTTACGAAGGCAGTCTCAATAGAGTGCCCAGCTTAACCTGCTGGCAACTATTGACGAGGGTTGCGCTCGTTGCGGGACTTAACCCAACATCTCACGACACGAGCTGACGACAGCCGTGCAGCACCTGTTTTCAAGTTCCCCGAAGGGCACATCTGCATCTCTGCTGATTTCTATCAATGTCAAGGCTAGGTAAGGTTCTTCGCGTATCTTCGAATTAAACCACATGCTCCACCACTTGTGCGGGTCCCCGTCTATTCCTTTGAGTTTTAATCTTGCGACCGTACTCCCCAGGCGGAACACTTAATCTGTTAAGTGCATCACCGAGATGACTAGCATCCCGACGACTAGTGTTCATCGTTTAGGGCGTGGACTACCGGGGTATCTAATCCCGTTTGCTCCCCACGCTTTCACGCCTTAGCGTCAGTATTGTTCCAGGAGATCGCCTTCGCTTTCGGTATTCCTAGTGATATCTACGGATTTTACCCCTACACCACTAATTCCATCTCCCCTCCCATACTCTAGGTTACCAGTTTCCAATGCAGTTCTATGGTTGAGCCATAGGATTTCACATCAGACTTGGCATCCCGCCTACGCGTCCTTTACGCCCAGTGATTCCGAATAACGCTTGCACCCTCCGTATTACCGCGGCTGCTGGCACGGAGTTAGCCGGTGCTTATTCATGAGCTACCGTCATTTTCTTGACTCATAAAAGGAGTTTACACACCGAAATGCGTCATCCTCCACGCGGCGTTGCTGCATCAGAGTTTCCTCCATTGTGCAATATTCCTCACTGCTGCCTCCCGTAGGAGTCTGGTCCGTGTCTCAGTACCAGTGTGGCGGATCATCCTCTCAAACCCGCTACCCGTCATTGCCTTGGTAGTCTCTTACACTACCAACAAGCTGATGGGGTATAGACCGATCTTTTAGCGAAACACCATAAAGGGTTCCTTTCCCAACTCTATTTAAATAAAGAAGGAGTATCTAGTATTAATCATCGTTTCCAATGGCTATCCCAGACTAAAAGGCACGTTATCTATATATTACTCACCCGTGCGCCACTAATTCACCTAGCAAGCTAGGTTTCATCGTTCGACTTGCATGTGTTAAGCACGCCGCCAGCGTTCATTCTGAGCCAGGATCAAACTCTCCATAATTGTTGTCCGAAGACTTGATTATGTAAAGATCATATCTCTATGATTATTTACTGATCTTTTGCCCAAGAATTAAAATTCATTGGCTTTGTTATTGCCACTAACTGCGTGAACGGTTAGTGGACTTTTGTATAGTATCTATACTATTTAGGGAACTTAAACAATAAATTGTTTAAGAATTCAAATAGAATAGACGGTTGTTGTTTTTATTAGTTATTTCTAAGTAATATTATTCAACTGTTTAGTTAGTACTAATCAGTCTATTACTTGCTTAGTTTTCAATGATCTCAAACAATATTTAACTTCCGTTTCGACGCATCAACTCGATGTGTCATTGTTTGTGGAGTAGGTATAATAATAAAAGTCAAGGGGATTAATTAAAAAAGACAAACTAGGCAACGACCTACATTCCCACAAATGAAATCTGCAGTATTATCAGCGATGAGAGGCTTAGCTTCTGGGTTCGGAATGGGACCAGGCGTTTCCCTCTCTCTATAGCCACCTAGACAAAGTCTCACTACAACATAAGAGCCGAAGCTTTTATATTCAAGTGAGACTTTAAAAAGTCTTTATTGAGTGAGTGTAATATATAAAAGAGTAATTCTTTTGTATATGACAGTTCATTATATATCAATTATTAAATTCAACATGCTATAACTAAATAACTTCTGCGACTAAATCGCGATACTCCCATGCTTAAAAGCTAAGTGGGGTAACAATCATTCAGGTTCTAATCTTCTCTTAGTATAATACACTAAGTAAGGTAGTGAACGAATTTGTATCTAAATAAATAGATTTAAAAAAGACGAACGTACTATTAGTACTGGTCAGCTAAACAGATTACTCTGCGTACACATCCAGCCTATCAAGCTTGTAGTCTTCAAGCGTACTTCAGGGAACGTTCATCTCGGAGTTGGCTTCCCGCTTAGATGCTTTCAGCGGTTATCTCATCCGTGCGTAGCTACCCAGCGATGCTCTTGGCAGAACAACTGGTGCACCAGTGGCACGTCCAACCCGGTCCTCTCGTACTAGGGTCAGCTCTCCTCAACGTTCCTACGCCCACGGAAGATAGGGACCGAACTGTCTCACGACGTTCTGAACCCAGCTCGCGTACCGCTTTAAATGGCGAACAGCCATACCCTTGGGACCTGCTCCAGCCCCAGGATGCGATGAGCCGACATCGAGGTGCCAAACCTCCCCGTCGATGTGAGCTCTTGGGGAGATCAGCCTGTTATCCCCGGCGTACCTTTTATCCTTTGAGCGATGGCCCTTCCACACAGAACCACCGGATCACTATGACCGTCTTTCGACTCTGCTCGACATGTATGTCTTACAGTCAGGCTAGCTTATGCCATTATACTCTACGGTGGATTTCCAACCCACCTGAGCTAACCTTTGTAAGCCTCCGTTACTTTTTAGGAGGCGACCGCCCCAGTCAAACTACCCACCAGACATTGTCCTCGCACAAGATAATTGTACGGAGTTAGCTATCAGAATATTCAAGGGTGGTATCTCAAGGATGCCTCATCATAATCTGGCGACTATGAATCAAAGGCTCCCACCTATCCTGCACATGAATATCCCAATAGCAGTGTCAAGCTATAGTAAAGGTGCACGGGGTCTTTCCGTCTTTCCGCGGGTAGGAGGAATTTTCACCTCCACTACAATTTCACTGGATCCCTGGTTGAGACAGCTCCCATCTCGTTACGCCATTCATGCAGGTCGGTATTTAACCGACAAGGAATTTCGCTACCTTAGGACCGTTATAGTTACGGCCGCCGTTTACTTGTGCTTCAATTCATGCCTTCGCAAAGCTAAGCAATCCTTTTAACATTCAAGCACCGGGCAGGCGTCACACCCTATACATCCTCTTACGAGTTAGCAGAGTGCTGTGTTTTTGGTAAACAGTCGGGAGGGACACTTTGCTGCGACCATGAACCGCTTCTGGAAGTAAATTCCATTACAGTTCTGGCACACCTTATACCGAAGATACGGTGCTAGTTTGCAGAGTTCCTTAACCAGGGTTCATCCACGCGCCTTAGAATACTCATCTCACCCACCTGTGTCGGTTTGCGGTACGGGCAACGGTTGTTCTCGTTTAGAGGCTTTTCTCGGCACGACAGTATCATCGATTCAGAATGCTTACCGAAGTAATTATTCTGCCTGTAAGATCTCGGTCTCATGAGAAGCGGATTTTCCTACTTCTCAACCTACATCCTTCGACCCGCTATTCCATCAGCGAGCTCGATTAACTCTATGCGTCCCCCCATCACTCAAACAAACAACCGTCGGTATAGGAATATTAACCTATTTGCCATCGTCTACCCCTTTCGGACTCGACTTAGGTCCCGACTAACCCTACGATGACGAGCATCGCGTAGGAAACCTTGGGTTTACGGCGAAGGAAATTCTCATTCCTTTTCTCGCTACTCATGCCTGCATGCTCACTTCCATCCGCTCCAGTATTCCTTACCGGTATACCTTCAGCGCTGAATGGAACGCTCTCCTACCACTTGATATAAATATCAAATCTAAAGCTTCGGTGCGTATCTTAGCCCCGTTATATTTTCGGCGCAGAATCGCTAGACCAGTGAGCTGTTACGCTTTCTTTAAAGGATGGCTGCTTCTAAGCCAACCTCCTGGTTGTCACAGCAACTCCACATCCTTTTCCACTTAGATACGACTTTGGGACCTTAGCTGTTAGTCTGGGTTGTTCCCCTCTCGACATAGGATTTTATCACCCTACGCCTGACTCCCGAGGTTACACATGAAGTATTCGGAGTTTGATAGGGTTTGGTACCGCGGTAAGCAGCCCTAGCCCTGTCAGTGCTCTACCCCTTCATGCTAATGCTCGAGGCTATACCTAAATATATTTCGGAGAGAACCAGCTATCACTGAGTTTGATTGGCCTTTCACCCCTATCCACACGTCATCCCAAGAGTTTTCAACCTCTACGGGTTCGGTCCTCCACTGGCTCTTACACCAGCTTCAACCTGCACATGGATAGATCACTCAGTTTCGGGTCTGCAGCCAGTGACTAATTCGCCCTATTAAGACTCGCTTTCGCTACGGCTTCTCGTTCGATTAACCTTGCCACTGACCACAACTCGCAGGCTCATTATGCAAAAGGCAGTCTGTCACACTTGTCTTACGACAATAGTGCTCCAAATGATTGTAAGCCATAGGTTTCAGGTTCTATTTCACTCTGCTCACCGCAGTCCTTTTCACCTTTCCCTCACGGTACTAGTTCGCTATCGGTCTGGTAGTAGTATTTAGGGTTGGAGGGTGGTCCCCCCATATTCAGTCAAGATAACACGTGTCCCGACCTACTCTTTCGTTAGCATAGTACCCTATAAAGATTTTCGATTACGGGAATATCACCCTCTTCGTTCAAGCTTTCCAGCTTATTCATCTAATCAATATAGTATCACTAACCGCCCTGTTCCCATTTCGCTCGCCGCTACTAAGGGAATCTCGTTTGATTTCTCTTCCTTCAGGTACTGAGATGTTTCACTTCCCTGAGTTCGCCTCATATAAATATGATAACGTGATTCGCACCACGCTGGGTTGTCCCATTCAGAAATTCCCGGATCAAAGCTTCTTGGCAGCTCCCCGAGACTTTTCGCAGCCTAGTACGTCTTTCATCGCCTCTACCAGCCAAGGCATCCACCTATGGCCCTTAATATCTTTTTTAATTAATATTAAAATTGTTCGATACATGTAAATGTATCTTTGTTATTCTAATTTGCGTTCACTACCTTACTTAGCATACGAATACGCTAAGAAGATAGATCCTGTTGATTGTAGTTATTTAGTTATATAATTATCAGATCTTCACGTATATAAGTATTAATACCTATATACAATCTTTTAATTTATAATGTTGACTTTAACAATTGTAATTTAATGAACTTTTTGATTTTAAATAAAACCAAATCGAAATACTTTAAAAAGTACTTGGATTTAATTTGATTAAAAACTTGTTTTTGTGCTAATCGTGCTAAAGAAACTTGCGAAGCGTACAAATGTACGTGAGTAAGTTTTTTTAGTGCGATTAGTGCAAAAATGGTGGGCCTACCAGGACTTGAACCTGGGACCTCACCCTTATCAGGGGTGCACTCTAACCAGCTGAGCTATAGGCCCGAAATTGTGCTACAAATTCAAATGAACTCTGATCACTGAAAACTAAGCAAGTAAAGACTAATTAATAAAAACTTATTCGTGAGATTTTCTTTTTGTTATGTTAATTCAAATGAATGATTAACTTTACTCTAGAAAGGAGGTGATCCAACCGCAGGTTCTCCTACGGTTACCTTGTTACGACTTCACCCCAGTCGCTAATTCCACCGTAAGTGGTAGCTCCCCGAAGGTTAGCTTCCCAATTTCGGGTGAAATCAACTCCCATGGTGTGACGGGCGGTGAGTACAAGACCCGGGAACGTATTCACCGTAGCATTGCTGATCTACGATTACTAGTGATTCCAGCTTCATGAAGTCGAGTTGCAGACTTCAATCCGAACTGAGAGACGCTTTATGAGATTGGCTCCACCTCGCGGTATCGCAACTCTCTGTACGCCCCATTGTAGCACGTGTGTAGCCCTAGCCATAAGGGCCATGATGACTTGACGTCGTCCTCACCTTCCTCCTCCTTACGAAGGCAGTCTCAATAGAGTGCCCAGCTTAACCTGCTGGCAACTATTGACGAGGGTTGCGCTCGTTGCGGGACTTAACCCAACATCTCACGACACGAGCTGACGACAGCCGTGCAGCACCTGTTTTCAAGTTCCCCGAAGGGCACATCTGCATCTCTGCTGATTTCTATCAATGTCAAGGCTAGGTAAGGTTCTTCGCGTATCTTCGAATTAAACCACATGCTCCACCACTTGTGCGGGTCCCCGTCTATTCCTTTGAGTTTTAATCTTGCGACCGTACTCCCCAGGCGGAACACTTAATCTGTTAAGTGCATCACCGAGATGACTAGCATCCCGACGACTAGTGTTCATCGTTTAGGGCGTGGACTACCGGGGTATCTAATCCCGTTTGCTCCCCACGCTTTCACGCCTTAGCGTCAGTATTGTTCCAGGAGATCGCCTTCGCTTTCGGTATTCCTAGTGATATCTACGGATTTTACCCCTACACCACTAATTCCATCTCCCCCTCCCATACTCTAGGTTACCAGTTTCCAATGCAGTTCTATGGTTGAGCCATAGGATTTCACATCAGACTTGGCATCCCGCCTACGCGTCCTTTACGCCCAGTGATTCCGAATAACGCTTGCACCCTCCGTATTACCGCGGCTGCTGGCACGGAGTTAGCCGGTGCTTATTCATGAGCTACCGTCATTTTCTTGACTCATAAAAGGAGTTTACACACCGAAATGCGTCATCCTCCACGCGGCGTTGCTGCATCAGAGTTTCCTCCATTGTGCAATATTCCTCACTGCTGCCTCCCGTAGGAGTCTGGTCCGTGTCTCAGTACCAGTGTGGCGGATCATCCTCTCAAACCCGCTACCCGTCATTGCCTTGGTAGTCTCTTACACTACCAACAAGCTGATGGGGTATAGACCGATCTTTTAGCGAAACACCATAAAGGGTTCCTTTCCCAACTCTATTTAAATAAAGAAGGAGTATCTAGTATTAATCATCGTTTCCAATGGCTATCCCAGACTAAAAGGCACGTTATCTATATATTACTCACCCGTGCGCCACTAATTCACCTAGCAAGCTAGGTTTCATCGTTCGACTTGCATGTGTTAAGCACGCCGCCAGCGTTCATTCTGAGCCAGGATCAAACTCTCCATAATTGTTGTCCGAAGACTTGATTATGTAAAGATCATATCTCTATGATTATTTACTGATCTTTTGCCCAAGAATTAAAATTCATTGGCTTTGTTATTGCCACTAACTGCGTGAACGGTTAGTGGACTTTTGTATAGTATCTATACTATTTAGGGAACTTAAACAATAAATTGTTTAAGAATTCAAATAGAATAGACGGTTGTTGTTTTTATTAGTTATTTCTAAGTAATATTATTCAACTGTTTAGTTAGTACTAATCAGTCTATTACTTGCTTAGTTTTCAATGATCTCAAACAATATTTAACTTCCGTTTCGACGCATCAACTCGATGTGTCATTGTTTGTGGATGGGAATTATAGGGTGTAGTTGCTTAGATGTAGCTTAATGTTTGAGGGGAGCGGGTGTTTTTGTAGGTAAATCCGATGAAATATAAAATAAACCTTAAGTGAGAGTTTCTTGCTCAAACAAACCAGCAGTAAAATCATCTCGATAAAGGCAATTTCTTTTGATTTCAGCCATTGTAGTTTTTCCTGTTGGTAGAACTTTTTTTATCTTTATTGGCATTTAAAAATATTTGATAAAGATTGATAGTAAAGCTTCTAAGAATAGCTATTGAAAAAGGCTCTTTGTAGGCTATATACTTATCTTCTTCAGTCAACATGTCCAGATGATAGTGTACCCCAAGAGTATTTCCTCACTTCGTTCACCGCATATGTTTCAACACGCCAATGTTGCAATATCTTTTCATGAAAATCTTGAGCACTTGTTTTAAAGTTTGCCATTGAGTATTGTATTGTCTGTGTAGATTCCCCTGTTGTAGGGTCTATTAATTTTTTAGTCACTTTTATTAACGATTGAATATTATTGAATACCTCATGGTGCATCACATGATTACAGCTCTTATTTTGATATATCTCTACCGTTCGACTAACTCTTTTATTATTCTCATTAAGATATTCTTCCTCATTATCATAAACATCAGTTGCACTCTCAAATGCCTCAAGTGTTTCAATAGCTTTTTGTTTTAGATTTTTCTGATTACCTTTGAGTTTAGCTATGTATTTATTCCCTTGAGCATTAATCGTGTTTAAAATACTTGATTGAGTTAAGAGTGCATCAAACGAGAAGATTTGTCCATCTCCAGTAAAAAGACTATCATCTTCCAATACCTCCTGAAGTGCTTTTATTTCACTCTTTTTATGTTTATCTAAAAATTTATGTGCAAAAACAATCTTGATATCTTTATCTAATATATTGAGCATCGCTTTATGGGACTCTTGAATATATTGTCCATTAACATCGCTACCATTGAGCCATTTACCATCTATCGCAATACTTTTTGCAAGACATAATCAAAAAGTATTCTCTAAAAACAGATTCAAGTGCGTTGTTGTCAGTATTTATATAGGAGTGTATGTAATGTAGTACGAGAAGGTATACTTACTTTTTCTTTTTCAAAGATTGTCTTTAATATTTCGTTATCTTTATTGAATATCATCCATGCAAATATATCTTTAAAAGTTGCATTACCTTTTAGAAGTGCAAAAAGTGTCATAAATAGTACTTCATGGAGTGGGTACTCTATCTTTCCTATATCTACTCGATAATCTGGAATCTTTTAAGTGCATTGATTAGGTCTGTTGTTTTCGTAAGTTTGATGATAGACTCCTTGTTTTAGGAGTCTAAGCAAGTTTCTATCCAAGTCTTCTTATAAGATTAAGTTTCGTTTTATTTTTCATCGGATTTACCTAGTGTTTTTGCGAATTGAAATATTTTTGATGTTTAACTCGGTGTTATCTTTAGTATTTAAGTTAGAGTTAAAAAGTGTAATTTGATGTTAATTATAGAATGAGTTTTAAAGAAGGGTGGAGAAAGAGACCTAGAAGATTATTTTCTTCTAAGTTCTTTAATACGAGCTTTTTTACCTGCAAGATCACGAAGGTAAAACAATTTAGCACGACGAACACGACCACGGCGGATTACTTTGATTTCTTGAACTGAATCAGAATAGATTGGGAATATTCTTTCAATACCAATACCGTTAGCACCGATTTTACGCACAGTGATAGTCTCACCAGTACCTTGACCCACGTCTAGCTATACAAACACCTTCATAACTCTGAACACGAGTTTTCTCGCCTTCTTTAATTGTTACTGCTAAATTTACAGTATCACCAGCACGAAATGCTGGAATAGTTTTCTCTGCTACTTGTGTTTTTCAAAATTTTCTATGTACTTATTTCTCATAAGATTTCCTTTAATGCTCTGTTGTTCTATGCTTTAAAAGCTGCTCTGGCCTGAAAAACTTAGTCTTACATTCGGACAGGGCTATTTTTAGTGTGCGAATTTTACTATGATTACCCTTTAGATATTCTTTAGGTACTGCTATATTTTTATATTCTTTTGGTTTGGAGAAAGATGGAGCTTCCAAAAGAGCATTTTCAAAAACTCTCTATACTTAAGGAATCACTATTACCTAGCACTCCATATATATTTCTGCTTATTGCGTCACATAGGACTAGAGAGGCTAACTCTCCTCCCTGTTAGTATATAATCACCAATAGAGAATACTTCATCAGCGAACTCTTCTATCACTCGCTCATCTATCCCTTCATATCTACCACTTACAAAAACTACATGCGATTTCTTTGCTAATCGTTTTGCATCACGCTGTTTAAACTGTTTTGCAACTGGGGTTACAAATATTATATGCGCGTAAGAGTCTTGCTTTTTCAATTCATCCAATGAATCAAATAAAGGTTGAGGATTCATAACCATCCCTGCTCCACCACCTACAGCTGTATCATCGACTTTAAAATGTTTATTTTCTGAGTAGTCGCGAGGATTTATGTAATCAATCTGGATTAAATCTTTTTCAATTGCACGTTTAAGAATAGAGTCTTGAAAGTATCCTTCTACAAGGTTTGAAAAAGTGTTACAAAGGTGAATTTCATCTATGAAGCTTCTAGAATATCCATACCACCCTCAACGATGATAATTTTCTTTTTTATATTTACACTTACACGAAAAGGTTTGATGAAAGGAATCAAAACTTTTTGGATGTCCCGCTTGAACAAGTTTTTCATCCGTAATCATTGCAAGATGTAGTCCGTTATAGCGATTCGCTCAATTTCATGAACCGTACCTAAATGTATATCATTTTCATAAACTTCACAATCATCAATATCAAACCAAAAAAATTCACCCTCTTCTAGGTGACAATTTTTCTCGTTTCATCTCGAGTTGTAAATAATTTTACATTTGTAAATCGTTTAGCATCTTCAATACTATTAATACCCTCTATCCGAATAAGACCTCTATTTAGGTCTACATCAACTAAGGTTATCTCTTTCTTAAGATTTGTAAAAAAAGTTGATCCATTAAAAAAATTGTTCAGGGAAGTCTGATTTATCGTGGAATTTCATATCGCCATGAATACCGACAGTTTTAGCCGATGAGTAGCGATATGTAAAAGTTGTTCTTTAAACGGCTTCGACATTGATACGGTAACTTACACCATCTTTAGCTTTACAGCCAGAGATGACAGTTTTATAGCACCCAATCATCTTACCTTCTTTACCAATCAGTTTACCGATATCGGATTGATTAGCAAAAAGAACAATTTCTGTTACTTCATCGCCTTCTTTTTACTTCCACTCGAATATCTTCAGGGTTTGAAGCTATAAGCTTTTGCAAACTGTGCAACGAAATCAGAAATCATGACTAACGACCAGTTATCTTTTTTAACACGGTTACTCATTTGAGCACCTGTACTAATCCAATAGTCAAGTCTTTCGTTGTCAACAACTAAAAAGTTTTCTCAGCTACCATTGGATTATAGTGACCAATAAGCTCAATCCAACCACCATCTCTTCGTTTACGGCTATCTGTTACCGCGATTCTATAAAATGGTTGTTTTTTCTACCCATACGAGTA